>NZ_JADYVJ010000009.1:0-302474 GCF_020193715.1 Bradyrhizobium sp. IC4060 | reverse complement strand
CACCTGCTACTGATCTGAGTATCTGAGGCCGATCTCCACGTGGATCCCGCGTCCGACACGGGGTGGATGAGGCGCCCGTGTCGGACGCGGGATCCACGTGGAGATCGGCCTCAGATACTCAGATCAGTAGCAGGTGCGAACGCGGCCGACGTACTGGCCGAAGGCGTTGTACTGGGCGACCCAGCCGCAGCGGTGATAGCCGTGGTAATAGGGATCGTTGCTGGCGGCGATCGCGGAGCCGACGACGGCGGCGGTGGCGATGCCGGCACCGACGCCCCAGACCCAGCCGGGCTGCTTGGCTTCGGCCGAGGTGGTGGTGGATGCGATGCTGCCGGCAACAGTGAGAGCAGCGAGAGCTGCGGCGGCAATCTTGGTCTTGATCGACATGTGAAACTCCATCCGGGGTTGAGGCGGTCCGTTGTGGCCCGCGTGCCCAGTTGGACGGAGGCTGCTCGCGTCCGGTTCGAAGACTGCAAATGCGCTCGCGAAGAATAGATCTTTCCTGAATGAATCCAGGAAGATGCCCCCTAGCCGAGGGGACCCTTGGCAAGCCTGTTCACGTCGAAGTTATCGACCTCACCCAGCAGCTCGCAGAACGCCGTCGCGCCCTGATCGAGCAGCTGCTCGCCCTTCTCTGGCTGCGCCAGCGTCGCGTTGCCGACGGCACCGCTGGTGTTGAGATCCTGCGCCTGCCAGGCGAACGGCGCCGGCCGCTGCGTCGACAGCCAGCGATATTGCTGCTCGATCGCGATGCTGCTCGCGGGAAAATCGGCGATCGCATCCTTGCGCACCTGATCCGGATAGCGCGCCAGCATGATCGAGGTCTCGACCGCGCCGCCGTGAATGCCGTGCCGCACTTCATCGGCCGGGAACAATTTGTCCGCGCCCGAGAGCCGCGACCACGACGTCGTCACCACGAACAGCTTGTGATGCGCGCGCAGGTCCTGCGCAACCAGCATCATGGCTGCGCTATTGCCACCATGGCTGGTGACGATGACGAGCTTCCTAACGCCGCGGCGTGCAACGTCCGCGCCGATCGCTGCCCATTTCCTCAGCGCGATTTCAGTCGGCAGCGTCTGCGTGCCGGGATAGTCGATATGTTCGGTGGAGATCCCGACCCGTTCGACCGGAAGGAAGGTCGCCGCAACGCTGGCGGGCAACAGTTCGCGCACACGTGCGAGGTAGGCGTCCGCGATCAGCACGTCCGTCGTCAGCGGCAGATGCGGACCGTGCTGCTCGGTTGCCGCCAGCGGCAAAACCGCGATCCAGCGCGACACCTCGCCGGGGCTCGCATCAGCCCAGTCGATGTCGATCCAGTCGCGGGAGGGCGTCATCGAGGTTTCCTTGCCCGAATTTGTCACGTAATTTGCGGTTTGAGGGGATGCGGGCCCGGGCGGCTCGCATCCCCTGATGTCATGCGGTTCTATCGCGTTGCCTTCACCCGGACCAGACGCGATTGGGCCAGCCACGATCGACGGAGTGCCATTATGACCCCCTTTCATCTGCGGCGAGCGCTAGTTGCGGGCTTGTTGGCCGCTCTCGCCTCTTTTGCGCCGGCGCGCGCCCAAACGCTCGACAAGGTCACCTTCGGCACCAACTGGGTCGCCGAGGCCGAGCATGGCGGCTTCTTCCAGGCGGTCGCCGACGGCACCTACAAGAAATACGGCCTCGACGTCACCATCGTCCCCGGCGGCCCGAACGAGAACAACCGGATGCTGCTGATCGCCGGCAAGATCGATTTCTTCATGGCCGCGAACACGCTGATGTCGTTCGATGCCGTCGCCAACAACGTTCCCGTCATCACCATCGCCGCGGTGTTCCAGAAGGATCCGCAGGTGATGCTGACGCAGCCTGATGCCAAGGTTGCCAAGATCGAGGACCTCAAGCCGCTGACGCTGTTTGTCTCCAAGGAAGGCATGACCAGCTACTTCCAGTGGCTGAAATCCGAATATGGCTTCAGCGAGAAGAACGTCCGCCCCTATAATTTCAATCCGCAGCCCTTCATCGCGAACCCGAAGAGCGCGATGCAGGGTTACGTGACCTCCGAGCCGTTCGCGGTGGAGAAGGCCGCCGGCTTCAAGCCCAACGTGCTGCTGCTCGCCGATTACGGCTTCAACACCTATTCGACGCTGATCGAAACCCGCCGCGAGATCGTCGAGAAGAAGCCCGACCTCGTGCAGCGCTTCGTCGATGCCTCCATGATCGGTTGGTACAATTACATGTACCGCGACAATTCCGCCGGCAACTCCCTGATCAAGCAGCTCAACCCGGAGATGACCGACGATCTCCTGGCCTATTCCGTCGCCAAGATGAAGGAGCACGGCATCGTCGATTCCGGCGACAGCTTGAAGAACGGCATCGGCGCGATGAGCGACGAGCGCTACGCCTCCTTCTTCAACAAGATGGTCAAGGCTGGGGTCGTGAAGGCGGATCTCGACTACCGCAAATCCTACACGCTGCGCTTCGTCAACAAGGGCGTCGGCGTCGAGCTGGGCCCGAACAAGCCCTAACGCATGGTGAGGTCAGGCGTAGGTGGCTCGGCATTCTACACCTCTCCCGACGGGAGAGGTCGCATCGCATCACAAGATGCGATGCGGGTGAGGGGTTACGCTCTCTCGTGGGACCTGAGGCCCCTCACCCGGCGCTACGCGCCGACCTCTCCCCGTCGGGAAGAGGTGAGGGACGCTGCTCGACCGATGCCCACAGCTGCCGGCCATCGATGATCGAGCACAAGGCCTCATCTACCGTCGAGGCCAGCCTGACGGCTCTCGCCGTCAGCCTGCGCGGCGTGACGAAAGTCTACGACAACGGCGTGATGGCGCTCGGCCCGTTCGACCTAGCCGTCCGCAAGGGCGAGTTCATCTCGCTGCTGGGACCCTCCGGCTGCGGCAAGTCGACGGTGTTGCGGCTGATCGCCGAGCTCAGCGCGCCGTCGTCGGGCACGGTGCGAGTGGCACGGCACGAGGGCGTGCCGCAGCCGGGTCACGGCATCGGCTTCGTGTTCCAGGAGCCGACCCTGATGCCCTGGGCCAACGTCCGCGAGAACGTGCGACTGCCGCTAAAGCTCGGCGGCGTGCCGAAGGCGGAGGGGCGCGCGCGTGCCGACGCGGCGCTGGCCAGCGTCGGCCTTGCTGATTTCGCCGATGCCTTTCCGCGCGAGCTCTCCGGCGGCATGAAGATGCGGGTGTCGCTGGCGCGTGCGCTTGTCACCGATCCCGATATCCTCCTGATGGACGAGCCGTTCGCCGCGCTCGACGAGATCACGCGCTTCCGCCTCAACAACGATCTGCTGGCGCTGTGGCGAGGCTTACGCAAGACCGTCATCTTCGTCACCCATTCGGTGTTCGAATCCGTCTATCTGTCGCAGCGCGTCGTCGTCATGACGGCGCGCCCCGGCCGCATCCAGGCCGACATCCGCATCGAGACGGTCGAGCCGCGGGGCGAGGAGTTTCGCACCTCGACGGCCTATTCCGATTATTGCCGACGCGTGTCGGCCGCGCTGGCGCCGTCCTATTCGGGGCAGTCGACGCTATGAACGCTCAAGCTCCCGTGCCCGCAAAATCGTCCGGCGCGCAACGCGCGATGCGCTTCGTGCTGCCCGTCATCGTCTTCGCAGCCGGCCTCTTTGCCTGGGAACTCGTGGTCCGCATCAGGGAGATCCCGCCTTACGTGCTGCCGGCGCCCTCCGTCATCGTGCTGACACTGATCAAGGACTGGGCGGTGCTGTCACAATCGCTGGCGACCACGCTTGTCACCACGCTCGAAGGTTTTGTCGCCGCCAGCATCGGCGGCATCGCACTGGCGCTGCTGTTCAACCAGTCGAAATGGGTGGAATATTCGCTGTTCCCCTATGCAATCGTGCTGCAGGTGACGCCTGTCATCGCGATCGCGCCGCTCTTGCTGATCTATCTGGAGCAGCAGACCGCGGTGGTCGTCTGCGCCTTCATCGTCGCCTTCTTCCCGGTGCTGTCGAACGCCACGCTCGGGCTGAACTCGGTGGACCGCAACCTCGCCGGCCTGTTCCAGCTCTATGGCGCATCGAAGCCGCAAACCCTGCGCTTCCTCAAGCTGCCGGCGGCGCTGCCCTACATTCTCGGCGGATTGCGCATCGCCGGCGGCCTGTCGCTGATCGGCGCGGTCGTGGCCGAGATCGCGGCCGGAACGGCCGGCGCCGGCTCCGGGCTCGCCTACAGGATCGCCGAGTCAGGCTATCGCTTGAACATACCCCGCATGTTTGCCGCGCTGCTTCTGTTGTCGCTGGCCGGGATTGTCATCTATGGGGTGCTGGCGCTAGTTTCCCACCTCGTTTTACGGCGCTGGCATGAGAGCGCGCTTGGAAAGGAAAACTGATGGCTGCCGGTTCGATTTCGTCCGAAAAGATCGACCTTCTGATCTATGGGCCGGTGCGGCCGATCCTCGAGAACGGGTTTTCCGATCATTTCGTCGTGCACAAGGCGGAGACGCGCGGCGATCTCGAGCGGCTGACGCCGGCGGTCCGCGACAAGATCCGCGGCGTCGCGGTGACCTACCACACCGTGCGCGCGGACAAGGACTCGCTGTCGCAGCTGCCGAAGCTGGAGATGGTGGCGAGCTTCGGCGTCGGCTACGACCACATCGATGCCAAATATGCGGCCGAGCACGGCATTATCGTGACCAACACGCCCGACGTCTTGACCGAGGAGGTCGCCGACGTCGCGATGGGCCTTCTGATCTCCACCTTGCGCGAGTTCATCAAGGCCGACCGCTATGTCCGCTCCGGGCTCTGGCAGACCCAGAACTATCCGCTCAGCGTCGGCTCGCTGCGCGACCGCAAGGTCGGCATCGTCGGCATGGGCCGGATCGGCCAGGCCATCGCGCGCCGGTTAGATGCCTCGCTGGTGCCGGTGGTCTACCACTCCCGCAATCCCTCCAAGGACGTCTCGTACAAGCACTATCCTGACCTGATCGAGATGGCGAAAGCGGTCGACACGCTTGTTGTGATCGTGCCCGGCGGTGCCAGCACCAACAAGATGATCAATGCCGAGGTGCTCAAGGCGCTCGGCCCGCGCGGCGTGCTGGTCAACGTCGCCCGCGGCTCGGTGATCGACGAGCCAGCGCTGATCCAGGCGCTGAAGTCAGGCACCATTCTCGCCGCCGGCCTCGACGTGTTCGCGGCCGAGCCGAACGTGCCCGACGAGCTCAAGACCATGCAGAACGTCGTGCTGCTGCCGCATATCGGCTCGGCCTCGGTGGTGACGCGCAACGCCATGGACCAGCTCGTGGTCGACAATCTCAAGGCCTGGTTCGCCGGCAAGGCGCCGCTGACGCCGGTTGCGGAAACGCCGGTCAAGGGGCGCTGATGAGAGTTCTTCGGGTTCTCGCATTCGCCGTCGCGGCCCTTTTGGCCGCGATCGGCATCGCGCATGCGCAGGATGCGGCGAGCCTGAAGAAGCAGATGCCCGGACAATGGGAGCTCTCGACCACCGAGCGCAGCAAGACCTGCGTCGTCACGCTGAAGGCTGACGCGGCAGGCCAGGGTTTCAAGCTGGAGCTGGAGCCGTCCTGCAAGACCGCGCTGCCCTTCACCAAGGACATCGTGGCCTGGAGCGTGAGGGGCCTCGATATCGTGCGCCTGCAGGATGCGACCGGCGAAGCCGTGATCGACTTCACGGAGGTCGAGGCCGGTATCTTCGAGGGCCTGCGCCAGGGCGAGGGCGTCTACATCCTGCAGGATCTCGCCGCCGCGCGCTCGATGGCGAAGTCGATGGACCAGATGATCGGCGATTGGTCGATGGTGCGCCGCAACGGCCAGCCGGTGTGCGGGCTGACGCTGACCAACACCGAGGCTGATGCGGACAATTTCCAGGTTTTCCTCAAGCCGAGATGCGACGCCACGATCGCGCAGTTCAACCCGACGCAATGGCGCCTCGAGCGCGGCCAGATCATCCTGATGTCGAAATCCGGCGAAGCCTGGCAGTTCGAGGCCGACGACAACGCGCAATGGCGCCGCGTCCCCGACACCGCCGATCCCCTGATCATGCTGCGGCAGTAGGTGGCCTAACACTGGTTGCCGCCGGATGGCGCCACGTGAGGCACAACCTGCAGACGGGGCATCTTGTTGACGCAAGAGATGATTCCGTTGGGAGATTTCGGCATCGCCAAGCGCGTCCTCGCGTTCGGTGAAGCCGTGAGGACCGGCAGCTGTCAGCAGTATTGTTGCCGAGCGGTCATCGGATGCACGTCGGCATTGGATCAGTTGACTGCGCGCGCATGGACAATCTCGCGCGCCTCGACGGGACGCACGTCGGACGCGTCGAGAGTCACGACGGCAACCGTATCCCCCGACAGCGTCGTGAACTCCACCTCGAATGCTTCGCCTTGTTGATGCACCAGAACGACGGTGCCCACGTCGCCGGCGGCTAGCCGCTCGGAAGGCACATCCCGCTTCAATACGACAAGGTCCAATTCATTGATCATAAGTACCAATCCTCCTCGGTACCAAGGTCACCAAGCGTGGGACGTTTTCCTGAGGCTCCACGAACCATACCACACGGACGATCGGAGTACGACCCTGTGGGGTCTGCAATGGGCCGTCGATCTCGTATTTGGTTCCGAATTGCGATCTATGTGACCTGGTGATGTCGTTTGCTCTAGCGTGCGCTACGATGGCGTCGCGCAAGAGAGGCCAGTTCTGGGCGCTGAAACCGAATCCTTCGAGGAAACGAGCTTTTGAGCGGCCGCCGGGATGGCTGACGTTCAACAAATACCTCACGATCTTTGCCTCCGGGACAACAACACGGTCAAAACCAGGGAGGCGTGGCATGTCTATATCTCAACGTGTCCCGAGGACCCTATTCGTGGCCGGTGTATTCCGTGAAGGGCGTGAATCTCGTGCCTAGATCAAACGCATCCCGCGCAGGCTCGCATGCCCGTTCTTGCCGACGATGATGTGGTCGTGCACGGCAATCCCGAGCGGTTTTGCGATGTCGATGATCGCCTTGGTCATCTGGATGTCGGCCTGCGAGGGCGAGGGATCGCCGGAGGGGTGGTTGTGCACCAGGATCAGCGCAGTCGCGGATAATTCCAGCGCGCGCTTGATCACCTCGCGCGGGTAGACCGGGGTGTGGTCGACCGTGCCGGTCTGCTGCACCTCGTCGGCGATCAGCTGGTTGCGCTTGTCGAGGAAGAGCAGGCGGAATTGCTCCTTGTCGGCAAACGCCATGCTGGTGCGGCAATAGGCGATCACCTCGTTCCAGGATGACAGCGCGTTGCGGCTGTTGACCTCGCCCTTGGCGACGCGATGCGCGGCAGCTGCGATCAGCTTGAGCTGGTTGATCGCGGACTCGCCGACTCCCTCGACCTCGCGCAAGCGCGCCACTGGCGCATGCACGACCTCGGCGAACGAGCCGAACGTCTTGATCAGCGTCTTCGCCAGCGGCTTGGTGTCGCGCCGCGGCAGCGCGGCAAAGAGCGCCATCTCGAGCAGCTCGTAGTCGCTCAGCGCATCCGCGCCCGCGCTGTAGAAGCGCTCGCGCAGCCGCTCGCGATGGCCGAGATAGTGCGGCGCGTCGTCAGGCTTGCTCTTGTCGTGGTCAGGCTTCGCGGGCATCGGCCGCCAGCATTGCCTTGCCGACGGAATTTTTCAATCGACAATTGCACTGCTCTCAGGCCTTCCGCACGGGAGCTGCTATGGCCATGACGCCGATGACGATGAGCATCATGCCGGCCAGTATCGACCAGGTGAAGCTTTCGCCAAGGAGCGTGGCCCCGAGCGCTACGGCAAAGCCGGCGCGCAGGTAGCTGCCGCTCGTCGTACCGAGCGGGCCGAGCGTGCGGATCAGGCGGAAATAGATCACCATGGCGAGCGCGGTGCAGACGATCGCAAGGCCGAGCACCGCCGTGATCGCCTGCGTCGTCGGCACTAGCGTCCAGGGTCGATCGAGGACGGCGGTGATGGGCAGAATCAGCGCCGCGGCGCAGCTCATCGCGCCGGCTGCCGTGACGATCGCGGGAAGGCCCGCGAACCGCTGCCCCCAGATCGGTGCGAGCGCATAGCAGAAGCTCGCAGCCAGGACGGCGGCCTGCGCCAGCGGCGCGGCGGCGCCGATCCCCGAGAGCGCATCAACCCCCATGGTCAGGGCGACGCCCACTAGGCCCAGCACAACACCGATGATCTTGCGGCCGCTGATCGTCTCTCGTCCGCGTCCGGTCAACATCGCGATCGCAAGCACGAACATCGGCGGGGTCGCATTGAGCACGCCGGCGAGGCCGCTTGTGATATGCATCTCGCCCCAACTGATCAGGGTAAAGGGCAGCGCGCTTTGCAGCAGCCCTTGCACGACGAAAGCCGCCCACACCGGCCCTTGGCGCGGCAGGGCGTGCCCTTGCGCGAGAGCGATCATGATCAAGAGAACAGCTGCGATCGTCACCCGCGCCGCGACCATCGTGAAGGGCGGAATCGTCGGAAGCGCGACCTTGATGAGCGTGAACGAGCTGCCCCAGATCAGGGCGAGAAGCAGCAGGAGTCCGGTCTCGAAAGCCAGGCCGGTTTGCCGTGATGTCGTCTGTCGCGCCTGCGTGCTCATGCAATCTGCTCCGGGATCCATCGACACCATGATCCGGAGCGGCGCTGTGGGCTGGCTGGATTCGGACCTCATCGCCCGGTCGCGTCCGAATTCAGCTACTCGGCGGGGCGCCATGAAATTATGATTGCGCCATGACGACAGGCTCGGCACACCGGCAGACGCTGCCACCGCATCTCGACTGGGACACGTGCGATCGGGCGAGGCTGGCGCGTGCGCGTGCCTTCGACGGCCTGTTCTTCTCAGGCGTCCGCTCGACGCGGATCTATTGCCGGCCGGTGTGTCCGGTGCGTCCGGCCCGCTCTGAGAACGTCACCTTCTATCCGACCGCGGCCGCCGCCGAGCGGGCCGGCTTTCGCCCGTGCCTGCGCTGCCGGCCCGAAGCCGCGCCGGGCTCGCCGGCCTGGATGGGGACGGCGACCACCGTTGCGCGCGGCATGCGCCTGATCAATGACGGCTTTCTCGACCGCGCGACCATGGCGGAGCTTGCGGAAGCTCTGGGCGTCGGGCCGCGTCACCTGCTCCGCCTGTTCATGCGCCACGCCGGCGCAAGCCCGAGCGAGATCGCGGCGACCCGCCGCGTGCAAGAAGCCAAGCGCCTGATCGACCAGACAGGAATGACGCTGGCGGAGATTGCGTTTGCGGCCGGCTTCGGCAGTATTCGCAGATTCAACGACGCTTTTGCCGCGACCTACAAGCGGCCGCCGTCGTCATTCCGCCGCCGGCGTTAGGCCAACGCGATTAGGCGCCGATCTGCTTCTCGCCGTGCCGCGCCGACAGCGTGAAGATCTCGACGCCGGTCGCCGTTACGCCGACGGAGTGCTCGAACTGCGCCGACAGCGAGCGGTCGCGGGTCACCGCGGTCCAGCCGTCGGACAGGATCTTCACGTGCGGCTTGCCGAGATTGATCATCGGCTCGATGGTGAAGAACATGCCGGGCTTGAGCTGCACGCCCTCGCCGGGCCGGCCGATATGGATGATGTTCGGCTCGTCGTGGAACATGCGTCCCAAACCATGGCCGCAGAAATCGCGCACCACGCTCATGCCCTGCGGCTCGACGAAGCTCTGGATGGCGTGGCCGATGTCGCCGGTGGTGGCGCCGGGCTTCACCGCGGCGATGCCGCGCATCATGGCTTCATAGGTCACCTCGATCAGCCGCTCGGCCTTGCGGGCGATTGGGCCGATCGCATACATCCGGCTGGAATCGCCATACCAGCCGTCGACGATGAAGGTGACGTCGATGTTGACGATGTCACCCTCCTTCAGCGGACGGTCGCCGGGCATGCCGTGGCAGACAACATGGTTGAGCGAGGTGCAGGTCGAGTAGCGGTAGCCGCGATACATCAGCGTCGCCGGATAGGCACCATGGCTGAAGGCGAAGTCGCGGACGAATTCGTCGATTCTGGAGGTCGGCACGCCCGGCCCGACGATGTCGGTGAGCTCGTCCAGGCACCTGGCCACCAGCGCGCCCGCCTTGCGCATGCCGGCAAAGGCGGCAGGCCCGTGCAGCTTGATCTGTCCGGTCTTGCGCAGGGAGGTCTCGGTGGCGTCGACGTAGCTCATGCGTGTCAGGTCTTCTCGGGCTGATCTCGATGTCGGTGGAAAGGCTTGATTTCAGGCCCCAATCTAATGATTGGCAGGCTTCATGCAAGCCGAAGGGCCTGCTTGGGGGGTGAAAGTGACCTAATTCGGCACTTCCACGGCGGTTTCCACCGGCAGGGCGCCGCCGCGGATACGGATTTCGCGGACGGGATAGGGAACCCGGATGCCCTCGCGCTTGAAGGCGTCCCATAGCTCCAGCATCACGTCGCTCTTGACCTTGTCCATGCCGTCGGGGTCGGCGATCCAGAAGGTCAGCGAGAACTTCATCCCGGCTTCCGCGAACTCGGTCAGGAGACAGGTCGGCGGCTTGCCCTTCTGCGCGCGCGGATGAGCGGCGGCGGTCTCGGCGGCGAGCGTACAAACCAGCTTGGGGTCGGCGTCGTAATTGGTGCCGAAGGCGATCTTCACCAGCGTGTTCTTGTCGGTATAGGTCCAGTTGACGACCTTCTGCGTCACCAGATCCTCGTTCGGGACCAGGAATTCGCGCCCGTCTCCGGCAGCGACGGAAATATAGCGCGTCTTCATCGCGCTGATGCGGCCGGTATTGTCGCCGATGGTGACGAGATCGCCGGGCTTCACCGACTTGTCGGCGAGCAGGATGATGCCCGAGATGAAATTGGCGACGATCTTCTGCAGGCCGATTCCGATGCCGACGCCGACCGCGCCCGAGAACACCGCGAGCGCCGACAGGTCGATTCCGACCGCGCCGAGCGCGATCACGATGGCGACCGTGAGCAGCCCGATGCGGATGATCTTGACCAGCAGCACCTGCACCGACGGCGTCAGGTCGGTGGTCGAATTGATCCGGCTCTCGGCGAAATTGCTGGCGATGTTGGTGAGCCAGAGCGCGATCAGCAGCAGCGCGCCGGCCTTCAGCGCCAGGAGGGGGGTCAGCCTGAGGCCGCCGAGCACGATCGCGAAGGAATCCAATAGGTCGACCGTCGCATCGAGCTGGCCGACGATGGAGAGCGCGGCGATGAACCATGCCGTGATCGACACCAGCTTGACGATGAAGGCGTTGCGCAGCACCGAGGTCACGAGCCGGATCACCAGCCAGGCGAAACCCAGCTTGGCTGCGACCATCAGCAGATAGGAGCGGCTCGGCCAGGTCGCGTGATACATCACCACGCGCGAGACGATCACGAGCAGCGTGAACACCGCCGTCGAGGCGCTGGCGACCATGACCCGGACGAAATGCCGGAGCGGCAGCGGCCAGCGCATCGCCAGCGAGGTCAGGTCGACACGGCTGCGAATAGCGGCCTCCGCGGCATAGGCGATGCCGGCGGCGGCCAGGATGAGGCCGAATTGCAGGTAGAACCAGGGTGAGGAGAATTCTGCCCCGACGCTGCGTGCGGTGGTCTGCACGAGCTCCATGAAGTCTTTGAGGTCCATGTCCATCGGGTCTCGTCGGCAAGCGGGGAGGAATTGATTCGAGGGCGCCGGACAATCCCACAAAGGACGCGGCCGGGCCATCGATACACCGTGAAGTGAAGCGCGTTAAGGCCGTAAAACACGGGCAGATTGCCGCGAAGCGCGAAAATGGGTTGGCGCGCGAGTCCACCAACGATAAGGATGAAATTCCAGCGATTTTTTACCCGGAAGGTGGATGGCCTCTCTCGATTCCGTCAGTCTCGCCATATTGCTCGGCGCCGTCCTCGTCATGGCCGGCATCCTCTCCAGCTTGCTGGCGCTGCGCTTCGGCGCGCCCTTGCTGCTCGTCTTCCTCATCATCGGCATGCTCGCCGGCGATTCCGGCCCAGGTCAGCTTCAGTTCGACGACGTCCGCACCACCTATCTGGTCGGCTCCGTCGCGCTCGCCCTGATCCTGTTCGACGGCGGCCTGCGCACGCGCTTTGCCAGCATCCGCACCGTGCTTGCGCCGTCCGTGGTGCTCGCGACCGCAGGCGTGCTGCTGACCGCGCTGGTCACGGCGCCGTTCGCCAAATACGCGCTCGACCTCAACTGGTCGGAGTCGCTGCTGGTCGGGGCGGTGGTGGCCTCGACCGACGCTGCGGCCGTGTTCCTCCTGGTGCACACCCAGGGCCTGCGTCTACGCCCGCGCGTCGGCGCGACGCTGGAGGCGGAATCCGGCACCAACGATCCCTTCGCGATCTTCCTCACCTTGATGCTGGTGGAATACATCTCGGTCGGTACCAGCTCGCCCGGCCATGTGCTGATGGAGTTCATCCAGGAGGCGGTGCTGGGCGCCGTCGTCGGCGTCATCGGCGGCCGCCTCGTCGTCATCGCGCTCAACAAGGTCGCCCTACCGCAGGGCCTGCATGCGCCCTTCGTGACCACGGCCGCGCTCGTGATCTTCGGCGGCTCGCAGATCATGCACGCCTCCGGCTTCCTCGCGGTCTATCTCGCCGGCATCATCATCGGCAACCGGCCGACCCGCGCGCATAATTCGGTGGTGACGTTCCTCGACGCCGCGACCTGGCTGGCGCAGATCGTGATGTTCGTGCTGCTCGGCCTTCTGGTCTCGCCGAGCCGGTTGGGTTCCAGCGTGCTGCCAGCGGTCGCCGTCGCGCTGGTCTTGATGCTGGTGGCGCGCCCGCTCGCGGTGTTCGTGTGCCTGTCGCCGTTCCGCTTCAACTGGCGTGAGAAGATTTTCATCGCCTGGACGGGCCTCCGCGGTGCGGTCGCGATCTTCCTGGCCTCGATCCCGATGCTGGTCGGGCTGCCCAAGGCCTATCTCTATTTCGACGTGGCCTTTGTCGTCGTCATCATCTCGCTTCTGCTGCAAGGCTGGACCCTGGCGCCGGCCGCGCGCAAGCTGCACGTGGCGCTGCCCCGCGCCGACCGCGGCCCCCGCCGCGTCGAGCTCGATCTGCCCGGCCAGCTCGAGCAGCAGCTGGTCGGCTATCCGGTGCGGCCCAAGAGCCTGTATTTCCGTCGCGGCCTGATCCCGTCCTGGTCCAAGCCGACACTGGTGATCCGCAACGAGCACATCCTGACGCCGACGGAGGCCGATCCGATCGCACCGGGCGACTACATCTATCTGCTGGCGCCGCCGGAAAAGGCCGAAGCGCTCGACCGTTTCTTCGTCGACATGCAGCCGAGCACCGCGCCCGATCCGCATCTGCTCGGCGACTTCATGGTCTCCGGCGAGCACACGCTCGCCGAGCTCGCCGCGATCTACGGTGTGAAGGTCGGCGAGGACGACGGCAAGCTGACCCTGGCAGATTATTTCGACGTTCATCTCGACCACGCGCCGAAAGAGGGCGCCGAGCTGCCGCTGGACGAGATCGTGCTGGTCGCACGATCAATCTCCGGCGGCCGCGTCAACGTCGTCGGCCTGCGTCTGCCGGAGGAAGACGAAACGCCGCCGCCGCTGACCCGCGCGCAGGCCGTGAGAAAGAAGCTCGCCGATGTCTGGACTTCGGTCGCTGGAGTTTGACTTGCGAAGAGGAACTGCCACCAAATCGCCGCAACCGCCGAAGTTTTGCGCGGATTCGTGACATCCAGATCCGGAACGCTCCGCATTGCCTCTCGTTCTAAGCTGTATAGAAGTTTGGACTGACAGGAGTACGCCAATGCGAAAGTTCGCCCTTCCGATCGCGACTGTCCTCGTGCTGGGCGCAGCGGCGCCGGCGATGGCCTACGACACCGGCGATCAGATCTCGATGCAGGTTGCGCTTGACGTCGCGACCGATCTTGGCGTTGCGACGGTGTCGCACACGAACTTCCTCGGCGACGAATGGCAGATTGAGGGCCGCGACCGCGCCGGCCGCTGGATCGAGGTCGATGTGGATGCCCGGACCGGCGAAGTGCGAAACGTCGACCGCGGCTGGTAGTCGGGGTTGGTCCGTTCACGTCAGCACCTTCACCCCACCGAACGACGTCACCCGCCCCTGCTTCAGCATCACGATCTGCGTCGCGAGCTGGCGCAGCTCGGCGACGTCGTGGCTGACATAGACCATCGGCACATTGGCCTCGTCGCGCAGCCGCACCAGATAGGGCAGGATTTCGAGCTTGCGGCCCTCGTCGAGCGCGCCGAGCGGCTCGTCGAGCAGCAGGAGGCGCGGCTTCGACAGCAGCGCGCGGCCGAGCGCGACGCGCTGGCGCTCGCCGCCGGACAGCTTCCCGGGACGGCGATCCCTGAGCGCGCCGATGTCGAGCAGGTCGATGATGCGCTTGTGCTGCGCCGGGTCGGGCGCAAGCCCGTTCATCCGCCGTCCGTAGTCGAGGTTCTGCGCCACGCTCAGATGCGGAAACAGCCGCGCATCCTGGAACACGTA
The DNA here is from genome assembly GCF_020193715.1 of Bradyrhizobium sp. IC4060. Taxonomy (NCBI): domain Bacteria; kingdom Pseudomonadati; phylum Pseudomonadota; class Alphaproteobacteria; order Hyphomicrobiales; family Nitrobacteraceae; genus Bradyrhizobium; species Bradyrhizobium sp. IC4060. Next base: position 288,070 of record NZ_JADYVJ010000009.1, on the reverse strand, counting down.
GCCGATGCGGCGGCGGTAAGTGGGCACGTGAATGCCGGCCGCGGTGTCGTCGACGATCTCGCCGTCGATCGCGATGGTGCCGCGATCAGGCCGCAGCAGGCCGGCGATCATGTTGACCAGCGAGCTCTTGCCGGCGCCCGAGGCGCCGAACAGGCCGATGACGCGCCCCTCGCTGCTGAAGGAAGCGGACAGCGAGAATTCGCCGAGCTGTTTTTCGACGTCGACGCGCAGCATGGTCAATTCCCGTGCAGGCGCTGCGTGGCGCGGCGGGCGAACCATTCGGCCGCGATCAGCGCGCCGATCGCGAGCACGATCGAGACGATCACGAGCCGGCCCGCCGCGGCGTCGCCGTCGGGCGTCTGGATCAGCGAATAGATCGCCGACGAAATCGTCTGGGTCTCTCCAGGAATGTTGGAGACGAAGGTGATGGTGGCGCCGAACTCGCCGATCGCCTTGGCAAAGCCCAGCACCATGCCGGCGAGCACGCCCGGCAGCGCCAGCGGCAGCGTCACCGTGAAGAACACTTTCCACGGCGCTGCGCCGAGCGTCTCCGCAGCCTGCTCGAGCCGGCGGTCGATCGCCTCGATCGACAGCCGCATCGGCCGCACCAGCAGCGGAAACGCCATCACGCCGCAGGCGAGCGCAGCACCGGTCCAGCGGAACGCGAAGACGATGCCGAGCTGGTCGGCGAGAAAGCCGCCAACGAGACCTTTGCGACCGAAGCTGAGCAGCAGCAGATAACCGGTGACGACGGGCGGTAGCACCAGGGGCAGGTGCACGAGTGCGTCGAGTACCGACTTGCCCCAGAAATCACGCCGCGCGAGCAGCCACGCCAGCGCAATGCCGAACGGCGTCGCGACCAGCGTGGCAATAACGGCGACCCTGAGCGAAAGCAGGATCGCCGTCCATTCGGCGGGAGAGATGTCGAACATCAAGTCGTCATATCAGGTTGCAGAAAACAGGTTGCAAAATCAGGTTTGCAAGAATCAGGTCGCAACAATCAGGTTGTGGGGCTGATCAGGAACTTGAAGCCGTATTTTTCCAAGATGGCCTTGGCCGCCGCCGAGCGCAGGAAGGCGAGATAGTCGTTCGCCTCCGGTTTGGCGGTGCTGGTCGCCGCGACCGGATAGATGATCGCAGGATGCGAATCCGGCGGGAAGGTGCCGACGATCTTCACGCCCGGCTCGACCTTGGCATCGGTGGAATAGACGATGCCGAGCACAGCCTCGCCGCGGGCGACCAGCGTCAGCGCGGCGCGCACGCTCTCGGCCATGGCGAATTTCGGCTCCGCGGTCGGCCAGGCCCCGAGCTTTTCCAGCGCCGCCTTGGCGTATTTGCCTGCAGGGACCGACTTGACGTCACCGGTCGCGATCCTGCCGTCGCCGGCGAGCTTGGCGAGATCGAAACCTGGCGCGATCGTCACACTGTCGATCTTGGAATCCTTCGGCGCGATCAGCACGATGCTGTTGCCGAGCAGATTCACTCTGGAAGGCTCGTTGATGGTCTTCTTGGCGATCGCGTAGTCCATCCAGTCGGTGTCGGCCGAGACGAACACGTCGGCCGGCGCGCCCTGCTCGATCTGCTTGGCCAGCACCGAGCTAGCGGCGTAGCTGACGCTGAACTTGACCCCGGTCCTGGCGGTGTAGGCAGTGTCGATCTCGTCCAGCGCGTTCTTCATCGAGGCGGCGGCGAACACGGTGATGGTCCTGTCCTGTGCAGCGGCCGACGAAAGGCTCGCGCCCGCGAGGATGACGAAGGCGGTGAATAGTCCGGCAATATGAATCATGAACAGCGCTCCGTGCGAGCTTGCGCGGACGATGCACGCGCAGATCTGGCGTTGGTGGTCTGATGCGACGGGCGGACGCGCTGTTCCACGGCGCCACGGTGGCTTACGGCCAGCATGGGGTTTCGCAATTGCGAAGATAGCAGGCCCGTTCGGAAGGTCAAACCTCATGCGTCATCCCGGGGCGCGCGCAGCGCGAGCCCGGGGGCGAGCCCTTACGGCTTCGCATCCCCTGCATGCAGCACCGCCTTGCAGGCTCCCGGCATCTGCGCCAGCGTCATCGGCGGCTTCGGCTTGGGCGGCTCGGGCGGCGGCTTGGGGTGCAGCACCGCATCGGAGAACCAGTAGGCGAGATCGGCGGGCTTGCAGCCTTCGTCCTCTGCCTGTGACGGCTGGCCCTCGCATTCACCGGCCCCGGCCGGGCAGTGCATGCGGATGTGGAAGTGGTAGTCGTGGCCCCACCAGGGGCGGATCTTCGACAGCCAGGCCCGGTCGCCCTTGGCCTCGCGGCACAGCGCCTTCTTGATCGCGGCATTGACGAAGATGCGCTGCACGGCGGGTTCTCGCGCCGCAGCGCGCAGCACCAGCACGTGGCTTGGCGTGAACACCTTGGGGTCGATGTCGAGCCGGTCCTGGCGCACCATCATCACCGCCGACATCTCCTCGCGCTCCTCGCGCGAGAGCCGGCGGTCCGGCATCGGCGTCAGCCAGATGTCGGCGTCGAGACCGATCTGGTGGCTGGCATGGCCTGACAGCGCCGGCCCGCCGCGCGGCTGGGCGATGTCGCCGACCAGGATGCCGGGCCAGCCTGCGTCCTTGTGCGCCTTCGCGGCGAGCCGCTTGATCAACGCGATCATGTCGGGATGTCCGTAGCTGCGATTGCGCGACAGCCGCATCACCTGCCAATTGTCGCCGTTGACCGGCATCTGTGCGGCGCCGCCGATGCAGCCCCTGGTGTAGGAGCCGATGACGTGGGTCGGCCCCTTCGATGGCAGCAGCTTGCGCGCGAACAATTCCTTGGCGGCGAGATCGGGGTCGTTGGGATTGGCGAGCGGCGGCAGCGGCTTCGGGTTGATGCTGCCACGGTCCTGGGCCAGCGCGCCACCGGCGCCCAGGCAGACGAACGAGAGCAGGAGGAGGGTGATGCCGCGGCGACTCATGCTGACGTTCTTATAGCCCAATGCTGCACCAGGGTTAAGAACGAGGCGACGAGCCAGCCGTCGGCTCACCGCAGCGCGCCCGAATCGCGTCTCGACCCGCCGTTTCTTAAGGGTGTAATAACCGTATCCTGCATTGACCAAAATTCGTGCGCGGCGCGCAGAAAATTCTGCGGTTCGCATGCAATCGCGCGCAATTTCGGAACCGATTCAGGCGCGCGCGCAATTTTGCGCCAGATCGCTCATTGATTGCGGGCGCCGCACTCAGTCTGATGGCGCCTGCCGCCGCTCGCCACGCCGCGCAAACAGGCAGTAAGCGCGCCGCGCGCAGGCCGCGGCTGGCTAAGATTACTTTTTTTTCAGACACTTGCCTCAAAACTTGCGACCGCTGGATGCGACTGGGACGAGTGAAGTTGAGTTTGGGGTCTCGAAAAACAAGAAAGCGAAAGCAAAGCATGCTTGCCCGCGCCGGCCAAAAGGCGCGCAAGCCGCGCTTCGCGCGCGCGCACCGTGCCCTTTCAGAACACGACGAAATCCTGCGCAGCCGTGCCGAGGCGGAAGCCGCGATCGCGAAGGCGCGCAAGTCGCATGAGCGCCTGCGCCAGGCCATCGACATCCTGCCGCAGGGCATCGTGTTTCTCGACGCCGAAGGCCGCTACGTCCTCTGGAACAAGAAATACGCCGAGATCTACAGCAAGACCGCCGATCTGTTCGAGGAAGGCGCGCGGCTCGAGGACACGCTGCGCATCGGCGTCGCCCGCGGCGACTATCCCGAGGCCATCGGCAATGAAGAAGCCTGGATCGCCGAGCGCCTGCAAAAGCTCTACAAGCCCGGCGCGCGTCACGAGCAGAAGCTGTCGGACGGCCGCGTTATCCTGATCGACGAGCGCTTGACCGATGACGGCGGCGTCGTCGGCCTGCGCGTCGACATCACCGAGCTCAAGCAGCGCGAGGCCTCGTTCCGCCTGCTGTTCGACGGCAATCCCGTGCCCATGATCGTCTGCGCGCTGGACGACGAGCGCATCCTCGGCGTCAATGATGCCGCGGTCGCGCATTATGGCTACAGCCGGGCCGAGTTCGAGCGATTGAAGATCCGGTCCTTGCAGGCGTTCGAAAGCGAGCCGCCCTGGACCGTCGATGGGACCGGAGAGGATCAGGCCGGCCGAACCTGGAAGCACGTCAAGGCCGACGGCGCGCTGATCGACCTTGCGATCTATTCCCGCGAATTGACTTATGCCGACCGGCCTGCGGTGCTGCTCGCGCTGATGGACATCACCGAGCGCAAGCGCGCCGAGGCGCGGCTCGCCTTCATGGCCCAGCACGACGGGCTGACCGGTCTGCCCAATCGCAGCCTGCTGCGGCAGCAGATGGACGAGATGCTGCTGCACACGCGCCGCGGCTCGGAGAAGGTCGCGCTCCTGATGCTGGGGCTCGACAATTTCAAGGCGGTCAACGACACGCTGGGGCATGCGGTCGGCGACAAGCTGCTGCGCGGCGTCGCCAAGCGACTACGCTCCACCTTGCGGGAAGAGGACGCGCTGGCGCGGCTCAATTCCGACGAGTTCGCGGTTCTGCAGAGCGGGCTGGCCCGTCCCGAGGACGCGGTGATGCTGGCCAAGCGCCTCCTGGCGGCCATTGCCGATCCCTATCTGCTCGACGGCCATTCCGTGGTGATCGGCGCCTCGATCGGCATTGCGATGGCGCCGGGCGACGGCGAGGATTCCGAAAAGCTGCTCAAGAGCGCCGACATGGCGCTGTCGCGCGCCAAGCTGGACGCGCGTGGCAGCTTCGCCTTCTTCGAGGCCGCGCTCGATGCGAAGGCGCAGAGCCGCCGCAAGATCGAGGTCGAGCTGCGCGACGCGATCCAGAACGACGTGCTGCGGCCGTACTACCAGCCCCTGATCGATCTCTCGAGCGGCCGCATCACCGGCTTCGAGGCGCTGGTGCGCTGGCCCCATGCCGAGCGCGGCATGGTGTCGCCGGCCGAGTTCATTCCGGTCGCCGAGGACACCGGCCTGATCAATCCGCTCGGCGGGCTGATGCTGCGCCGGGCCTGCCTCGACGCAGCGGCCTGGCCCGACGACGTCCGCGTCGCGGTCAACCTGTCGCCGCTTCAGTTCCGCAGCGGCAATCTGCTCTCGATGGTCACTGACGCGCTGAAACATTCCGGCCTGGCGCCGCGCCGGCTCGAGCTCGAGATCACCGAGACGCTGCTCCTTGAGAAGAGCGCGCAGGTGCTGGCGACGCTGCATGCGCTGCGCGCGCTCGGCGTGCGCATCTCCATGGACGATTTCGGCACCGGCTATTCCAGCCTCAGCTACCTACGCAGCTTCCCGTTCGACAAGATCAAGATCGACCAGTCCTTCGTGCGCGATCTCGCGGCCAACCGCGAGGCCCAGGCGATCATCCGGTCCATCGTCAGCCTCGGCAAGGGCCTCGGCGTCACCATCACCGCCGAAGGCGTCGAGACCGAAGCCGAGTTCAGCTGCCTCCGCGCCGAAGGCTGCCATGAGGGCCAGGGCTTCCTGTTCAGCAAGGCCCGGCCGCATGCGGAGATCGTCAGCCTGCTGGCCGCACAGCGCGGCATCGACCGCGACGAGGACGCCGCGCTGGTGGCGTGACCGCTCGCCTCCACGATATCTAAGAACGCAGCGCTTCGCCCATCGGCCTCTCCCGCCTTGCCCGGCGCCAGCAGCCTTGACCAGCCTCAACAACGAGGCCAAAGGCCGGGGCGCATGACAGCGCGGCGTCGGTCAATTTCCGTTTGGAGGTTCGGATGGATAATGGCCCGGGCGCGCCACCCGTAAATTTCCCAAGTGCGGACCGTCAGCTGCCGTCGTTAAGTCGTGCGGTCGTGGGGTCGCACCATGAAGACACCGAAGCCGAAGCAATGGGCCGAGCAGGAGGTTCGACGGCTGGTCACGCTGGCCCGGCAGGGCATTGGGGTATCGAAGATTGCCGCCGAACTGGGCCGCCACGCCGGATCAGTCAGGCGAATGGCGCGAGCGAAAGGAATATTGTTGAAGAAATAGTCGCCGGTAGGGCAGGCGCTGCCTGATCGACGAGGCGCGTGGACGGCGCCCTACAGCCCGAAGCCTCGGCCGATGTCCCGCACAAGGCTGGGCGCAGCCTCAGTATTGCGACCATGGGAGAGCGCTCGATCGAGCCGAGACAAGATGCCTTTTCCGAAGAGCGCTATAGCGATGCTTCTGAGCATGGTTGTGGATCGGGTTTGAACGATGCTGCGAAAGTTCAAAACGGCCCCAGCCGCAGGATGGGGTAACAGCCGGGGCCGGCATTCCCATTCCAATGTGCCGCATCGGCGGTGGGCGGCACTCTTCAGGTTAGGCACACAGAAGCTAACAAATTATTCTGTTTCGCTCTCACCTCGCGTCGGCCGTGGCCGATTGTATCATAGCGTGCTCACGGTGAAGCGGTGAGCGAACCGAGCAATGGTCGACATGCTCGAGCGGCGAATCATTGGCCAAGTGCTCCCAATATTCAGCTTCCGCGAGTAGTTTCCAACCTCGATCCGGATGACGCGCGGCTGTCTGACGGCACAATAATGCCATCGCGCGCAGGCGACCCGCAGTATCCATCTGCTCCTCCCATTATATTCTTGTTGATTGCACCCTATTTTCTTTTTTTGCGTCGGAGTCATTACGATTATGTCGCAAAACTAATTTCCACTTTTCGAAGCGCGACTCGACTTTCGTTGCGGCTACAAATCGTGCATCGAACACAACTGGCGCAATTCAGCTCGTATCGGTAGATCGAGACCGGACCATCAGGCTTCGCGCTTACTAATCAGAACTGGCAAGAACGGCGAGATACTCGCGCCCGTCCGTCGGCGATGGGTTCCGCAAGAGCTCGAACTACCACCACGCGTCGGGCTCTCCGCGGCGATTGCCATGGTGTGGACCAGGTCTAGGTCCGCTCGATGAGCACCCGCTCCATGATGATCGTGCGTTCGTCCCCATAATAGCTGTCGCGCACGGCATTGAACCCCAGTCGCGCATAGAAGGTCTCTGCAGTGACCGATGAAGGGACCGTCAAGGACGGAATGTTCCGCTCGCGCGCCGTGCGCTTGATCTCGGCCATCAGTAGCTTGCCGATCCCGCGAGCCTGAACGTCCGGAGAAACGAAGACTGTGCGGACGACGCTTCCGTCGAGGCTTGCCGTTCCGACCAGGCGGCCGCCGATCGTGGCGACGAAAACGGTGCGCTGCCCGATCAGCCGGCGCACGGCATCCGGGCCGAAGCTGGGCTCGATCCGCGCGATGATCTCCGCCGTATAGTCCCTTGCATTCGTTTCGCGCAGCGCACGCAAGATGACCGCGCTGATGGCCGCGGCGTCATCGTCGAGCGCGGGCCGGATGCTGCATTCCATGAACTGCTCCGCCGAAGCTTCGCGAATGACTGGATTTGAGCCCGCCTCACGGCGCGGCAATCGGCGGATTTTCAACGACCCGTCACTCGATCACGTCGTCCGTCAGCACGAGGATGGTGGGCGGGATCGTCACGCCAAGCGCCCGCGCGGTCTTGAGATTGACGGCCAGTTCGAATTTGGTTGGCAGCTGGATTGGCATATTTGCCGGCTTTTGTCCCTTCAGGATCAGATCAACATAGCCCGCGGCGCGACGAAACAGGTCGCCGATGTCGGCGCCATAGCTGATCAGAGCGCCGGCATGCGCGAACTCCTTCTGCTGGCCGATGACGGCGATCTTCATGTCGATGCCGATACGGCAAATTGCGTCCTGCATCGCGGCGGTCATGTAGTCGCGAATGACAATCACGGCGTTGCCGCCGGCGCCCGCGAGCACGTTGAATTGCTCGGCAACCGCCGCCGGCGATGCGCTCGTCAGTCCGAGGCGCACCGGTTCGAGCCCGGCGCGTCGTGCTTCCTCGATGGTTTGCGCGCCCCAGGCGCTGAAGGTCGGGTCCGTCGCATTGTTCAAGACGCCGATCCGCTTCAGCGAGGGCAGGATCTCCCGGATCATCTCGATGCGCTTGGCCGACATCTCCTCGCCGAACGCGGCGAAGCCGGTGAGGCTGCCGCCCGGCCGCGCGAGGCTCTGAAACAATTCAGGGTCGCTTTGCACCGCAGGCAGCGCCACGGCGACGACGGGAATATTGGTTTTCCTGATGATCGCGCGTGCTGCGGCCGGGCCGGGCGAAAGCAGCACGTCCACCTGTCTGGCCACGAGGTCGTCGATCAATGCAAGGCCCCGCGACACATCGCCGGCCGTCGAGTGGGCCTCGATGACGATGGTGCGGCCCTCCACGTAACCCAGCTCGGCCAGCGCCTTCCGGAACGGAACGAGCACCGCATTGTCGATTTCCGGCGTGGCAAATCCGACGAATCCCACGACCGGAACGCGCTTTTGGGCCAAGGCTTCGCGCGCCGATATCGCCGTCATTCCCAAGAAGCTCAGAAACGTCCGCCGCCTCATTTGGCCTCTCGCGATGCCAGAACGATCTGATCACAAGGGCAATGGTACACGAAGATAATCGGTGCCAGAAGGCAGGAAGTAGGATGACCGAGGGAGGCGAAATCCATCATGCAAAGTCAGATCCGGTATTCGCCACTGTCCGGTGTCACGCCGTCGCGCGGCTAAGATCGAGCGATGGCCTGCGCCGCGTCGGAAAACTCAGCGCCACCGCGACCGCCGCAAGCCCGATCGCGAAGGAGCCGGCGTGCAGCCAGGTGTATTGCTGGAAAGTATCGAACACGATCCCGCCGGCCCAGGGCCCGAGCGCCATGCCGAGGCTGGCGAAGGCCGACACGGCACCGAACACCGTGCCCATAATGCGCGCGCCGAAGAACTCGCGGACCAGCACCGCATAGAGCGGCATCACCCCACCATAGGCGAGGCCGAACACGACCGAGAGCGCGTAGAACTCGCCGAGCTGCGCCACCGCCAGATAGGTCGCAATGCACATCGCCTGCACGAACAGCCCGCCGACAAGGACGGGTTTCGCGCCGATGCGATCGGCCAGCGCGCCCAGCAGCAGGCGTCCGCCGAGGCCTGAGACGCCGGCGACGCTATAGACCGTCACTGCCGTGAGCGGAGCGATGCCGCAGACCATCGCATAGGACACCATGTGGAAGATCGGGCCGGAATGCGCCGCGCAGCAGGCGAAATGCGCCGCTGCGAGCGCGATGAATTGCGGCGTGCGCAGCGCCTGCGCCGCGCCCATCTCGACCTCTGGCGCCGCGTCCGTCGTTGCGGAGCCAGCGGCTGGCGGCGCCGGACGTACCAGGAAGCAGGCGGGGATCAACAGCGCCCACGAAGCGATGCCGATCGTCAGCATCGCGGTGCGCCAATCATAGGCCGTGATCAGCCAGCTCGCGGCCGGCGCGACCGTCACCGGGGACACGCCCATGCCGGCCGAGACCAGCGCCACCGCGAGGCTGCGGTTCTTTTCGATCCAGGCGCTCGCGAGCGCCATCATCGGTGCGTAGAAGCTGCCCACGGCGATCCCGATCAGCACGCCGAAGCAAAGCTGGAATTGCCACAGGCTTGCTGCCTGGCTCGCTGTGACGAGACCTAGTCCCAGCAGAACGCTTCCCGAGAGCACCACGATGCGGGTGCCGAACCGGTCCGACAGCGTGCCCCATAGGAATGCGGCGAATCCCATAAAGAGGAAATCCAGCGTCGCGGCAGCCGACACCCCGGCGCGCGACCAGCCCATCGCCTCCGAGATCGGCTGCAGGAACACCGCCAGCGACAGCATCGTGCCGAACCCGATGCAGGTCATCAGCGCGCCCGCGGCGACAACGACCCAGCCATAGTCGAAACGTGACGGCTTGCTCATGCGTTTCCTTGGCGCTTTTGCTCTTGTTGATGGTGCGCGGCAGGGATGGTGACTGATCCGCGGGGCGAGAGCAAGGCGGGTTGCCACCGCAGGCTGACACGGCCCGCCCGCAATGATAGCATGCCGCGCGTCACCAGGCTGCGACGTTGTTCTCGTGAAGCGCACACCCACCAACGTGCGGGGAGGCAAGTGCAATGAACTGGGGAGCGTCGTTTAGGCCGCGCGGGTGCCGCCGGCTTTTTCTGCCCGTCATTTTTGCTTCCGCGATCTGGTCGCCCCTGGCGTGCGCGCAGGACGTCCGAAGCGTGCCCGCCGCGCCGGGACCGGTCTTTTCGGATAGCGGTCCCGATGCCGAGCTCTACGGTGCGGCTGAGGGCTATCCGGTCGGCACGCGCGGAGCCGCTCCCCCGCTCGACAAGCTCGTCGGCAGCTACAGCCATTTCGGCGAGATCTATCCCTCGCGCCGGGTCGCTCGCGCGACGACGCCCTGGCAATTCAAGCGCGCGCCGGAGCCACAGGTCACCTACAGTCTTGGCACCGAAAAGCTTGGCATTGCGGACTACCTCAAGCGCAACCCGGCGACGGGCCTCCTGATCGCCAGGGACGACACCATCCTGTACGAGCATTATCAATATGCACGGACCGACCACCACCGCTTTGTCTCGATGTCCATGGCCAAGACGCTGGTGGCCATGCTGGTCGGGATCGCGGTCTCGGAGGGACGGATCAAGTCGATCGACGACCTCGTCTCGACCTATGTCGGCGGCCTTGCAGGCACGGAATATGGCAACACGTCCATCCGCGCCTTGTTGAACATGTCGTCAGGCGTCGAATTCTCGGAAGTCTATGACGGGAACGACGACATCGCCCGGCTTGGGCGGGCCTTGTTCGCCGGCCCGCCGAAAGATCCCGCCGCCATCGTCGCGCAGTTCAACACGCGGACCGCGCGGCCAGGCACCAAATTCCACTATGCCAGCGTTGAAACGGAGATACTCGGCTTGGTCCTGCGCGCCGCCACGGGCACGCCGGTCGCCGACTATCTCCGCGACCGGATCTGGGACCCCATCGGCACCGAGGCGGACGCCTCCTGGGTGATCGACGGCAGCGGGCAGGAGATCGCCTATTGCTGCTTCAACGCGACCTTGCGCGATTATGCGCGCTTGGCCCGGTTGCTCGCCCATGACGGCGCCTGGGAAGGCCGGCAGCTGATCCCCCGGCAGTGGCTGCTGGATGCCACGACCGTCAGGCCAGAGGACGGTCATCTCGCTCCGCGCGTGGCCACGCGCTATTTCGGCTACGGCTATCAGGTGTGGCTCCTCCCCGGCGAGCAGCGCCGATTTGCCCTCATCGGCATTCGCGGTCAGCTCATCCTGGTCGATCCAGCCTCCAAGCTCGTCATGGTGCACACGGCCGTTCGTCAAAAGCCGAACGAACCCGGAGCCTTCAGGGAGCCGCTCGCGTTATGGTCTGCCGTGCTGCAGCAGCTCGGGCAATGATGAATTGATGACGCCTGCCAATGGCATATAGCCACGCAGGCGCGGTCGGTCGCGTCGGAAAGCCGCGGTTGCATTGAACCTGTCCGGCTTCCGGGAGCACCAATGGCGCGTAAGTCCCAATAGCCGCGACGAGGGAAGGCGCGATGAGGACCTTGACAGCATCGATCTGCGTTGCAGTTGCTGCGCTTGCCTTGAGTCTGTCGTTCGGCGTGCCGTCCCATGCCGAAGAGGACGAGGCGGGCACGCTGGCCCGGCAGATGAAGCAGCTTTATCGGGCCGGGAAGTACATGGAAGCGCTGCCTCTGGCCCAGAAGTCGCTGGCCCTTCGCGAGAAGGAGTTCGGCCCCGATGATGCGCAGGTCGCGATGCCGCTGAACGACCTCGGCACGATCCATTACAATCTCGGCCAATACGCCGTTGCCGAGCCGCTGTACAAGCGCGCGCTGGCCATTGACGAGAAGACACTCGGTCCGAATCATGCCGAAGTCGCGATGGTGCTGAACAATCTCGGCGATCTCTACCGTGCGGAAGAGCGTTACGCCGAAGCGGAGCCGGTGCTCAAGCGGTCGATCGCCATTCACGAGAAAAGCGGTGATCCATCGATCGTGATGGCGTTGAGCAATCTGGGCGCTGTCTACAGCCATCAGGGCCGATACGATGAGGCTATACCGCTGTTCAAGCGAGGCCTCGCCGTGCTGCAGAAGGCGCTCGGTCCCGACGACCCCGAAGCCACGGTGCTGATGAACAATTTGGCCGACGCCTATATCAATCGCAATCGCTATGCCGATGCCGAGCGGCTGCTGAAGCGGTCGATGGCGGTGACCGAGAAGGCGTTCGGCCCGGATCATCCCGACATCGCCCAGGCACAGAACAATCTGGCTGCGCTCTATGGGCGCCAGGGCCGTAACGCGGAGGCCGAGCGGCTGTTCAAGCGGTCGGCGGCTACTTTCGAGAAAACCCTCGGCCCTGACCATCCGGATCTCGCCGGCGTTCTGGAAAACCTCGCCGGTCTCTACAAGTATCAAGGCCGCTATGCCGATGCCCAGCAGGCCCTGAAGCGGTCGATGGCCATCCGAGGGAAGACGAGGCCGATCTGACGAGCAGCGCAGGATGGTAGTGCGACTTGTCCGCCGCAGCCCGAAGAGCGAAGCTGGCGGGCAGGGCTATCGCATTAGAGAGTTTTTCCCTGCGGCCATCCTTCGAGACGCCCGCTTGAGCAGTCTCCTCACAGGATGAGGGCGGAGTCCGCGGCAGCAGTTTCAACAGGCACCGACGCCCAATGAGCCTCATCCTGAGGAGACGCGTCAGCGTCGTCTCGAAGGACGAGGCGTGCGCGCAGGCACACTTCGCTTGCCCACACCACAACTTCTCCAACTTTTTTGGCACATTGACGCCGAACCATGTCGGCTTGGGCCGGTCTCGATCGTCCTGGGGTCGACACGTCCCGGACGTGCAGGAAATGGACCCGGCACGCTGGCGAGATTCCGTCAACTCGAGCGTCAAAGTCGCAACTGGAGCAATGCCCATGAGGATCACCGTCGAAACCAGCGTAGCCGCCCCGATCGATCAGGTCTGGCGTGCCTATACGACGCCAGCCGACATCGTGAAGTGGAATGCCGCGTCCGACGACTGGCATACGACCAGTGCGACGGTCGACCTGCGGGACGGCGGCGCCTTCTCGTCGCGGATGGAGGCCAAGGACGGCAGCATGGGCTTCGACTTCGCCGGCACCTACACCAAGATCGTCGAGCACAAGCGGATCGAATACGCGTTCGGCGATCGAAAGGCCGAGGTCGAGTTCGTGCCCGGCCCGAAGAGTGTTGTCGTCCGTGTCGTCTTCGACGCCGAAACCACGCACTCGGTCGAACAGCAGCAGGGCGGCTGGCAGGCGATCCTCGACAATTTTGCGCGATACGTCGAGGCGAAGATGCCGTGAGGATTTGCCGCGAGGAGCGAAGGCGAGCACAGCTTTCGTAGGGTGGGCAAAGGCGCGCTGAGCGCCGCGCCCACCACTCTTCACGATGGCATACGGGCAGGTGGGCACGCTTCGCTTTGCCCACCCTACGAAGCCATCGAATGCATCGACTTGCCTCAGTCAATCATTCTATCACCCCGTCCGCGTGGGCCAGCAATGCAGCAGGAACTTCGATCCCGAGTGTCTTTGCAGTCCTGAGGTTGATGAACAGCTCATACTTGGTTGGTTGCTCGACCGGCAGATCCCCGGGCTTGGCGCCCTTGAGGATTTTATCGACGTAATCAGTGCATCGCCGGCTCAAGTCGATGATATCCGCGCCGTAGGACAGGAGCGCACCGAGTTGAACGAATTCCTTGCCAATAGCAAACAGTGGCAGCCGATGTTCTGCGGCGAGGTCGGCGATGCGCTTGCGTGCAATGAAGAACATCGGGCTGGGAAATAGGAAGACTGCCTCGGCACGCGCGCCCGCAAGCGCGGAAAACGCTTCGCCCAGCCCGTCAGGATCTTGGACCGCCTCGAGCTGCAAATGAACGCCCACGATTTTTGATGCGGACTCCGCGCCGCTGATCATGCCTTCGGTCGTGGTCTTGCCGTATGCAGCCGGGTGCCAGATCGCGGCTACCCGAGAAGCCATGGGCAATGCTTCCTTCAATTGCGCGAGGCGCTTGGGAACAAGCTGCGGGCCGAGGAAGGTTAGTCCGGTGATGTTACCTCCTGGTCGCGCGATGCTGGCCACGAGCCCGTCTTCGACGGGGTCGCCCATAACTGACACAACGACGGGAATCGATTTGGTAGCTTGCTGCACCGCGCGCGCAGCAAGCGAATTCTGTGCAACGATAAGAGCAGGATTGAGACGGACGAGGTCACTCGCCAAGGCCGGGAGTTGTTCGACCTTTGAATCGGCTGCTCGAAGCTCTACGACGATATTCTCTCCGTCGATATAACCGTGTTCGCGTAGTCCTTGATGAAAGGCGGCCATCGAGGCTCGGGTTTGCTCGATCGAGCCGGTGGTCAGGAAGCCGATATGGGGCACTTTCTTCGGCTGTTGCGCGCGAGCAAGCGGTGACCAGGCCGCCGCGGCCCCGATCAGTGCGAGAAATTCGCGTCGCTGCATGACACTTCCTCTCATTGAGGCTCAACCACGATAACGCGAGCGCCGACCCGAGCCAACAACCACTTGCCCAACGCCCCGCAATTGTTCCGTGACGCCCTTGACGCTATTGCAGCTCGTAGGATGGGTAGAGCGAAGCGAAACCCATCAAACTCATTCCCCCGATCGACTCTAACGAGAAGCAGAGATACTCCATCCGTCCGGCAGGGTGATGGTTTCGCAAGAGCTTAACCCATCCTACGGGCTACTTGGGACTATTCGATCACTTCGTCGGCGCGGGCGACGACGGTTGCAGGCAAGTCGAGACCCAGGGCCTTGGCGATGCGGAGATTGATCCTGAGGTCGAACTTGGTGGGTCGTTCGAAGGGCAGATCGGCCGGCCTTGCGCCCCGTAGAATGCGATCAACCTGCGCAATCAAGCGGCGCCCTGCGTCTGCAAAGTCGGGGCCGAACGACATGAAAGCGCCGTTCGCGACCCAGTCTGGTGAAGCAAAGATCGCAGGCCTCTTGCTCAGATTCACCAGCCTGACGACTTCGGCCAGGTGGGCGCTGAGCACGACGTCCGGAACGAAAACAAGACCGTCGAAGCGGGCGAGGTTGTCCGGGCTCAGGATTGTCCCGATGCTGACGGGATCATCGATGTTGATCGCTTCGACTTCAAAGCCGAGCTTGCGGCCGGCCTCCAGAACAGGCGTGAGACTCTGTGCACCGCGCGACACCTTTGTCGTAACAGTTCCAAGGCGGACGGCGTGGGGCAGGATTTCCCGCAGGAGCTCGACGCGCTTTACAGTGGTTTCCTCCGAGAAAATCGCGATGCCGGTCACGTTGCCACCGGGACGGGCGAGGCTGACGGCCAATCCGGATGCGACCGGATCAACCGCGGCAAGGGTCACGATCGGAATGGTTCGGGTTGCCTCGTAAGCGGCGAGAGCGGCGGGTGTGCTGATGGCGATGATCACGTCGACCCGGCCATCTCGCACGATCTCCTGCGCGAGTGCCGGCAGCGCGTCGGGATCTCCAGCCGCATCACGAAATTCGAGTCGAATCCGCCCCTCGACGTAACCAAGCTCAGCAAGCAGCCTTTTGGTTGCCGCTATCTGCGCGGGGATTTCGACCGGTCCCAAGTGGACGACGCGCGGTGTGGAAGACTGCTGGGCGCGTGCGATGAGCGATCCGCCGATTGCTCCCGTCATCAGCCCGATGAATGCGCGCCGTCTCATCTGACCTCGCTCGAAGCTGCCGTGCGATAGTCACCTATAGCACGCTTCAAATGCTCCTAAGCCATCCCACGTGGATCACGGGTTAGATACCGAGCAAGCCATTGCGCGCCTGGATCAGAGGCCTGGCAGCTGACGACAGGGCGATGGGTTTCGCAAGAGCTCTACCCATCCTACGGCCTACTGAACCTGAAGTTCGGGTCGAATGGGACGATACGTCGACGCTTCAAGGCCCACGATCAGCTTCAGAAGCGTTTCGTGGCTACCAAATGCCGGCGATTCCCGAGGGCTCCGATGGTGGCATCATGCCACTGTTTTGCCCGGCGGTCAAGTAAATTTCGGTAAATCAAAAATAACGAATGCAAGCAAGGCCATGGCTACTGTGCATGGGGTTGTTCCGACGCTTTCGTCGTCAGGCCGGTTCGTGGCGGCCTCAAGAGCGCAAATACCCGGGTCTTCGCCTTGCCGAAGCGGCTTCGGCCACGCAGGCGGGATGAGCCCGAGCGTGATTGCAACTGAGATACCCGTGGGACAGGCGCTGCCGTCGCCTCAGCTATCCACCTTCAGCGCGGCAATGAAAGCTTCCTGCGGGATGTCGACCTTGCCGAACTGCCGCATCTTCTTCTTGCCTTCCTTCTGCTTCTCCAGAAGCTTGCGCTTGCGCGTGATGTCGCCGCCGTAGCATTTCGCGGTGACGTCCTTGCGCAGCGCGCGCACCGTCTCGCGCGCGATCACCTTGCCGCCGATCGCCGCCTGGATCGGGATCTGGAACATGTGCGGCGGGATCAGCTCCTTCATCTTCTCGACCATGGCGCGGCCGCGCCCTTCCGCGCGGGTGCGGTGGACCAGCATCGAGAGCGCGTCGACCGGCTCGGCATTGACCAGGATCTGCATCTTGACGAGATCGGCCGGCTTGTAGTCGGTGAGATGATAGTCGAACGAGGCGTAGCCCTTGGAGACCGATTTGAGGCGGTCGTAGAAGTCGAACACGACCTCGTTGAGCGGCAGGTCGTATTTCACCATGGCGCGGGAGCCGACATACGTGAGCTCCTTCTGCGCGCCGCGGCGGTCCTGGCACAGCTTCAAGACGCTGCCGAGATACTCGTCGGGCGTCAGGATCGTCGCCTCGATCCAGGGCTCGTCGATCTCGGCGATCTTGACGACATCAGGCATGTCGACGGGATTGTGGATCTCGATCTCCTGGCCGTCGGTGAGCTTCATCTTGTAGATGACGCTCGGCGCGGTCGCGATCAGGTTGAGATCGAATTCGCGCGACAGCCGCTCCTGGATGATCTCGAGGTGGAGAAGTCCGAGGAAGCCGCAGCGGAAGCCGAAGCCGAGCGCAGCCGACGTCTCCATCTCGAAGGAGAAGCTGGCGTCGTTGAGGCGCAGCTTGCCCATCGCGGCGCGCAGCGTCTCGAAGTCGTCGGCGTCGACCGGGAACAGGCCGCAGAACACCACCGGGATCGCCGGCTTGAAGCCCGGCAGCATCTCGGCGACCGGCTTCCTGTCATCGGTGATGGTGTCGCCGACGCGGGTGTCGGCGACTTCCTTGATCGCGGCGGTGATGAAGCCGATTTCGCCGGGGCCGAGCTCCTCGACCTGCTGCATCTTCGGCGTGAAGAAGCCGACGCGCTCGACGTCATAGGCCGCGCCCGTGCCCATCATGCGCACGCGCTGGCCCTTCTTCATCGTGCCGTCGACGATGCGCACCAGCACGACGACGCCGAGATAGACGTCGTACCAGCTGTCGACCAAGAGCGCCTTCAGCGTGGCGTCGCGATCGCCCCTCGGCGGCGGCAGGCGGTTGACGATGGCTTCCAGCACGTCGGGGATGCCGAGGCCGGTCTTGGCCGAGATCATCACCGCATCCGAGGCATCGATGCCGATGACGTCCTCGATCTGCTGCTTGACCTTCTCGGGCTCGGCCGCGGGCAGGTCGACCTTGTTCAGGACCGGGACAATCTCGTGATTGTTGTCGAGCGCCTGGTAGACGTTGGCGAGCGTCTGCGCCTCGACGCCCTGGCTGGCGTCGACCACGAGCAGGGAACCCTCGCACGCCGCCAGCGACCGCGAGACCTCGTAGGCGAAGTCGACATGGCCGGGCGTGTCCATCAGGTTGAAGATGTAGTCCTTGCCGTCCTTGGCGCGGTAGGCGAGGCGCACCGTCTGCGCCTTGATCGTGATGCCGCGCTCGCGCTCGATGTCCATGGAATCGAGCACCTGTTCCTTGCCCGCCATCTCGCGGTCGGAGAGGCCGCCGGTCATCTGGATCAGGCGGTCGGCCAGCGTCGATTTGCCATGGTCGATATGGGCGACGATGGAGAAATTGCGGATGTTGGAAATAGGGACGGTCGTCATGGGCGCGGGATACCACTCACATCCCCGTGCGGCAACCATATTGCTGTATTTTCAGGGCCTTTGTTCACGCCAAGCTGATTCCATGACGGGCCAAAACGCGCTACGCACGGCCATGTCCACGACCTCTCTTCCCACTGCCGGAGCGCGGGCAAAGACCCGCTTGAGTTACAACCGCTTCCGGGCCTTCCTGGTTGCCTGTGCGGTCCGCCCCGAGGCGCGCCTGTGGCTGGTGATCCAATTCGCCATCCTGCATGTGGTGCTCTGGACCTTCATCCTGATCAATCTGAAGGCGGCGCAGGACGTTCACATGGACGTCGCAGAAGCCTGGGGCTGGGGACAGAAATTCCTCTGGGGCTATGGCAAGCACCCGCCGTTGTCGGGCTGGGCGGCCGGCCTCTGGTTCAAGGCGCTCCCGGCGGCGGACTGGGCGACCTATGCGCTGGCGATGACGACGGTGAGCGTCGGCATGGTGATCTGCTGGCTGATCGCCTTGCGCGTGGCGGATGCGCGCCGCGCGTTCCTGGTCGTGGTGATGATCGCGCTCTACCCGATCTTCAATTTCAAGGGCTTCAAGTACAACCCGGACCTCTTGCAGCTCGTCACGCTGCCGCTCCTGGTGCTCGCTTATCTCAACGCCTTCGAGAAGCGGAGCTGGCAATCCGGAATCCTGCTCGGGCTTGCCGGCGCGCTGGCGCTGATGACCAAATATTGGGTGCTGACCATGATCGGCGCGATCGGCCTCGCCGCGCTGATCCATCCCGACCGGTTGCGCTTCCTGTCGTCGCCCGCGCCGTGGGTCGCGATTGCCACGATGGTCGCGGCGATGATCCCGCACCTCGTCTGGCTGGCGGATGCGCATTTCGTGCCGCTGACCTATGCCGGCGACACCTACAGCCTTCAGGACAAGGCCCAGGTGCATCAGCTGGTCGCGGGCTATGTGCTGCATAACTTCGCGCTGCTGGCCTTGCCGGTGGCGCTCGCGGCGCTGGCCATGGCGCTGGTGCCGCCATGGGGCAAATTGCTGCTGCGTGCGCCGTTGCGCATCGTCACGCGCGCCTGGGCGCGCGGCGCCAATGCAGGGGTCAATGTCTCGCAGGCGCTGAATGTCTGGATCGTCCAGGTCATCGTCGCAGTCGGCCCGCCGCTCGGCGCGCTCGCCTTCAGCATCTACATGAAGACGGATTGGGGCATCTCGCTGTTCTTCCTGGTGCCGCTCGCTCTGGTCGCGATCCCGACGCTGCGCGTGCAGAGCGCCGCGCTGTTCAACATCGCTGCGATCTGGCTCGTGCTCAGCGCCGCGACGCTCGCCGCTTCGCCCTGGATCGCCGCGCGCGAGATGGCGGCCAATGCCGGCAATGCCCAGATCTATGGCGCGCGCTCGGAGCTCGCGCGCGAATTGACCCAGGCCTGGCACACCCGCTTCGGCTCGCGCTGGGCCGTCGTTGCCGGCACGATGGAGCAGATCCAGCCGCTGGTGTTCTACAGCCCGGATCATCCGTCCGCGCTGCTACCGTTGGAGGCCTGGGATTCCGGACTGACCTCGCGCGACGACGCCAGGAAGTACGGCTTCATCGGCGTGTTCGATCCGACCGACGGCCGCCTGCCCGCGTTCGAGAAATGGCTGTCGGAGGTTGCGCCCAACGCCGAGCGCATCGTGATGACAACGCGCCGCTTCACCAACGGCAAGGCCGGCCCGTCGATGAGCTGGAACATCTACTTCGCGCCGCCGGGGAAGTGATTTCTTCACCTCTCCCGCAAGTACGGGGCGAGGGAGCGCACCTGGCCGCGTAGTGAGAGAAGGGCCTAAACCCCTTCCTCGTTGAACTTGCTTTCAACGAGCTCCGTGATCGCCGCGAGCGCGGCTTCGGCGTCGGTCCCTGCCGCCGCCACCGTGATCGTCGTGCCGGGACCCGCGGCGAGCATCATCAAGCCCATGATCGAGGTGCCGCCGACGGTCTCGCCGCCGCGTGTCACCCACACCTGCGCATCGAAGCGCTCGACCGCCTGGACGAATTTCGCCGAGGCGCGGGCGTGCAGGCCGCGCTTGTTGATGATCAGGAGATCCTTGGAGATCGCGCCCGCGGGCACGCCGGTCGCGGCTTGTGGCGCCTCCTCGCTCATTTGCCGGCGAGCACCCGGCTGGCGATGGTGACGTATTTGCGGCCAGCTTCCTGCGCCATCGCGATCGCGTCGGGCAGCGGTCGCTCCTCGCGCACCTTGGCAAGCTTGACCAGCATGGGCAGGTTGATGCCCGCGAGCACTTCGACCTTGGGCCGGCTCATGCAGGATATTGCCAGGTTCGACGGCGTGCCGCCGAACATGTCGGTGAGGATCGCAACGCCGTCGCCGGAATCGACGCGGTTGACCGCCTCGATGATGTCGCTTCGGCAGAGATCGGAATCATCTTCGGCGCCGATCGTGATCGCTTCGATTTGCTTTTGTGGGCCCATGACATGCTCAAGCGCTGCCTTGAATTCGTCGGCAAGGCGCCCGTGGGTCACAAGTACTAGACCAATCATCGGAAAACTCCTCGCGGGCGCTTTTGGTGCACCGCACGAACGCGCCACTTTGACCATCCAGAGCCCCCGCGCAAGAGGGGATGTTGCGTATCTCCCTGAATCTAGACGGATGGATGAGGGGAGCTGCGCCGGTCTATTCGGTCGCGATAGTGGAGTTCATATGGTTACCATTTCCCTTCAAACAATCGCCTGAAGGGTTAACCGAAGATGAACTCTTGGTAGTGGTCAAGGCCGCAACAACCAGGGGAAGGGGCGAATAGTCGCGGGGCACAGGGATTCGCGGTATTTCGACACCAAAAATGCTGGTTTTCAGGGCTTTGGCCCGCGGCAGGCGCTCCGCGTCGGCTGCGGCCAGATCGACCACGAGACCGACGGTCGCATGCTCCACGAAGTCGCAGCGGCGGATTCCGAGGCCCCGGATCTCGATCAGGCCCGCCAGGCGAGGCGCGGGGCGGACCTCAATTTCGTGGCCGAGTGTCGCCAGATGGACACGGTCGTCACCGACCAGAACGGCCCTTTCCACGACGCCTGAGCGCCCCGCCATGATTAGATCGAAGGCAAGCCGCGATTTGCCGGACCCCGAGGGCCCGCGGATCAGCACGGCGTAAGGCCCGACCTTGACGGCAGAGGCGTGAACGCTGGGCCCGCCTTCGTTCATAGCGCCGGCAGCCTGACCACGAAGCGCGCACCGGCAATTGTCGGAGTGCCGTCGGCGTCCGGCGGGCCAGGGCGGTTCTCCGCCCAGATCCGTCCGCCATGGGCGTCGACGATCTGCTTGGAGATCGACAGGCCGAGGCCGGAGTTCTGGCCAAAGCCCTGATGCGGGCGGTCGGTGTAGAAGCGCTCGAAGATGCGCTCCAGCGCGTCCTCGCGAATGCCGGGGCCGTCGTCGTCGACCACGATCTCGATCTCGGAGCGAACGCGGCGGCAGGTGAGGCGCACCTTGCTGCCGCGTTCGGAGAAGGATTGCGCGTTGGAGAGCAGGTTGGAGACGACCTGTCCGAGCCGGGAATCGTGGCCGCTCACGGCGAAGGTGTCGGTCGGGCTGCGGCCCTCGAAGCGCGTTTCGACCGCGACGTCGTGGCCGAGCTTGGTTTCGTTGGCGACGGACACCAGCGTCGTCAGCAGCCGGCGCAAATCGACCGGGATCGCATCCTGGCGCTGCAGCTCGGCATCGAGGCGGCTGGCGTCGGAGATGTCGGAGATCAGCCGGTCGAGCCGCTTGACGTCGTGCTCGATCACTTCGAGCAGGCGGGCGCGGCTGTTCTCGTTGCGCGCCAGCGGCAGCGTCTCGACCGCCGAGCGCAGCGAGGTCAGCGGGTTCTTCAATTCATGGGCAACGTCGGCAGCGAACATCTCGATCGCCTCGATGCGGCTGTAGAGCGCGCTGGTCATGTCGCGCAGCGCGCCGGAGAGGTGGCCGATCTCGTCGCGGCGGCGGGTGAAATCGGGAATCTCGATGCGGGCCTTGATGCGGCGGCGGACGCGTTCGGCGCTGTCGGCGAGCCGGCGCACCGGACCTGCGATCGTGCTCGCCAGCAGCAGTGACAGCATGATCATGACGGCGGCGGCGACGCCGCCGACCTTCAGGATGGCGAGGCGCTCGGCGGTGACCATCTGGTCGATGTCGTCGCCTTGCGTCGACAGCATCAAGGCGCCGTGGATCGCGCGCGAGCGCAGCACGGGGACCGCGACCGAGACGATCACCTCGCCGCGTGCGTTGACCCGCACCATCGAGCGTTTCTGGCCCTGCAGAGCGTCGCCCACTTCGGCATAGCCGTTGCCGTTCTCGGGCCCGAGCTCGCGATAGAGCGGCAGGTCGCCGCGGTTCAGCCAGGTGCGCACCGCGACCTTGCCGCGCTCGATGATGCCGGGTTGCTCGGCCGGCGGCGGCAGCGGAAAGCGCAGCACGTTTTCGAGGTTGCGGCTGTCGAGCAGCAGGCTGCCGTTCGGATCGTAGATGCGGGCGCGCGTCTTGGTCGGCGAGATCAAGGTGCGCAGCACCGGCGCGACGCGCTCCGGATTGATCGGGAAGTCCAGCGGCGAATACTCATCCGAGCCGCCATAGGTCTCGCCCGGCTTGAGGTCGAGCAGCCTGTCGGGGTCGATGGTAATGGCGTTGGTCTGCACCGTCGCGGAGGCCGCGATCGCCCCGGCGATGATCTCGGCCTGCACCAGCAGGCTCTGCGCGCGCGCATCGATCAGGCCGGCACGGAATTGCGACAGGTACAGGATGCTCGCCACCAGTGCGACGAGGCCGGCGAGGTTGAGCGAGACGATGCGGCGGGTCAGGCTCGAGAAGGACAGCGCGAAGAAGAACTGCCCGGCGCGTTTCAACCAGTTCAGCGGCCGGAAGCCCTGCGGCTTGTTGTCGGCAACGTGCTCCTGAACGCCGTCGGATGCGATATCCCCGGCGCTCTGGTTAGGGTCAGGCTGCGTTCGGTCAAGCAATGCTTACGCCCGCGTTAGGACGGCCCGTGCGAAGGTCCCCGCATCCTAGAGCGATCCTCGTCCCGATGGAACGAGAACCGGAGATGCTCTCGATCGCCGTGGAGGAGGCGCCCTCAGGCTTCCTTGAAACGGTAGCCGACGCCGTAGAGCGTCTCGATCATCTCGAACTCGTTGTCGACCACCTTGAACTTCTTGCGCAGCCGCTTGATGTGGCTGTCGATGGTGCGGTCGTCGACATAGACCTGGTCGTCATAGGCGGCGTCCATCAGCGCGTTGCGGCTCTTCACCACGCCGGGCCGGGTCGCGAGCGCCTGCAGGATGAGGAATTCGGTCACGGTGAGCGTCACCGGCTCGTTCTTCCAGGTGCAGGTATGGCGCTCGGGGTCCATGCGCAGCAGACCGCGGTCGAGCGCCTTGGCGTCGTTCTCCTTCGGCGCGACGGTCGGATCCTTCGGCGCCGAGCGCCGCAGCACCGCCTTGACGCGCTCGACCAGCAGACGCTGCGAGAACGGTTTGCGGATGAAGTCGTCGGCGCCCATCTTGAGGCCGAACAGCTCGTCGATCTCCTCGTCCTTGGAGGTGAGGAAGATCACCGGCAGGTCGGACTTTTGCCTGAGACGGCGCAGCGTCTCCATGCCGTCCATGCGCGGCATCTTGATGTCGAGGATGGCGAGATCGGGCTGGGTGGTGCGGAAACCGTCGAGCGCGGAAGCGCCGTCGGTGTAGGTCATGATACGGTAGCCTTCGGCTTCCAGCGCGATCGAGACGGATGTGAGAATGTTGCGGTCGTCGTCGACCAAAGCGATTGTGGGCATGAGCCTCTCTGCTTTCTGCTTTCCGTTTGGGTCGTGGCTTGAAACGGCGAGCAATCAGTGATGCGCCGCATACATGGGTGCCGAAGTGGCGTTCGAACCTTGTCACCGAGCAATGCAAGCTGGGCTGAAGTGTGACCAAGTTCCACGAAACACGGCAGATTCGCCGCATCTCGACCCATAACCGGGCCCCCGTTTACCCGAAAAAAGACCCTCCTTGCAACCACCTGAGCCGAGAAAGCCGATGCAACCGACCCCCGATTTCGACCCCGCAAAGCTCGCCAAATCGCTGCTGAGGCGGTCCCGGCAGGGGGCTCTGGCGACGCTGATGGCCGGCAGCGACGATCCCTATTGTTCCCTGGTCAATCTGGCCAGCCATCCCGACGCCTCGCCGATCCTGTTGATCTCGCGCCTCGCCGTGCACACCAAGAACGTCCTCGCGGACTCCAGGGTCTCGCTGATGCTGGACGAGCGCGCGGCCGGCGATCCCCTGGAAGGCGCCCGGATCATGCTGTCCGGCCGGGCCGAGGAGGCCGATTCCAACAAGGATCTGCTCCAGCGACGGTATCTGAGTGCTCATCCCTCGGCAGAAGGCTTTGTTTCTTTTAAGGATTTCTCCTTCTTCCGGATCCGGCCCACGGGAACACATCTGGTCGCCGGCTTTGGCCGGATCGTCGACCTCAAGCCGGAGCAATTCCTGACGGACCTCACCGGCGCCGAGGACCTGCTGGCGGCGGAGGAGGGCGCCGTCGAGCACATGAACGCCGACCATCGCGACGCCCTCAATCTTTATGCCACGAAGCTGCTCGGCGCCACCGAGGGCGACTGGCGCTGTACCGGCTGTGATCCTGAAGGCCTCGACATGCAGGTCGGCCAGGCAACGCTGCGGCTGGACTTCCCGGAGCGGGTGACGGATGGCACGGCGCTGCGCAAGATGCTGGTCCGTCTCGCTGGCGAAGCGCGCACGAAGGTGGACCAGGGCGCAACCGCTTGAACGCGGCTACCGATCGCCGCGACCCATGACCGTGATGGTTTTCGGGCTCGCAGCGAGAGGGGTCATGACGCGTCAACGTTTGGCATGGACGGCGGCTCTCGCGCTCGCCATCACCACCTTGCTCGCCACGCCAGCCCTTGCGCAGAAAGGTCTCGCCGCCGAGAGCGCGCGGCTCACCGCGCTCATCGGTGCCGGAAAATATTCGGAAGCGCTGCCGTTGGCGCAGGCGATGGTCGCCAGCCTGGAGAAGGACAACGGCCGCGATCTCTCGGGCGCGTTGAACAATCTCGGCCAGGTCCATGCCGGTCAGGGACGGGACGATCTGGCTGAGCCGCTCTACAAGCGCGCGATCGCACTCATGGAAAAATCGCTCGGCTCCGACAACGCCCTGGTTGCGGCCGAGCTGACCAATCTTGCCGCGCTCTATCAGCGGCAGGGTCGCTTCGCAGAGGCCGAGCCGCTGTTCAAGCGTGCACTTGCCGTGCGCGAGAAGGCGCTGCCGCGCGAGCATCCCGACATCGGTCAATCCCTCAACAATATCGCCACGCTCTACGCCAAGCAGCAGCGTCCGGCCGATGCCGAGCCACTGTTCCGCCGTGCGCTCGCGATCTATCAGAAGGCTGCCGGTCCCGAGCATCCCGCGGTCGCCACGGTCCTGAACAACATCGGACAGGTCGAGCGCGACCTCAATCGCGACGCCGGTGCCGAAGCGCCGATCAAGCGCTCGCTCGCGATCCGCGAAAAGGTGCTGGGGCCTGAACACCCCGACGTCGCGCGCTCGCTCAACAACCTCGCCGGGCTCTACCAGCACCAGCAGCGTTTTGCCGATGCCGAGCCGCTGTATCGCCGCGCGCTGGCGATCCGCGAACGCGCGCTCGGGCCGGATCACCCTGATGTCGCGACCTCGACGAGCAATCTCGCCGATTTTCTGCAGGCGACGGGACGGACGGCGGACGCCTTGCCGTTGGCGCAGAAGACGCTCGCGGCCAATCGTGCGCAGCTGCGCGTCGTGCTGCCGATCCTGTTCGCGGCACGGCAGCAATCGCTGCTGGCGAGCAAGAAGGCGCTCGACGATGCGCTCGCTGCGATCCAGCGCGGCACGCAATCCTCTGCCGCTTCTGCCGTGAACAAGCTCGCGGTGCGGCTCGCCGCCGGCAGCGACCGGCTCGCCGAGCTCGTGCGCAAGGATCAGGATCTCGCGGCCGAGTCCGAAGCGCTCGACAAGGCGATCATCGCTGCAGTGTCGAAGCCATCGGCGCAGCGCGACGTCGCGGCCGAGCAGCGCAGCCGCGCGCGGATCGCGGCGATCGCGGGCGCGCGCAATGGATTGCAGAAGACGCTCGCCGTCGAGTTTCCCGACTATTCCTCGCTGTCCAACCCGCTGCCGCTGACCGTCAAGGACATCCAGCCGCTGCTGGCGTCCGACGAGGCGATGGTGGTCTATTCCGTCGTCGACAGGCGGAGCTATGTCGTCGCGATCACGCGCGAGAGCGTCGACTGGAAGGAGATTCCGCTCGGAGCGGACGCGGTCGCACAGAAGGTCACGGCCTTCCGCAGGGGGCTCGATGTCGGCAAGGCGCGCGATGCATCCGGCAAATCGGGATTGTTCGACCTCGGTCTTGCCAACGAGCTCTATGTCGCGCTGCTCGGCCCGGTTGAGGCGCTGACCAAGGACAAGCGCAACCTGCTGGTCGTGCCGTCGGCGGCATTGACCGCATTGCCGTTTCATCTGCTGGTCACAGAGAAGCCACAGGCTGCGATCCCGGACCGGCTCGAGGGCTATCGCAGTGCTGCCTGGCTGCTGCGGCGTCAGGCCGTTTCGGTCCTGCCGTCGGTGATCAGCCTGAAATCGCTGCGCGCTTTTGCCCGCAGGGATCAAAGCGTCAAGCCGATGACGGGTTTCGGCGATCCCGTGTTCAACCCTGCAGCCGAAGGGCCTGCCGACCGGCGTGCCGCGAACGGCAAGGTCGCCGCACGCAGCATCGCGACGATCGCCTATGCCGACTTCTGGCGCGGCGCAGGCGTGGATCGTGCGCGGCTGGCCCAGGCGCTGCCGCAGCTGCCCGATACCGCCGACGAATTGAACGCGGTGGCGAGGGACGTCGGCGCTGCCGAGGCTGACATCCATCTCGGGCGCGACGCCAGCGAAACGACGCTCAAGCGTGCAGCGCTTGCCCAATACGGCATCATCTACTTTGCCACCCACGGCCTCGTCGCCGGCGATGTCAAGGGATTGGGGGAGCCCTCGCTGGCGCTCTCCATCCCCGACCAGCCGACGGAACTCGACGATGGTCTTCTCACCGCGAGCGAAGTGGCCCAGCTCAAGCTCAATGCCGATTGGGTTGTGCTGTCCGCCTGCAACACCATCGCGGGCGACAAGCCCGGTGCCGAGGCGTTGTCGGGATTGGCGCGCTCGTTCTTCTACGCAGGTGCTCGCGCGCTCCTGGTGTCGCATTGGGCCGTGGATTCGGAGGCTGCGACCCGCTTGACAACGTCGACGTTCGAGCTGCTGAAGAACGAGCCAAAGCTCGGCCGCGCCGAAGCCTTGCGCCGCGCGATGTTAACCTATCTCGACGACGCCTCGTCGCCGCGCAACGCTTATCCCGCGATGTGGGGACCGTTCGCGTTGATCGGAGAGGGCGAGGTAAGATAGGGGTGTTGACGCAGTGATTGTGCGTCGCAATAACCGGACATAACGCGCAGATGTGCATTTGGTTGCGCGATCATCCGCACTTTCTCGATGCGGCCTTTCAGAGCTGACATGCGCGGCGTTTGGCGCGGTCCTTGAATAAACCAAATCCTGCGGGATCAGCTTGGCAACGCCGGCGTTCATCATTATTAGGTCGTTCAGCCGAGGCCGAACGGCCCATATTCACGGTGATCGCGACGGCGCCAAACTTGGCCGCGCTTGATGTCGCGGGTTCTAGGAGGGATTTTTCGTGCAAGAGACGGGCGTGCGCAACGGTGCCTTCGGCGCCGACAAATTCGGCTTAAAGAATCTCAAGCAGGTTCACTGGAATCTGGGTGCGCCACAACTCTATCAATACTCGCTGGCAGCGGGTGAGGCGGTGCTCTCCGCCGACGGCGCGCTCTGCGCCGACACCGGCGAGTTCACCGGGCGCAGCCCGAAGGACAAGTTCACGGTGCGCGACGCCACCACCGACAAGAAGATGTGGTGGGCCGGCAACCAGTCGATCACCGCAGAGCAATTCGAGACGCTCTACCAGGACTTCCTCAAGCACGCCGAAGGCAAGCGCCTGTTCGCGCAGGACCTCTATGGCGGCGCCGACCCGGCCTACCGGATCAAGACGCGCGTCTTCACCGAGCTTGCCTGGCACTCGCTGTTCATCCGCACGCTGCTGATCCGCCCCGAGGCGATCGAGCTGCCGACCTTCGTGCCGGAGCTCACCATCATCGACATGCCGAGCTTCCGCGCCGATCCTAAACGCCATGGCTGCCGCTCGGAGAACGTGGTCGCGATCGATTTCGCCCGCAAGATCGTCCTGATCGGCGGGTCTTATTATGCCGGCGAGATGAAGAAGTCGGTCTTCACGACGCTGAATTATTATCTGCCCGAGCGCGGTGTGATGCCGATGCACTGCTCGGCGAATGTCGGCGCCAAGGGCGACACCGCGATCTTCTTCGGCCTGTCGGGCACCGGCAAGACGACGCTGTCGGCCGATCCCAACCGCACGCTGATCGGCGACGACGAGCACGGCTGGGGCCCGAACGGCGTCTTCAATTTCGAAGGCGGCTGCTACGCCAAGTGCATCAAGCTGTCGAAGGAAGCCGAACCGGAGATCTATGCCGCCTCGACCCGCTTCGGCGCGGTGCTCGAGAACTGCGTGCTCGATGAGGACACCCGCGTCGTCGATTTCGACGACGGCTCCAAGACCGAGAACACGCGTTCGGCCTATCCGCTCGACTTCATCCCGAACGCCTCGCGCACCGGCCGCGCGCCGCAGCCGAAGAACGTGGTGATGCTGGCCGCCGACGCCTTCGGCGTGCTGCCGCCGATCGCCAAGCTCTCGCCGGCGCAGGCGATGTATCACTTCCTGTCCGGCTACACCGCCAAGGTCGCCGGCACAGAGCGCGGCCTCGGCAACGAGCCGCAGCCGGAATTCTCGACCTGCTTCGGCTCGCCCTTCCTGCCGCTCGATCCATCCGTCTACGGCAACATGCTGCGCGACCTCATCGCCCAGCACAATGTCGATTGCTGGCTGGTCAACACCGGGTGGACCGGCGGCAAGTATGGTGTCGGCTCGCGCATGCCGATCAAGGTGACGCGCGCGCTGCTCACCGCCGCGCTCGACGGCTCGCTTCGCAACGTCGAATTCCGCACCGACAAGTATTTCGGCTTCGCGGTCCCGACCGCGCTGCCGGGCGTGCCGGCCGAGATCCTCAACCCGGTCAACACCTGGAAGGACAAAGACGAGTTCGACAAGACCGCCCGCGCCCTGGTCGGCATGTTCCAGAAGAATTTTGCCAAGTTCGAAGCACAGGTGGACGCCGAGGTGCGCGCGGCCGCGCCGGACGTGAAGCTCGCCGCGGAGTAAGGTCGCATTGTTTGAATTGCGAAAGGGCGGCCGAAAGGCCGCCCTTTTTCTTTCCTTCTCCCCTTGCGGGAGAAGGTGGCGCGAAGCGCCGGATGAGGGGTTCTATCCGCAAACTCAAGTGCGAGGGAAGTGCCCGCGGAGAGAACCCCTCGCCCGTCTTCCCGCTACGCGGCGATCCACCCTCTCCCACAAGGGGAGAGGGGATGAAAAGCTACGCCTTGAAATACGCGATCTGCGTCGTGGTCGCGAGCAGCCGGCCGTTCGGCGACCACAGCTCGGCGTTCTGGTCGGCGTAGCTCTTGTGCATGATCTTCGAATCGGCCGTCGCCAGCACGCGCGTGATGTCCTCAGCCGCGAGCTCCTTGGCGTCGGTGTGGAAATAGGTCGTCAGCGACACCGTGCCGAACGGCACCAGCTGGCGCCGGGCATGGAAGATGCGGCCGAAGAAGGCGTCCGACATCGACATCAGCGACAGCATGTCGAGCTTGCGCTGCGTGCGGTCGCTGATCCAGATCTTCGAATAGGTGCTGGCGGGTTCGGCCTGCGGCGGGCCGATCCGCATCTCGCCCTCGACGAAGCGGAATTCGTACTGGTTGGCCCAGGATGCCGAGATTTTTGGGAACGGCAACGTCTCCTCGAACGGCTTGGCATCCGGATATTGCGCTACCCTGTGCTCCCAGGACGGACGGCGCTCGGCGAACACCGCGGTGGCGAGCGTTGCGACCTCCCCGCCGCCCTGGCTGAGCTCGACGCTCCAGTGCTGGCTGGAGCGGTTGGCCTTCACCAGGCGCACGTCGAGATCGAACGGACCCTTGGCGATCGGCGCACAATAATTGACGGTGAGCGCGAGCGGATCGCCGGCGGCTTGCGGATGCTCGATCAGCGCCCGCAGGATCGTCGCAGCCGTAGCGCCGCCGAACGGGCCGACAAAGGCCCAGTAATCGTCGCTGGTGTGCCCCTGCCAGCTAGAGTCACCGGCGGTGACGCGCGTGGCCTCGTCGAACGGGTGCGGGAGCTTGGCGTGCATTGTTGGTCCTCGATGCCTCCACAGCCGTCATTGCGAGCGCAGCGAAGAATCCAGACTGTCTCCGCGGAAAGATTCTGGATTGCTTCGCTGCGCTCGCAATGACGGCGGTTGAGGTTGCGGCGTCGTGTCACAACGCCGCTTAGGGGATGATGACGATCATATCATCATCCCTCGCGAAGGATGCAATAACCTCGCAGGTAAGGCCGCTTCCACGCCGCGGAAAAATCAGCCTGCGGCGTCGCGCAGGTTCGGCAGCAGCGGCGTGGTCGGATTGACCGGCACGTTCCAGATTTCCTCGGCATATTCGCGGATGGTGCGATCGGAGGAGAACCAGGCCATGCGCGCGACATTGAGGATCGAGGCGCGGGTCCAGGCCGGCGCCACCTGCCAGCGCGCATCGACCGCGCGCTGCGCCTCGTAGTAGGAATCGAAATCGGCGCTGACCATGTAATGGTCGAGATAACGCAGCGCGTGCGCGATGGATTCGAAACGGCCGGGGTCGCCGGGCGAGAACTCGCCGGCGCCGATCGCGTTGATGGCACGCTGCAGCTTCGGCGACCTGCGGATCACGTCGGAGGCATCCAGGCCCTGCTTGCGCCGGATCATCACGTCGCCGGCCTCCATGCCGAAGATCGCGATGTTCTCGGTGCCGACATGGTCGCGGATCTCGATATTGGCGCCGTCGAGCGTGCCGATGGTGATGGCGCCGTTGAGTGCCAGCTTCATGTTGCCGGTGCCGGAGGCTTCCATGCCGGCGGTGGATATCTGCTCGGACAGATCGGCCGCGGGAATGATCACCTCGGCGAGGCTGACATTGTAGTCGGGCAGGAACACGACCTTGAGCTTGCCGCCAATCGCGGGATCGTTGTTGACGATTTCGGCGACGTCGTTGATCAGCTTGATGATCAGCTTGGCGTAGCGATAGCTCGCCGCCGCCTTGCCGGCGAAGATCTTCACCCGCGGCACCCAATTGCCGTTGGGCTCGTCCTTGATGGCCTGGTATAGCGCGACCGTTTCGATGACGTTGAGCAGCTGGCGCTTGTATTCGTGGATGCGCTTGATCTGCACGTCGAACAATGCGCCCGGGTCGACCCTGATGCCGAGCCGTTCGCCGATCAGGCGGGCGAGCTGGGCCTTGTTGTGGTGCTTGACGCTGCGGAACTTCTTCTGGAACTCGACGTCGCTGGCGCGCGCCTCGATCAGCGAGAGCTGGGTCGGATCGTCGAGCACGGCATCGCCGCAGCTCTCGCGCAACAAATCGGTCAGCTTCGGGTTCGCCAGCATCAGCCAGCGTCGGAAGGTGATGCCGTTGGTCTTGTTGGTGATCCGTCCGGGATAGAGATGGTTGAGGTCGTGGAACACGGTCTCGCGCATCAGGTCCGAATGCATCGCCGAGACCCCGTTGATGCGATGCGAGCCGACGAAGGCGAGTTGGCCCATGCGCACGCGGCGGCCGCTCTTCTCGTCGATCAGCGACACCGAGGCGCGGAAGTCGATGTCGCCGGGGCAGCGCGCCTCGGCGAGCGCCAGATGCTGCACGTTGATGCGGTAGATGATCTCCAGATGCCGCGGCAGCAGCCGCTCGAACAGCTCGACCGGCCAGGTCTCCAGCGCCTCCGGTAGCAGCGTGTGGTTGGTGTAGGAGAGGGTGGCGACCGTGATCTTCCAGGCCTCGTCCCAGCGGAAATTGTGGAGGTCGACGAGGATGCGCATCAGCTCGGTGACGGCGAGGCTCGGATGGGTGTCGTTGAGCTGCACCGCGACCTTGCCGGCGAGGTTGCGCAGCTGGCCGTCGGAGGCGAGATGCCGCTTCACCAGGTCCTGGAGCGAGGCGGAGACGAAGAAATATTCCTGGCGCAGCCGCAGCTCGCGGCCCGCCGGGCTCTCGTCGTTCGGATAGAGGAACTTGCAGATCGCCTCCGCGCGCGCCTGCTCGGCGCTGGCGCTGACGTAATCGCCTTTGTTGAAGGCATCTAACTTGAGCGGATCGGGCGAGCGCGCCGACCACAGCCGCAGCGCGTTGACGTGGTGGCCGCGCCAGCCGACGATTGGCGTGTCATAGGCGATTGCCTGCACGGTTTCAGCAGGATGCCAGATCGAGCGGTCGCGGCCCTTGTCGTCGACATGCTCGACGCCGCCGCCGAAATTGACGTCGTAGATCACCTCGGGTCGCTGCAATTCCCAGGGATTGCCGAAGCTCAGCCATTCGTCGGGATATTCCTGCTGCCAGCCCTGATTGATGATCTGGCGGAACAGGCCGTAATCGTAGCGGATGCCGTAGCCGATCGCGGGGATCGACAGCGTCGCCATGCTCTCCATGAAGCAGGCGGCGAGCCGGCCGAGGCCGCCATTGCCGAGCGCCGCATCCGGCTCGCATTTGCGCAGCTCCGGCAGCGAGACGCCGAGATCGCCGAGCGCGACCTCGAAGATCTTGAGCAGGCCCATGTTGTTGAGCGCGTCGGTGAAGAGCCGGCCGATCAGGAATTCGAGCGAGAGATAGTAAACCCGCTTGCGGCCGGCGTCGTAGCTGTGCTTCTCGGCCGTGAGCCAGCGATGCACGATGCGGTCGCGCAGCGCGAGCGCCGCGGCCTGGTACCAATCGTGCCTGGTCGCCATGCCAGCGTCCTTGCCGATGGCAAGGCGCAGCTTTGCCAGGATTGCGCCCTTGATCTCGGCCAGCGCGAGTTCGTCGATGGGCTGCCCGGGGGCCGGAAAACTGGGCTGGAACGATGAATCCTGCAAAGCCGTTACTTCCTAGGTCGAAACAACTCTTAACTGTACGCGTCCTGCCCTTGCACCGGAACTGTCGCCCGCGAGGCCGTGCACTGCGCTGGCGCAAATTTATGCAAGGAATGGGCCGAATTGGGAACCCGGAGGAGCACGGAGAAACCCAGATTCGGTGCTAGATTACGAAAGATTCAGCCATCAGTGTGGAGAAGCGGACCGTGAGACTGCTGATCGAAATCGCCACTGCGGCCCTGCTCGTCGTCTGCATCAGCGCCACCAGTGCGGCGTTTGCCGCCGGCACGACCGGTCGCAGCGCCGATGGCCTCAGCTGCGGCTTCACAGCGCCGCAGAAGGCGTCGCCCGCAGCCCGCTGCGCTGCGATCAAGCGCCAATGCGGCGGTAAGTTTTACGCAAGCGCGTGCGGCGACAAGCTGATATCCGCAGCGAATTGAGAGCCGTAGGAGGTTTGGTGAGCTCAAGCCGCCTTGCTCTGCACCGTATCGCAAAACTCCGCGAGACGGTCCGCAAGCCGCAGCGTCGCCGGGCTCGCATCCGGCGAAGCCATCAGTGCAACCTCGGTCTTGTTGATCGGCGCAAAGCCGTCCTTCGCCGTCAGCACGCGGTGGTCGGTCTGGATCGCCATCTCCGACAGGATGCTGAGGCCCATGCCGGCGGCGACCGCGGCCTGAATGCCGGCGAGGCTCGATGAGGTGTAGGCGGTGTGCCAAGCGCGGCCGGCCGTTTCCAGCGCGTGGATGGCGCCGGCGCGGTAGATGCAGCCGAGCGGAAAGCCGATCAGCGGCACCGACGGCACGTTGACGTCGACCGGGTGGCTCTTGCTGGTGACCCAGTGCACCCGCTCCGGCCACACCGCGATCGCGTCCTTCGCGCCAGCCTCGCGCTTGTAGAGCGCAAGGTCGAGCTCGCCGCGTTGGAGATCGCGGGCGAGATGCTTGCTCTGGTCGGCGCGCACGTCCAGCCGCAATCCCGGATGCGAGCGCGAGAACGCGCCCAGCAGTTTTGCCAGCCGGTACGCGGCAAAGTCCTCGGGGATGCCGAGCCGGATCGCGCCATCGCTATCAGGCTGGCGCAGCACGTCGCGCGCCTCCTCGGCCAGCGAGAGCAATCGCCGCGCATAGGACAGCAGCCGCTCGCCGGCCTCGGTCGGGCGCACGTCCTTGCCGTCGCGGTTCAGCAGCACCTGACCGACATCCTCCTCCAGCCGCTTGATCTGCTGACTCACGGTCGATTGCGTGCGGTGGACGCGCTCGCCGGCGCGGGTGAAGCCGCCGGCCTCGACCACCGAGACGAAGCTGCGCAGCAGCTCGAGATCGAGCACGGCCGCCTCCATTAAGAAATCCACTGGGCGCGAGTTAATCATTTAATTTCCAAATGGCAAGCGGCCTCCCTAGATCGAGAGCAGAAAAAAACATCCGAGAATGCCCCTCATGTCGCTCGCCAGCTCGCTTCCCGCCCCCCGCAGCCGCTTCAACACATTGCCGCTCGCGATCGGCCTGTTCTGCCTGCTCTGGAGCTACGCCTTCATCGCCGGCAAGATCGGCGTCACCCATTGCCCGCCGCTGATCCTGCTCGCCGCGCGCTTCTCGCTCGCGGGTATCTTGATCCTGGGCGCCACGTTGATCCGCGGCGAAGCCTGGTCGTTGTCGTGGCGCGATGCCGCGATCTTCGCGGTGCTCGGCATCGCCAACAATGCGCTCTATCTCGGCCTCGGCTACACCGGCCTGCAATCGGTCTCCGCCGGCCTCGGCGGCCTGATCGTGTCAGCCAATCCGGTGTTCACCGCGGGCCTTGCCGCGCTGCTGCTCGGCGAAGGCATGACCTGGCGCAAGGCGAGCGGCCTCTTGCTCGGCATCATCGGCGTGACCGCAATCGTCTGGCACCGCCTGTCGGTCGGCACCGATTCGCTGCACGGCATCGTTTTCACGCTGGCCTCGCTCGCTTCAATCGTGGCCGGCACCATCCTGTTCAAGCTGCTGGCGCCGAAGGGATCCTTGTGGATCGGCAATGGCGTGCAGAACCTCGCGGCCGGCATCGTACTGACACCGGTCGCGCTCACCTTCGCCGATGTCGACGCGATCGACTATACGCCGAGCCTGATCGGCGCCTTCGCCTTTCTCGTGCTCGGCGGCTCGATCATCGCTTCTTGGCTCTGGTTTCGTCTCTTGAAGACGTGTGGCGCCACCGCCGCCAGCGCCTATCATTTCCTGATGCCGCCGCTCGGCATGCTGTTCGCATTCCTCGTCCTCGGCGAGCACATCGAGGCGCGCGACCTGCTTGGCATCATTCCGGTCGCGCTCGGCATCTATCTGGTGACGCGGCCGGCGAAGGCGGTGGTGTAGGTGGAGGCCCCGCTGTTCACTATCGTCATTGCGAGGAGCTCTTGCGACGAAGCAATCCAGACTGCCGCAGCGGAGGCAGTCTGGATTGCTTCGCTGCGCTCGCAATGACGGGGGGCTAGTCCTTCCTGAACACGATCGAGGCCATCCACCCCGTCATCAGCGCCATCGCAACGGTGGCGAGGCCGTAGATCAGGCCATTCTGGCGGGCAGTGGTGGCGACGAACTGCTCGAAGCCGACCTTGACGATCTCGAACGCGGTCTCGGTCTTGCCGATGAACGCGCCGTTGGCGAACAGCTTGATCTCGATCTCATAGGTGCCGATCGGCACCTCCGCAGGCAGCGGAATGCCGGTGCGGAACAGCGTCGGCGTCAGGAACGTGACCGCGCTTCCGTCTTCGCGGTAGAGCCCGCGCTGGGTGCGCAGGCGAATGAAGGCCGAGCGGAACGCATCGTTGGGCACCACGTCGGCAAAGTCGCCGCTGACCCGCTGCGTCAGCAGCACGTTGTTGAGCCCGATCTGCTGCCGCCGCGCGATCTCGGGCGAGGTGATGGCGTCGAGCGGGCGGTTGGCGAACAGCGCGAGATAGCTCGGCACCTGCAGGAATTGGCGGTAGTCGGTGTTGATCCAGATGCCGAAGGTGCGCTCCTTCCGCCGCGTCACCATGTCGGCGCGCGGGCCCATCACGGTGACGACGAGATCGTAGGCCGTGCGGTCCGCGGGCGTCGTCGTATCCTTCTCGACCGAGCCGAACAGCACCAGCTCCTCGCCGGAATAGTTCGGCGTCACCGTGACCCGGTGATTCGAGACCGACACAATCAGCCGCTCGGCCCGCGCAGCGCCGCCGAGCAGCAGGACGAGGACGATGGCGAGAAGCATGCGCCTCATCGGCTCACTCCGAGCTCACGGATGGTGAAGAGATCGGAGGGCTGGATCACCAGCTCGATCGCGAAGCGGATTCCGACCGAGAGGATGAGCAAGCCCAGGAGCAGCCGCAGCTGCTCGCCGCGGATCTTCTGGCCGGCACGGGCGCCGAACTGCGCGCCGGTGACGCCGCCGACCATCAGGATCAGCGCCAGCACGGCATCGACGAGGTGATTGGTCGCTGCGTGCAGCATGGTCGCGAACAGCATGGTGACGACGGTGAGAACCATCGAGGTCCCGATCACCGTCGAGGTCGGCACCCTCAAGAGATAGATCATGATCGGCACCAGGATGAAGCCGCCGCCTATACCCATGATGGCGCCGATGAAACCGATCACGATGCCGACGATCACCACGGGGATGACCGAGAGATAGATCTTCGAGCGCTTGAACCGCATCTTCAGCGGCAGGCCGTGGATCCAGTTGTGGGTGCGGCGCGGCGGCAGCGCCCCGCGCCGGGTCCGCATCAAGGCGCGCAATCCTTCCGAGAACATCAGGCTGCCGACCGTGGTGAGCAGCACGACGTAGGAGAGCGCGATCATCAGGTCGAGCTGGCCGAGCGCGCGCAGCTGGGTGAAGGTCCAGACGCCGAGCGTCGTGCCGGTCACGCCGCCGCATAACAACACGCTCGCCAGCGCCGGATCGATCGCGCGCCGCCGCCAATAGGAGAGGGCGCCGGAAAAGGAGGAGGCCGCGATGTGGCTCGCCACGGAGGCCACCGCGACCGCCGGCGTGATGCCGATGAAGATCAAAAGCGGCGTCATCAAGAAGCCGCCGCCGATGCCGAACATGCCGGAGACGAAGCCGACCGCCGCGCC
This sequence comes from Bradyrhizobium sp. IC4060, assembly GCF_020193715.1. Lineage (NCBI taxonomy): Bacteria > Pseudomonadati > Pseudomonadota > Alphaproteobacteria > Hyphomicrobiales > Nitrobacteraceae > Bradyrhizobium > Bradyrhizobium sp. IC4060. The sequence goes on along the minus strand of NZ_JADYVJ010000009.1, from coordinate 250,966 downwards.
CATGGCGAGCACCAGGAAGACGTTGACCGGAAGATCGGCGATCGGGAGGTAAAGCTGCATTGAACCTGCGCACCGGCGAGACGGATCGACGAACGCGGAATGCTCGCGGAGAGGACGGAACGATTGCCGCGTCCTTCAATAGCGGAATTCGCGGGCGGGCGGGACCGGGAATTTCAGGCGTGGTGAATGGGTATGACGCGCGCGTGATGATCTCTGCGATCGTCCGCACTCCCGCTGCAGGCGGAGAGGCGAAAGGTCAGAACGGACTGACCGAGAAATACCGTAGCCAGAGATCGGTGTAGCGGCCTTTTTCCCAGATCCGGAACATCGCCCAGTTCAGGGCCTGGCGCAGCACGTCGTTGCCCTTGCGCACGGCGATGCCGATGCCTTCGCCGAAGAAACGGCTCTCGACGAATGGGCCGCCGGAGAAGGCGCAGCAATCGGCCGAATCCGTGCCGTTGATCCAGAACGCCAGCGAGATGGCGTCGCCGAAGATGAAGTCGACCTCGCCTCTGCGCAGAGCTGCGCGCATCGCATCGTCATTGGGGTAGGCGTGCAGCTCGGCGTCGGTGAACATCGCCTTGAGATACGCCTCGTGCGCCGAGCCGGCGATGGCGCCGACCTTCTTGCCCTCGAGATATTCGGGGCGGATCTCCGGCATCACCGCATCCTTGCGCGAGACGAAGCGCGCCGGCACGCGGTAATAGGGATCGGTGAAGTCGACGCGGGCGCGCAGCTGCGGGCTCACCGCCATGGAGGCGATGATGGCATCGCCCCGGTTGGAGGTGAGCGCATCGACCAGCGTCTCGAAACGCCGCATCTGCACCGTGCAGGTGACCTTGATCTCCTCGCACAGGGCGCGGGCGAAATCGACGTTGAAGCCGGCCGGATTGCCGTCCGCACCGGTGTAGTTGAACGGCGGATAGTCGGTCTCGGTCAGGAAGCGGATCACGGTCAGGCGGGACAGGTCCGGCCGTTCGGGGCGCCGGCGCGGGTCCCAGAACCCGGGCACCGCCTGCGGGGCGGCCTGGGGCGCCGCCTGAGGGGTGGTCTGAGGTGCCGTCGGCGCCCGCTGGACGGGGGCTTGCGCGTTCGCCTCGGTGAGGCCGCCGAGCAGGCAGAGGCCGGCAGCCAGCCCTGCCAGCAAGCCACGGACAGATTTGAGCGATTTCGCCTGTTGCGATGGAGCCATCGGCCGAAGGAATGAATTTCGTCGGGATCGGAGGGCCTTATAGACCATCCCGCCGGGAACGCGAGCGCCGATTGTGGGCAGCGTGAAGCTCAGAGATACCGCTTCAAATCAACCGCTGCCTCTTCCGGCGTCCGCTTCAAATTGAACGGCGAGACGAACCTGCCCTCGCGGTCCATCAGGTAGATCAGCGCGGTGTGGTCCATCGTGTAATCGCCGTCCTTGGTCGGGACCTTTTTGGCATAGACCCGGTAGGAGGAGATCACCTTGGCGGTCTCGGCGGGGTCGCCGGACAGGCCCTGGAGGTGCGGATCGAAGCTCGACAGGTAATCCTTCATCGTCGCCGGCGTGTCGCGCTCGGGATCGACCGAAATGAAGATGGCATTGACCTTGTCGGCGTCCTTGCCCAGCGCGCGCAGCACTTCCGAGATCTCGAACAGCGAGGTCGGGCAGACGTCGGGGCAATGGGTGTAGCCGAAGAAGATCAGGGTCGGCTTGCCCTTCAGGCTCATGTCGGTGACGGCCTTGCCGTTCTGGTCGGTCAGCTGGAACGGGCCGCCGATCGCGGCCGGCTGTGCCACCTTGCCGACCCCGCCCATGGCCCAGAACATGATCAGGAGCCCGACGACGAGGCTTGTAGCGAAGGCGGTCGCGATCACCAGCGGACGGGTGGCGGAGCTCATGGGCGGAAAACTTCCTGTCGCAGGTCAGAAGCAGGCGGCAAAGCCGGTCCTGATCATTTCGAAGAACACCTGGCTGCCATAGTGGAACCAGAGCGCCTGCGCGCCGATCACGGCGAGACCGCCGATTGCAGCGCCCGCCCACAGCAGCACGGATGGCATCCGCCCGGCAGTGGGCGAATTGTCCGATAGCCGATGTGCCGGGTGCAGCGGTTGAGCCATGACAACGATCGGGACGAAGGCCCCGGTTCCCTGGCTTTCAGATAGGCTTTGCGCCGGCTGCGGGCAAGGCGCCGCCCGCAGGCAAGACGCCGCGGCGGCGCCAGAGGACGCCGCCAGCCTGTGGATGTCAGTGGAGGAGCTGGCCCCGGGCGGATTCGAGCGGCTCCGCTTGCGGGAGCGACCGGCGCGACGGCCTGGTCGTCGAGGCCTGCGCGTCCAGGTAGCACGGCTTGTACATGGCCTGGAGCTGCTTGCCCCTCAGGAAGAGCATCCGCGGGGTGAGGCCGCCCCGCTGGCCGATCCAGCGCCTGATCTGCGAGGGATACATCGCATAGAGCATCTGGGTCGCTTCGGGATTGGTGATGGCGCGGCCGTTGGCGCCGAAATCCCAGGCGGCATGGAAGCCCAGCGTCGCATGCGAGGTCACGCAGATCCGGTCGTGCGGGATAGCACCGAGAACGATGGTACAGGCCGAGGCGCAGAGGCCATCGATGATGACCGTCTCGCCCGATTGCCTGAGGTCCTGGTACTTGTCGACGTAGGTTCCGATCCGGCCGCCGCGGTCATCCGCGATCCGAACCACCGCGTGAGAAGCCCCCATGCCTGCGATCAAGAGAACCGCCGCAAGCAACCCCGTCAGAAAATTCATTTTCCCCCGCCCCAGTCGAATTCGAATCTGTGTGTCAGGTGATGATGCACGGCTAGCGTCGGTCGTAACCGAGGCTTTGTCTAGGCAGGCCTGCTGGCTCAAAACAAATTAAATCCAGTGTTGCGTCCGCGCTGCACCCGGCCGGTCTCCATCCCAAAGTGGAACAAGTTAACGAGGTCTTGCGCGCCATACCCTTGATCTCAGTTGCAACCGCTGGCTTCAATCCGGGCAACTACAGGGGGGAACCCTTGAGGAGGAGAAGAACTTGGAGGGGGAAGCGCATGGTTCAAGAAACGGATGTCATCGTCGTCGGCGCGGGACTGTCGGGCCTCGTTGCCGCCACCGAGATTGCCGATGCGGGCAAGCGCGTGATGGTTGTCGACCAGGAAGGCGAGCAGTCGCTGGGGGGCCAGGCGTTCTGGTCGTTCGGCGGATTGTTCCTGGTCGATTCGCCGGAGCAGCGCCGGCTCGGCATCAAGGACTCCTACGAGCTTGCCATGCAGGACTGGCTCGGCACCGCCGGCTTCGACCGCGACGAGGATTTCTGGCCGCGCCAATGGGCCGAAGCCTATGTGGCCTTCGCGGCCGGCGAGAAGCGCGGCTGGCTGCGCGCGATGGGCCATCGCTTCTTTCCCGTGGTCGGCTGGGCCGAGCGCGGCGGATATGATGCGATGGGCCACGGCAATTCGGTGCCGCGCTTCCACGTCACCTGGGGCACCGGCCCGGGCATCGTCGAGCCGTTCGAGCGCCGCGCGCGCGAGGCGATGAAGACCGGCCGATTGATCTTCCGATTCCGCCATCGCGTCGATGCGCTCTCGGTCACCAATGGCACGGTGGATGGCGTTAGCGGCGTCGTTCTTGCGCCTGATGATGCAGAGCGCGGCAAGAGCTCCTCGCGCAACGTGGTCGGTGACTTCGCGTTGAAGGCGCAGGCCGTGATCGTCGCCTCCGGCGGCATCGGCGGCAACCACGAGCTGGTGCGGCAGAACTGGCCGGAGCGGCTCGGTGAGCCCCCGAAGTTCATGATCTCCGGCGTGCCCGAGCATGTCGACGGGCGCATGATAGGCATCACGGAAAAGACCGGCGCACGGCTGATCAATCGCGACCGCATGTGGCACTACGTCGAGGGCATCCAGAACTGGAACCCGATCTGGCCGCGCCACGGCATCCGCATCCTGCCGGGTCCTTCCTCGATGTGGTTCGACGCCACAGGCACGCGGCTGCCGGCGCCGCTATTCCCGGGCTCGGACACGCTCGGCCAGCTCAAATACATCATGTCGACCGGCTACGACTATTCCTGGTTCATCCTGACCCAGAGCATCATCAAGAAAGAGTTTGCGCTGTCGGGCTCGGAGCAGAACCCGGACCTGACCGGCAAGAGCTGGCGCATGACGCTTCGCCGCGCCACCAACAAGGGCGCGCCGGCGCCGGTGGAGGCGTTCAAGAGCCATGGTGTCGACTTCATTGTCCGCGACAAGCTCGATGAGCTCGTTGCGGCCATGAACAAGCTCGCCGGCAGCGATCTCCTCAAGCTCGAGCACATCAGGATGCAGATCGAGGCGCGTGACCGCGAGATCGCCAATCCCTACGTCAAGGATGCGCAGGTCATGAACATCCACAATGCGCGCCGCTATATCGGCGACAAGTTGATCCGCACCGCTTCCCCGCACCGCATCCTCGATCCCGCGCATGGACCGCTGATCGCGGTGAAGCTCAACATCCTCACCCGCAAGACGCTGGGCGGCTTCGAGACCGATCTCGACTCCCGCGTGTTCGGGGAGGACGGCCGCGTCATTCCCGGCCTTTACGCCGTCGGCGAGGCCGCCGGCTTCGGTGGCGGCGGCGTGCATGGCTATCGCTCGCTGGAAGGCACCTTTCTGGGCGGCTGCCTGTTCTCGGGCCGCAATGCGGGCCGTGCCGCCGCCAAGGCAGTGGGCTAGACCATGCGGCGGCGGATGCGCATCGCCACGCTGATCGCTGCTTTGACGGCAGCTTCGGCTGCGTCCGCCGATACGGTCGATGTCAACGGGGTGAAGCGCTCCTACACCGCGCAACTGCCAGCCAAGCGGCCCGCACCGCTCGTAATCGTGCTGCATGGCAAGACCCAGCGCGGCGCCGACATGGTCACACGGACGGCCTGGCCGCAGGTCGCCAAGCGCGAGGGCCTCGCCGTGGTGTTTCCGGACGGGCTCAACAACGCATGGGCGGACGCGCGCACCAAGGCGGGGCCGGCCCTGCGCGGACCACCGGTCGGCACCGATGACGTCGCCTTCATCGCAAGGCTGGTCGAGAAGCTGGTGGCCGACGGCACGGCCGATGCGAAGCGCGTCTACGTCGCCGGCGTCTCCAATGGCGGTGCCATGGCGATGACCATGGCCTGCGCGCGGGCCGATCTGTTTGCGGCGGCTGCGAGTGTGATCATGAACCTCAACGATGAAGCCGCCGTCACCTGTCATCCGTCGCGGCCGCTGCCGATGCTGCTCATGAACGGGACCGCCGATCCGCTGGTCCCTTATGAGGGCGGGCGCGGATCGAGCTATTTTGCCGCAGAGGGATTCTGGTCGACGGACGAGACGCTGGCGTTTTGGCGCAGGCTCAATGGCTGCGAGACCGACGACGCCGGGATCACCGACATGCCCGACGCGGCGCCGGCGGACCAGTCCACGGTGACGCGGATCAGCTCGCGCTGTCCGGCTGGGCACGACGTCGTGCTTTATCGCATCAACCATGGCGGTCACCGCATGCCAGGCTTCGCTCCGGATGCCCGATTCCCGAAGGTCGCCAGGAACCTGCTCGGATCGCAGAACGGCGACATCGACGGCGCCGAAACGATCTGGACGTTCTTCAGCCGATTTCCGTGAACGGCGCATGCGTTGCTGGCCAACGCATGCGTGCCGGGCAACGCATGCGTGGCAGGCAACGCACGCGTGCCAAGGGGTGGCACAGTGCAAACCGCTGGGCTAGACAGGGCCGTCATTCCAGCCAGGAGATCCAGATGAGCATTCAGCGTTTTGAAACCGGCCCGCGCATGAGCCAGGTCGTCGTGCACGGCAACACCGTCTATCTCGCCGGTGTCGTCGCCAACAAGGCGGCCGGCGAAAGCGTGACGAAGCAGACCCAGGACATCCTGGCGACCATCGACGGTCACCTCGCCAAGGCCGGCACCGACAAGTCGAAGCTGCTCTCGGCCACGATCTACATCACCGACATGAAGACCTTCGCAGAGATGAACGCTGTGTGGGACGCCTGGGTCTCGCCCGGCAATACGCCTGCGCGCGCCACCGTCGAAGCCAAGCTGGCCGCCCCGCAATACACCGTCGAGATCATGGTGACGGCGGCGAAGTAATTTTTGCGAAAACCTCACGCGCGTTGATGACCTCCGAGGTAATCGATCAACGCGCGTGAACCTTCGATAGTCACGGTCAGCCGGACAACACGGCGCCATCGAAGGAGAGAACCATGACCGACCCCGTCACCATCGCCCGCCGCTACATCGAGCTCTGGAACGAGCGCACCGCCGGCCGCCGCCGCGAGCTGCTGAGCGAAAGCTGGACGACGGATGCGAGCTACGTCGACCCCGTGATGAGGGGCGACGGCCAGGACGGCATCGAGGCGCTGATCGCAGGTGTGCAGCAGCGCTTTCCCGATTTCACATTCAAGCTGATCGGCGAGCCCAACGGCTACGGCGATCACATCCGCTTCTCGTGGGGACTTGGCCCTGACGGCGCCGACAGCCCGATCAAGGGCACCGATTTCGCCGTGCTGAAGGACGGCCGGATCAGAAGCGTGACCGGATTTCTCGATCAGGTCCCGGCCGGGGCGTGAGAGCGCTGGCCCTCGTCGCGCAGGCGAGGAGAGGACCGAAATTTGGACCTCACAAGCGGCCGTCATGCCCGGGCTTGTCCCGGGCATCCACGTTCTTCGTGCCGCGGGTAAGACGTGGATGGCCGGGACAAGCCCGGCCATGACGATGTCGAGTCTATCGTGCCTCAAATGGACAGCGCGTGTGCGATCGCCCTGTCGCAGGCCATAGCCCCCCTCGACGAAGCCATCCCTACGGCTTACCTGTCATGCCGTGCCGCCCCGTATCCTCCAAACATCGACCGAGCCGGCCGCGCTGCTGCCGGATCGCTTCCAGGCCTGGTTCGCAGCCCGCGGCTGGTCGCCGCGCGCGCATCAATTGGCGCTGCTGGAGAAGGCGCGCGAGGACCGGTCGGCGCTGCTGATTGCGCCGACCGGCGCCGGCAAGACGCTGGCCGGATTTCTGCCGACGCTGGTCGAGCTGTCGACGCAGCCGCTGACGCGCGACGCGGGCGCGAAGAAGAACCTCGTCTCCACCGGCCGCAGCGTGCAACGCAGCGGCGGCCTGCACACCCTCTACATCTCGCCGCTCAAGGCGCTCGCCGTCGACATCGCGCGCAATCTCGAGCGTCCGATCGCCGAGATGGACTTGCCCATCAAGGTCGAGACCCGCACCGGCGATACGCCGGTGTCGCGCCGTCAGCGGCAGCGGCGCTATCCGCCCGACGTGTTGCTGACGACGCCCGAGCAGCTCGCGCTGCTGCTCTCCTCCGACGACGCACCGTTCCTGTTTTCCTCTCTCAAGCGCATCGTGCTCGACGAGCTGCACGCGCTGGTCACGTCCAAGCGGGGCGATCTGCTCTCCCTCGGGCTGGCGCGATTGTGGCGCCTCGCGCCGCAGATGCGCGCGATCGGCTTGTCCGCGACCGTAGCCGAGCCAGAGCAGCTCGCGCGCTTCCTGGTGCCGCAGCCCGACGGCAAGGAGCGGGCAGCCGACATCGTCGTCGCCGGCGGCGCCGCGCCGCCCGTGGTCGAGATGCTCGATACGCGCGAGCGGCTGCCCTGGGCCGGTCACAGCGCGCGTCACGCGCTCCCTGAAATCTACGAGCTGATCAAGGCCAACAAGACCACGCTGGTCTTCGTCAACACCCGCAGCCAGGCCGAGATGCTGTTCCAGAATCTCTGGAGCATGAACGACGATGGCCTTGCCATCGCGCTGCATCACGGCTCGCTCGACGTCGCCCAGCGCCGCAAGGTCGAAGACGCCATGTCGGCGGGCCGGCTGCGCGGCGTGGTCTGCACCTCCTCGCTCGACCTCGGCGTCGACTGGGGTGACGTCGATCTCGTCGTCAATATCGGCGCGCCAAAAGGCTCCTCGCGTCTGATGCAGCGCATCGGCCGCGCCAATCACCGCCTCGACGAGGCTTCCCGCGCGGTGCTGGTGCCCGCCAACCGTTTTGAAGTGCTGGAGTGCCGCGTCGCCATCGACGCCATCGCCGAGAATGCGCAGGATACGCCGCCCTTGCGCACTGGCGCGCTCGACGTGCTGGCTCAGCATGTTCTGGGCTGTGCCTGTGGCGAGCCGTTCTTCAGCGACGAGCTCTATGGCGAGGTTCGCACCGCCGCGCCCTACGCAAGCCTGTCGCGGCAGGATTTCGACGACGTCGTCGATTTCGTCGCCTCCGGCGGCTATGCGCTGAAGACCTATGAGCGCTTTGCTCGCATCAAGCAGGACAAGGAGGGACGCTGGCGCGTCGCCAATCCCAAGGTGCGGCAGAGCTACCGCATGAATGTCGGCACCATCGTCGAGGACGACATGCTGAAGGTGCGGCTGGTGCGTTCGCGCGGCAGCGGTGCAGGATCCACAGGCGTGATCGCACGCGGCGGCCGGCTGCTCGGCGAGATCGAAGAAGCCTTCATCGAGGGCCTCTCCCCCGGCGACACATTCGTGTTCTCGGGCGAAGTGGTGCGCTACGAGACCCTGGTCGAGGACCAGGTCTATGTCTCGCGCGCACATGACAAGGACCCGAAGGTGCCGTCCTACATGGGCGGCAAGTTTCCGCTTTCGACCTATCTCGCCGAGCGCGTGCGCCGCCTGCTCGATGATGGCCGCGCCTGGGGCGGCTTGCCGGAGCAGGTGCGCGACTGGCTGTCGCTGCAGAAGGATGTCAGCAGAGTGCCGGCGGTCCGCGAGCTGCTGGTCGAGAGCTTTCCGCGGGCCAACAAGCATTATCTCGTTTGCTACCCCTTCGAGGGCCGTCTCGCGCATCAGACCTTGGGCATGCTGCTGACGCGCCGGCTGGAGCGCGCTCGCGCGCGTCCGCTCGGCTTCGTCGCCAATGAATATGCCGTGGCGATCTGGGGGCTCGGTGATCTCTCCTTCATGATCCGCGATGGGCGGATCGACCTCAACGCGCTGTTCGATCCTGACATGCTCGGCGATGATCTCGAAGCCTGGCTCGCCGAATCCGCGCTGATGAAGCGAACCTTCCGCAACTGCGCCATCATCTCCGGCCTGATCGCGCGCCGCCACACCGGGGAGGAGAAGAGCCGCCGTCAGGTGCTGTTCTCGACCGATCTCGTCTACGACGTGTTGCGCAAGCACCAGGCCGATCACGTCCTGCTCCGCGCTGCGCGCGCCGATGCCGCCACCGGCCTGCTCGATTTGCGCCGGCTCGGCGACATGCTGATGCGCATCCACGGCCGCATCACGCACCGGGAACTCGACCGCGTCTCCCCGCTCGCCGTGCCCGTGATGCTGGAAATCGGCCGCGAGTCAGTTTATGGCGAAGCTGCAGACGAGCTTTTGGCGGAAGCCGCCGACGAGCTCGTCAAAGAGGCGATGGATAGAAGCGGGTAAGACGTGACGGCAGGCGCGCTGATTTCGGGAGATGTCGAGGACATGCGCGTTTCCAGAGTCACGATCAGCGATGTGACCTTTGCGGCCGATCTCTCCGGCGCGCTGTTCTGGGACGAGCAGCGCCTGCTCGTCGTCTCCGACCTGCATCTCGAGAAAGGCTCGAGCTTCGCCACGCGCGGCGTCCTGCTGCCGCCTTACGATACCATTGCGACGCTCGGCCGGCTCGCTGCTGTCATCTCCCGCCATGATCCGCGAGTGGTCATCGCGCTCGGCGACAGTTTTCACGACCGCAGCGCGCATGAGCGCCTGTCCGCCGAGGACCGCGACGCCTTGGCCGCACTCCAGACCGGCCGCGACTGGATCTGGATTTCCGGCAATCACGACCCCATGCTGCCGCGCGATCTTGGCGGCACCATTGCGGACGAAGTCGCAATCGGCCCGATCACCTTCCGCCACGAGCCGACCGGCGCCCACGGCGAGATCGCCGGCCATCTGCATCCGAAGGCGCGTGTCTCGGCGCGTGGCCGCTCGATGGAGCGCCGCTGCTTCGCCAGCGACGGGATGCGGGCGGTGATGCCGGCATTCGGTGCTTACGCGGGGGGCCTCAGCGTCCGCGATCCAGCCTTCGCAAAGATCTTTCCGGCGAATGGCTTTGTCGCCCATCTCCTCGGCGACCGCCGCGTCCACGCCATTGCGGCCTCGCGCTGCCATTGAGGCGCCGGCTGCATTAGGACAGCACTACGACCGGTATTTTTCCGGAATCGCGCAAAGCCCGCTATCGGTATTAACGTCCGCGCTTGCCGGGGCTGGATTTCATCCCGAACAAGATTGCAACCGGCAAAGGGGTCGCCTCGGGCGGCCCCTTTCGATTCCACGCGCGCCCAGAACAAATTAAGAACACTTTAGCAAGTCTTTGATATATCATTGTGATTCGGCGCCTCGCCGATACTATATCTAGCGTCTGTCCGACTTTGCGAGGACTACATGTCCACCATTGCCTTCGACCAGTTTGCCCTCACCCGGATCGCCGATTTCGCGCGCTCGCTGTCACGGCTGCATCAGGCCGCGCGGCGCCAGAGGGTCGATGACGACCAGTTCGACCGCGAGTTCAACGCGGTGTGCCAGTCGATCTGGGGCTACACCATCGACGATGTCAGCGACGATCTGTTCTCGTCCGAGGATCATCTGTTTCTCGACACGCTGGACGAAGCGCATGCGCGCATCTTCGCGGCGGAGCAGGGCTATGACCTCGTCGGTGATCAGGGCATGCTGACCGATTGGTGGGGCTTCTGCTGGATGATCCTGGCCGAGAAGCGCGGCCTCCTGACGCCGGAGAACCGCGCCTCCGCGCGCGCCGCGATCGAGGAGAAATATCTGGCGGCGCCGAATGTGATCGGCGTGATCATCGGGAGGTAGTGCCGCAAATTCCGTCATGCTTCGCTACGCTCGCAATGACGGTGTGGTTACAGGTGAGGCTTAATCCAACCCCGCCCGCTTCGCCGGCTTCGCGGCGGTCTTCGGCACTGTCACGTCCGGCAGCGGCTCGCGCACGATCTCGTTTGACGCTGGCGCATCTGCCGACACCGTTTCGGCGCGCACCGGCGCCACCTTCATCTCGCCGAGCCGCGCTCGAACCTGCGCGGTGAGGCCGGGATAGGAGGCAACCGGGGTGAAATCCGCAGCCTGGTCGTTGCCGACGCGGACGCCGGTATAGGCGACGAGGCCGTCGCTGGTGGCGATCACGTCGCCGGCCTTCAGGGAGGAATCCAGCGCAAGGTCGACCGGGGCAAGACCGACGGGTTCACGGCCGTTGCAGGTGCAGTCGGCGCGCAGCGCCTTGCGGTAGGCGAACGCGTTCTCGCTGTCGGCGTAGCGCTCGCCGGTCTGTGAATAGGCACCGTCGATCGACGAGCCGAAATAGACCTTGGTCGCGCTGGCAGGACAGAACGCCTGACACATCTGCGCGGGTGAGACGAGACCGCGCATCAGCGGAAAGTATTTCCCGTCGCAACTGCGTACGCAGAAGGCCGGTCCCGAGCCACCGGCCGCGGCCGAGCGGGTCGGCGGCACATATTGCGGCGTGGCGCCATTCTGCTGGCTGCTGAAGGGATCGACGTGGGAGTTCGCCGGCGGCACCTCGCGCTGCGGCCGCTGCTGCATTCCGCCGAAGAGGAAATCGAACAGGCCTTCGGCCGCAACCGGGGTCGGCGCCGCCAGCAGCGGCGCTGCCAGCATGGCGGCCACAAGCGAAGCGCGACGCCGCCGGCGCGCATGGGACATGACTGTACGCAATGCTTACTCCACCCGACGCTACTGAATCGGCTGGGACCGAGCGATCTCAGCACACGATTCACCATAAAGCGGGATGGTAAATGAGCAGTTGAGCGTAGGCGGTTTCAAGACGAGGCGGTGGCCTCTTTAAGGCCGGGCGCAGCTTTGGACGGGTGGTTGCTACCGGGACACATTGAGGCACGACGGCGGAGAAATTTCCGCCACTTCACCCCTTCAAGAATTCCGACGCCTTGTACAGCGAGCGGAACGGCAGGCCAGCCGCACCGAACGTGTCGGTGGCGCCTTCCTCGCGATCGACCATGGTCAGCACCAGCACGACATTGGCCCCGGCCTCGCGCACCGATTCCACCGCCTTCATCGCCGAGCCGCCCGTGGTGGTGACGTCCTCGACGATCACGACGCGCTTGCCCGCCAGCGTCTCGCCCTTGGCCAGGCCCTCGATCGCGAGCTTCGCGCCGTGCTCCTTCGGCTTCTTGCGCACGAAGAAGGCCGCGATCGGATGACCCTTGATCCAGGAGATCTGCGCCAGCGCGCCGGCGAGCGGCACCGCGCCCATCTCGAGACCGCCGATGAAATCGAGCTGGTCGTCCTTGAGCGCCTCGTAAGTCAGCTCGGCGAGCAGCGTTGCGCCCTCGGGGTCGAGCATGGTCGGCTTGAGGTTGAAGTAGAAATCGCTCTTGCGGCCCGACGCGAGCGTCACCTCGCCGCGGCCGAACGAGCGCCGGCGGATGATCTCGAACAGGCGGGCGCGGGAGGCGGATTTCGACACGGCGGTCCCTCAAACAGCGTTTTTGGTGGGGGCGGAATTTATCCGCGACCGACGCGACATTCCAGAGGGGGCGTCTCCCGTCAACAGGGATCGGCCATCCCGGTCCGCCGGTTGTGAGGGCGCAACCTTCTGGAGTAGGTGAGGGGGCAAGCCTTCGGGCAAGCCTCTTGGGGAAGGACACGGAATGACTATCGAGCTCTATACCTGGAACACGCCGAACGGCCGCAAGATCTCGGTCGCGCTGGAGGAGATGGGGCTGCCCTATAAGGTGATCCCGGTGAACATCACCAAGGGCGAGCAGATGGCGCCCGAGTTCCTCAACCTCTCGCCCAACAACAAGATCCCCGCGATCGTCGACCCCGAGGGGCCTGAGGGCAAGCCCGTCAGCATCTTCGAATCCGGCGCGATCCTGCTCTATCTCGGCGAAAAGACCGGCAAATTCCTGCCGAAATCGCTTATCCAGCGCATCCCGGTCTACGAATGGCTGATGTGGCAGATGGGCGGCTTCGGCCCGATGCCCGGCCAGGTACACCATTTCATCGCACTCGAGAACGAGCAGGACCGGGCCTACGGCCTGAAGCGCTTCATGGCCGAGACCCGCCGGCTCTACGGCGTGCTCGACCGCCGCCTGGAGGGGCGCGACTTCGTCGCCGGCGAGCTCTCGGTTGCCGATTTTGCCATCCTGGGCTGGGCCTGGCGCCATCCTCGCCACAAGGTTGATCTGGCCGACTTCCCCAACGTCAAGCGCTGGTACGAGGCCCTGATGGCGCGCCCGGCCGTGAAGCGGGGGATGGAGGCGAAGCTGGATTAAGCTCTCTTCTCCCTCTCCCCGTTCTTACGGGGAGAGGGTTGGGGTGAGGGGCCTCTCTCCCCATGCGAGATGGTCGAGAGACCTGTACCCCCTCACCCGAATTCGATCTGCGATCGAATTCGACCTCTCCCCGCAGGCGGGGAGAGGTGAAGACCATCCTCACACCCTCTTCGCTTCCACCGCCATCCGCACCGCGAGTCCCGCCAGCACGGTGCCCATCAGCCAGCGTTGCACCAGCATCCAGCTCGGCCGGTTCGCCAGGAACAGCGCGATCGATCCGGCCGCGAGCGCGATCATCGCGTTGACGCTGACGCTGATCGCGATCTGGATCGCGCCCAGCACCACCGACTGCGTCAGCACGCTGCCCGCTGTGGGATCGATGAACTGCGGCAGCAGCGCCAGATACAGCATCGCGATCTTCGGGTTGAGCAGGTTGGTGATGAAGCCCATCACGAACAATTTGCGCGGGCTGTCGACCGCGAGCTTCCTCACCTGGAACGGCGAGCGTCCGCCCGGCTTCACCGCCTGCCAGGCGAGCCACAGCAAATAGCCGGCGCCGGCAAAGCGCAGCGCGTCATAGGCGAAAGGAATGGCGAGCAACAGCGCCGTGATACCGAACGCCGCGCACAGCATGTAGAACACGAAGCCGAGCGCCACGCCGCCGAGCGAGACGATGCCGGCCGCGCCGCCTTGCGTGATCGAGCGCGAGATCAGGTAGATCATGTTCGGTCCCGGCGTGAGCACGAGGCCGAGGCTGACGAGGGCGAAGCCGAGCAAGGCGGAGGTGTGGGGCATGGTTGAACCGGTGCGGGAGATGGCACGGTTCTAGTATGCGCGGGATCGCGCGGCCATCGCGCAATTGCTCGGAGGACAATCGAGGTCTTGCGCCGGTGTGCTCCCTCGCCCCGGTTCTTACGGGGCCGGGACGAGCTTCGCTCGCCCTGAGAGGGTTGGGGTGAGGGGCTTTCTCCAACCGGCGGTCGTCGATGAACCTGTACCCCCTCACCCGGATCGCAGGAGCGATCCGACCTCTCCCGGCAAGCGGGGAGAGGTAAGGAAGTGCGCTAGTGCGCCTCGTCCCAATTGTTCGCGGCGCGGGCGTCGACATGCAGCGGCACCGAGAGCAGCACGGCCGGGAACGGCGCATCCTGCATCACCTTCTGCACGACGGGGAGCGTTGCCTCGACCTCGTCGTCCGGCACCTCGAAGATCAATTCGTCGTGCACCTGGAGCAGCATCTGCGCCGACAGCTTCCTCGCGGCCAGCGCATCCTCCACGCGGGTCATGGCGCGGCGGATGATGTCGGCGGCGGTGCCCTGAAGCCGCGCGTTGATCGCGGCGCGCTCGTTGAAGGCGCGCACCGAGGCATTCGAAGCCTTGATGTCGGGGTAGTGGCACTTGCGGCCGAACAGCGTGGTGACGTAGCCGTGGTTGCGGCAGAAGTCGCGCGTTTCGTCCATATAGGCGCGGATGCCGGGAAAACGCTCGAAATATTTCTTGATATAGGCGGAGGCTTCCTCGCGCGCGATGCCGAGCTGGTTGGCGAGGCCGAACGCGGAGATGCCGTAGATGATGCCGAAATTGATCGCCTTGGCGCGGCGGCGGATCTCGCTCGGCATGCCCTTGATCGGCACGCCGAACATTTCGGATGCGGTCATGGCGTGAATGTCGAGCCCGTCGCGAAACGCCTGCTTCAGCACGGGAATGCCGGCGATCTCGGCCAGCAGCCTGAGCTCGATCTGCGAATAATCGGCGGAGACGAGCTTGTGCCCGGGCGTGGCGATGAAGGCGCGGCGGATCTTGCGGCCGTCCTCGGTGCGCACCGGAATGTTCTGCAGGTTCGGCTCGTTCGAGGACAAGCGCCCCGTCGTGGTCGCAGCCAGCGCGTAGGTGGTGTGCACGCGGTGGGTCTGCGGGTTGACGTAGGTCGGCAGCGCGTCGGTGTAGGTCGATTTCAGCTTGGAGACCTGGCGCCACTCCAAAATCTTCTTCGGGAAGTCGTGGCCCTGCTCGGCGAGCTCGTCGAGTACCTGCGCGGTGGTCGACCACGCGCCGGTCTTGGTCTTGGTGCCGCCTGATAATCCCATCTTGCCGAACAGGATGTCGCCGATCTGCTTGGGGCTGCCGACATTGACCGGCTCGCCCGCGATCTCCTGGATCTCGGCTTCGACGCGCGCTGCGGTCTGGGCGAAGTCGCCGGAGAGGCGCGACAGCACCTGGCGGTCGATCGAGATGCCGCGCCGCTCCATACGCGCAAGCACGGAGACCAGCGGCCGCTCCAGCGTCTCGTAGACCGCACTCATGTGCTCGGAAACGAGGCGCGGCTTCAGCACGCGCCAGACCCGCAAGGCGATGTCGACGCTTTCGGCCGATAGCGGTGCGGCCTTGTCGATCGGCACCTGGTCGAAGGTGATCTTGCCCTTGCCGCTGCCGAGCAGCTCGCTTTCCTTCAGCATGGCATGACCGAACCAGCGCTCCGACAGCGATTCAAGCGCATGCGAGCCGCGGCCGGCATCGAGCACGTAGGAAATCAGCAGCGCATCGTCGATGTTGCGCAGAGTGATGCCGTGCTGCGCCAGCATCACGGCGGTGAACTTGACGTCGAAACCGATCTTGAGGACGCCTGCCGATTCCAGCACCGGGCGTAGCGCTTCGATGGCATCGGTGTGCTTGATCTGGTCCGGCGCGAGGCCTGCATCGAACAGGCCGGCGCCGCCGCCGGACTGCTTGTGCGCCAGCGGCAGGTAGCAGGCATCGTTAGGCGCCAGCGCCAGCGCGATGCCGCAGAGATCGGCCTGCATCGGATCGATCGAATTGGCCTTGATGCCGATCGCAACATGGCCGGCATCGTGAATACGCGCGATGAAGGCGTCGAGCTCTTTCCGCGACTTGATCGTCTGGTACTTGGCACGGTCGACCGGCAGCTTGCGCAGGGCCTCTTCGCGCGCTGCCGCGAGCGAGATCGGTGCCCCCTTCGGGCTCGCAGCCTTGTCCTCCTTGCCTGCGGACTTGTTGGGCTGGTTCGGCCGGGCTGGCGCCGGAGTTCCCGTACCTGGTGCCGGCACGACGTCCGAGGGCGGCAGCGTCGTGAACACGCTGGCGCCGCTGGCATAGCCGGGATCGGCATCGACGTTGGCGGGATCGATCTGCGCATATTCGGCGACGCGCCGCGTCAGCGTCGTGAACTCCATCGCCCTGAGGAAGGCGATCAGCTTGCGCGCGTCGGGCTCGTGGACGGCGAGGTCGTCCAGCGGCACCTCCAGCTCGACCTTGTCGTCGAGCAGCACGAGCTGCCGCGAGATGCGCGCCTTCTCCGCGTTCTCGAGCAGCGCCTCGCGTCGCTTGGGTTGCTTGATCTCGCCGGCGCGGAACAGCAATTGGTCGAGATCGCCATATTCGGTGATCAGCTGCGCCGCGGTCTTGATGCCGATGCCGGGCACGCCCGGCACATTGTCGGTGGAATCGCCCGCGAGCGCCTGCACCTCGACCACCTTGTTCGGCGGCACGCCGAACTTCTCGATCACTTCAGGGATGCCGATGCGGCGGTCCTTCATGGTGTCGTACATGGTGACGCAATCGGTGACGAGCTGCATCAGGTCCTTGTCGGACGACACGATGGTGGCGCTGGCGCCGCGCTCGCAGGCCTGCCGCACATAGGTCGCAATGAGATCGTCGGCCTCGAAGCCGATCTGTTCCAGGCAGGGCAGGTCGAAGGCGCGCACGGCTTCGCGGATCAGCGCGAATTGCGGAATGAGATCGTCGGGGGCCGGCGGCCGGTGCGCCTTGTAGTCCGGATAGATCTTGTTGCGGAAGGTGATCTCCGACTTATCGAAGATGATGGCCAGATGCGTCGGCCGATTGTCCTCGGGCATCTCGCGGAGCAGCTTCCACAGCATGTTGCAGAAGCCGAGCACGGCGTTGACCTGGAGCCCGTCGGATTTGCGGTTCAGCGGCGGCAGCGCGTGATAGGCGCGGAAGATGTAGGAGGAACCATCGACCAGGAAGACGTGGTCGCCCTTTCCGGCCGCCTTTGCCGCGACCGGTTTGGCAGCAGCCTTGGCAACAGCGGGCTTGGTCTCTGCGGCAGCTTTCGGCGCGGCCTTGGTGTCAGCTTTGGCGGTGGTCTTCGGAGATGTCTTGGGCATGGCCGCAATGTATGAATTTTTGCGGACTTTGACAGCCTTGGGAGGCGGATTTTTGGGCCGGTAGCGCGACTAATCCCCGCTGTCATTCCCCGCGACCCGGCTACGCCAAGGCTTCGCCGAGGTCTCGGTCTTGGGCACGCCGAAGCTCTAGCGTAGGCGGCAAGCGGGGAATCCAGTACGCTGCGGCTTCTCGGTTCAATCGCTGGCGCCTCCGCGTACTGGGTCGCCCGGTCAAGCCGGGCGACGACACCGAGAGGGCAGCTACTCCGCTGCCTGTAACCGCACGCCCGCCTTCCTCGGCGCGATCCAGAACGCATCGGGCCGCTCGAACAGGAAGCGCGCATTGAGGCGGAGCGCGACCTGCCAGATCGCCAGCGCACCGAGCACGCCGGCGATAGTGACGAGCAGCGACACCGTGCCGATATCAGGAATGATGCCCGTGCGCAGCAGCAGCGTCCGCGTCGCCGCCATCGGCAAGAAGAAGGCGAGATAGATCACGATCGAATGCTCGCCGCAGAAGCGGAGGAAGTTGAGCCAGTGCGCCCGCGCGAGCAGCGTGCCCGCGGCGATGATGGCGCAGGCGCCGGCGAAGCCGAGCGCGAGCGAGACGATCGCCCACTCGCTGGCGCCCGCTGCGACGAGGCCGGCATTGATCAGCGCCCAGGCAGCGAGCGCTGCAAGCGCCAGCGCCGGATGCTTCCGCGCCCGGTCCGACAGGCCGAACACGTAGGGCGCGAACAAATAGCCCGAATAGAAATAGATGAAGCGTGCGCAGAACTCGTCGATGGCGGTCCAGCCGGTCGTGATGTGCGCGGTCTCCAGCGCGGCGGCGACGAGCCAGACCGCGAGCGATGGGACCTTGCGTGTCAGTTTCGTGACGACGAAGAAGACCGGCAACAGATAGATGAACCACAGCGTGCCGAACGGCTCGATGAACGATTCGAGATACAGCAGGCCGACGTGCTGCCAGCTGGTCTCGGCCGCAAAGGCCGGGGCCTTGAAGCCGAATTGGATTGTCACCCAGACGACATAAAAATAGGCGAAATGCACCACCTTGCGGTCGAGATAGGTTCGCCAGTCCCGATCGATCACCAGAGACAGGAACAAGCCCGAAATCAGAAAGAAATCCGGCATCCGGAACGGCTTTGCGAAGGCTACGAGCACGTGCATGAACCCGGTCTGCCCGGCGGCAAGCTCCACCCCCAGCACCGAATGCATCATCACCACCATGACGATGCAGATACCCTTGGCGTAGTCGACCCAGTCGATACGCGCGCCCGAAGCGGCCGTGGAGGGGCTGGCCGCCGCGATTGTGCCTGATCGTGCCATGGTGTCCCTTTTCGAGGCGCGTTCCGCCCGTGCCTGTGCGGGCCTGGGGCAGTTTGGAGCCCAGTAGTTTCCGACTTCTTTACCGGTTCAAATCGCGGGCCGGTTTTTGCATGCGGACTGTTCCATGGCCTCGGGAAAATGCTAAACCGCCCCGGATTGGGCCGAGTTGGACGTCCGTTAACCAAGCTGGAACAGGATTTTTCATGCGAATTGCGATGATCGGCACGGGCTATGTGGGATTGGTGTCCGGCGCCTGCTTTGCGGATTTCGGCCACGACGTCACCTGCGTCGACAAGGACGAGAGGAAGATCGTGGCACTCCATCGCGGCGAGATCCCGATCTACGAGCCTGGCCTCGACGAGCTGGTCGCGAACAATGTGAAAGCCAAGCGGCTCGACTTCACCACCGACCTGAAGCAGCCGGTCGCCGATGCCGATGCCGTGTTCATCGCGGTCGGCACGCCCTCGCGCCGCGGCGACGGACACGCCGACCTGTCTTACGTCTACGCCGCCGCGAAAGAGATCGCGCAGTCGCTGCAGGGCTTCACCGTGGTGGTGACGAAATCGACCGTGCCGGTCGGCACCGGCGACGAGGTCGAGCGCATCATCCGCGAAGCCAATCCGTCGGCCGATGTGGTTGTCGCCTCGAACCCCGAGTTCCTGCGCGAGGGTGCGGCGATCCGCGATTTCAAATTCCCGGATCGCATCGTGGTCGGCACCTCCGACGAGCGCGGCCGCAAGGTGATGGGCGACATCTACCGTCCGCTGTCGCTGAACCAGGCGCCGCTGATGTTCACCGCGCGCCGCACCGCCGAGATGATCAAATACGCCGCCAACGCGTTCCTGGCGACCAAGATCACCTTCATCAACGAGATCGCCGATCTGTCCGAGAAGGCCGGCGCCAACGTTCAGGAGGTCGCGCGCGGCATCGGGCTCGACAACCGCATCGGCACCAAATTCCTGCATGCCGGTCCCGGCTTCGGCGGCTCGTGCTTCCCGAAGGACACCAAGGCCCTGATCAAGATCGCGCAGGACTACGACGTCTCCCTGCGCATCGTCGAATCGGTGCTGGCGGTCAACGAGAACCGCAAGCGCGCGATGGCGCGCAAAGTGAGCCAGGCGCTCGGCGGCAATCTGCGCGGCAAGACCGTTGCGGTGCTGGGCCTCACCTTCAAGCCGGACACCGACGACATGCGCGATGCGCCGTCGATCCCGCTGGTAACGGGCCTGATCGACATGGGCGCGAAGGTGAAGGCGTTCGATCCCGTCGGCATGGAGCAGGCCAAGGGCGAATTGCCCGATATCACCTATTGCGAGAACGCCTATGCCTGCGCGCAAGGCGCCGACGCTCTCGTCATCGTCACCGAATGGGTCCAGTTCCGCGCGCTCGATCTCGACCGGTTGAAGGCGACCATGGCGCAGCCGGTCGTCGTCGACCTCCGCAACATCTACCGCCCCGAAGACATGGAAGCCGCCGGCTTTGTGTACGAGAGCGTCGGTCGTCCGCCAGTGCAGGGCTGATCGTTCCCAGCTCCACATAAATTCGTCATGGCCGGGCTTGTCCCGGCCATCCACGTCTGTTTTCTGGTCGAGGACGTGGATGCCCGGGACAAGCCCGGGCATGACGAGTGGATAGATCTTGCCCCGCAGTTTCGACACGCCCCTCCCGATCGATGCCGTGCTCGACGATTTGTCGCGTACGCTGGAGGCCAGCAACGCCGCAGTGCTGGTGGCCCCTCCCGGCGCCGGCAAGACCACGCGCGTGCCGCTGGCCTTGCTCGATGCGCCCTGGGCCAAGGACAAGAAGATCATCGTGCTGGAGCCGCGCCGCATCGCCGCGCGCGCCAGTGCCGACCGCATGGCCAAATCGCTCGGCGAGCGCGCCGGCGAAACCGTCGGCTATCGTGTCCGCTTCGGCTCGAAGATCTCGCGCGCGACGCGCATCGAGGTGGTGACCGAGGGCATCTTCACCCGCCAGATCCTCGACGATCCCGAACTAACAGGCGTTGCCGCGATCCTGTTCGACGAATTCCACGAGCGCTCGCTCGACGCCGACATGGGCCTCGCGCTGGCGCGTGATGCGCAAACCGGCTTGCGCGAGGATTTGCGCATCCTGGTGATGTCGGCGACGCTCGACGGTGCGCGGGTGGCAAGGCTGCTCGGCGATGCCCCCGTCGTCGAGAGCGAGGGCCGTGCGTTTCCGGTCGAGACACGCTATCTCGGCCGCAAGGCGGACGCGCCGATCGAGCGGCAGATGGCGGATGCGATCGCATCTGCGCTGCGCGCCGATAGCGGCTCGGTGCTGGCCTTCCTGCCAGGCGCCGCCGAGATCCGCCGCACGCAGAATTTCCTCTCCGAGCGCGTGCAGGACGCCTCCGTCGAGATCGTGCCGCTGTTCGGCGCGCTCGATGCCGCCGTGCAGGATCGCGCCATCGCGCCGGCACCCAAGGGCACGCGCAAGGTGGTGCTGGCAACCTCGATCGCGGAGACCTCGCTCACCATCGAGGGCGTGCGTATCGTCGTCGATAGCGGTCTTGCCCGCGTGCCGCGCTATGAGCCCGATATCGGCCTGACGCGGCTCGAGACCGTGCGCGCCTCGCGCGCGGCGGTGGACCAGCGCCGCGGCCGTGCCGGCCGCACCGAGCCCGGCGTCTGCTACCGGCTCTGGGACGAGCCGCAGACCACCTCGCTCGCGCCCTACACCCAGCCGGAAATCCTCAGCGCCGATCTGTCCTCGCTGGTGCTCGATCTGGCGCAATGGGGCGTCAGCGATCCCGCGGCTCTATCGTTCCTCGATCCGCCGCCGCAGCCGGCCTGGAAGGAAGCCAAGAGCCTGCTGAGCGAGCTAAACGCGCTCGACGGCGACGGCCGCATCACGGCCGAAGGCAAGAGCTTGCGTGCGCTGGCGGTGCCGCCTCGGCTGGCACGCATGATCGTGGATTCGCATCGCGCCGGCGAGGGCCAGGCCGCCGCCGAGATCGCGGCCATCATCACCGAGCGCGGCCTTGGCGGCGACAGCGTCGATCTCGAGCACCGCCGCGACCAGTTCCGCCGCGACCGCTCACCACGCGCGGCAAGCGCGCGCGATCTCGCGCACCGCTGGGCTTCGCAGGTCGCGGCGTCGGAGAAGGTGGCGCAGCAGGAGGATCGGTCGACCGGCCTGATGCTCGCCTATGCGTTCCCGGACCGCGTCGCGCGCAATCGCGGCAATGGCAGCTTCGTGCTGGCCAACGGTCGCGGCGCCTCTGTCGAGCAGACCTCCTCGCTCGCCCGTGCGCCCTACATTGCGATCGGTGAGATGACGGGGACGGCGGCGAGCGGTCGCATCTTGCTCGCCGCGCAAATCACCGAGGACGAGATCGAGCGGCATTTCGCCGAGCATATCGAGACCGCCGACGAAATCTCCTTTGATCGCGGCGCGATGGCGCTGCGGGCGCGGCGCAAGCGCGTGCTGCACGCGATCACGCTGTCCGAGGCGACGCTATCAGTATCGCCCTCGGAGGACACCGCGCGCATCTTCGCAGATGGCCTGATCGCCGCGGGCCTCGACCGGCTGCCCTGGTCGAAGGCCGCCAAGCAATGGCGTGATCGCGTGATGTTCCTGCGCAAGGCCGAGGGCGACAGCTGGCCCGACCTGTCGGAAGACGGCCTGATCGCGCGGCGCGATGATTGGCTGGTGCCGGCGCTCTACGACAAGATCGCGCTCAAGGACATCTCCGCGGGCGATCTCTCCGATGCCCTGATGGCGCTGTTACCGTGGGAGATGCGCGCACGGCTCGATCGCGAGGCGCCGACCCATTTCGAGGCGCCTACGGGGAGCGTGCTCGCGATCGACTACCAGGCCGAGCAGGGACCGACCATCGCGGTGCGGCTGCAGGAATTGTTCGGCCTCAACACCCATCCCTCGATTGCCGCCGGCAAGGTGCCGCTGGTGCTGGAATTGCTGTCGCCGGCCCAGCGTCCGGTGCAGGTGACGCGCGATCTGCCCGGCTTCTGGCGCGGCAGCTACGCCGCCGTCCGCTCCGACCTGCGCGGCCGCTACCCGCGTCACCCCTGGCCCGACGATCCCGCGAGCGCACTGCCGACAAGGCGGGCGAAGCCGCGCGGGACGTGAGAACTCGCAACCGGCATTAACCCTCCGCTCATCCTTTTCGTCAAAATGACAGGAGCCCCGGCGTGCCTGCGCTCGCCGCCGGCCTCGTCGCGTGATGAAATCGAGCTTTCGGCTCGGAAGTGGTGTGATGCGTAACATTATGATCATCGCGGCCGTCATGATCGGCCTCGGCACCTTCATGGCGCAGATGGCGGACAAGATGAGCTCGGCTTCCGCCACGTCAGTGCCGCGCACGACGGTCGCAGTCGCGGCCACAGCGCCGGCCGGCGGCCGCAGCCTGGCCATTGCCCGTGACGCCCGCGGTCATTTCCAGACCGAGGGCCGCATCGACGGCCAGCGCATCGGCTTCATGATCGATACCGGCGCCTCCGTCGTTGCGCTGAACGAGACCTCGGCCGCCCGGTTTGGTCTCCGTCCCTCGCGCGGCGACTACAACGCCACGGTCTCCACCGCCAACGGCACCATCAAGGCCGCGCGCACCCGAATCGCCATGCTCGACGTCGGCGGCCTCATCGTGCGCGACGTCGATGCCATGGTGCTGCCGGACGAGGCGCTGTCGGAAAACCTGCTCGGCCTCTCCTTCCTGTCCCGCCTGAAGCGTTTTGAGTACGCCAACGGGCAGATGGTGCTGGAGCAGTAGAGGCGCTGCCCGCGCGACCGCGCAGTCGCCAATTTCAAGTAGATGATATCCTTGCTCCGGCCGCCCTCCCGGTAACGTTTCTTCGTTACCAAACTGCCGCAATTATCGGCCATAAGCCTTCATTCCCGCCTTTCGCTGCGGTTTGGCATTCGCTAAGCCTGCAGCAACTCCCGCCCCCCTTTCACGAGACCGACTCAATGTTCCCGAAGCCGAAATCCGTATTATTGCCCAACACCTACGCCTTCGAATCCGAGCCGATGGTGAAGCCGACAGGCTTTCGCGAATACGACGCGCGCTGGTTGTTCCAGAAGGAAATCAACCTGATGGGTGTGCAGGCGCTCGGCATGGGGCTCGGCGCGCTGATCGCCGAGCTCGGCGTCAAACAGGAGATCATCACCGGCCACGATTTCCGCGGCTACTCGGCCTCGATCAAATACGCGCTGATCTCCGGCCTGATGGCGGCGGGCTGCAAGGTGCACGATATCGGTCTTGCGGTGACGCCGATGGCCTATTTCGCGCAGTTCGATCTCGACGTGCCCGCCGTTGCGATGGTTACGGCCTCCCACAACGACAATGGCTGGACCGGCGTGAAGATGGGCGCCAACCGCCCGCTGACCTTCGGCCCTGACGAGATGACGCGGCTGAAGGAGATCGTCCTGAACGCGGAATTCAAGAACAAGGCCGGGGGCTCCTACCAGTTCCACGAGAACTATCCGGCGCGCTACATCGCCGACCTCACCTCTCGTCCGAAGCTCAAGCGCAAGCTCAAGGTGGTCGCGGCCTGCGGCAACGGCACCGCCGGTGCGTTCGCGCCGCAGGTGCTGGAAGCGATCGGCTGCGAGGTGATCCCGCTCGACACCGAGCTCGACCACACCTTCCCGAAATACAATCCGAATCCGGAAGACATGGAGATGCTGCACGCGATCCGCGACGCGGTGTTGCAGCACAAGGCTGATGTCGGCCTCGGTTTCGACGGTGACGGCGACCGCTGCGGCGTGGTCGACAACACCGGTGAGGAGATCTTTGCCGACAAGGTCGGCGTGATGCTGGCGCGCGACATGTCGGCGATCCACAAGGACGCGCAGTTCATCGTCGACGTGAAGTCCACCGGCCTGTTCATCACCGATCCCGTGCTGCAGAAGCAGGGCGCAAAGACCGCCTATTGGAAGACCGGTCATTCCTACATGAAGCGCCGCACCAACGAGACCGGCGCGCTCGCGGGCTTCGAGAAGTCCGGCCACTTCTTCTTCAACAAGCCCTATGGCCGCGGCTATGACGACGGCCTGGTCTCGGCGCTCGCGATCTGCGACATGCTCGACCGCGCGCCCGGCAAGTCGATGGCCGATCTGAAGAACGCGCTGCCGAAGACCTGGTCGTCGCCGACCATGTCGCCGCATTGCGCCGACGAGACCAAATACGGCGTCATCGACAAGGTGGTGAAGCACTTCGAGGACCTGCAAGCAAAGGGTGCGAAGATCGGGGGGCAGGCGATCCGCGATCTCGTCACCGTCAACGGCGTGCGCGTCACGGTCGAGGACGGCAGCTGGGGCCTGGTGCGCGCCTCGTCCAACAAGCCCGAGCTCGTCGTCGTGGTCGAAAGCCCGGTCTCGGAGCAGCGCATGCACGACATGTTCGAGATGGTGAACAGCGTGCTGCGCACGCATCCCGAAGTCGGCGAGTACAATCAGAAGATTTGAGGAGCACCTGAGAGAGGCGATCCGTCCCTCTCGCTCCGCTGTCATGCCCCGGCTTGACCGGGGCATCCAGTACCCCGCGGCTTCTCGATTCTATCACGGGCGTCTCTGGAATACTGGATCGCCCGATTAAATCGGGCGATGACACTTTCCGTGTGGCGTAAATTAAGCCGCCACCACCGCCGGGATCGGTAGCGCCGTCACCGACTTGATCTTCTCCATCGCGAAGCGCGAGGTGACGTTCTTCAGCGGCACGGCGCTGATCAGCTTCTTGTAGAACACGTCATAGGCCTGCATGTCCGCGACCACGACGCGCAGCATGTAATCGACGTCGCCGGCCATGCGATAGAACTCCATCACCTCCGGCATCGCGCTGACGGCCTCGGCGAATCGCTTCAGCCAAGCATCCGAATGGTCGGAGCTCTCGACCGACACGAACACGGAGATGCCGAGCCCGATCTTGTTCTGGTCGACGAGCGCGACGCGCTTGATGATCACGCCGTCGGCCTCCAGGCGCTGGATGCGCTTCCAGCAGGGGGTCGAGGACAGGCCGACACGGTCGCCGATCTCGGCGACGGAAAGGGAGGCGTCTTCCTGGAGGACCATCAGGATCTTGCGGTCGATGGCGTCGAGGCGGCGGCTGGTCTCGGGAATCTGGACGGCGACATCAGTCATTTGAAGAACTTTGTTTCATTTCAGGGGCAGATTTCCCTGATATAGAGAAAATCTTTCCACGGCAAGCCCATAATCTCGGCGCGTCAGTGGAATCGCTCTAGAGCTTGCCTTGTAAAAGCTCTTCAACTTCAGCGCGTTGCGGGGCGGCCAGCCCGCCGCCATGGCGGGTGCATTTCAGCGCCGCGGCGGCTGCGGCGAATCGCATCGCTTCCCGCAACCCCTTGCCCTCGGCGAGGCCGAGCGCGAATGCGCCATGGAAGACGTCGCCGGCGCCGAGCGTATCGACCGCCTGGACCGGGAAGGCTGGTGTTTCCTCCAGCGTGCCCGCCTGGTTCAGCCAGATCGCGCCGCGCGGGCCCCTTGTGGCCGCGAGGAAGGCGGGCGTCAGCTCCGCCAGGCGCTTCAAGGCCGCGCCGTCGTCAGCGATGCCGGCCGTCTCCTGCAGCTGGGCGCTGGCGAACAGCAGATGCGAGGCGGCCGTGAGCAGGCCGTCCTGCAGCACCATCGCGCGGTCGACGCCGACGATGACGGGAATGCCGCGCCGGCGTGCCTCGGCGCAAAGCGAGGTGGCGAACGCCGCGCAGCGGCTCTCGACGAGCACCGCCTGACAATCGGCGACAAGCGCATCGGCCTCGGGCAGCCTCACGGTCCACAGCGCGGGATCGCGATAGATGGTGAGCGTCCGCTCGCCGGAGGGCTCGATCATGATCGCCGAGACCGGCGTGCTCAGGCCAGGCATGCGCACGATGTGCGTGGTCTCGATGCCCTCTTGCGCCATCTGCGCGAGAATGAAAGCGCTCGACGTCTCCCGCGCATCACCCATCGGCCCTGCGAAGGCGACGCGGCCGCCGAGCCGCGCCATCGCGATCGCGGCGTTGAGCGCGTTGCCGCCGCAGATCTCGGCGAGATGGCTGGCGTTCGCCTTGCCGCCGCGTTCGGGCAAGGCCTCGACGCGCAGGATGAGGTCGCGCACCGGCATGCCGATGCAGAGGATGCGCGGCGCGATCCCGGCCATCGTCGGCTCGGCTCAGGTGCTGCTCTTGTCGTGCACCCAGCGGCCGAGCAGATGATGGGCGATCGCGAATGGATGCGGGCCGGCAAGCCCGTCGGGATGCGTCCGCGTCAGCATCTTCGCCGCCTCCTCGCGCGTGAACCAGCGCGCGTCTTCCAGCTCCATCCGATCGACGACGATGTCCTCGTTCAGCGCCTGCGCGCTGCAGCCGATCATCAGCGACGACGGATAGGGCCAGGGCTGGGTCATGTAGTATTGCACGTCGGTGCAGCGGATCCCGGACTCCTCAAAGATCTCGCGGCGCACCGCGTCCTCGATGGTCTCGGCAGCCTCGACGAAGCCGGCGAGGCAGGAATACATCCCTGCCGGAAACTGCTTCTGGCGTCCGAGCAGGCACTTGTCGCCGGACGCCACCAGCATGATCACAACCGGATCGGTGCGCGGAAAATGCTCGGCCTTGCAACTCGGGCAGTCGCGCTTCCAGCCGCCTTCCTTCATGCTGGTGCGTACGCCGCAATTGGCGCAATAGCCGTGGCGCTGATGCCATCCCACCATCGACTTCGCCATCGCGACGGCCGAGAGCTCCTCGGGCGGGATCGCGCCCTGCATCGCCATGCCGCGCAGCTCGGTCACGGTATAATCCTCGCGGCCGACCAGCTTCTCGGCGGCGGCCTGCGACAGGCCCATGCCGAACACGGCCGCACCGTCGCGAAGCCCGAGGAACACCGTGCCGGGATTGGCGCCGCATTTCAGCGCTTCGTCGATTCCGAGCAGCGCCCGCACCTTGTCGCCCTCGCGCTTCACCAGCAGCGAGTCGCGATAGACCACGTAGGCGCGCGAGGACGGCTTCTGCTCCAGCGCGAACAGCTTTTCGTCGTCGCGGCGCAGATGCGCGGCGCGGTCGAGGACGTTGGTGACGAAGGCCGGCTGCCCGAGCGGAAACGCGTTGAATGCTGACATTATCGTTCTTTCAACCCAACCAGATCTTGCGGCGAAGCGCGCTGATGAAATTCTGAACCTCCGCGGCGTCATGCGCCAGCGGCGGCATCACGCCCCACACCGGCCGCGGCCAGGCCGCGTCACTGGTGCGGCGCGCGATGATGTGGACGTGCAGCTGCGGCACGAGGTTGCCGAGCGCGGCGATGTTGAGCTTGTCGCATTTGGTGATCTCCTTCAGCGCGCGCGAGACGCGGGAGATCTCCGTCATCAACTGCGCCTGCTGCACCTCGTCGAGATCGATGATCTCGACCGTGTCGGCGCGCCGCGGCACCAGCAGCAGCCAGGGATAATGCGCGTCCTTGATGACCAGCACCTTCGACAGCGGCAGGTCGCCGATATCGATGGTGTCCTCTTTCAGGCGGGAGTGCAGCGACCAGGCGGGTTCGGGCATGAAGGCTTCTCTGGATTGATTCTTACCGTCGCAGAGACCACGCCCCCAGACAACATGCGTGTGCGCCGTGGTCCTTATGCGCCGGACCCGGTTGGACAGGCCGAATGAGGGCGAATTCGGCGCCGGAAGTCCTCAAGCGCCGTCGGATCAGCCCCAGACCCCGCTTGCTTTCCGCTCCCTTTGGCCCCAAATAGGGACCGGGAGATTGGCGGTGGACGAGCCACTCGCCAACCGGGTCAGGTCCGGAAGGAAGCAGCCCTAACGAGGTCCGGATCGGGTCGCTCGTCAGTCTCCTACCTGTTTTTCGAGCGAACCAGCGCCGGCGGTACCAGCCGCCAGCGCGCTCCTTTCCGCAAAAGCCGGCCAAGAGACATTTCATTGCGGATCGACCGATGACCGACGCTGGCGCCCCTCCCGATCCCGACAGCGCCGGCCAGGCCGGCAATGCGCCCTACCGGGTGCTGGCGCGCAAATACCGCCCATCCTCGTTCGACGACCTGATCGGCCAGGAGGCCGTGGTCCGTACCGTCTCCAATGCGTTCGAGACCGGCCGCATTCCGCAGGCCTGGATTCTCACCGGCGTCCGCGGGGTCGGTAAGACCACCACCGCGCGCATTCTCGCCCGCGCACTCAACTACGAGATGCCGGATGGATCGGTGAAGGGGCCGACCATCCACATGCCGACGTTGGGAGTTCATTGCCAGGCGATCATGGAAAGCCGGCACATGGACGTGCTGGAGATGGACGCGGCCTCGCATACCGGCGTCGACGACGTCCGCCAGATCAATGACAGCGTGCGCTATGCCCCGGCCAGCGCCCGCTATAAGGTCTACATCATCGACGAAGTCCACATGCTGTCGACGGCGGCGTTCAACGCCTTCCTGAAGACGCTGGAGGAACCGCCCGAGCACGCCAAGTTCGTGTTCGCGACGACCGAGATCCGCAAGGTTCCGGTCACCGTGCTGTCGCGCTGCCAGCGCTTCGACCTGCGCCGCGTCGAGGCCGACGTGCTGATGAAGCACCTCGCCAGCATTGCGGCGAAGGAAGACGTCGAGATCGAGCCGGAAGCGCTCGGCATCATCGCGCGCGCCGCGGAGGGCTCGGTGCGCGATTCGCTGTCGCTGCTCGACCAGGCGATCGCGCATGCGGCGGGGCAGGTGAAGGCCGATGCCGTCAGGCAGATGCTGGGCCTTGCCGACCGCACCCGGGTCATCGACCTGTTCGAGTCGCTGGCGCGCGGCGACATCGCGTCCGCCTTCAAGGAGTTCCGCGACCAATACGATGTCGGCGCCGATCCCATCGTCGTGCTCTCGGACCTCGCCGAGTTCGTCAATTTCGTCACCCGTGTGAAGGTCATCCCGGCGACCGCCGACAACGTCGCCTATGGAGAGACCGAGCGGGTGCGCGCCAAGGAGTTCGCCTCCAAGATCTCGATGCGCGTGCTGTCGCGGATGTGGCAGATGCTGCTTAAGGGCATCGCCGAGGTGCAGGCCGCAACGCGTCCCGCAGCCGCGGCCGAAATGGTTCTGGTGCGCATCGCCTATGTCGCCGACCTGCCGACGCCCGACGAAGCGATCAGAATGCTCGAGCAGAACGGCGGCGGCTCGCCGGTCGTGAACGGCGGAAGTAGCGCGCGCAACGGCGCGCCGGCCGCGCCGGTTGCCTCCGCAGCGCCGATGTCAGCTGCGCCCGTGCGCATGCCGACAGCCTCGGCTCCAGCGTTTGGCGGTGGCGCCCGGCCGCAGATGGCGGCCCCCGCGCCGGATACGCAAGGGGCGGCGCCCCAGCTGCGCATCGCGAGCTTCACCCAGCTGGTTGCGCTCGCAGGGCAGAAGCGCGACATCATGACCAAGAGCGCGCTCGAAGGCGACATGCGCCTCGTCCGTTTCGAGGAGGGGCGGCTGGAAGTCGCGCTCGAGCCCAACGCTTCCAAGACCATGATCTCGGAACTTGCGAAGAAGTTCGAGCTGTGGACCGGCCGCCGCTGGACCGTGATCGTCTCCAACGAGCAGGGCCAGCCGACTTTGCGCTCGGTGAACCAGGCGGCTAAGCAGGAGCATGCCCGTACCGCGGAAGCCGATCCGCGCGTGCAGGAGGTGCTGTCGCGTTTCCCCGGCGCCAAGGTCGTCGAGGTCCGCAGGCTTGCTCCCGAGACGCCGGAAACCGATATTAACGCCGACTATGGCAGCGACGATCCGCCGGACGGTTCCGACGGCGACGATCTCTGAACCATTCTTTCCAAGGACACGCACCCATGGCTGATTTTCTCGGCATGATGAAACAGGCGGCGCAGCTGCAATCCAAGATGCAGGAGATGCAGGACCAGCTCGCCAACGTCGAGGTCGAAGGCATCTCCGGCGGCGGTCTCGTCGCCGTGCGCATGACCGCGAAGATGGACGTCAAGGGCATCAAGATCGATCCTTCGCTGATGAAGGCCGAGGAGCGCGAGGTGCTGGAAGACCTGCTCGTCACCGCCCTCGCTGATGCGCGCCGCAAGGCCGAGACCGCCATGCAGGAGAAGATGCAGGCCCTCACCGGCGGGCTCGGCCTGCCGCCGGGGCTGTTCGGCCAATAAAATGGGCGCTGTTGCAGGTCCCGAGATCGAGCGGCTGGTCCAGCTGCTCGCGCGGCTGCCGGGCCTCGGTCCGCGCTCGGCGCGGCGCGCGGCGCTGCATCTGATCAAGAAGCGCGAAGCGCTGATGATGCCGTTGTCGAGCGCCTTGCAGGTGGCGCTGGACAAGGTCCAGGTCTGCAAGACCTGCGGCAACATCGACACGCAAAATCCCTGCACCGTCTGCACCGATCCGAAGCGCGATCCTGCGATCATCGTCGTCGTCGCCGATGTCGCCGACCTCTGGGCGCTGGAGCGGGCCAATGCGACCCAGGGGCGCTATCATGTGCTCGGCGCGACATTGTCGCCGCTCGACGGCGTCGGCCCGCAGGACCTCACCATCGACGCGCTGGTGGCGCGCGCGCATGATTCGCAAGTGCATGAAATCATCCTAGCGCTGAATGCGACGGTGGACGGCCAGACCACGGCGCATTACATCACCGACCTGCTTCAGGACGCCAATGTGAAGGTGACGCGGCTCGCCCACGGGGTTCCCGTCGGCGGCGAGCTTGATTATCTCGATGAAGGTACGCTATCGGCTGCGATGCGGCAGCGCACCCTGTTCTAGAGCGTTTTCGAGCGAAGTGGATACCGGTTCGCGTGAAGAAAACGCGTCAAAACAGGAATCTCCATCCAGACTTTACGGAACGGACGACATGACGAAACTTTTCGCCACGCGATGGGCTTTGGTCGCGACGATGCTGATGCTGGTGACCCCGGCCATCTCCGCGCAGCAGGGCGACGCGGCGCTGCCGCCGTCCAAGCCCGGCAAGCCGATCAACACTGGCGATGTGCTCTCCGGCGAGCTCAACGCGATGAAGGTGCGCGACGTCAAGAACGGCAAGCGCGTCGCGACCTACCAGATCACGTCGGAACCGCGCCGCCTGCCGCCGCCGAACGGGCTCTGCAATCTCGAAACCGGCCCCGAGACGTTCCAGCTCGTCACCTCCAGCGAGGCGCAGGCCGCCCAGCTGAAATCCTTCGTCGGCAAGGAGATCTCCGTGAAGGTGGACGAAGTCGCCTGCGCCAGCGATCCCGGCCAGATGAGCGAGGCCGTGATCACGAAGTGGAGCCTGATCAAGAAGCAGTAGGGGTGGAGTCGTCTCCCCGATTCCGGTGTCATCGCCCGCGAAGGCGGGCGATCCAGTACGCCGCAGCTTCTCGGTCGATCACGACTGTCTCGGAGTACTGGATGCCCCGCCTTCGCGGGGCATGACAGGGGTGCCTACACCCGCACCGGCCCCAGTGCCTCGAAATGCCCGCGCTTCTGCAAGTACGCCAGCAACATCAGGCTCGGGATGGCGACGAGGACGGAGATCGCGAAGAACATCGGCCAGCCCGTCGCCTTCGCCAGATAGCCTGCGCCCGACGACAAATAGGTCCGTCCCACCGCGGCGAGCGCCGTCAGCAGCGCATATTGGGTCGCCGTGTGCAGCGGGTTCTGGCACAGCGCCGAGAGATAGGCGACGAAGATCACGGTGCCGATGGCGTTGCAGAAATTGTCGGAGGTGATCGCGAGGGTCAGCGCCCATTCGTTGACGCCGACAATCGCAAGCCACGAGAACGACAAATTGGACATCGCCTGCACGATGCCGCCGATCCACAGGCTGGTCGCGAGCGAATAGCGTCGGGCCACGAAGCCGCCGGCAAAGCCGCCGGCCAGGGTCGCGATGATGCCGACGCCCTTGACGATCACGGCATAGTCGTTCCGCGTGAAGCCGATGTCGATGACGAACGGCACGGTCATGTTGCCGGAGAACGCGTCGGTGAACTTGAACAGCACGACGAAGGCGAGCACGACCCATGCTTCCTTGCGTCGCAGGAATTCCGAGAACGCGCCCAGCGCCGCATGGAACACCCGCGTGAGCGCGCCCTCGTCCTGCGTGGCGGCCTCGGCGCGCGCGGATTGTGCGGGCTCGGTGGCGGCCAGCGCAGTCACCGTGCCGATCAGCACCAGAGCCGCCATCACCACATAGCCCCACATCCAGGCGGCCCCACGAGGGACGATCGCCTCGAAGCCGGTGACGATGAACAGGGCGCCTGCAGTCGAGACCAACATGCCGATGCGATAGGCCGCGACATAGGCGGCCATGCCGGCGGCCTGCTCGCTTTCGGGCAGGCTCTCGACGCGGAACGCGTCGACCACGATGTCCTGCGTCGAGGACATCGTCGCGACCAGCAGCGCGCCGAGTGCGACCAGCAGCGGCGAACGTGCCGGATCGGTCAGCGCCAACAGCAGAATCGCGCCGATCAGCAGCAGCTGCGCAAACACCAGCCACCCACGGCGACGTCCGAAGGCATGCGTGAAGAACGGCACATGCAGCGCATCGACCAGCGGTGCCCACAGGAATTTGAGCGTGTATGGCGTTCCAACCAGCGCAAACAGCCCGATCGTTCCAAGATCGACCCCGGCCTCGGCCATCCACACCAGCAGCGTCGAGCCCGACAGCGCCAGCGGCAGCCCCGAGGAGAAGCCGAGAAACAGCACGATCAGCACCCGCGGCTGCAGGTAAACGGCAAGGCTGTCGCGCCAGGAGGGCGAGGCGGTGGAAGTCGCGGCGGGGGAGGTCGCGTCGGGTGCGGTCATGGGGGGCGTGTTAGCAGATTCTGGGGGAAAAGACTCTCGCGGTAGCTGGTGAGACGGGAGAGCTTCCAACACGCTCGGTGTCATCGTCCGCGAAGGCGGACGATCCAGTACTCCGCGGCGTCTCGGTTCAACCACACGGGCTGCGGAATACTGGATGCCCCGCGTTCGCGGAGCACGACAGTGTGCCCTAGTCTCACTCCCCCGCCTGGAGCTTGCGCGGAAACAGCTCTGCCGCTCCCGTCGCCACCAGGCGCGGCGCCTCCGGCGCATCGCTCTTGCTGAAATCGAGTTCCTCGATGCGCCCTGCGCGCTTTTCGATCTTGTCGGCGGAGATCAGCACCTGGCGGACGTCCTCGTTCACGTCGGCAAAATGCTTTTGCAGCTTGAGCACGCGGTCGCGCAGGCGCCCCAGATCGTCGCCGAGCTTGATCACTTCGGTGCGGATCTGGTCGGCGGCGTCGCGCATGCGCGCATCTTTCATGATCTGCTGCATCACCTGGATCGCGAGCATCAGCAGCGACGGCGATACCAGCACGACGCGGGCGCGATAGGCCTTCTGGATCACGTCGTCGAAGCCGTCATGGATCTCGGCGTAGACCGATTCCGACGGCACGAACATCAGCGCCATCTCCTGGGTCTCGCCGGTGACGAGGTATTTTTCGGCGATGTCACTGACATGCTTCATCACGTCGCCGCGCAGCCGCTGCGTGGCAACGCGCCGCTCCTCGTCGGTGCGGGCGTCGTGCAGCGCCGTCATCGCCTCCAGCGGAAACTTCGCGTCGATGCAGAGCGGGCGCTGGTCGGGCAGGAACACGACGCAGTCCGGTCGTTTTCCGGTCGAGAGCGTGAACTGGAACTCGTAGGAGCCTTTGGGCAGACCGTCCTGGACGATCGCCTCCATCCGCGCCTGGCCGAAGGCGCCGCGCGACTGCTTGTTGGCGAGTACGTCGCGCAGAGTGGTCACCTGCGTGGTGAGGTCGGTGAGGTTCTTGTGCGCGTTGTCGATGATGCCGAGCCGTTCATGCAGCGCGCGCAGGCTCTCCATGGTGTTGCGGGTCGAATGTTCCATGGACTGGCCGACTCGATGCGTCACCGAATCAAGCCGCTCGTTGACCGCGCGCGCCATCTCGGCCTGGCGTCCCGCCAGCGCCTGGGTCATGGCGTCGACCCGCCCCGAGGCCTCGCTCTGGGCGTGCAGCACCTGGGCGAGCCGCTCCTCGAGCTCGTCGGCCCGGATCGCGTTCGCCATGGCGAGTTCCGCGCCACGCCGCCCCGAGCGCGCGATCACAACCGCAATCACAACCAGCAGGATGAGGACGAGCGCACCGAAGCCGATCAGCGCATCGACGATGCGCACCGGCCAGTCGCCCAGCATGACAATGATCTCGTTCATGCCGCCTTGTAGCCGATTCGCCGCGCTCTCGCGAACGAAGAGGGAACATTCTGGGTTAACCGGCCCCTAATTTTCATGGTTAATGAAAGGTGAAGTTTTATGGTTAGCGAGGGGTTAAG
Organism: Bradyrhizobium sp. IC4060; assembly: GCF_020193715.1. Taxonomy (NCBI): domain Bacteria; kingdom Pseudomonadati; phylum Pseudomonadota; class Alphaproteobacteria; order Hyphomicrobiales; family Nitrobacteraceae; genus Bradyrhizobium; species Bradyrhizobium sp. IC4060. The sequence goes on along the minus strand of NZ_JADYVJ010000009.1, from coordinate 215,985 downwards.
GGGTTCCGGGCCGCATTGACCGCATCCGGCGCGCGGCTTAAATCGCGGCCATGGCCCTCAGAGAAATCATCATCCTGCCCGACAAGCAGCTGCGCCTGGTCTCCAAGCCGATCGAGAAGGTCACGGCGGAGATCCGCAAGCTTGCCGACGACATGTTCGAGACCATGTACGACGCGCCCGGCATCGGGCTGGCGGCGATCCAGGTCGCGCAACCCTTGCGTCTCATCACCATGGATCTCGCCAAGCGTGACGAGAGCGGCGAGACCAAGCACGTGCCGCGCGTCTTCATCAATCCTGAAATCATCGCCTCGTCCGAGGAACTGTCGGTCTACGAGGAAGGCTGCCTGTCGATCCCGGAATATTACGAGGAGGTCGAGCGTCCCGCGAAGGTGCGCGTGCGCTTCACCGATCTCGACGGCAAGGTGCACGAGGAGGATGCCGAAGGCCTCTACGCCACCTGCATCCAGCACGAGATCGACCATCTCAACGGCGTGCTGTTCGTCGACTATCTGTCCAAGCTCAAGCGCGACCGCGTCATGAAGAAGTTCGAGAAAGCCGCCAAGCGCGCGGCGGAGTGATAATTCCTCCGCCGTCATGCCCGGGCTTGTCCCGGGCATCCACGTTCTTTGCCGCCGCGAGCAGGACGAACGTGGATGGCCGGGACAAGCCCGGCCATGACGAGTACCTTGCTCGTTTCAAGGATTGTCTCGTCAAATGCCCCTCCGCCTCATCTTCATGGGCACGCCCGATTTCTCCGTGCCGACGCTGCTCGAGCTGGTCGCGCATGGGCACGAGATCGCGGCCGCCTACACCCGCGCGCCGAAGCCGGGCGGCCGGCGCGGCCTGCAATTGCAGCCGACCCCGGTCGAGGAGGCCGCGCGAAAGCTCGGCATTCCCGTGCTGACGCCGAAGACGCTGAAGACCGAGCAGGCGCTGGCGGAGTTCCGCGCCTTCGATGCGGACGCGGCCGTCGTCGTCGCCTATGGCATGATCCTGCCACAGGCGATCCTCGATGCGCCAAAACTCGGCTGCTACAATCTGCATGCCTCGCTGTTGCCGCGCTGGCGCGGCGCCGCGCCGATCAACCGCGCCATCATGGCCGGCGATGCCGAGAGCGGCGTGATGGTGATGAAGATGGATGTCGGCTTAGATACCGGCGACGTCGCCATGGCCGAGCGCATCACGATCACCGACAACATGACCGCGCTCGACCTGCACGATCGTCTGTCCCGCCTTGGCGCCGACCTGATGGTGCGCGCGATGGCCGCGCTCGAACGCGGCGGGCTCCAGCTCAAGGCGCAGAGCGAGGACGGGGTCACCTATGCCGCCAAGATCGAGAAGGCCGAGGCGCGGATCGATTGGAGCAAGCCGGCGCGCGCGGTGCTGCGCCACATCCACGGCTTGTCGCCGTTTCCCGGTGCCTGGGCTGAGCTGGGGGATGCGCGCGTAAAAATCCTGCGTTGCGAGTTGGCGCAAGGCTCCGGCGCGCCTGGCGAAATGCTCGACGATCAGCTTACCGTCGCCTGCGGCGACGGCGCCATCCGCATCATCGAGCTGCAGCGCGAGGGCAAGGCCCGCATGCGGGCCGCGGACTTCCTGCGCGGCGTGCCGTTAAAGGCGGGATCCAAATTCACCTGACACTGTCATACCCCGCGAAGGCGGGGTATCCAGTACGCCGAGGCTTCTCGGTCAATCGGATAAGCTGCGGAGTACTGGGTTGCCCGCCCCAGTGCGCAACAGCGCACAAGGCGGGCAATGACGACGAAACTGGACACGATGCCCCGCTACAAGCTCACCATCGAATATGACGGCGCGCCATTCTTCGGCTGGCAGGTGCAGGACACGCTGCCATCGGTGCAGGGCGCGCTGCAAGCCGCGGTGAAGGCGATGACTGGTTCGGATCTGCGCGTGCACGGTGCCGGCCGCACCGATGCCGGCGTGCATGCGCGCGGCCAGGTCGCCCATGTCGACGTCGACAAGCAGTTTCCGCCGGGCCGTTTTCGCGACGGGCTCAACGCGCATCTGCGCCCGCATCCGATCGCGGTGCTCGAGGCCGAGATCGTGCCCGACGATTTCGAGGCGCGCTTCTCGGCGGTCAAGCGCCACTACCGCTATCGCATCGTCAACACTCGCGCCAATCTCGCGCTCGATGTCGGCCACGCCTGGCGCGTGCCGCGCAAGCTCGATGCCGACGCAATGCACGCGGCGGCGCAGCGCCTGCTCGGCAAGCACGATTTCACCACCTTTCGCGACACAGAGTGCCAGGCCAAATCGCCGGAGAAGACGCTCGACCAGCTGGACGTGATCCGCGATGGCCGCGAGATCAACGTCATCACCTCGGCGCGCTCGTTCCTGCACAGCCAGGTGCGCTCGATGGTGGGATCCCTGGTCTGGGTCGGCGAGGGCCGCTGGACCGCCGACGATCTCTCCGCCGCACTCAAAGCCCGCAACCGCGCCGCCTGCGGCATCGTCGCCCCGCCCGAGGGGCTGTATTTGATGAAGGTGGATTATTAGGCGAGCGGCGCAGAGAGCGGGCACGCTCTCGCCAAACCTCGGTGTCATGCCCCGGCTTGACCGGGGCATCCAGTACGCCGCGGCCTCTCGGCTCAATCACTGCCGTCTCTGGAATACTGGATCGCCCGGTCAAGCCGGGCGATGACGGTCGTGTTTGTGGAGGCAACACTGCCTCAAGCAAAATACCGCGCCAAAATCCCGCGATACACCTTCGTCAGCCTCTCCAGATCCGCCACCGGCACGCGCTCGTCGACCTGGTGCATGGTCTGCCCGACCAGGCCGAACTCGATCACGGGGCAATAGCTTGAAATAAACCGCGCATCCGACGTGCCGCCTGACGTCGACAGCTCGGGCTTGCGTCCCGTCACCTCCTCGATCGCGGAGACCGCGAGATCGGTGAACGGACCCGGCCTGGTCACGAACACGTTCGAGTTGGAGGGCTCCCACACGATGCGGGCCTTGATGCGGTTGCCGCAGGCTTTGGCGAGACGCGTCTCCACCAATTCACGCAAGCTCGCCTGGGTGTGGTTGTCGTTGTAGCGGATGTTGAATCTTGCGCGGGCCTCGCCGGGGATGACGTTGAAGGCCTTGTTGCCGACGTCGACCGAGACGAATTCGAGATTGGACGCCTGGAATTGCGCGCTGCCATGGTCGAGCGGCTCGTCGGAGATCGCGACGATCAGCCGCGAGATATCAGGCACCGGATTGGAGGCGCGGTGCGGATAGGCGACGTGGCCCTGCACGCCGTCGACGACGAGCGTGCCGGATTGCGAGCCGCGCCGGCCGATCTTGATGGTGTCGCCGAGCGTCTCGACGTTGGAAGGCTCGCCGAGCACGCAATGGTCGAATTTCTCGCCGCGATCGGCGACCCATTTCAGCAGCTTGATGGTGCCGTTGATCGAGACGTCTTCCTCGTCGCCGGTGATCAGGAACGAGATCGAGCCCTTTCCGTCGCTGCGCGGCTTGCCGCCGTTGGCGGCGAGATGCTCCAGCACCGCGGCGACCGAGCAGGCGATGCCGCCTTTCATGTCGACCGCGCCGCGGCCATGCAGCGCGCCGTCCTTCACCTCTCCGGAGAACGCGCCGACGCTCCAGGCGCTCTCGTCGCCGGGCGGCACCACATCGGTGTGGCCTGCGAAGGTGATGTGCGGACCGTCGGTGCCGATCCGAGCGTAGAGATTGTCGACGTCGGCGGTGCCTTCCTCGCTGAAGGTCACGCGGTGACAGGTGAAACCGGCAGCGCCCAGGATTTTTTCGAGCACCCCGAGCGCGCCGGCATCGGCCGGAGTGACTGAAGGGCAACGGATCAGGTCGCGGGCAATGGAGAGAGCATCGGTCATGCGCCCCGCTTAACATGCCATTGCGGCGGTGGGCCAGCCTTCTGCGCCGGCATTTCGAGCTCACGCTGCTGATCCCAACCCGGCCTTCCCGTGGGCGGGACGTGGAGCGGATCGGCGCCGAAACGATTGGTCCTCTTCGCGCCGCGGAAGAACAGCAGCTCGATGCCGCCCCAGGTCGCGAGGATGAACGAGATCAGCCCGAGCGTGAAGCCGATATAATCGTTGCTGATCCGGTCCAGGAACTGGTTGATGAGGCCGGGCAGGACAAAGAAGGGCAACCCCCACCAGGCGCTCTTGTCGCGGTCATGGAGCCGTTTGACGGAGGTCGCGGCGAACACCCATGTGAACAGCGGCGTGCCGATCAGCTTGACCAGGATCAGCGGGAGGTCGGCGCGCGATACATCTCGATAGGTTTCGGGATCGACGACCTTGAAGATGTCGTCGACCGAAAAGCGGAAGGGGCGGGGGTCGAACGCCGCCACGATCGCGGCCATCAAGATCATCCAGCAGAGGATGATCAGCCCGGCCAGCCAATATTTGGCGCGGTTGATACGGCCGTCGAAGCGGAAGAGAAACCGGGTCCAGTCCATGCGAGCGGCTCCGGGCGGAACGGGCCGCCCGGACATTGGTCGCGATGGAGGGAAGTTGGGTTCGACGGGTGGTGCGAGGGGCTCTTTCACCTCTCCCCGCCTGCGGGGAGAGGTCGGATCGCTCTTGCGATCCGGGTGAGGGGGTACAGGTCTCGCGGCTATCTCATCCGCGGAGAGAGGTCCCTCAGCCCAACCCTCTCCCCGTAAGAACGGGGAGAGGGGGAGGAGATAGCATCAATCCCGCAGCAGCTCGTTGATGCTGGTCTTCGACCGCGTGCGCTCGTCGACGCGCTTGACGATCACGGCGCAAGCGGTGCTCGGGCCGATCTGGCCGTTCTTCATCGGCTTGCCGGGCAGCGCGCCGGGCACCACGACGGAATATTCGGGCACTTCGCCCATGAAGACCTCGCCGGTCTCGCGGTCGACGATCTTGGTCGAGGCGCCCAGGAACACGCCCATCGCCAGCACCGCGCCCTTGCGCACGATCACGCCTTCGGCGACTTCCGAGCGCGCGCCGATGAAGCAATCGTCCTCGATGATGACAGGCTCGGCCTGCAGCGGCTCGAGCACGCCGCCGATGCCGGCGCCGCCGGAAATGTGCACGCGCTTGCCGATCTGCGCGCAGGAGCCGACGGTGGCCCAGGTGTCGACCATCGTGCTCTCATCGACATAGGCGCCGAGATTGACGAAGGACGGCATCAAGACGACGTTCTTGGCGATGAAGGCCGAGCGGCGCACCACCGCACCCGGCACCGCGCGAAAACCGGCATCGCGAAAGCGGTTTGGGCCCCAGCCTTCGAATTTCGAGGGCACCTTGTCCCACCAGCTTGCCTTGCCGGGGCCGCCGCCAATGACGTCCATGTCGTTGAGGCGGAACGACAGCAGCACGGCCTTCTTCAGCCATTGATTGACCTTCCACTTGCCGTCGCTGCCGCGCTCGGCAACGCGCGCCTCGCCCTTGTCAAGGATCTCCAGCGACTGGTCGACGGCCTCGCGCACCTCGCCCTTGGTCGTGGTCGAGATGCCTTCACGCGCCTCGAAGGCGCTGTTGATGGTGGATTCGAGGGCTGCAAGGGACATCGTGATTTCCTCTGGGAAGCGCGTGGTTTCGCGAGAATTGGAGCGCTTTTTCGGGATTTGGCGGAGCGGAGTCAAGGCTGCGTTCTGGATCACCACCCGGGAAGACCCGTAGCCCGGATGGAGCGAAGCGCAATCCGGGACAGTCTCTCCGCAGCTACGCCAGCCCCGGATTACGCTGCGCTCCATCCAGGCTACGAAATCACCCCGACAACTTTGCCAAAAACCCCGCCAGATCATCCGTGACGTGGTCGACATGGGCGGCGTCGCGGCCTTCCAGCTCCCAGTCCTCGCGCACCACCTCCTTGGTGCCGTCGGGCACCACCAACACGGTGGTCATGCCGAGCCGGTAGGGGACGGTGAGGTTGCGGGCGAGGTCCTCGAACATGGCGGCGCGGGTCGGATCGACCGCATGCTGGCCGAGGAACTTGCGGTAGGTCTGCTCCGCCGGCTTCGGTTCGAACTCGGCGGCGATGATGTCGAACACGCCGTCGAAATGGCCGGCGAAGCCGAGCCGCGCCAGCACGGCATCGACATGGTCGACCGAGCCGTTGGTGAGGATCAGCTTGCGGCCCGGCAGCTTTGCGATGGCCGCGCCAAGCGCCGGATTCGGCTCCAGCGGAGAGTGGTCGATCTTGTGGACATAGGCGAGGTAGTCGTCGGCGGAGACGCCGTGCAGGGTCATCATGCCGCGCATCGTGGTGCCGAAGCGGCGATAATAGTCTTTCTGGATCGCCCGCGCTTCCTCCGGGCCGACATTCAGCCAGTTGCAGACGAACTCCCCGATCCGCGCATCGACCTGCTGCCACAGATTGACGTGATGCGGATAGAGCGTGTTGTCGAGGTCGAACACCCAGGTGTCGACATGGTTGAAGCTGCGGGGGAAGGTCATATCGGCATTCTCAACTTGTCGTCCCGGGGCGCGCGAAGCGCGAGCCCGGGACCCATAACCCCAGGGAGGAGTTTTGCGAAGACTCGGGGTGACCAGCTTCCCTCCGCAACCACTCCCTGGGGTTATGGGTCCCCGCCTTCGCGGGGACGACGGCGGAGCTTGTGGATGCTTGCGTGCTGATCATTGCGCCAATCTCACGGCACCGCAAAGCGCAGCGTCTTGCCGCCGCTCGACATGTCTACCGCGCCGAAGCCCGTTGGCGCAAAGCCGCGCGCGCCGCAATCGGTCTGCTCGCTGGTCTCGAACTTGGTCTCGCGTGTGCAGAGCTGCCTGTCGCCGCCCCAATTCAGCGGCTTGTCCTTCAGCTTGACGATTCGGTTGTCGGCGTCGACCGCTTCCGCGAAGCTGAAGATCTGCTTCGGCTGGCCTGATACATCGGGGTGCAGGCAGGTCTTGGGATCGATGCGATACCAGCCGCGGCTGGTCACCGCCTTGCCGTCGTCGGTCGCGATCGCCGCCATCACCTTGTGCGGCGTGTCGTTGCACCAGGTGAGGCCGGTCGCGGACGGCGTCTGCACGGCATCGACCATGGTCTTGAAGAAGTTCTGCGAGCCCACGATGTCGGACGACAAGCCCCGGCTCTTCAGGAATGCGGCCAGCGCGCTCTGCGTCTTCGGCCCGTCGACGCCATCGATCGGCGCGGCGTCGTAGCCTGCGATCACCAGGAGCCGCTGGATGCCGGCGAGGCGCGCCTGCTCGTCGTCATATTCGGAATCCTCGGCGAGATAAGCGACGAGGTTGCCGTCCGGGCTTTGCGTCGGCGTCACCTGTGTGAAGGGAACCTGCGTCTGGCCGCTGCGGCACTGCCTGGCCGCCGCGATGACGAAATTGTCCTGCGCGACGCACAGCATGTCGTTGCCGCTTTGCGGGATCGGGGACGCGCCGTAGACGCCGAGCGCGCGCGCGTTGAGCAGGATGCGGTCGGCGGTCAGCGTGCCCTGCACCACCACGCGGCAGGCGGCGGGATCGATCCTGAACCAGCCGCGCGTCGCGGTGGCCGCCTTGTCGTCGATGCCGATCGCGGCCTCGACCACATAGGACATGCGGTTGCAGATCTTGAGGTCGGCGATCGCCGGCGCCGAGGAGAAGAAGAAGGAGACAGTTGCGGCAGGCAGCGTCATCAGGAAGCGGGTGAGGGGGGAGCGGCGTGGATGACGCTCTCTCAAATCGTCATGGCCGGGCTTGACCCGGCCATCCACGTCTTTGCCGCGAGAAGAAAGGTCGTGGATGCCCGGGACAAGCCCGGGCATGACGACCTTCTTCCGCTGCTCGCGTTCCCGCATCACTTGTGGATCAGCGTGCCCGTGCCTTGGTTGGTGAAGAGCTCGAGCAGCACCGCATGCTGCATCTTGCCGTCGATGATGACGACGCCCTCGACGCCCTGCTCCAGCGCGTAGATGCAGGTCTCGACCTTCGGGATCATGCCGCCGGAGATGGTGCCGTCGGCGATCAGTTTTCGCGCGTCTTTCACCGACAATTGCGGGATCAGCTTCTTCGACTTGTCGAGCACGCCGGGCACGTCGGTGAGCAGCAGAAGGCGCTTGGCCTTCAGCGCGCCGGCGACGGCCCCTGCAAAGGTGTCGGCGTTGATGTTCAGCGTCTGGCCCTCTTTCGAGGTTGCGAGCGGCGCCAGCACCGGGATCAGCTCGTAGCCGATCAGCTGGTTCAGCAAAGTGAGGTCGACCTTCTCGGGGTCGCCGACGAAGCCGAGATCGATCGCCTTCTCGATGTTCGAGTCGGGATCGACGATGGTGCGCGTCGTCTTGGTCGCCTTCACCATGTTGCCGTCCTTGCCGGACAGGCCCACCGCCTTGCCGCCGGCCTCGTTGATGTAGCCGACGATCTGCTTGTTGACGGAGCCGGCGAGCACCATCTCGACGATCTCGATGGTCGCGGCATCGGTGATGCGCAGGCCCGCGGCGAATTCCGAGACGATCCCAAGACGCTTGAGCATGGTCGCGATCTGCGGCCCGCCGCCATGCACCACCACCGGATTGATCGCGGTCTGCTCCAAGAGCACGATGTCGCGGGCAAAGTTCTTCGCGGTCTCCTCGTCGCCCATGGCATGGCCGCCATATTTGATGACGATGGTTTCCTCGTCATATTGCTGCATGTGCGGCAGCGCTTCGGACAGGATGCGGGCCTGGTCGAGCGGAGAGATGTCGGTCATGTCGCGGGTCTCGCTGGCGGGTCGAATGGTGCGCGTTCTATCCGATTGGCGGGGACAGCGCAAAGGTGGGCAGCTATGTAGCCCGGATGGAGCGCAGCGTAATCCGGGATTCGTCGCCGCAGACACCGGCCCCGGATTGCGCTTCGCTCCATCCGGGCTACGGATTCAGCGCTTCGCCGCCACCGCCGCCACGCTTACCGCCAGCCAGCTCGCAATCATCACCATCCCGCCCGTCGGCGCCGCCATCGGAAACAGCGCGTGCCCGGCATACTGCCGCAAGGTGAGGTCGCCTGCGAACAGCGCGGCACCGATCGCGAAGCCGAACGTCGCCACGATTCCAATTCCGCCGTGCAGAAGGCCGCGCGTGAGCAAGGCGATGGTCGCAAGTATGGCACTTGCATGAAACAGCAGCATGGCGCTGGCGGAGGCAAGACGGCTCGCGTCGGCACCATGGGCGGACGCGGCGGCCAGCGCGACGCCGGCGGCGCCCATCAAGCCGGCAAGCCCGATCAGCAGGCGGTGCGCTGCCATCACGAGGCCCGCTCTTCCAGGAGCTTCGCCATCGCGGCGCGAAGCTCGGCCATGCCGGTCGCGCTGCGCGACGAGGTCGCGAGCACGGTCGGGAACGCGGCCGGATGCTTGGCGAGCACGGCCTCGGTCTCGGCGATGCGTGCTTGCAGCTCGGCGACTTTCACCTGGTCGGCCTTGGTCAGCACGATCTGGTAGCTGACGGCGGAGCGGTCGAGCGTCTTCAGCACCTCGAGATCGACATCCTTGATCCCGTGCCGCGCATCGATCAGCACGTAGACGCGCGCGAGACTGGCGCGTCCCAGCAGGAATTTGTGGATCAGCTCGGTCCAGGACGCGACCTGGCTCTTCGGCGCCTTGGCATAGCCGTAGCCGGGCATGTCGACGAGGCGCAGGTCGTTCTTGCCGGGGACCTCGAAGAAGATCAGCTCCTGGGTGCGGCCCGGCGTATGCGAGGTGCGCGCCAGCGCGTTGCGGCCCGTGAGCGCGTTGATCAGGCTCGACTTGCCGACATTGGAGCGCCCGGCAAAGGCGATCTCCAGCCCCGCCATCGGCGGCAGCGTTTCGATCGAAGGGGAGGCCCAGATGAACTGCCAGTCGCGGGCGAACAGTTTTCGCCCGGCCTCGATCAGCTTGCCGTCTTTTTTCTCGTCCATGAGAAGGATCTATCCCCTCGTCATGGCCGGGCTCGTCCCGGCCGTCCACGTCTGTCGCCGCGGTACCCTCCAAAACGTGGATGCCCGGGACAAGCCCGGGCATGATGTTGTGGAGGCAGCTCGGTTCCGCAACGACGGCTACGTTGCCTCAGTCGTCACTTTTTTTTTGAACGAGTTCCGAATGTTGTCGAACAGCTCCACCTTCACGCCGTTGCGGCGCATGATGTAGCCCTGCTGGACCACCGAGAGCAGGTTGTTCCAGGCCCAGTAGATCACGAGGCCCGCCGGGAATCCCGCCAGCATGAAGGTGAAGATCAGCGGCATCCAGTTGAAGATGATCTGCTGGGTCGGATCCGGCGGCGTCGGATTCAGCTTCATCTGGATCCACATCGTGATGCCCATGATGATCGGCCAGATGCCGAGCGCGAGGTAATAGCCGAACACCGGAATCGTGGTCGGATCGAACGGGAGCAGCCCGAACAGGTTGAAGAGGTTGGTCGGGTCCGGCGCGGAGAGGTCCTTGATCCAGCCGAAGAACGGCGCGTGCCGCATCTCGATGGTGACGAACAGCACCTTGTAGAGCGCGAAGAACACCGGAATCTGGATCAGCACGGGCAGACAGCCGGCGACCGGATTGATCTTCTCCTTGCGGTAGATCTCCATCATCTCCTGCTGCTGCTTCACCTTGTCGTCGGGATAGCGCTCCTTCAGTGCCAGCAGCTGCGGCTGGATCGACTTCATCTTCGCCATCGAGGCGTAGGACTTGTTCGCCAGCGGGAAGAACAACAGCTTCACGATCACCGTGACGAGCAGGATCGAGACGCCGAAATTGCCGAAGAAGCGGAAGAAGAAGTCGAGGCCGAGGAACATCGGCTTGGTGAGGAAATAGAACCAGCCCCAGTCGATCAGCAGGTCGAACTGGTTGAGGCCGAGCGCCTTGTTGTAGCCGCCGAGGCCCGCGAGCGGGAAGTTGATGCCGACCACGCCGGCTTCCTTGGCGCCTGCGAACAGCCGCGCGTTGGCCGTCGCGGTGCCGCCGATCGCGACGGTGACGGGGTCGAGCAGATAGTCGGTCTGGTAGGTATGGACCTTGCCGACCGGGTTCGACGAGAAACGTGCCTGGAGCTGGGCGTTGGTATCCGGCAGCAGCGCGGAGGCCCAGTATTTGTCGGTGATGCCGAGCCAGCCATTGGTGGCCTTGAAGTTCACCTGCTTGGCTTCGTCGATCTTGCTGTAGGCATATTCCTGCAGCCTGTGTTCGCCGAGATAGCCGATCAGGCCCTCATGCAGGATATAGTAGCCGGAGACATGCGGCGCGCCGTGGCGCGAGATCAGCGCGAACGGATAGAGCGTGACGGGCGCGTTGCCGACATTGCTCACCTCGTCCTTGATGGTGAAGAGATAATGGTCGTCGACGGCGATGGTGCGGCGGAAAGTCAGGCCGTCGCCATTGTCCCATTTCAGCACCACGGGCGTCGACGGCGTCAGGCTGCCGCTGCCCTCCTGCTGCCAGACGGTCTGGGCATCCGGCATCTTTGCCGTCACGCCCGTCGCTGCAACCCAGCCGAACTCGGCGTAATAGGGCTCCGCCGTGCCCGACGGCGAATAGAGGACGATCGGCGGCGATTTCGGATCGACCGTCTCGCGATATTGCACCAGCGCGATGTCGTCGATGCGGCCGCCCTTCAGCGAGATGCTGCCGGCGATCCGCGGCGTCTCGATCTTGACGCGCGGGCTCGCTGCAATGGCAGTCTCGCGCGAAACGACCGCTTGGGGCGGGCTCGCGGCCGGCGTCGACGGCTGGGCCGCGCCGGGCTGCGGCGCGCTGCCCGGCGTCGGGGACGCGCCCGGCTGCGGCGTGCTGCCCTTCTGGAGCTCGGACTGCGCCTGCTGCTGGGCGCGCTGCTTCTCCATCTGCGGCACATTGTAGAAGTACTGCCAGGCGATCAGCACCAGGCCGGACAGAATGACGGCGAGGATGGTATTGCGATTGTCGGTCATCTCGATTGTCTCGTCATCAATCCGGTTTGCGGCTGGTCGCTGCGGCGTGACCCGGCCTGTGGCCGCGCGCTTTGGCCGTATGCCGCGCGGGCTTCGTGAACGCTATGCGCAGATCGTCGAGCATGGTGGCGAAGTCGCGCGAGAGCGCGTCCTTTCGTCCGACCAGGACATAATCATGGTGGGGCTGCATCGATGTCGGATCGAGCCGCTTCACCAGTTCGCGCAACCGGCGCCGGATGCGATTGCGCTCGGGGGCGTTGCCGTTCTTCTTGGTGACGGTGAAGCCGATCCTGACAGGGCCGGAATCATCGCGGCGGCGGCTTTGCAGGACGAACGCGGGACTATTCACCCGCGCGCCATTGGCAACGGCGAGGAAATCCGCCCGCTGCCTCAGCCGATCCATGATGAAATCCCAAAAAGGGGGTCCGGCTCAGGCGCTCAGACGCTTGCGGCCGCGGGCGCGGCGGGCGGCGAGAACCTTGCGGCCGCCGGCAGTGGCGAGACGGGCGCGGAAGCCGTGACGGCGCTTGCGCACCAGTTTGCTGGGTTGATAAGTCCGCTTCACGGGTTTTTCTCCGCTGACCGGGCAATTTGCCTGTAGAATTGATGGTAAAGTCCGGAAGATGCGGCCCAAAACGGGCCCTTTTTCGGCCCCAAGAGAGCCGCTCCCGGTGTCGCACCGGGTCATCGCGGACAATTCGCGCGGCTTATAAGGGAGCGCCTTGTCTTCGTCAACGCCGCACAAGCGCGCGATTGTGGTGAATATCGCTGTTTGAGCGGCGTTTTTAACCCTTGAGGTGGCGACTCGCGCTATCAGCGCTTACATCACACCATTAGCGATCCGTAATTTGACCGGACATCGGTCGGGTCGCATCCTCCATCAGCCAAGGCCAACAGGGGCGAGTTTCGTGCCAGCCACAGATCGCCAGCCGATCCAGGATCTGGATCAGCCAGACCAGCCGGCGACGCGGCCCCGCGGCTCGCGCGGGCTCGGGTTGTCCGGCAAGCTGCTGCTGCTCACCATTCCCTTGGTGATGATCGCCGCGGTGCTGCTCTACGTGCCAGCCATCGCGAATTTTTGGGTCAACCGGCTGAATGATCGCGTGGCGGCGGCCAACACCGCGGCGCTGGTGCTGGATGCGGCGCCGCTCGGCATGGTCCCCGATTCGCTGTCGCGGCAGATCCTGAAGAGCATCAATGCCCGCGCCGTCGCCATCAAGATGGGCCAGCAGCGCCGGCTGCTCGCCAGCGACAACATTCCCGCCGCCATCGAGCACGACATCGACCTGCGCGACATGACGGCCTGGGAGGCGATCACCGGCTCGTTCCGGATGATGCTGGAAACCGGCAACCAGGCCATCCGCATCGTCGGCCCCGGGGTCGGCAATGCACAGTTCATCGAGATCGTCACCGATGAGCTGCCGCTGCGGAAGCAGATGTACCGCTTCTCCCGCAACCTCGTCGTGGTCGCGTTGATCATCGCGGTGCTGACCGCGGGCCTCGTCTATCTCGCGCTTCATTATCTCTTCGTGCGCCCGATGCGGCGGCTGACCGCGAGCCTGGTCGGCTTCCACGAGAATCCCGAGAGCTCGGCCGGCATCATCGTGCCGAGCCAGCGCAGCGACGAGATCGGGGTCGCCGAGCGCGAATTGTCCGACATGCAGCGCGACCTGATGTCGATGCTGAATCAGAAGAGCCGGCTCGCTGCCCTCGGCCTCGCGGTCTCCAAGATCAACCACGATCTGCGCAATCTGCTCGCCTCGGCCCAGCTGCTGTCGGATCAGCTCGCCAGCGTGCCGGATCCGCGCGTGCAGCGCTTTGCGCCCAAGCTCGTGCGCTCGCTCGAGCGCGCCATCGCCTTCTGCCAGTCGACATTGTCCTACGGCCGCGCCCAGGAGGCCGCACCCGACCGCCGCATGATCCTGATCGAGCCTGTTGTGATGGAGGTGCGGGAGACCGCGGGGCTCGCCAACGACGCCTCGATCGCCTGGGTCGCCGCGATCGAGCGCGGGCTCGCGGTCGACGCCGACCCCGACCAGCTGTTCCGCGTCTTGCTCAACCTCGTCCGCAACGCCGCCCAGGCGCTCGAAAGCCATGCGGCGGGTGAGGGGCGCGTGCAGCAGATCCGGATCACCGGGAAGCGCGAAGGCGCCGTCGCCATTCTCGAGGTCTCCGACACCGGCCCCGGCGTTCCCCCGAAGACCCGGGAGCGCCTGTTCGAGGCCTTCCAGACCTCGGGCCGCCCCGGCGGCAGCGGCCTTGGCCTCGCCATCGCCGCCGAGCTGGTCCGCGCCCATGGCGGCGAGATCCACCTGGTCGAAGGCACCATCGGCGCCACTTTCCGCATCGTCATCCCCGACCGTCCCGTGGAACTGCTCTCCATCCGCAACGAGCGCCAGAGGGCTTAAGGCTAGGCCAGCGGCCGACTGAAACGAGCTGGGCCATCGCCATTCCTTCCGTCATTCCGGGACGACCCGAAGGGTCGGGCCCGGAATCCATAACCCCGGCTGGTGGTTATGGATTCCGGGCTCGCGACTTCGTCGCGCCCCGGAATGACGAAGAGAAGTGCGGAAATGCCCCAAAATACCGGCGAGCCGGACCTTGCCAATCGGGACAAGAGCGGTTAGTCAGAGCGCTCTTTCGCACCCCCTCCGGCTCTGCCGGGGGCTGCTTGCGGGCCCCGCCCGCGCTGTTTGCGAAACACGCGCCCGTAGCTCAGCTGGATAGAGCATCAGACTACGAATCTGAGGGTCGGACGTTCGAATCGTTCCGGGCGCGCCATTCTTTGCCGAAAGGTCAGGACAGGACAGCATCTGGTCGCCAGACCGGCCCGAGACCGGATGGCCATGCCGTGTGGGGAGCTGGATGAGGATATCGCAGGCGTTCAAGTTCGAGGCGGCGCATCGGCTGCCAAACGTGCCCGAGACTCACAGGTGCAGCCGGCTGCATGGTCATTCCTATCGGGTCGAGGTCCAGCTGGATGGGCCGGTCGACCCGCACACCGGCTTCGTCGCTGATTTCTTCGATATCGAGAAAAGCTTCGCCGGCATCATGGCGGCGCTGGACCACCAGTGCCTGAACGAGGTCGACGGCCTCGCGAATCCGACCGCCGAGAATATCGCGGTCTGGATCTGGGACCGCTTGAAGCCCAGCCTGCCGCAGCTGTGGGCGGTCCGCGTCTATGAAACGGCGGATTGCTGGGCCGAATATCAGGGGCGGTGACGACGGCCCGCTGACCCAGCGCCGGCCTCACCGTCGCCATATGGGAACCCGCAGGGAAACTCTGGATCAGCCGTATGAGCGGAGTGGTGCTGCTTGCGCGCCGCCGGACGGGTCTCATTACTCACGAATATATGAGCTGTGTTGATAACCGCATGCGGGTTGGAAGGTTTAATTTCAAGCTGGCGTAGAATGTCCGCAATGCCAGTTGTGCCTGGCCCCTGTACAGGGAAACTGTTGATGGAACGCAAGCTCGCCGCGATCATGGCCGCCGACATCGTCAGCTACAGCCTGATGATGGCCGAAAACGAGGCCTCCACCTATAAAGAGCTGCGCACGGTCTTCGACAATCTGATCGAGCCCACAGTCGCGCAGCATGGTGGACGCATCTTCAAGAAGACCGGGGACGGGTTTCTGGCGATGTTTCCCAGCGTCAACGAAGCCGTTGATGCGGGCTCTGCCATCCAGCAAGGGTTCGACAACGCCCCGTTTGAGCTGCGCATAGGCATCAACCTCGGTGATGTCATCGAGGACAATGGCGACATGTACGGCGACGGCGTTAATGTCGCCACACGGCTCGAGACGATGGCCGATCCCGGCAGCATCTTTGTTAGCGGCGCTGTCGTCATGGCCGCAGACCGCAATCGCGGCGATGTGTTCGCGCGTGTGGGCCGCAGGCGCGCCAAAAACATTCCCGACCGTCTTAACGTCTACCGGGTCCGACGCGCGCAATCCTCGTGGTCTCGCTGGCGAAAAGTCCCGCGCGTTCTACGCGGTACCGCTGCGCGCTGGTCGTATGGCGTCGCCGCCGTAGCCCTTGTCCTCATCGGCACCCAAATCCAACCGCTTTCCCTGGCGGCGATGGTCAGCCGGCTCCCGGCCGCGCTATCTTTCGACCAGACCCGCGCCGACCCGCGCCCGTCAGTTGCGGTCATGCCCTTTGCGACCATGGGCGGGGACCAGTCGTACTTTGCAGACGGGCTGACCGAGGATGTGACCACGGCGCTCGCAAGGAATTCCGAGCTTCAGATCATCGCGCGCGACTCCACCTATGCCGTGCGCGGGCAGGAAAGCGATATGCGCAAGCTCGGGGCAAAGCTGGGCGTTTCCTACGTGGTGGAAGGCAGCGCGCGCCGCGAGGGGGACCGGCTTCGCGTCTCGGCGCAGCTGATCGACGTGAAATCGGGCGCGCACCTTTGGTCGCGCAGCTTCGACAGGCAGGTTGCCGACGTCTTCACCGTACAAAGCGAGCTGACCACGGAAATCGTCGCCCAGCTCGCGCCGTATATCGGCCGAAGTGAAGCCATCGCTGCCGCGCAACGGCCGACCGACAACCTCCAGGCTTACGATTTTCTCTTGCGGGCCCGTCATCGATACCGGCATGGCGTCCAGGATGCGGAAGCACTCATGGAGGCACGCGGCCTCTATCAGCGCGCGCTGGAAATGGACCCGGCCTATGCCGCCGCTCGTGCGGGCTTGGCGCTCACTTACATCGCAGATGTGGCCAAGAGGTCGAGTGGTCGGGCGACAGCGCATGAGCTGGAACTAGGTCTTAGCGAAGCGCGCCAGGCTGTGCGCCTCGATCCCAATCTCTCGCTCGGCTATCAGGTGATCAGCTTCGGGCTGGCGGTGCAGGGCGATTATGCGGGCGGCTTGCAGGCCGCCAAGCGCGCTGTCGAACTGAATCCCAATGACCCGGATAGCATGATGGCATTGGCAAAAGCACAAGTCCGTTTCGGGGACTACGCGGACGCCGTTGCCAATGCCGAGCGGGCGCGTCGCCTTCATCCCATGGCACCGGAATATTACGCCTATGTGCATGGCCAGGCTCTTTACGCCGCTGATCGTCGCGATGAGTCGGCTACCGTGATCTCCGAATGCCTTGTAAGGGCGCCGCGCGATGCCAACTGCCTGCTCATCCAGGCTGCGCTGCAAGGGCGGCGCGGTGATATAGAAGCGGCGCAGCTGACGATGGCAAGCTTGGTAGGGGCCCAACCGACATTTTCGTTGGAGGCAGAGCGCTCTTATCGCCGGTTTGGCAACAAGCCGCTGATGGAGCAGTTCCTGAAGGACCTGACGGTGGCGAAGGCACCGGGGGCTGCGTAATAGGATTTTTGTTCACTTTCATCTCGTCGGGCGCACCGTTTCGATAGTAAGTTCGTCCGATGCGCACGATCGATCATCTATTCTCCCGCTTCGTTTTATTCCTTGCCATCGCAGCCGCCCCGGTGCTTCCCGCGCGCGCGGCCGAAACCTGCCCGTTCATCAGCGCCCAGGAGCTCGCCCGGGCGATGCCGGCGCTGAAATGGTCGCTGATTTCGAACCAGGACGGCCGCGGCTGCATCTACCAGGCCGGGCGCGGCGACACGATGATGCTCTCCGTGTTCCGCAATCCCGACAAGGACCGCGCCAGGGAATTGTACGCGACCTTCGTCAAGACGCTTGGCGAACGCATGCCGCTGAGCGCAGTGTCCGGAATCGGCGACGAGGGCCAGGGTGGAACGAGCGCGGCGGGCGCGGAACGCCAGGAGGCCTCGGTCGTCGCCCTGTCCGGCGATTACATCCTGCAGATCAGCGTCTATCCGATCGGCCGGCGTACCGATGATGCGCTGCTCGCGCCGATCACTGAGGCCGCGCGCGTTGCCGTCGGCAATGTGAGCAGGAGCAGCGAGCGGTTCGGCAATTGCGAGTGGCTCACCGCCGCCGATGCCGACGGCTTTCTCGACAACGGCACGCTGACGGTGCAGCGGACCGGGGCAGGCAGCTGCATGATGTTCGATCGTGAGGCCAACACCATGACCGTCGCGGTGATCACGACCTCGCGCGATACCGCCATCGGCATGATGAAGCGTGCAGGGCCATGCACGCACGTGGCGATCCCCGAGCTCGGCCGCGAAGCCTTCGGCGAGCATTCCTGCACCAAGGGCAACGGCAACGCCGTCCACATCCATGTCTGGAAGAACGGCCGCCAAGCCTCGATCCTGTTCGCCCCGGTCAAGCCGCATCCGCAGTCCGGCTCGGTCGAGCGCCTGAAGGCGGTTGCCACGCGGGTGTATGGGAAACTGTGACGACGGTGGTCGGGGTCACACTTGCGCCGCGCAATTCTGGATTGCGTTTGCCGTTGGTGCAGCTATCGTCCCACACCCCACGGTCTGCTGGAAAGCCCTTGATGTCTAAGCGTCGCACATGGTCCGCAGCCAGTGACTTGATTTGTGTCGCTGCCGCGCTGCTGCTATCGGCCCTCACCGCCGATGCCCAGGAGGCACAGTGGTCTCCGTTGTGGGATGCCTTGACGAAGCGGTCCGACGCAAAGGTGGTCGACGGCGTCAATGACAAGGGCAAGGCGACGCGACGTATAGATCTCTCCTCGGGGGTGTCCTTCTTTTTGGAGCGCGATGGCGACCGGATCATGAGTACCGGGTTCGACAATAGCGGACGCGGAGCCGTGCAATGCAGTTGGGAGATTTATGTCGGGGTTCGAGCCTACACCGAAGCTTGCCAGCCGGGCGAAGATCAAGCCTTTGAAGCCGATCTGGACGATGCGATAGCTCGCATGAACCAGTTCATCGTTGAGAACAGCATCGTTCCCGTGACCAAATCGGAGCTTCAGGATGCCATTCGGCAACGTAAGCAGCACGTCGGGGACGTGGTACGCGGGCAATCCGACGACGATCGCCGCAAGCTGTGCGAAGCCAACCCTATTCGTCCCATGAGCATTGCATTGCGGTCCGCTTCGCACGACTTGCGAGTTTCAACTTTGAACACGCTCTTGTCCGTCAAGCGACCACCGGTGAAGAATCCGTGCCTTTGAGCGTGCCGCTGCCGGCGTGATGCGGTTTCGCAAAACGATGCAAGACGACAGCAACATCCGGGACCGCCCAGCGGCCCCGGATGCCATCCGCCTACACCGTCAGCCCGCAAGCCCGCCGGATCGCGATCTGAATCGGCGAAGGTGGCAGCGCCGGATCGAATTCGCGCTTCGGCAGCAGCGGAGGCTGTGCCATGAAGCGTGGCTCTTTCCCGCGGTGGGGTTGCGCGGCATGAACCAGGAACGGGTGGCACAGATAGACGGTGCCTGGCTTGCCGGTCGCAAGTTCAACCTCGCAATCCCTGCTCGACGCCCAGTCGCCGGCAGCAAGTTGCCGGAGCGTTGTGCCCGCCTCGCCATGGCGCAGTAGCTCCCGCGCGATGGCCGCATGCGAGCCTTTCCGGATTCGCGTGGGCGCATCATCGTTTCCGACGTCCGAGAACAGGAAGAGCATCAGCAGCGCACGGCCGCTGCTCTTCACATTGGCACGCCATTCCATGAAGTCGGCATGGGCTGTGCCAAAGCTCATGTCCACATGCCAGCCATCGTCGCCTGGCGATTGCGATGACGGGAAGCGGATCGGAAAGGTTCCGAGGCCCTTGGGCGCAAGCCAGCGCCCTTCGCCGGCGAGCTGATCATAGGCCTTGTGCAGACGCGGCGTGTTCGCGGCTTCAATGAAGGGGGGCGTCGCTTTGGCGCCGACCCGGACAACGGGCTGGGTCCAATGTTCGGGCTCGTCCGGCGACAGGCCGATATCCGCCCACAGCTCGTCCCTGCATTGCTTGGCAAGGTCGGTGCTGAAGGCATTCTCGAGTTTGACGAAACCGTCGTCGATGAAGGTCTGGACCTGACGGGGCGTCAGGCCAACCTGTTCGGTCTTGGGCATTGCACATCTCTCCGTTCGGCTACCGCAGCGCGCGTAGCCGTTTGATCTGAGTGGCGCAGGAGCGCCGGAACGACGTTCGGCCGTTCAGATCAGCGGGAAGAATGTGGAGATGAACATCATGGCGGGAACGTATAGCGCGGCGGAGCGGGGAATCAAGACACGGACAAGCGGATGAGCGAGGCCTTCACCGCAGGCCCTGCTCGTCGATCAGGATGCGGTGGATCTCGATGCGCTCCGGCAGCTCGATCAGAAACTCCGCGTCGCGCGCGAGATGATGGACCTTGGTCGGCTCGCCCTTGGTGAAAGCCGTCATGGCTGCGATGTCCGCCCAATAGGAAATGGTGGTGAACCACGTCTCCTCGTCGCGGTCCTCGCGCAGTTGCTGCACACCGAGCGCGGTCTTTCGCAGCGGCGGGATGCCCTCGGCTTGCAGATAGGCCTGGTAGGCGTCGGCGAGGTCGCGGCGGGTACGGCCGCGCCAGACGCGGGCGATGGTCGGCTTGGTCGGCATGGCAGGATTCTCCTCGCTGCCGAACGCCGTGCGGCGCATCTCGTTCCAGCGTCGCCATGTCACGGCCGCCGGCAGCCGCGGCTGGAACCTGGCGCTTGGTCGGCACTGGCGATTCATCGGCCGGATCTTGACCGGCGCCGCGGCAGCATTTCCACATCATTGATCTGAAACAATGATGGTCTTCGCGACAAATGCTAGGGCGAGTCGCAGGTCACGTGCGAGGCTCCCCAGGCCGGTCAAGACAATCTCCGCGCGTGATGAAATCCGAGGGCTCAATGGGACGACTGCTGAATATCGTAACGCCGCTGCACACTGCGACCAAGCGCGACTACATGGGCCGCATGAACGACGACAAGATCGGCTGCTCGCTGAAGGCGCGGGAGTACGAGGCCGATTACTGGGATGGCGATCGCCGTTTCGGTTATGGCGGCTACCGCTTCATCGAGGGGCGCTGGGCCCCGGTCGCCAAGGCGCTGATCGAGACCTATGGCCTGAAGGACGGGTCGAGCGTGCTCGACGTCGGCTGCGGCAAGGGTTTTCTGTTGTACGAGATGCAGAAGATCCTGCCGGGCCTGAAGGTCACCGGCTTCGACATCTCCAAGCATGGTCTTGCCAATGCGCACGAGCAGGTGAAGCCGTATCTGTTCAATTATCGCGCCCAGGACGTCTATCCCTATGGCGACGACAGCTTCGACCTCGTCATCTCGCTCGGCACCCTGCACAATCTCAGGCTCTACGAGCTCGAGGCCGCGCTCAAGGAGATCGAGCGGGTCGGCAAGAACAAATACGTCATGGTCGAGGGCTACCGGAACGTCACCGAGCTGCACAACCTCGAATGCTGGGCGCTAACGGCAGAATCCATCCTGCACACCTCGGAATGGATCTGGCTCTACGGCAAGCTCGGCTACACCGGCGACTACGAATTCATCTATTTCGAGTGACCGGGCGCGCGATCCATGGACATCAAGACCGCGAAGGCCGCGATACTCGTCGAATCCGGCAAGCCGCTGATCGTCGACGAGTTCAATCTGCCCGACAGGCTCGAGCATGGTCAGGTGCTCGCCCATGTGCACACGTCGAGCATTTGCGGCGCACAGATCAACGAGATCGACGCCGTCAAGGGCGTCGACAAGTTCCTGCCGCACCTGTTGGGGCACGAGGCGCTGGCGACCATCGTCGAAACCGGACCCGGCGTCGTCTCCTGCAAGCAGGGCGATACCGTCGTCATGCATTGGCGGCCGGGCAAGGGCATCCAGTCCAACACGCCGGTCTATTCCTGGCGCGGCAAGCGCCTCAATGCGGGCTGGGTCACCACCTTCAACGAATATGCCGTGGTGTCGGAAAATCGCGTCACGCCCGTTCCTGATACGATCGACCGCACCAGTGCGCCGCTGCTCGGCTGCGCGGTGACGACCGCGCTCGGCGTCGTCAACAACGATGCGCAGATCGCCATCGGCGAAGCCGTCGTCGTATTCGGCGTCGGCGGCGTCGGATTGAACATCGTGCAATTCGCCGCGATGGTCGGCGCCTGGCCGGTCATTGCGATCGATCGCCTCGACAACAAGCTGGCCATGGCGAAGGATTTCGGCGCCACCCACATCATCAATTCCGAGACGGTGAAGGATGTGGCCGCCGAGGTCCGGTGCATCACGGGGTCCGACGGACCCGACAAGGTCGTCGAGACCACCGGCGTCAAGAACCTGATCGAGCTCGCCTACGAGATCACGGCCAAGAAAGGCCGCTGCATCCTCGTCGGCGTGCCCCGCGAGAAGGCCGAGATCTATACCCTGCCGTTGCACTTCGAGAAGGTGCTGAAGGGCTCGGAAGGCGGGCAATGCCAGCCCGCGCGGGATATCCCGCGCCTGGTGCGACTCAGCGACGCCGGCAAGGTGAGCTACCGCGGCATCGTGACCCACCAATTCGCGCTCGACGACATCAACGCCGCCCTGGATCTGATGCGCAGCGGCACATCGGGACGGATCCTCCTGAACATCAGCTGAGCGCTATGCTCGCCGCGCACGCGCGAACATCGAGCGCAATAGGTCACTAATCGATCTCCGCCTTGGTCTTCAGTCCGGGCAACACGGTGCGGACGTGCTCGGCCAGCGTCGTCGCCAGTAGCGAGGGCCTCGCCTCCGAGAATTCGAGCGCGATGCCGATGGTTGGAAGCAGGGGCAGTCCGGCCGAGACGACATGAAGATCGAACGGAACGGCGGTTCGTGTCAGGACGCTGATCGCATGACCGGACCGCGCGATCGCGATCAGGCCGGCGAGGCTGTTGCTCGCGTAGGCGACCCTGTAGCGCCGATTGACCGCGTCCATCGCGGCGCAGGCGGCGCGGTAGTCCAGGCTCATCGGCGCCGCCAGCGCCAGCGGCAGCACATCCTGCGTCAGTATTTTCGGTTCGGCCTCGTTCGCGACCCAGACGAAGCGCTCCTCTCGGATCACCTCGCGCGCTCCGGCATCGGACAGCGAGACCAGCGCCATCTCGATCTGGCGCCGCGCCAGCATCGGGCGCAGCTCGGAGGTCGGTGCGCAGACCATGCGCAGCTCGACATTGGGATGCAGCGCGCAGAACCCCTTCAGCAGCGCCGGCAGGAAAGCGATCGAATAGTCCTCCGGGCAGCCCAGGCTCAGCGTCCCCTTGAGACTCTCGCCGCTCATGTCGGCGAGAATCTCGTCGTGCTGCGCCAGCAGCGTCTCGGCGTGGGCGAGCAGTTTCTCGCCGGCCGCGGTCAGCCTCATGCCGGATCCGCTGCGGTGAAACAGCGGCTGCGTGATCGTCTGTTCCAGCCGTTGCATCTGCATGCTGAGCGCGGACTGTGTCCGGCCAATTTGCAAGGCCGCCAGGCTGATCGAGCCGGTGCGGGCCACGAGGACGAAATTCCTCAGGAGGGTGAGATCCAGCGTCGGCATCAGGAAGATTGATATCCAGATTGAATTATATCAATTAGCCTGAAGCCAGATTCTTGACTAGAGGTCAGACGTCCCAAGCGCAGGTGGCTGTCATGACCTTGAATGCCGATCCCGATTTCTGGGCGTCCGCCAACACGCATCTGACCCGCTACGGGCCGAGTTTCGAACCCGTCATCATCGAGCGTGCGGCCGGCAGTTTCGTCTACGACGCCGACGGACGCGCCATCCTCGACTTCACCTCGGGTCAGATGAGCGCCGTGCTGGGGCACACGCATCCCGACATCGTCGCCACGGTCGCACGGCAAATGGGTGCGGTCGCTCATCTCTTCAGCGGCATGCTCTCGCGTCCGGTGGTGACGTTGGCCGAGCGTCTCGCTGCGCTTGCGCCCGGTCTCGACCGCGTGCAGCTGCTGACGACAGGCGCGGAAGCCAATGAAGCGGCGATCCGGATGGCCAAGCTCGTCACCGGCAGGCACGAAATCGTCGCCTTCGCGCAAAGCTGGCACGGCATGACCGGCGCGGCGGCGTCGGCGACCTACAGCGCGGGCCGGCGCGGTTATGGGCCGGCCGCGGTCGGATCGTTCGTCATTCCCGCGCCGAACGCCTATCGGCCGCGCTTCAGGAACGTCGACGGCAGCAACGACTGGCAGACCGAGCTCGACGATGCGTTCGCACTGATCGACAGCCAGTCGACCGGTAGTCTGGCGGCCTTCATCGCCGAGCCGATCCTCTCCAGCGGCGGCATTCTGGAACTGCCGCTCGGCTATCTCGCGGCCTTGAAGCAAAAATGCGAGCAGCGCGGCATGCTGCTGATCCTCGACGAAGCTCAGACCGGCATCGGCCGCACCGGGCACATGTTTGCCTTCGAGCGTGACGGCGTGGTGCCTGATATTCTCACGCTGTCGAAGACGCTCGGCGCCGGTCTGCCGCTCGCCGCGGTCATGACGACAAAGGCCATCGAGCAGACCGCGTTCGAGCGCGGCTTCCTGTTCTACACCACGCATGTCTCCGATCCCTTGCCCGCCGCGATCGGCGTCACGGTGCTCGACGTTGTCGCGCGCGACGGGTTGGTGGCGCAGGCAACCGCCAGGGGCAACAGGCTCCGGGATGGATTGCTGTCGCTGCAGCAAAAGTTCGAATGCGTCGGTGACGTCAGGGGCCGCGGGCTTCTGCTTGGTCTTGAAATCGTCGTCGACCGGCAGTCCAAGACGCCGGGGTTTGAACTCGGCGCGCGGATCATGGAGGAGACCATGCGTCGCGGTCTCAGCATGAACATCGTCAAGTTGCCCAGCATGGGCGGCGTATTCCGCATCGCGCCGCCGCTCACGGTGTCCGAGGCCGAAATCGATCGCGGTCTCGAGATCATGTCGGAGGCGATCCAGGCTGCTGCGACGACGCACTGATCGGGGAAGGCCTTTTCCGGATGCAACTCGCCAGGACATATGGGCGTCCGACGCTGTTCTCGCGGCACGGCATGGTCGCCGCCGCGCATCCGCTCGCGGCACAGGCCGGTGCACGAATCCTGATGCAGGGCGGCAATGCGTTCGATGCGGCCGTCGCCACGGCGGCCGCCCTCAACGTGGTCGAGCCGTTCATGTCGGGGCTTGCCGGGTTTGGACTGGCCACGATCTGGGTGGCGATCGAGCAGCGCATTCGCGTGCTCGACTTCGCGCCGCCGATGCCCGCAAGCTTCCCGGTCGGCAGATACACCAGCAGATTCGAGCTCGAGCGCGGTCCGCAGGCGGCCTCGACGCCCGGCAATCTCGCGGGCTGGTGCGAGCTGCTCTCGCGCTATGGACGCAAATCGCTTCCCGACGTCTTTGCGCCGGCGATCACGCTGGCGCGCGACGGCTTTGCGCTCTCGGACTTCGGTGTTGATGAGATCAACGAGCAGGTGCCGCTGCTCGAACCCTGGCCGGAGCTGCACGCCGCACTGGTTAGGAACTATCTCCCGGATGGAATGCCGGTGAAGCTCGGCAGCATCGTCGCGCAGCCTGATCTTGCGCGGACTCTTGCCGAGATCGCCGAATTGGGGCCCGAGCATCTGTATGGCGGCAAGCTCGGCCGGCGGATCGTGGACTATCTCGCCACGCTCGGCGGCAGCCTGACGCTGGACGATGTCATCGCCGTCGAGCCGCATTGGTTCGATCCCCTGACCGTGTCCTATCGGGGGCTCGAGCTTCACGTCCCGGCGCAGCAATGCGGCGGCTTCCAGTTCGCCCTGACCCTCAAGATCCTTGAAGGCTTTGACCTCGGGCGTCTGCCGAAGGATGGCGCCGATCATCTCGATACGGTCTATCGCGCGATCCGTCTCGCCGCCGGCGAGCGCATCGCCCATGGCAATCTGGGACCGGATCAAGCCGCTGCAGCAATGTCCGACGCGACGATCGCGCGGCTTCGCCAGCGTGTGAGCGACGGCCGGCCGATCACGGGCCCGACAGAGCAATGGATGCCGCAGGATCGTGCCGATCCCGGCCACACCACCTCGTTCTCGATCGCCGACGCCGAAGGCAATCTGGTCTGCATCACGCAAAGTCTCGGCAGCCCGTTCGGCAGCGGCGTCGTGGTGCCGGGGACCGGCGTTTGCCTCAACAATCATCTGCATTGGGCCGACGTGCAGCCGGGAAGCCCGAACCTCGCCAAGCCGGGCGATGCGTTGCCGGTGACGATGGCACCGTCGATTGCGACGCGCGGCAGCCGTCCGGTGCTGGCGCTGGGGACGCCCGGCAGCTACGGCATCCCGCAAACCCAGGCCCAGGCTTATGTGCAGCACATCGAGTTCGGCCTTCCGCTGCAGCAGGCGATCGAGGCGCCGCGTTCACGGCTGTGGGACGGCCGCTTCATTCAGGCAGAGAACCGCATCGCGCCGGAGACCATCGCCGAACTGAAGCGCCGCGGCCACGAGATCGAGATTTTGGACACCGAATGGACCATGCTCTGCGGCGGCATGCAGGCCGTCGCGCTCGATCCGGTAACCGGCGTGATGACGGGTGCCGCCGATCCCCGGCGTGACGGGTATGTCATCGCCTTGTGAGCGGTCGCACATCGAGGCGAACGCAGGCAGGCGCCGCCGATGCGCGCCGCGCCTGAATGGCTGGCCGCGTCGCGTTAACGAATCGTTCACCGCCCAAGATCATCCCAGCCCAGCCGAGCCGTAACCGGCGGTTAACCATGGATATTTACGGTGTAGCAAGCCTCTGAGCTATGACTGTCAGTTGATTTCGAGTCCAACCCATGGCGTTCGGTAGCCGCGCATCTCCGCGAAGCATCGCCCCGACGGAGCAAGCGGCTTCGTGGGAAGCGCCGCGCGCTGCGAAGGCGAAGCCTGACGGCGCCTCGCCGGGACTGACCAAGGGATCGCTGACCGTCTCCGGGACGCTGTCCTTTCTGCGCGAGAACGGCCGGCGCATTCTGACGCTGGCGCTGGCGCTGTTCGCCCTCGGCGTCGTCGCCCTGATGGTGCTTCCGGTCCGCTATGCCGCGACGGCCTTGGTCGTGCTCGATCCGCGCGAGCTGCGCGTGACCTCGGAGCAGGACGTGCTTCCCGGCATCGGCCAGGATGCAGCGGCACTGCAGAGCCAGATCGAGATCGCCAAATCCGACGGCTTCCTCCGCCCCCTGATCGAGCAGCTCAAGATCGCGGACGACGAGGACATCGCGGGCGGTTATACCGACATGACGCGCCTGCTCGAAAGATTCCGCAACCGCCTCGAGATCACCCGGCGCGGGCTGACCTACGTCATCGCGATTTCCTTCACCTCCAACCGGCCGGATCGCGCCGCCTACTACGCCAATGCCATCGCCGAGGCCTTCGTCGCCAGCCAGGGCCGCGTCCGCACCGAGGCGACGGACGAGGCGGCCGGCTGGCTCCAGGACCGGCTGAAAACGCTGAGCGAGCGCCTGCGCGCGTCGGAAGACGCCGTCGCCGCCTTCCGGCTCGAGCACAACATCGTCAATGCCGGCAAGGAATCCACCACGCAGCAATTGCGGGTGACCGATCTGACCCAGCAGGTCTCCGCCGCCCGCGCCCGCACCGAGGAGGCCAAGGCGCGCTACGAGCAGGTGCAGCGCGACGTCAAGGCCAATGTCGAAGGGCCGGTGAAGCAGGATCTCCTCAGCATGCTGCGCGCGCAGCGCTCGGCGCTGAACGACCAGATCGCGCAGAAGAAGGCGGTTTATGGCGACCGCCATCCCGACCTTGCGATCTCCTACAGCCAGCTGGCGGATATCAACCGGCAGATCGAGATCGAGCGG
Source organism: Bradyrhizobium sp. IC4060 (assembly GCF_020193715.1). Taxonomy (NCBI): domain Bacteria; kingdom Pseudomonadati; phylum Pseudomonadota; class Alphaproteobacteria; order Hyphomicrobiales; family Nitrobacteraceae; genus Bradyrhizobium; species Bradyrhizobium sp. IC4060. Next base: position 188,563 of record NZ_JADYVJ010000009.1, on the reverse strand, counting down.
AAGAAGAACATCGATACGGCCAAGTCCGAATATGAGGCCCAGCTGGAGCAGCAGAACGCGCTGGAAAAGCAGCTCAAGGCGGTCGAGACCAAGATGCTGCGCGACGGCCAGGCGCTGGTGAAGCTGCAGGAGCTGCAGCGCGACGCCGATGCCAACCGCAACATCTACGAGCAGTTCCTGTCGCGGTTCAAGACCACCAATGAGCAGCGTCAGCTGCAGGCGTCCCAGACCAAGATCGCATCGGTTGCCATTCCGCCGTTGCGCTCGACGCGTCCGCCGCTCGCCTTGCTGCTCGCGGCGCTGGCGATCGGCTCGCTGCTGACGTCGACCGCCGCCGTTGCGGTGACGACCAGCCTGTCCGCCGACAAGCCCGAATCCGTTGAGGCGCCTGTCTCACGTGAAGCGGAGGAGACGCCCAACCGGCAAGTTTCCCCTCCTGCCGCCGCCGCGCGCCCAGCCGAGGCGATGCCCCGCCTTCCTGTCTGGGCTCGCATCCCCGAGCTGGCGCCAGGCGCCGGGATCAACGGAGGCGGGATCAACACGGTCTGGCAAAGACCGGTCAGCGCGTCGGCCGAGCTCGATCTCGGTCCTCACCTACGGCCGCTGCTCGAACGCATCGACCGCGTGCCGGTGCGCGGCTGCAAGGTCGCGCTGGTCTTGTCGGTCGGCAAGAGTGCCGGCGGCAACACCGTGGCGCGCGCCCTCAATCGCGCCGCCGTGAATCGCGGCATGATGAGCGTGCTGATCCGGCTCCAGCCGGAATTTGCAGGCACCCAGCCGCCGGTGACCGAATGGCAGGACGGCTCGACCACGGCGGGACTTCAGTCGATCGACGAGCTGCTCAGTGCCGGGCGGAAGCCCGATGCGCGGCCCGAGGACGATATCCGCTCGGAGTTCGACCTGATCGTGGTCCACGCCGGCAATCTCGCCTTGCAGCCCGACGCCATTGCGCTCGCCGCGCATGCGGACCTGATCGTCCTGGTAGCGCGCGCCGGCGAGCTTGGTTCGTCGGCGATGCGCAGGGTGACCGCGGCGCTGGCAAGATACGCGGCGGTGCCGACCGGCCTCGTCGTCAATCACGTGCCCGCTGATTCAATGGTGGCTCAGCCCGACGGTGGCGCTTTGGGCCTTGCGGTGTGACGATGACAGCCTTGCGCTGCCGTCTGCTGGCTGCGGCGATGCTGTTGTCGATCTCGTTCGGCCGTCCGGTATTCGCCGAGGATTGCGTGCCACTGCCGTCGACGGTTTCGCCCGGGCGGCTGGCCGCCCTCTCGCGCGGCTTCAACGCCGACGGTTGGATCAACGGTGCGCCACCGAGCCGCGCGCTGCTGCAGCAGCTGCGCAAGGCGGGCATGAGCCATGTCCGCCTGCCGGTGCCGGCGGAACGCGTGATGCCGCGCTTTGCCGCAAAGGACGAGCGCGAGGCGACGCTGCGCGTGCTAGACGGCGCGTTGAAGCAGCTGACCTCGCTCGGCTATTCCAGCTCCGTCGACCTTCATCCGGGCGAGCGCTTCAATCGCCTGCACAAGGATGATCCGGATGCAGCGATGGGCGAGATGCAGGAGGCCTGGCGCGCGCTTGCTGGGGTCATTCGGTCATATCCAGCCGATCTAGTCTTCGCCGAGTTGCTCAACGAACCCGATATCGAAGCGGACCGATGGCAAAAGGAGGTCGAGGCGCTCGCCGCCTTCGTTCGCCGGTTGCTGCCCGCCACCACGCTCATCGTCGGCCCGGTCAACTGGCAGCGCGCGGACTCGCTGCCGCGGTTTCGTCCGCTGGCGGACCCTGACGTCGTCTATGCCATCCATTTCTACGATCCGATGGTGTTCACCCATCAGGGTCACTGGGACGCGCGCGATCCGCTGCACGACATCATGGATCTGCCTTATCCGATCAATGCCGGCGATCCCAAGGTTCAGGCGCTTCGGCAGGATTTGCAGGACAGGGCCGCCGTCAAGGCGCTCGCCATGCTCGATACCGCGATTGCCGCCGCCAGGGACAAGCCGGGGGCCGATCGCTGGCTCGCGCCCGCGCTCGCATGGCAGCAGCAATTTTCGCGGCCGATCGTCGTCAATGAGTTCGGCGTGTTGAAAGCCGGCGCGCCCAGGCAGAGCCGGTTGCGCTGGCTGGCGGAGGTCACAGCCTATGCCCGCGCGCATTGCTGGGGCTGGGCGCATTGGGAATTGGCGCAAGGCTTTGGCCTTGTCGATGCCGCGACCGGCAAGCCCGATCCCGACGTGATGGAAGCGCTGCTCGGCGCGCCCGTCCGGCCTGAAGGGGCTCGCGCCACGCGCCGTGATCGTTAACGGATCCTTACCCCTCGCGCGGCTATCGTGTCCGGCGCGATGGCAAAGGACGATTGATGAGCGCCGGGTACTCACCGCAAGGCCAGAGCGTGCAGGCCGCGCCGTCGCCTCCGGCCTGGCGCGAGCTGGCCGCGACCTTCTGCATCGCCATCGCGACGATCAGCTCTGCGCCGGTTCTGCATCTCGCCAATCCCGCGCTGGCCATCATCATCGAGGTCCTGATCGGTATCGCCATCGTCGTTGCGGTCCCGACCTGGGCCCCGGCGGTCGCGATCTTCGTCCTGTTCTTCCAGAACCTGTTCGTCTCCATCCTGTCGCCGCTGGTCCCGCTCCCCTCCGATCTCGACTTCATCAAGGGCTACAATTTCCTGATTTGCTCCGTGATGTGGCTGGCGACGTTTGCGCTCTACGTGCTGGGCCAGAGGAGCCAGTCGAGGGAAATCAATCAGATCATGCGCTGGGGCGTCGTCACCCTCGCCGTCGTCTCGCTCTATTTCGCGATCGGCTTCGTCCAGGACGGACAGCCGGCGGCGGTCTATTTGCGCAACATCGTTCTGCCGCTGTTTCTGTTTCAGCTGTCGCTCCTGACCGCGGCAACCTTTGAGGTGCGCATCACGCCGTTCCTGGTCGCGCTAGCGGTCATCCTCATGCTGTGCGGCTATGTCGAGCTCGTCTTGCGCGATGTCTGGCTGGCCGTCACCAACGGCCATACGTTCTGGGGCTTCGACGAGCTCAAGGCGACCCATTCCGGCGTCTGGGAAACCCAGATGCGGCAGACCGGCAACGTGCCCGTCACACTCAAGGATCGTTTCAGCTTCGATTTCCTGAACACGCCCTTGCTCGAAGGCTTCGGCCTGTCGAAGATGCTGCGCATTCACGGCCCGAACATGCACCCGATCAGCTTCGCCTACGGGATCGGCTTTCTCGCCCTGTTCCTGTTCTCGGTCGGACGCCCGCTGCTCGCCCTGGCAGCCCTGCCGCTGCTGGTCTTCTGCAGCGTGAAGGGAGCGCTCATCACCGTCATCTTCGTGGCTGCGGGCTGGATCGGGACGCGCCTCATCGGTGCCGTAGCGACATTGTTGCTGGGGTTCGCCGGCATGATCGCCTTTGCGATCCTGGCGATCCGCATCGGCCTGCAGATCGGCGACTATCACGTCATCGGCCTGATGGGCGGCCTCGACGGATTCGTGCAGAGACCTTACGGCCGGGGCCTCGGCATCGGCGGCAATTTGTCGGATAGCTATTTTTCGATCGATTGGAGCGCCGCGCAGGCGGCCGGCACGATCGACGGCGCGGTCGAAAGCGCGATCGGCGTCCTCTTGTACCAGATGGGCATTGCGGCCTTCGTGCCGCTGGCCTTCTATTTCGCGATGGCGCTCAAGGCCTGGCGCCTGTACGCGTCGTCGGGATATCTGACGCAGGGCCTCGCCGGCTTCGGAATCCTGGTCGTTCTGCTCAACGGATTATTTCAGGAAGAGGCCCTGTTCGCGCCGCTCGCGCTGGGCCTGATGCTCTCGCTCGCCGGTCTCGTCATCGGCAGCCATGCGAGGGTGCAGAGCGTTGCAAACGAGCATGCCGAGCCCGCTCGGCTCACCGGCTACCAGCCGGCTGCGTGAGCTGCCGACCTGCCGACGGTCCCAGTACTCGGGACCGTGCCCATCCAGGAACTTCCGGTTTTTCCCGGCGTTGAACACGACCCGCACAAGCGGCCGACGCACGCGATGAAGAATTTTTCCAACGCCGAATTTTCTCCCGAGGTGATCGAGATCATGACGACCGCGCTGGAAGCTGCGGTTGCGACCCTGCCGGATCCCGTGCATTCCTCGCATGTCAACGCGCTCGCCGAATCCATCCTGCGCACCGCCGGCGCTGGCGAGCGGGACGTCTCCAACCTGCAAAGGATGGCCTTGATGGAGCTGCAACTGGCGCCGCGCAAATGACGAGGCGGACATGAAGACATTGCTTGCCGCAATCATCGCGCTCTGTGCGACATCCTCGATCGCCTCGGCAAGCGGCTGGAGGACTTACCGTATCCCGGAATCCGGAACGTCGGTCGACATTCCCGCCGCGATCTTCACCGAACCGGCCGGCAAGCCTGACGGATATGGGCAGCATTTCCGCAGCTCCGACGGCAATGCCGACTTCACCGTTCAGGCCGTCGAGAACCGGCAAGGTCTGTCGCCGGCCGAATTCCTCGCCAGCAAGAATCCGCCGACGGGGATCATCTACAAACGGATCAGCTCGAACTTCTTCGTGGTCTCGAGCATCAAGCGCGACAAGATCTGGTACAACCGCTGCAATTTCGCGCGCGGCTACGTGCACTGCGTTCTGATCAACTACCCGGCCGCCCAGAAGCGGCGATGGGATGCCGTCGTCACCCGGATCAGCCACAGCCTGCGTGGTGGCTGAGCCGGCTCGCAAGACGGAAAGTCGCAAACGGAAAAGCTGCCCGGGCCAAGCCGGGCAGCAGGTGGTGAGGAATAGAGCCGCGCGATGCTAGCGGGCCGTCGTCGTCGTCCTCGACATTGTCGGCTTCGAGCCCGGCACATGCGACATCGTCTTGGTGGTCGAGCCGACCTGCTCGCCGGCCTTGACCTTGGTGCGGGTGTGCGAGCGGCTGAACGTGCCGCCATCATGGGCTTGCGCGCGGGCGTTGGAGTTCAGTACCGGACCGTTGCCCTTGTTCATGCTGACGCCGGTCTTGGTCTTGCCGTCGACGGTAGCGGCGCTTCCGCCGGCCGCGATCGAAGAGCCGGTGCGGCCCGTCGCCGAGGTGGACGTTCCGCCGGTGCCGACGGTGGAGGCGGAGGTGCCGCCTGCTGCAGCCGAGCCGCCGCTGCCGCCGGTGATGCTGGTCTGCGCCAGCGATGGTGAAGTGGCGGCAAGCAGAAGCGCGACCGCCGAGGTCGTAACGAGCGCTCTCATGATTCAATCCTTTCTGTACCCTAAGGCGACGAGGTCGAGATTGTGCAGCCGTTGACGGTGATGGTGCTGGCGCTGGTGGAGCCGGGCCCACCCGCCGTCGACGAGGAGCTCGAGACGTGGCCGCCGCCCGCTTGCACATTGACCGACGATCCGCCGGCAGAGCTCGAGCTCGACAGCGAGCCGCTCGATGCGGTCGAGCCCGTCGTGCCTGAACCCGATGCGCCCGCGGCCGTGATGCTGCCGTCCGCATGCTTCACCACCGTCACCTTGCACGTCTCGCCCGACGCCGTCTTGCCGGTCTTTTCCATGGTAGCCGCCTGAGCTGCGCTAAACGTCAGTGCCAACGCTGCGATCGCAATGATTGATCTGTTCATGCGAGTTCTCCTCCAACAAAGACGAAGGAGCGGCATCGCTGCCGCTCCTGGTCAAGGCACTAGTTCTTGTCCTTCTTCCACTCGTCCTTGTTATGGCCCTTGCCCTTTTCGAGGCCCATGTCGCTGGCGTGGCTACCGGACTTGCCGTCGCCCATGCCGGGCGATTTCGACGAACCGGACTGGCCAACGGTCGAGCCGCCCGCAGCCGAGCCGCCAGTGCCGACGCTGGATGAGCTCTTGCCATCGCCCGCCGATGAACCACCGGTGCCGAGTGTCGAGGCCGAGCCGCTGCCCGAGCCACTGCCGGCCGCCGATCCGCCGGTGCCGACGGTCGAAGAGCTGGTGCCGCCGCCGGCCGACGAGCCGCCGGTGCCGAGCGTCGAAGCAGAGCCTGACCCGCTGCCGCCAGCCGAAGAGCCACCGGTGCCCACCGTCGAAGAGCTGGTGCCGCCGCCGGCCGATGAACCGCCGGTGCCGACCGTCGAGCTCGATTGCGCAACGGCGAGCGCCGTGCCGGCCAGCAGCGCGGCCGCAGCCGCAGAGAGCTTCAGGATCCTCATGTGCATTTCCTCCAGGTTTCCAAAAATCAAATCGCCAATCAGGCCCGGGATAAATTGGCAATCGCGGAAACGTTCCTTGTGTCGGACACGTTGACGCTTCGATTCAGCCTGAGACAGTTCCGCGACGCGAAGCGCACAGCTTTTATTCATTCAGCGTTCATCTGGTGCTGCGGCCATGGAGTCGCGTTCGCTACGATCGCCGGCTCTCAGAATGCTCCGGCCGTCACCTGACGCGTGGAGAGGCGAGAGGAAGCCGCGCGGCCATTCCGATTCGAATGCAGACCGGCTGCGCGCGCCGTGTCGCGCCGAGATGCCGCGACGTCCGGCGTTCGCGTTTCAAGCATCGTCAATGCGCCGCTCGTACCGCGATCAGGCGCGTCGGCGGCGAGCAGGGGAGTGGAGACGGTGGCGGCGATCCGAGTGGATGTGTCGAAGATGATTTTGTCAGGCAGCGCCCGTGCGGAGTGGATGCGAACGGTGGCCCGAGCGGCCTCCGGGCCGGCAGCACGCTCCGCGGGCTGCGGCAGAGAGCGATCCAGCAACAAGAGCAGCGCCACCGCGAAAATGCTTGCAAATACGACGTATCGGACGATCGGCATCAGGCGCTACCGCAAACGAGCTGTCGAAAGAATGCACGGGCGGGCCGCCGCGACGACCCGCCGTGCGGCGGTTTAGTCGATCTCCTGGACGACCATGCGGCTGCCGGGATCGACCAACATCACGCGGTTGCCCGAATAGACGTAGCGGTACTTGGTGAGCGAGGGACCCCAGTCACTCGGCACGGCTGCGAGCTCGACGTCGCTCGGCACGGGCGAACCGACGACCATCTTTTCGCGCGTTTCGACCGGACGGATCTTGCGCTCGGTGACGTAGGACCGGATCTTGGTGCGGGACTCCGGTTCGATCTGCACGGCCGCGCCGTGCCCGGCCCCGGTCGTCGTGGTGACGGTGGTTTGCGCCATCGCGCCCGTCGACACGAGCAGAGCGGCGGCCGAAATCAACATGAGCTTCTTCATTGCGTTCTCCCTCGCCGCTGCATGCGGCGCTGCAATGAACTCGCCATCGGCTGCGCCGTTCCGGGGAAACCCGGAACGTTTGCCGTTTTTTCCCGTTCTCTCCCGGGAGGATTCAACTGGAGGAGAGGAAATTGCCTGTGTTCATTCTTTGGGCAGTGCCCGCGATCATCGTGCTGGGCGGCGGCATCTATCTCATCGGCTACCTGCACTGAATGTGAAGGTTCCGGTTTCAGCACAAAGGAAGAAACCGGACCCCACATCCGCTCGCGCGCGTCGAGGCCGGTGCTCCGGCCGCGCCGTCGCCAGCGGCTTCCGATCATCGCATTGTCACGCTCCGGTCATCTCCGCTGCATCGTCCGTTGCTCTTGTCCCGCGCGCCAGAGCCTGCTTCGTCCGGTGACGTCGGAACGGAGCTCTGGATCGTCGTTTGGCGTTTTCGCGATGCGATCCCGACGCCGCTTCGCTCGAAAACGCTCTGGGGAGAGCTGACATGCAACTGATCAGGACGATTTCAGCGGACCGCCGCGCGATGCTCAAGGGCCTCGCCGCAGCAGCCGTGGCGCCGCTTGCGGGGCCGGCCTTTGCCGCCGAAGGACTTCCGCCGCAGCCGACCGGCTCAATGGCCGCCATCGCCACCGACAAGTCCTATTGGGCGGCCGTGAAAGGGCTCTATGCCGTGACGCCGGACATCGTCAATTTCGAGAACGGCTATTGGGGCATCATGGCCGAGCCCGTGCGGCGCGAGTTCATCCGCCAGTCCGACATGGTCAATTATCAGAACACCTATTACGCGCGGCTGCGTGCGGGCGCAGATTTCGAGGCGGTGCGCACCAAGGTGGCGGAGGCGGTCGGCGCGCTTCCAGCTGAGATCGCGCTCACCCGCGGCGCCACCGAAGCGCTTCAGCTCCTCATCGGCGGCTACAACAGGCTGAAGCCGGGCGACGGCGTGCTCTATGCCGATCTCGACTATGATTCGATGCAATATGCGATGAACGCGCTGAAGGCGCGCCGCGGCGTCAACGTGGTCAAGTTCGACGTGCCGGAGCCCGCCACCCGCCAGGCGGTGCTCGACGCCTATGCCCGCGCCATCGAGGCGAACCCGAAGACGAGGCTTCTGCTTCTGACCCATGTCAGCCACCGCACCGGCTTCGTCATGCCGGTCGCCGAGATCGCCCGCATGGCCAAGGCCAAAGGCATCGACACCATCGTCGATGCCGCCCATTCCTGGGGGCAGCTCGACTTTCGGGTGAGCGAGCTCGAGGCCGATTTCGTCGGCTTCAATCTGCACAAATGGATCGGCGCGCCGCTCGGCGTCGGCTTCCTCTACATCAGGAAGGATCGCCTCGCCGCCATCGACCGCAACATGTGCGACGAGGATTTTCCGGAAAGTGACATTCGCTCGCGGGTGCATACCGGCACGGTCAATTTCGCCACGATGCTGACGGTGCCGACGGCGCTGGCGCTGCATCAGCAGATCGGCGGCGCGGCCAAGCAAGCGCGCCTGCGCCATCTGCGCGACTATTGGGTGAGCCGCGTCCGCGGCTTCAAGGATATCGAGATCCTGACGCCGGATGAGGCCGGCTCATATGGCGCGATCACGTCGTTCCGCCTCGCCGGCAAGACCGGCAAGGCCGACAACGAGGCCATCGTTGCGAAACTTCGGGACAGCTACCGGATCATGACGGTGCGCCGCGCCGGCGTCGCCAAAGGCCAGTGCATCCGCGTGACTCCGGCGCTCTTCACCGACGAGGCCGATCTCGACCGCCTCGTCGAGGCGCTGGCCGTCATCACGGGGACGAAGACGGGGTGAGGCTGGCATGACACGGCGCGCGATCGCCAGAGGTCGCACGCCGGTCGGGCGGGCTCTGCCGTGCATGGCTTCGCAATTCTGTTCCGATGGGGGCGGTGAGTAGGTTACAAGCGCAGGCGATCCAGCGGTCGCCGATGCGCCTGAGCCGCGACGGCATGGGTAGGAGACGGCTCGTGCCTCACGACAGGAAAGCCCTTCAGATCCTTTTCAATGCCTACTGGCCGCCAAAGGGCTGGAAGCAAAGCGCGGCGACTGATCAGGCGGATTTCGAGTATGCCCGTCAAGCCGGTTACATGTTCGATCCCCTCGTCGTGACGCATGACGACATCGTCGCGCGGCTCGTCTCTATCCGTGCCCGGGTGAATCTGGAACAGGTCGCCAACGCCTTCCTTGCCAGCCTCAGCACCCGCCGACTCGATTTGCGCTCGGCGCTGGGCAGCTTCTCCTGTGCCGCACATTTCCCTCTTCATGGGCTTCGGAAACAGGCCTCTCGAGCGCTCGGCCGCCGGCTGCCCTGCCGCATCTGCGGGCGCTACGGTGACGGGAGCCCGGCGCAAGAGGATCTCAACCTGCTGAGCTTCCAGAGATGGAAATGGGGCGGCGTTCGTCACGCCGATCCCCTGTACTGCTGGTTCGACCTCGCACAGTTCGAAAAAGCTGATTTGGTCGAGCCGACGGAGGAAGATTGCTCGATTCTGACGGAGATCGTCGGCATCGCCTCTGGCCTCCCTCCGGACGCAAGGCCGAATGAGCTGGAGAAGCGCATCGGCAAAGTGCTCAAGTCGAACCGAGCCGAGCGGTGCGTTCTCATCCAGATTCTCGGTTATTGCGGCGTCCTGAAGCCGGCGGGCCGCAGCGGCTTCCTGCAGGCCTTTACGCCGGATGAGTTCCGGGACCGGCCTCCCGATCACACCAATGATTGGGCCTACCCGGCCATCTGGTGGCGCGGCGCGGATGGCATCGATGCCGATGCGCTCAGCCAGCTCTTTCCGAAAGTCGCTTCTATGGTCTGAGGACCTCGGCTGCGGGACGTGATGCGCCCACAATCGGCGATGCCCCTCAAGTCGAAATAGGCATGAGGCTGGCGGAACCGGCGGCGACAGCATCAATTGCGGCTTGACGATTGGATCAGGTCCCAACGGTTGCCGCACAGATCCTCGAAAACCGCCACGACGCCATAGGCCTCGTGCCGTGGCGGCCGGACGAAACGCACGCCCGCCGCCGTCATGCGCGCATGATGGCGCTCGAAGTCGTCTGTTTCCAGGAAGAGGAAGACGCGCCCGCCGGTCTGGTCGCCGATGCGCGCCGTCTGCGCCGGCCCGTCTGCCCGCGCCAGGAGCAGGCCAGAACCAGGATTGCCCCGCGGCCGCACCACCACCCAGCGCTTGCCGCCGCCGAGCGGCGTGTCCTCGCAAAGCTCGAAATCCAGAGCGCGCGTGAAGAAGGCGATCGCTTCATCATAGTCGGCGACCACGAGACTGACGAGTGACAGACGCTGATTCATCGCGCGACCCGGCGAATGGCGGCAAGCTCGCTGTGGAGGAGACAGGATAGCATAACACTGTCCAGCTCGCGTGATCCTGCCGCCGGTCCCAAGAGCTAGCACGGACACACGAAGATCGTCGAGCAATTGTTCGCTCGGCCAGAGCCCGCACGTTCATCTGCCGACGCTGACCCACTCCTGGACCTTCTTCCGCCATTCCTCATCGAATCGTAAGGTGAGTTGGTTGGCAGCGTCCGGTGAGAGAAGTTGGTCAACCGCGGACATTTGTATCTCGCCAACGTCAGGTACGTCGATGTATCCGAGGCTGGCCAACCGCTGGCCAAAAGGCGGATGTGTCGAATCGGGATCGTGCTGGCGGCTCAGACTGGCGACGGCGGCGGTCATGAATCCGGGCGCTCTTATAGCTGGAATCTGATCTAAGATTCGCGCGAATGGCGGCGATGGCGCCTTGATTGCGCCGAGCACCTCCTTCTGCAGGGGAGCGAAGACGAGATCGGCCAGACGTGCTCCACAAACCTCCATCATCACCAGCGCGCGTGCCATCTCCTCGCGTCCAACCTGCTCGGCCGCTTCCAGATCGGCGGCAAGCTCGTTCTCCCGTGACAATGCCTTGTATTCCTTCTCCAGCCTTTCGAGCAGGGAATGGAGTAGGATGCGAGCAATGTATCCGGTAATCGTGTGCTCCGGATCGGCGTAGAAGAAAACGTTCTCCGCGGCCGCCATGAAATCGGCGAGGTTGGTGCCTCCCGAAGTGTGCCGAAGCCGGGCGTGCGCCACTTCATGAGCGATAACGGCACGAACCGATCGCTGGTCCAGGATCATCAACAATGGCAGACCAATGGTCATCGTGACATGCTGTCCGAACACGCCCGCATACCGGCTTTCTTCCGAGATCGAAGCGTTGAAATCGGTGTCGACCAGCAGAGTGCGGTTCGATCTGACAAAACTGCGATCGAGCTCCCTCCATGCGGCCCAAAGCCCCGGGGCGGTCTGTTCGTCGGCTTCGAAACCGCCATGCTTGCGCGAAGGCAGGAACAGGAGCCCAATTGCGAGTGCTATGGTGGCCATGGAGCTTGTGAACACAATCGGTGCCGTGGCCAGCGCCGCAATCGTGTAGCGGTCCATGATCATCAGCCAGATGGCGAGAATCGTGCATGCCAGCGCGACGACGGGAAGCACCGCATAGCGACCAAGGCGCAAGACGATTTGCAGAATAAGGCGTTTCATCCGCGTTTCGGCCGCGGAGAGCCTCAGATCACGCCTTGCCACATGAGCTGTTGCTCTGATGCAAGCTGGCGACGTCGGCACGACCCTGGCTTTCCGTGACCTGAACCAACGTGATCGCACCGGGCGTGATGATTCCCACCTGTGGCTGGGCGGAGAGGTAGGTGGTGCTGCCGGCGCGCAGATCGAGGCTCACTTTCTCGCTTCCCTGCCCGAACAGGTTGGTACTCAGTGGAAGATTGTTGACCGCAACCTCGTGGCGGCCCGGAGGCAGCTCGCAGGCGACGAACCCTGCAGCCTGGCTGCCTCCAACGACATTTCCATCGACCGCATAATTTGGCTGGATCGCAAAACCGAGGGCGGACGAGCGATAGATGACAAGCCGCGCAGTGTTGGCCTTGACGTTCTCTGTCAGCGCCGAGCTGCCCATCGGCCCTGACGCACACCCCGCTAGCAAGAATGCTGCAACGAAAATTCCTGGACGCAAGCCCATTCAACCCCCGATCAGTCCAACAATGCCCCGGGGGATCATTGGCGTCGGTGGTGCATGAAGTCAATCACGACTTGCGGTCGTGTCACGCCTTTCAGGTCACCGCCACCCCAGCGCCGGCGCGACATGCATCAGGATCGCCTCGATCGCATGCGCGCAATAATCCACGCCGAGCTGGTTCGGGATCGTCAGCAGCAGCGTATCGGCTTCGGTGATCGCCTCGTCCTGGCGCAGCTGTTCGATCAGAACGTCCGGCTCGGCCGCATAACTCCGCCCGAAGATCGCGCGCGTGCGCGGGTCGATGAAGCCGATCTGGTCTTCGCTGCCGCGCTCGCCGCCGAAATAGGCGCGGTCGCGCTCGTCCATTAGCGCGAAGATGCTGCGGCTGACGGAGACGCGGGGCTCGCGGCTGTGGCCGGCTTCCTTCCACGCCGCGCGATAGGCGCGAATTTGTGCCGCCTGCTGCACGTGAAAGGCCTCGCCGGTCTCATCGTTCTTCAGCGTCGAGCTCTGCAGGTTCATGCCGAGCTGCGCCGCCCACACCGCGGTGGCGTTCGAGCCGGCGCCCCACCAGATCCGCTCGCGCAGGCCCGGCGCATGCGGCTCCAGGCGCAACAGCCCGGGAGGATTGGGAAACATCGGCTGCGGGTTGGGCTCGGCAAAACCTTCGCCGCGCAGGAGATCGAGGAAGACCTCCGCATGGCGCCGCCCCATGTCGGCATCGCTCTGGCCCTCGGCCGGCCGATAGCCGAAATAACGCCAGCCGTCGATCACCTGCTCTGGCGAGCCGCGGCTGATGCCGAGCTGCAGCCGTCCGCCGGCGATGAGATCGGCGCTGCCGGCGTCCTCCACCATGTAGAGCGGGTTCTCGTAGCGCATGTCGATCACGGCCGTGCCGATCTCGATTCGGCTGGTCTTGGCGCCGACGGCCGCGAGCAGCGGAAACGGCGAGGCCAGCTGCCGCGCGAAATGATGCACGCGGAAATAGGCGCCGTCGGCCCCGAGCTGTTCGGCCGCGACCGCCAGCTCGATCGATTGCAGCAGCGTATCCGCCGCCGAGCGCGTCCGGGATTGCGGCGAGGGCGTCCAGTGCCCGAAGGAGAGAAATCCGATCTTTTTCATGCGGGCAACATATGGCTGATCGGAAGAGTTTGCGAGACGTTCCTGGAGGCGGCCTCAGATGTCGCAGCCGGTCAAGTTCAAAGCCTTGAGCAGGCCGCCGAACGCCTTGAGGCGACACTGCTCGGTCTCGTTGGCGGCCTTTGCGCGCTGAACAGTGGCGGCTCGTTTGACGCCAAATGCCTTTGGCTTCGGCTTGGGAGGTTCAGCGGTCGCGATCCGTTTCGGTTTGCTTCGCGGACGGACGATCGGCGTCGGCGCGAATGAACGGACATGCACGTCCTGCGGAGCAACCGGGTTATCCACCGAAGCGGTCTGTGTCGGCATCGCGCGGCTCTCAGCGGCAACCTCGAGGCGGTCGGCCTTCGCCAGCGCATCGTGCGAAGCGGGGATGCTTGCGTTCTGCTCGGCAGGCGGCTGGACCGTGGCGGCGATGCGACGCGGTGGAGCGCTCAGCTCCATGGCCGACAGCATTCCCACACTCAACAGGATGAGGAGGCCCAACAACGCCATTCTCAGCATAACGCGCCTCTGACCCAGGTTAGCGCCGCTGAAAATTCTGCGCGTCAATGAGGCAACTTTGCCGGCGGCCGCCGCCCAACGGCAATCATTTGTCGATAGGGTTAATTCGGTGCCGCATCTTGCCAACGCAGACCGGCTTTGGTCGCGCAAGATGGTCTGTTCGGCCGTGGCTATCGACGTGAAGTGACGACTTGAACTGCTCTTTGTCCTCGAGGCAGAGCCAGGAGGAAGGGCCGAACTACTGCACCTCGGCGATCTTCGGTCCGGGTGATGGCACCTGTGCGCTCGTTGCCGACGGCCGGTTCGACGGCGAGGCCGGGTCCGGAGATCGGGATGCGGCATCGGGCGGCGTACCCTGGGACGGTCGACGGGCCGCATTCGTCGGAAGCACGATCACCTTCGCGCCGACTTTCACCCGCTCATAGAGGTCGACGACGTCCTCGTTGGTCAGGCGGATACAGCCCGACGACACCCGCTTGCCGATCGTCTCGGGCTTGTTGGTGCCGTGAATTCGATATTCGGTCTCGCCGAGATACATCGCGCGGGCGCCGAGCGGATTGCCGGGCCCGCCCGCCATGAACCGCGGCAGGTAGGGCTGACGCGAGACCATCTCCGCAGGCGGGCGCCAATCCGGCCATTCTGCCTTACGCGCCACGGTCTGCTCACCGGACCACGCAAAACCTTCGCGGCCCACACCGATGCCGTAGCGCATCGCCTGCGTGTCGCTCAGGACGAGATAGAGGAACGTGTTGTTGGTATCGATGATCACGGTGCCCGGCGTCTGGCGGCTGGCATAGTCGACCACCTGCCGGACCAAGGCTCCGGGAATTTCGGCGTCGGCTTTGGGCGGTTCGACAAGCGGCGCCGGAGTAGGAACCGGGGGCGGCGCGGGCGCTGCTGCGTGAACCTGCGGTGCCACGTAGACCGGCGTTGACGATGCCTTGGCCTGGGGCGCGGACGGCTGCCGCACCGGTTGCACGTTTCCCGGGGCGCCCAGCAGGCCATACCCCAATGCTGCGATGGCCACGGCGCCAATTCCGACTCTCGCTGCCATCGGCAGTGCGATCGTCTCGACCTTCCGGCGTTTGGCCCGCTTGCTCATGTCTTCTCCCAGGTCGCCACGCCCAGGAGGAGTACCCAGCAAGATTTAAGAAACTTCGAAGCGATTTTGCTGGGACCGGAACCGTCGACCATGGTTAACGCCGGCTGAGCCCGCGGCGGCCGCGCGGGAGACCGTCGAGCGAAGCGGCGTCATTCGTCCTCTTGCTTTGGCAGCTTCTGCTTGGTCAGCTACACAAACCAATCATGCACTGGATGATGCTCAACGCCCCTCGCGTGATCAACGGCACTTTGCTCCGCGTGCGAATGGCCAATCAGGTCTGCATCTGGGATCAGCGACAGTTCGGGATGTCCGGCGCGGTGCGGGCCGTGTTCTGCCGTGTCGGTGCCATAGCCACTCTCGCGATGATCCGAACCCTTGGCCGATGGCATATCGTTCCTGAAATGAAAGGAATCTCCGGCCCCGGGCGCGGCAGCCGCTTGTGCTGCACCGGCGCCGTGGTTCGCCGGGTCGTGGCCGTCAGCCTTTTGGCCCGGCTCTGCATGCGGATTTTGAGAAGCGTTTGGATGCGCCTGGTGCAAGTCACGCTGCGATTGGCCGGAATTGGCATGGCTTGCGGGGCCGTCATCGTCGGCAAGCTGCTTGGCAGCTGCGGAACCGGGTTCCGAAGCGTGATACGATTGTCCATGATGGGGGTCGTGCCCGGTCGAGCCCTGCTTGTCCTGATGCTTTCCGGCCGCTGCACCGTTTTCCGAACCATGCAAATCACGCTGCGATTGTCCACGAGCGGAATCGCCCTCCGGCGGGCCGAGCTCGGCATGCTTGTTGCCGGCTGCTGCATCCTTCTCCGAAGCGTGCGATTTTCCCTGGCTTGATGCGTGGTCGGGTGGCCCGTGCTCGGTCTCCGGCTTGCCGGCTGCTGCGCCGTCTTCCGAAGCGTGCAAATCGCGCTGCGCTTGTCCATGATCGCGTGCGTCGATCGCCGCTGCCTGTGTCGTGCCGCGTTCGGCATTCCTCGCGCCCGTTGCGGCCGCCTGTTCCAAGCCGCCATGATCCCTCAGAGCGTCGATGGCGCCGGATCCGATATGAGGGTTGCCGTTGTCGCCGAAGCCGTCCTCGCGCGCGGCCGCATCGATGATCTGAACCTCGTCGGCTCTGGCCATGGCGTCGCCTCGGGCAGCTTCCAACGCGAATGATTCATGGTGTGTGTCGGGATCGAGCCAGGGCAGCTTGTCGAAGCCGTCGAGATCGGGCCTGCCGGGACTATCGAGGGCGACCAACTCGCGGGGGGCGTTCGCGTCAGCCCACGCAAAGACATCGCTCGGTCTGTCCCAAGCAGTGAACGCCTGGGCGTGACTGCTCAGGAGCGAGACTCCGACTGCCGTCATCATGAACGTGCCGGCGCTGCTCAAGCCCGGCCTTGCAGGGTTGAGTGGCGGCACTGTGATCGTGCTGCCAGCAATATCGGCTCGGGATTCGATGAGCTTGGCGGCCCGCGTCGGCATGTCCGTCGGGGAGTTCTCGATACGGACGGCTCTGGCCATCTTGCCCGGAGCAGGAGTCGTTTTTGCGGAGGTGATCTTGATGGTCACGATCGCGCCGGTGCCATCTGCGGTCATGACCGTGACAGTGTCGGCATCCACAGTATCGACTTCGGTCGCGCCGGCGGATCGAACGTCCTCGAGCGCCGCCCAAATCAGAGCTGCAAGCGCGCCGACCCCGCCGTAAAGGCGCGTCAGGGCGAAGCTTGCGAGCTCCGTCCGGCCCTTGATGTCGAGCCGCGCGGATATGTGATCGATCCGCGCCTGAATGGTGCCTGGGGCGACCTTGAGCTCGCGCGCAATCTCCTTGTTCGACATGCCGCTGGCGACCAGACGCATGATCCTGCGCTCCTGGTCCGTCAGCGCTGCCAGGCCATTTTCGCCAGACGCGCCATTGCCTGTCTTGCGGGCCGCCGGGTGCGCGTTCGGCGCCACCAGCCGCAGCGACTGCAACAGGTTTTCGGGCTCCTCGCGCATCGGTATGGCGGTGCAGGCACCCGCTGCGACGGCCGCAGCGAGATCGCCGCGTGCGATCGATGCGGTGTAGAAGACCAGCCGTGTGCGAAGGCTTTCGGCGTTGACGGCGGCCAGCATGGCTGAGGCCGTCAGATCGGGAAATCCATCCTCGACAAGCGCGACGTCCGGCGCCAACGTCCGGACGGCTTCGAGGCAATCGGCTCCATTGATGCAGGACGCAACGATCTCGAAGTCACGTTCGGTCGCAAATAGCGTGGCAAAACCCTGCAAAACGATCGGACGGCGATCTGCGATCACGAGTCGGATACGACGCATCTGGTTTGGCTCGCCCGGCTTTCCCGTCTTGATTGGCCCAGCAATGCGACCCGGCCTCAGCCGCGTCACCTTCAAGAGCAGCGCGGCAACGCGCGACACCCTCGTTGGTTCCAGAGGTGTGAAGCCCAGGGATGTCAGTACGGAGCAGCGGATGGGGTCGGCCCATCTTGATTCTTCCGATGCGCCATCCTGTTCCTGTTTTGCCCGACGGTGCAACGCTTTCGTAAAATGAGCAGAGTGCGCTGCGGTCATTCGAAAGATCGTGCTTGCTGAAGCAGCCGGGTCCGCCGCGGAGATCTATCCCGGCTCGCCGCGCTCTAAGTCGCTGATTTTGTTGCCCGCGCCTACCGTGCGTGGGGTTGTTTTCGACTTTTTGTTGCGGGGGTGCAAAGATATCGGTCCGAACCCGATCTGGTACGGCGCTCGCATTTTCATCCAATCATTTTCCGGAGGCGCGTCATGCAGGTTTACAACGTCGTCAAGTTCAAGGTGAAGCCGGGCCAGGAGGGCGCCTTTCTCGATGCGCACCGAGACGGCAAGGCCAAATGGCCGGGACTGGAGCACGGCGTCATCATCAGGACCGGCGATCAGACCTTCTGCCTCATCGGCACGTGGTCCAGCCAGGACGCGCTGGTGGCGGCACGCTCGGCGATGATCAAGACCCTCGACAGTTTCAGGCCGGTGCTCGAGGACCAGGGCAACGGACGCGGCGTGACGGACGCGGTGTCGGGCGAGGTCGTGCTCGCGCTGTAGCGCGGGCAGTGCCGCGACTTCATCACCCGCAGGGGTCCTTGGTCGTGAACCGCTGCGTCTTGACGCCGGGGCCGCAGGCTCGTCGGAAAATGACGCAGGGTTGAGGCGTGTCGTCAGCTATTTGCCGACTGCCGTTGTCCGCCATTGGCCGTCAGGCGCTACTTTCCCCCGTCAAAGATGGAATGAGCGTCGATATTGGGATGGGCTCTGGCCGGTCATTGACCGGAAGACGCGGGCAAAATGCGCGGGACTGATAAAACCGACGCGTAGCGCCATCTGCGCGACCGAAAGCTTGCTGCTCGCCAGCAGTTGTTTTGCCATTGCGACTCGCCGCGCATGGACGAATGCCAGCGGCGTCTGCCCCGTCGCTGCCCTGAATGCGCGATGGAAATGGCCTTCCGAGAGCTGCGCAAGATCAGCGAGATCGGCAATCCGAATTGTCGCGCTTAAATGCGCGTCGATGAATTCGGTGACGCGCCGTAACCTCCACGCCGGCAGCTTGATCGATGTATCCTTCACTCTTGCACCACCGTATCGGCGTGCAAGGTATACAATGAGAGCAAGGCTCATCGTGTCGCAATAGATCGCGTCGAGACCTCCCTCCAGCGCGTCAACTCGTTCGAACTCCGCGAGCATGTTCCAGACAAAGCTGTCTTCCGAACCCGAGAGGGGGCCCAGTCCTTCGATCGATGCACCGGCGATTCCTGAAATCTTGGCGGGGTCGAGGGCGATCGCTGCCCATCGCCAACCCACATTGTGAAGCCGAAGCCGTCGTTCGCAGCCAGCCGGGAGAAATGAAACGGTCGACGGCAAATCGGGCCCGTCATAGCGATGCCCGCCATCGGCCGAAATTTCATGTCGCTCGGCGCCGCCGGACAGGGTCGCCATGATGAGGTGATTTGGCGACAGGATGCGTCCTTCGACGATGGAGGTCATCGGCCGGTACGCCGTTTCGAATGCGCCGTTCGCCCATTGGGTGCGCCGCCAGCCATCCGGCCGGGAGCTCAACCGATCGATTGTCGACGCATTCTCAATGACACGGTGCATCGCGACTTCCTGCGAAGCGATGTCGCCTGAATACACATTCAAGCTTGGAACCGCAATTCCTTGCAGGCCGGAAAGGGAGCATCGTCGCGTCAGGATCGGGGTGATTTGATCAGAATCCCGCGCGACAAAGCGAGAGGTCGATCCTTTCTATTGGCAGGCGACCTGCCAAGTGCGGCAGGCGAAATCACGGAGATTTGCAATGGATACACCACAGGATTGGCCGACGGCGACCGACCGCCGCCAGTTTCTCGGCGCCGCCACCGCGATGGGCGCCATCGCGGCGACGGCTGTTCACGCAACTGCGGTCGGCGTTTCGAGCGCCAGTGCGCAAGCGCCAGCCGGCACTGCATCGCGTGCGGCTGCGGCGGGGCCGGTACTCACCCGAACGATCGGCCGCACCAACGAAAGTCTGCCCGCGCTCGGACTGGGAACGTTTCTGACTTTTGACCTGCTGCCGGGCAGCAATCGCGACGCGCTGCGAGAGGTCACCAGGAAATATATAGATGCCGGCGTCCGGGTGATCGATACATCGCCGCTCTACGGTACCGGCGAGGTCAGCGTCGGTGGATTTCTCAGCGCCATGGGCGTGACGGACCAGATGTTCATCAGCAACAAGATCTGGTCGACCGGCGACTACCTGGCCGACGAAAGCCACGCCTTGGCCAGCATGGAGCAGTCGAGGCTTCGGCTGTGGCGCGACAAGATCGACGTGCTCCACTGCCACAGCCTGGTCAATGTCGACGCGATCGTGCCACTGCTGCGCGTATGGAAGAGAGAGGGCAGGATTCGCTATGTCGGCGCCTCGGTCCACGAGAATGACTATCACAACATTCTCGTAGGCTTGATCGACAAGGATCTGGTGGACATCATCCAGGTCAACTATTCGATCTTCAATCGTCACGCCGAGGAGCGCGTCCTTCGCGCGGCGAGCGACAAGGGCGTCGGCGTGCTCACAAATATGCCGCTGGAAAAAGGCCGCTTGCACAAGATCGTCGAGGGCCGGCCGCTGCCCGATTTTGCCCGCGATATCGCTGCGGAGAACTGGTCGCAGTTCTTCATCAAATGGGTCATGGGCCATCCGGCGGTGACGACCGTTCTTGCCGCGACATCGAACCCGGATCACGCGGCCGAGAATGTCGGCGCGCTGCGCGGTCCTCAGCCGGATCAATCCATGCGGCAGCGGATGGCACGGCATATGGAAAGCATTCCCGGCTTCGCCAATCTCTCGTCGATGCAATGGTATCCTGACAAGCAGAGCATGTACCAGGGCGTCATCCGCCGTTCGCAGGCGGCATTGCGTCAGCGCATGAGTTGATCGATGAATGGCAGGCGCGCAGGGTCGACGCCTGCCCTTCTCACCTAGAAGCAATACAGGAGAAGTTCATACATGAAATGGCGCTCGATTGCTTTGCGATGTGGCTTGATGGCCGTTACCGGCGTTGCATTCGCCGAGCCTGCCCAACGCGAGAATCTGGGCAAGTTTGCCATCGACCGGACCGAGGTCACGATCGGCCAGTTTCGCAATTTCGCTGCTGACAAAGCTCTGAAGACCGCGGCCGAACAGGAAGGAGGCGGACACGAATTCGCGGACGGCTGGATCCGTCGCAGCGGCTGGACATGGGCGACGCCGTTCGGAGAACCAGGCGGCGAAGATGAGCCGGCGGTGCATGTGTCGTGGAACGAAGCTCGTGACTACTGCTTAGCCGTGGGCGGACGCTTGCCGACCCTGGAAGAATGGGAAAGAGCCGCCTATACCGAAACGCGTGCGAATCCTACCGACGATTTCGTAAATGGACGCACCTATCCTTATCCTGTCGGCGACAAACCTGATGGCATGAACACATCCGATAGAGATCGCTGGCCGCGGCATGCAGCCGTGGGTACCACCAAGCGGGGTGTCAACGGTCTGTACGACATGGGTGGCAATGTCTGGGAATGGCTCGCGGATCGGCGGGGCGATGAGGCACTGACGGCCGGCGGGTCGTGGTGGTACGGTGCGGACAAGACAAAAGCGTCAGCCGTACAGTGGAAATCGGCCGACTTTCACGCGGTCTATATCGGGTTTCGTTGCGTTTACACGGCTCAATAGCCCGTTCAGGTGAGGGCCCAACACACCCTGGGTAAAGGCCGACGGCCGGCGAGTTGCGCTAAAGACAAGCAAGCATGCGCGGCGCTGCCGACGACCGACTTATTGGTTTGCCGCCGCCGCAGCAGTCGCCACATATTTCGTGTAGAATTCGGCGACCCGGCCGCGCCACATGCCGACGAACGCTTCTGACGTCACGTTGTCGACCGATTTCCAGGTGCGCTTGAAGGCCGGAAGTGCATTGCCCCAAATCGCGCGTTTGCACCACCGCTCACCCTTCTCCTTGCCTTCGCTGGTGGCGCACATCGATTTCCACGCGGCGCGAGCGGGCCGGCTGATGTGCTCGGCGGCGCCTTCCCAGCCCTGCTGATGAATCAGGTAGAGATCGCTCATGTCCGGCTTACGGTGGGTGATCCACTCGAACAGGACGCCCTCGGTAATGATCTTGTAGGCGGCGGCGACGGCGTTATCCCGCGGACTGCGAATCTGCCCGAAGCCGAACTTCCCGAACTCATAATAGCTGAGCTGAAACAGCCCGATATAGGACCCGGTGCGTTGATTGGGGTTGAAACCGGATTCGATCTTGGCAACCGCCATCATGAAATTGAAATCGAGACCAAACGCGTCGGCAGCGCGCTTGATTTCTTCGGTCGGCGTTCCCAGCGGAATATCCCTAAACGCACGCAAGACGATCTCCGCCGGTTTCTCGGCGGGCGGCAGTTCGGACCAGACGTAGTAGGCCAGATGACGGAAATCCTGCGTCGACGCCGCTTTCGGCGCACCGTTGGACGCATCGCGTTCCGGCGGCAGCGATTGGACGACATCCTGTCCCAACGACGCCAATTTCGGCGCGACGGGTTGATCGACGATCTCGGCTTCGGTGCGTAGCGGCGCCGAACCTGCCGACGTCACCGAGCCCGGCTCTGCTCTTTCTTCCCGAAGCGCTGCCGAAAGTCTGGCGGCTGCCTCTGCGTACATGGCAGGCGTCACCACGCTCGCAGGAGCCGCCATGCTCGCCCCAGCCGGTATGCTCGCTGCCGCTTCCGGCAGAACATCGGGCAACGTCGCGGCCGGTCTGTTACCCGCGGCCAGATAAAGTCCCGCGGATGCGAGAACAGCCACGATGCAGCTGGTCTGCCAGGCCTTCATTGCCCGAAGTCCAATGACGGCTTCTGTAGGAAGGCTGTTCGCATGTTCCTGCGACCTGTGGGTGAGCACTCTTCGTACAATCTTAAGGTTTAAATGTGGTGAACGAGAGCAGGCATTCTGCTTCGCAACCCGATATGTCCCTCTTGGGCCACAAGCGGCTCCTGGCGGAGGACGCTCGTGGGTCGGCCATGAGCGCATATGCTGCCAATGGGATCCGATCTCAGCGGCTTCCGCGCTACACCCCGCAACCGATGCGCCGACAGCCACCGGAACCGTCGGCTACGGGCCAGAAGCGGAAATGATGCGCCAGTGGTTTTTAGCGGGCAGCCTATGCGTCGCAGCGAGCTCGGCTACTCAGCGCCGCTCGTTCCGGAAGATGGATCTGAACAACTCAACTGAAGGCCGCACCAGCTGCCATCCTCGCAATCCGAATCTTCTTGCAGGCAAGAAACCACCAACGACGTGAATGTTGAACGCTTGGGTCAATACTCAACGCAAGTTCGGCAAGGCGTGCTGAGGTGTCTATCGCTCCTTCGTTGAAGGCAATGCTTGCGCGGACGATCGCGTCAAGTGCCAATTGGCGGGTCAACCAGTTCCTGAGATCGTTTGTCAGCAGCGCGGCGCCGCCATTCAGGAAATGTTCGATAGCCGCCTTGCGTTGGAGCAGGTTTAGCTCCGGTGAAGGCTCACTCGACATGTTGACTGAGTGGTATCGATACACGGCCTGGTCCGCACCAATGAATCCGACGTCGCCATGTGCGGCGAGCCGCATCCACATTTCCATGTCGGAGGCGTAGGGCAAGTCTGCTAGATACCCGCCCAGTTTTTTCTGCAGGCTCGTGCGAACCACGCCGGTCGGTGACACCACAATACATTGTGCACGACTAAGAGTGATGAACTCGAGTCCGGACAAGATGCGCGTTCGGAGATCCACTTCCGTTCCATAATAGCTTCTGTAGAATGGATGATCCCCGCGCTGGTCTAGAACAACCGCGCCTCCGAAGGTGAAAGCGACAGAAGGGTGATTGTCCATCAGATCGACCGATCTCGACAGGGCACCGGGCAGCAGGTAGTCGTCCGCCGACAGCAGAAGCATATAGTCGGCGCTCGCCCAGGCAATGCCCTCGTTGGCGGTCGCGATGAGACCTTGATTCCAGATGTGCCTGCGGTAATCGACGCGGGGATCGGAGCAC
This sequence comes from Bradyrhizobium sp. IC4060, assembly GCF_020193715.1. NCBI lineage: Bacteria > Pseudomonadati > Pseudomonadota > Alphaproteobacteria > Hyphomicrobiales > Nitrobacteraceae > Bradyrhizobium > Bradyrhizobium sp. IC4060. The sequence continues at coordinate 165,092 of NZ_JADYVJ010000009.1, read as the reverse complement.
CGTAACTCTTGCGCAACTTCCGCGGTATTGTCAGGTGACGCATCATCGATGATGAGCACGCGCAACTCGGGACCGGATTGCGTCAAAACGCTCTCGACGCACTCTCGCAGGAAGTGCCCATACCTGAAGCAGGGAACAACGACGTCTACGGAGCTCATTTTTTGTCGGATTCCACCGACGATCGAGCCTCGATCCATCTGTTCAAGAAAATACTATTGAAAGCGTTCCGGGCCGGCTGGCACCGGCCAGCTCATCCGCTCCAACGCTGCCGATGGCACATCCCCTCCTTGGCAACACGGAGGCCGCAATGGGTCAATCGCGGCGATCCGGCCCGGCTTAGGTTAGGCCCGGTCTACCTCTGACAGCCGACATATCCTCGGTCGTGGGATGCCGCAGCGATGGGCCAAAGGCTGACATGCAGAGGTTTCGACGATCTAAAGGTTCGTTGCGCATGTATGACCCGATGCTTTTTCGAAGACTTCAGGCTCGGCTTGCCTCAAGAACTGAGATCGCCCGGGCGGTCGAAATGACCCGCTCAAGCCGCAGACCTGCGGCGGCAAGCAAAGCGGCAAATTCGCTCTCGGTTCGCTCGACGCCCCCCGTAACGACAAGCATGTTCGCATCGATTAGCTTGATCGTATTTCGTTCGTTTCCCGGGGGAATAATAGTCTCCGCAATTAACACTCGTCCGTGGGGTTTCATTACCTCTCGGCAATTGCGCAGGATGCGTACCGCTTGCTCGTCATTCCAATCGTGAATGACCTTTTTCATGATATAGACGTCCGCACCGGCTGGAACGGCGTTGAAGAAATTGCCGGCCACGAACGAGGTCTGTGGCGGGAAACTTGCCGCATCAGCCCGCGCTGCCTCAACCCCCGCCGGTAGGTCAAACAATATGCCGGAAAGGTGAGGGTGTCTCTTTAGGATCTCCGAAAGCAGCTGTCCATGGCCGCCGCCGACATCGACAATCTGAGAAAACGCACCAAAATCACACGCCTCTGCTACAGCTTCATTGGCGCCTTGGCTAAGCGCGATCATCGCCTGCTGGAATAGCGAAGCCGCGTCCGGATGGTCCGCCAGCCAATCGAACCTGGGCTTTCCAAATACGGTTTCGAACGTCGGCAAACCCGTTTGCACTGAATGAGTGAGCTGAGCGAAGGCGAGATAGGGCTCCCTGTTCATCATTCGGATCAGGTCGCGGGGACTTGAGGGCGCGTCGGAAAGCAAGGCTGCGCCCAATTCGGTGAGTTGGAAACGGCGGGCCGAGGTTTCGCTAAAGACCCCCTCGGCGGCGAGAAGCCGCATAATCCTATAGAGCGCATCGCAGTGACAATGCGTTTCCTCCGCCAGATCGTCGACGCTCCGCTCTCCGGCGACCAAGCGATCCGCAACGTTGAGATCTGTCGCAACGCGCAAGGCTTGGGAGACCATGAAGCCAAGGCCCAGGTGAATGAGTTGTTGAGAAGGACTATACATAGCTTTCCTTTCAAACAGCCGCCGCCTCACGGCGCCCGTGGTCTCAATATCACGACCTGAAGTGCCGGTAAGGGATGATAATTTAGCCGAGGGTGCAGTGTTTGTCGTTCGATGTAGACATCCCGCTCAGGTCGATGTCCGGTTCGGGTCAATAATCGACTCGGGTAATCCTCTATCGGGCAGAGATCACCTAGGCTGGATCGTCGTCCTGAGTGCGCGGCGGCTTCTTTTTCGCTACGGGCAATGGGCGCCTGATATGTCCAAATCTGGCGTTAGGGTCAGTAAATGTCCCCGGAATCGCTTCTGGTCGCATTCGCCCAATTTGAACCTGATGCAATTCAGTTGCTGACGAAAAGCGCAGGTGCATGTGCATGGTCAGAACTTCTTCTTACCTTTCGGCATCTGGTCTCGCGCTGCGGATGTGTGACTTATGTGGTTGCGTAAGGTGGTTATCCACCTCTCGACCGAGAGCGCTTTGGGTCAAAGCCTAACGAAGTCGACCACCGTGGCGGACGTTCGGTCCGCCTTTGGGAGACCAGGTGGCTCACGACCTCAGGGTCTCGGACCATCGCCTTTCAGCCTACAATGCCATCCCGACAATCCAGGCACGGGCACATGCCCGTCGCCGCAATCGGGCTGGGCTGCGAAAAGAAGAATTTCTGCGACAATCAGTGCCATCAAAGCCAAAGACCATAAGGCACGCACATCCGAATCCCGCTAAATGTTGGATTTGCACAACCTATACGCGATGCCAGATCTCGTAAAGGCTAACCCGCTTCCATTCAAAATGTATCGATCGAATGACGCAGGCATTTCCAAGCGAACTGGAGGCGATGATCACGAAGAGTCGGCTTCGGGGCAATCGCACCATTTTCGGCCCGGACTTGAGATGTCCGCTTGTATCCCGACAGCGGCGGACTAGCAGACATCTTTCAACCGCCGCTTAGGGCCAGTTCCGGACGTCCGCCGCCAATAGGTCCCAAGCAACATTCTATTAATCGTGAGGGTGCGCCTCACGTGCGGTGTGAGCGGTTAGCGCTTAAGTTGTGATCGACATAATCGAGGCGCGATGACTGGGTTCCTCAATGTTGACAATAGAAAACGTAACTACCAAGAGACGGATCGAACGCGGCATCCTAGCGGCTGCAATCGTGTTGGCGAGCTACGGCCTCGATTTCGCCCGCGCGGACGACGTGCCCAATCAGGTCCCGGCAGATTACATGCACTTCTCGCTTGACATGACTCCGATGCGGATCAGCCTTGTCAATGATGTTGTCGGAAAGGCCAATTTTCCGGATCTTATCGTGCCCCGGGCATTTGTGGTTTTCGTCAACAGGGCGCCGCCGAGCAGTAAGGGGCCGCTGCCCTCGCAACTCAGTTCGAATGAAGTCGAACTCGTGTTCGTCGATGGCAGCGGTGAGCCGTGGAGCGTGGCGGTGGCGGAGCGATCACGGCGCGACGGCCTTGACCGCGCGACCGCTGGCCAGCGCATGCGTGCCGAAGAGACTATAGTTCAGATCCATCCGAGCCAGATGCCTACAGCAGCCTATGCGGATGCAACCCGCGCCAACGTGTTGCGATCCGCCCCGAAGCGTCAGAACGATGATTTCGAGGGATTAGCTCATTACAAGGGCGTCGCAAGCTATTCCAACTATATGGGGGAGCCTGCAGACGAATTCTTTTCGGTGCAGTGTGAAGGGAGGCTCCATCCCGTATCTCTATGCAAGTATATGATGTCAATCACCGAGGGCGTGGTCGCACGCGTTAGCTTCGTCGACTTCCGCCTGAACGGGGGCCGCGCCTATGCCAATCGCCGCCTGCGGTTCGTTCGTGAAGTGGTGTGCCGTTATCTGACGCGCTGTTAGCGCGGTCAACGCTACGTCCGCTTTGGGTCAAAGGCTGCCTTGACCGGTCATAACTTTGGCGGGTCAACGCCCGACAGCTGACCTCGCGGCGCCCGAGCTGTGGTCTAACACGGGCCATAAAGCGGAGCTTACGAAACCGCGCGTAAGCCACCGAACGCTTCCCCACAAGCGACGAGATGAATTGCGAACTCGATAGCCTCGCGACTGCGCGCTGATTCCGCAATCGCAAAATTCTCAGAATGCTCTTTTCGTCCCGTTAACCTACTTGGAGCCGGTTGAGGAACGGACCGACAAATCATCGCTTCCTCCTGGACAAGAATCTTGTTGCAGGCGTCCCTTTGCGGGCGCCGGGAATTCATGGAGGCGTGTATGCGAATGAAGCTTTTCTATGCGGCCACGCTCTGCGTTGCATTGTCCGCAGCAGCACCACTCGTGCAAGCTCAGGTGGGCGCGGGTGTTGGCGCCGGTGTTGGAGGTGTCGGTGCAGGTGCTGGTGCGGGAGTGGGTAGCGGTGGCGTCGGCGCCGGTGTTGGTGCCGGGGTTGGCGGCGTTGGCGCGGGTGCCGGCGCCGGAGTGGGCGATGGTGGCGTGGGTGCCGGCGTTGGCGCCGGAGTTGGTGGTGTCGGCGCGGGTGCTGGCGTCGGAGTGGGCAGTGCTGGCGTCGGTGCTGGAGCGGGCGCCGGAGTTGGCGGAATTGGCGCTACGGGGGGCGTGGGTGTCGGCGGAGGCGCGGCGGGAGCTGGCGCAGGTGCGAGTGTTGCAGGAGTTGGTGGGGCAGGTGCGGGAGTTGGTGTCGGTTCTGGCAGCGTAGGTACTGGGGGGATCGGCACCGGCGGGCTTGGCACTGTTGGCATTGGTCCTGGTGCCGCGGGAGCCGTGGGCATTTCAAATAATGGCGTTGCCAATGCAAACAACAGCTCTGGATTGGCAGGCCTCAATCCTGCCAACGTCGGCACAGCCTTCGCGACATTGGAGGTCGCAGAGCAGCAGCGGGTGTTGCGGCGCTGTGCAGCTGTCCTGAAACAGCCGGGTCACTACGACCGAGAAACACGGGCCGTTTGCCGTGTGATAGCCGCTAAATAAGTAAAGATCGTCTTGTCTTTTTCGAGAGCGGAATCGACGGATAGACAAATAGGAAGAAGGCTCGGCAGGAGAACGCCGAGCCTTATCTTCAGGCCGAGCTATCGGTCTCACTGCAAGCTGACTTCGCTCCCAACTCCTTGGAGAACAAGACCCAGTCTCCGCGAGCACGCCAAAGCTTGGTGATAATAAGTCATGCGTCCGCCGGCTCTCGCGCGTCCCCACGCGCGGGGATTTACCAGCGATCCGAAATCGCTCGAGGGCGAGGATCATATGTCCTACCTCAATCAAGGACTGCAGACGGCGGAAAACAGGATCCTGGCCGAGAGTTTCTTTCCGCTCAAGGCCCGGATAGAAGATTCCAGGCCGGGACCTGATGGACAGTAAGGACGACAAGTTCGGGGAATGCCACGCCATTGGCGACCGCTCGCTACCTTCCGCTTCGGGCCGAAACACGAAGAACTGAAGTTCAGCAAATCTCGTCCGCTCTGCCGCAACGAGCGGACCTCCGTGGGCCGACGCGCATCTTCGCCGATGGGCCAAATCCAGACATCGTCAGGACGACGCCAAAGACATGACAGCTAGTCGGGCGCGTTTTTGCCTTGCGTTTGATCCTCGCTACCTCAATCCATCCCGCCAATGACGCCAAGAAAGGAACCGCCGAACATAGACGCAACAAGCATCATCAAATCTGTCGTCGCGGTGGGACCAAGTTCTGGCTCGTGTTGAAAATGATGAAATCCCAGCAACGCCAGCAGACAAAAGCCCGCGCAGATGGTCGGCATAAGCGCCCGCCGCCGTGCTGCGCGCCGCTGGGCCTCAGTAGCCCACTGAGGCTGTGTTAGAGTTCTGGATCGACGAAGCGATAGCGCGGCACTCACGACTACCACGATCAGACAGGCAGTGAGGAAGTACATCAGACACTATCCTTAACCCCAATCGGGACCACCTCGAAGGCCATATGCCGCCAATAGCGTGAATTGATTGCCACAACCCTAAAGCGATAAGGAAAACGTCAGGCGCATCGCAAAGGCTGCTTTAGTAGGCAGCATGACCTTGGTCGGGTCATCTTTTGGGAGCGGAATTCGTCTTAGACAGCCAGCAACACACTGCGGTTGGAATTGCTCCAACCATCCCGATGAGCACCGGATCATTTCTGACTTCGGCCTTCAGGCCCAACAGATAAGCCCATACCAATGAAAGTATAAACCCTGATGTCGCTGTGACTGTGATGCTTACAAAGGCCGGCTTTTGCGACAAATACCAGTCAATGAAAGCCAAAAGCCACGGGGGCACTATTGCAACGAAGTAGGCGATCCCAAGCATTCCATACAGTGTGCGGAACGTCGGAAGTTCGGGTCTCGCAACTATGCTAGGTACCAAGAAAACAAGCAGAGCCAATGGAGGGAAAAGACCCGGAAAGATGAGAAATCGCTTCATGGCGATAACCATAACCCGAAAATCGGTATGTCTTTGTGCAAATACTTAGGAGATTTTCCTGCGTCGCCAAAGCGAGCGGCTAGTTCTGCAATGGGTCAAAAGCTGACGCTAGGCGGGCAGCGCGGCAAGGTCAGCTTTGGACCAGAAGCAGACAAAGTCACGACCATCTATTTGCCGCATCCACGACCGTTTCTGGCCAGCTTGATCACGAAACGAATACCTTCAACGTCGAGTGATGGAGCGGGCGCGAGCATCATTCTGTCGACGTCGCGCCGTGCGGGCAGCCAGTCTTCCCCACCCGATCAGCGCACAAAACACGATGGCGGCAGCCATCGTGGTGTGACCGCTGAACATCACGAGGCCCATGCTCCAGCTCTTTGCGGCCACGAGGATGCCGAGCGACAGCAGCAGCACCCCTGCACCGGCAGCCCGAAGTCCATAGGTCGTCACCCGCGGCAGCGCCTTGCCGAAAATATCGCGCTGCTGGCGGTGCGTGGCGAAGGCCAGCGCAGCAAAGCCCGCCAGACACAGCCCAAGGGCAAGCAGATGGATCATTCTGCCGCACAGCAATGGCGACCGGCACCTGCGGCATGCGCTTCGATTGCACAATGGATCGGTTCCGGGCGGTGCGAACAGCCAGAACAACATGGAGCAGTGCGAGTGCCCAGCACGTCACGTCGATGCCGGCGAACACCCAGTCGCCTTGCGTCAGGCTGTGCCACAGCGGCCGCTGCGTCGTCAGCGCGTTGAGGACGGGCAACAGGGCGCTCGTCGCGAAGCCGGAGAAATTCGGGCGCGGCGCGGTGAGCTCAAGCTATCGATACGGAGCAGCAGGACGGGTTCGTCTCATCCACGTTCCGCGATGGTGGCATCATACGCCTGTTTTGCCCGACGATCAAGCGAATTTCGCAAAAACGGAAATTGACCGTTTCCCCGGGCCGATCATGCCTCGATTTGCGGTCGATGTTCGCGCCGATCTCATCGCGCTCGTAAGCCGTTGATCTTGCTGCCCCCGGCTACTGTGCATGGGGTTGTTTTCGAGCTTTCGTCTTGCCGACGCGAAGACGCCACACCAAACCGTGCCAGATCCGGCTCACGCCCGCTACTTCATCACCCGCAGGCCCTTGGTCGTGAACCGCTGCGTCTTGCCGCCGGGCCGCATTGGCCGCTTGGTGCCGGCGGCCTTGCCGGTGCCGGGCGGCTGATGTGCTGGCACGAGCTGATGCGGCTGCGAGCCGATCAGGTCGCGGCGGCCCATCTCGATCAAGGCTTCGCGCAGCAGCGGCCAATTGTCGGGGTCGTGGTAGCGCAGGAATGCCTTGTGCAGGCGGCGCTGGCGCAGGCCCTTGATCGCCTCGACCTTGTCGCTGCCGCCGTGGCGCACGCCGCGCAAGGGGTTGACGCCCGTGTGGTACATCGCGGTCGCGGTCGCCATCGGCGAGGGCAGGAAGGTCTGCACCTGGTCGGCGCGATAGCGGTTCTTCTTCAGCCACAGCGCGAGGTTCATCATGTCCTCGTCGGTCGTGCCCGGGTGCGCCGCGATGAAATAGGGGATCAGATAATATTTCTTGCCGGCCCGTTCGGCCGCCTCGTCGAACATGCGCTTGAACTTGTTGTAGGCGCCGATGCCCGGCTTCATCATCTTGTCGAGCGGGCCGCGCTCGGTATGTTCGGGGGCGATCTTCAAATAACCGCCGACGTGATGGGTGACGAGCTCCTTGATGTATTCGGGACTCTCGACGGCGAGGTCGTAGCGCACGCCGGAGGCGACCATCACCTTCTTGATGCCCTTGGTCTCGCGCACTTTGCGATAGAGCCGGATCAGGTCGTCATGCGAGGTGTTGAGGTTCGGGCAGATCTCGGGGAAGACGCAGGACGGCCGGCGGCATGCCGCCTCGACCTTCGGGTCCTTGCACGCCATGCGGTACATGTTGGCGGTGGGGCCGCCGATGTCGGAGATGACGCCGGTGAAGCCCGGCGTCTTGTCGCGGATGCGCTCGATCTCGCGCAGGATCGATCCCTCCGAGCGGTTCTGGATGATGCGGCCCTCATGCTCGGTGATCGAGCAGAAGGTGCAGCCGCCGAAGCAGCCGCGCATGATCGTCACGGAGAACTTGATCATCTCCCAGGCGGGAATTCTGGCATCGCCATAGGACGGATGCGGCGCGCGTGCGTAAGGCAGATCGTAGACCGCGTCCATCTCTTCCGTCGTGAGCGGGATCGGCGGCGGGTTGAGCCAGAGATCGCGGTCGCCATGGCGCTGCACCAGCGGCCTTGCATTGCCGGGATTGCTCTCCCGGTGCAGCACGCGCGAGGCGCGCGCATAGGCTTCCTTGTCCTGCTCGACCTGCTCCAGCGCCGGCAGGCGGATCACGGTTGAGCCCTTCTGGCGCGATGCGCCCTCGTCGGCGGACTCGAGATCGTCGGCGTGCAGCTCGGTGTAATCGTCCGGGACCTTGCGGAACAGCGCCACGCCCCTGATGTCGTCGAGCTCGCGCGGCGCTTCGCCGGCCGCGAGCCGGTGCGCCACTTCGACCACGGCACGCTCGGCGTTGCCGTAGAGCAGCAAGTCCGCCTTGGCGTCCGCCAGCACCGAGCGGCGCACCTTGTCGGACCAGTAATCGTAATGCGCGATCCGGCGCAGCGAAGCCTCGATGCCGCCGAGCACGATCGGGGTGTCCTTGAACGCCTCGCGGCAGCGCTGGGCGTAGACGATGGTGCAGCGGTCCGGCCGCTTGCCGCCTTCGCCGCCCGCCGTATAGGCGTCATCGCTGCGGATGCGCCGGTCGGCGGTATAGCGGTTCACCATGGAATCCATGTTGCCGCCGGTGACGCCGAAGAACACTCTTGGCTTGCCGAGCGCCTTGAACGGCTCCGCCGAATGCCAGTCCGGCTGCGCGATGATGCCGACCCGAAACCCTTGCGCCTCCAGCAGCCGGCCGATGATCGCCATGCCGAAGCTCGGATGGTCGACATAGGCATCCCCGGTCACCAGCACGATGTCGCAGGCGTCCCAGCCGAGCGCGTTCATCTCGGCGCGGCTCATGGGGAGGAACGGCGCCGGCTTGCGCGGGCGGGCCTGGGCCATCAGCGGCTTTTCGGCGGTGATCATCTGGGTGTCCATGGCGCCTACGCATAGGGCTCCGAGGCGATGAATTCAACCGACGGGCGCGTGAAAGATCAGGTTCCGCGGGACATCGCCTTTCCCTCAGGATGGCGAGGAAAACGCCTGCTCGATCCGCGCCGCGAAGGAGATCAGGCGCTCCTCGCTGTGCGGTGGGCCGACGACCTGCAAGGAGACCGGCATGCCGGCCCCATCGCGGCCTGCGGGCACCGCCAGCGCAGGGCAGCCGAGGATCGACCAGACATAGGTGATCATGATCCAGTCGATGTAGATCTTCGATGCGGTCCCCTCGATCTCGGCCGGCCACATGATCTCGACCGGAAAGGGCGCGACCTGCACGGTCGGGCAGATCAGGATGTCGATGTCGCCGAAGAAGTCCTGCATGCGGCGATAGATGGCCGCGCGCTGCTCTATCGCGGCCGCGATGTCTGTTGCGGAGAGGCTTTCACCATGGGCGATGTCGCCTGCCACTTCGGGCGTGAAGGCCGCGCGCGATTGCGGCCAAAGTCTGCTCCAGGTGGCAAGATAGGCGAGACCACGTAGCGCGCGGATCACGCGCGGCAGCCCGGCGAGATCAGGGGCGGTCTCGCTCATCCTGCAGCCTGCGGGTTGGAGCCGGTCGATCGCGCCGCGGAAGGCGGAACGAATGTTCCGATCCACCGGCAACAGGCCGAGATCCTCGGACACCGCTATGCGCCCCGCCCATCCGGGTCGTGCGGCGGCGTTGCGGAACGATGCGGGATGCTCGCGCGACAACAGATCGGGCGGATGGAAGCCGGCCATCGCATCCAGCATCAAGGCAAGATCGGGAATCGTCCGCGCCATCGGTCCCTCGACGAAAACTGTGTCGAACGGATCGGAGAGCGGCTTTCTCGGCACGAGGCCCGGTGTGGGCCTCAGCCCCGCAACACCGCAAAATGCGGCCGGCGTGCGCAGGCTGCCGCCGACATCATTGCCATGGGCGAGATAGACCTGATGCGCGGCCAGCGCCGCTGCCGATCCGCCGGAGGAGCCGCCCGCGGTCAGCGCAGGAAAGAACGGATTGCGCGTCGCGCCGAACAGCGCGTTGGTGGTGTTGGCGCCGCCGAGCTCCGACAGATTGCTCTTGCCCACGACGATGGCGCCATTGCGCTGGAGACGATCGATCGCGGGATTCGATACCTCGGGGGCGCCGCGGGCCGTCAGCGCGCTGCCGCCGCTGGTCGGCACGCCTGCGACATCGGTGTTGTCCTTGACCGCGAGCGGAAGCCCGCAGAGCAGGGGCCAGTCCTCACCGGCCGCCTTTTTCTCCATAAGCCGCCGTGCTTCACCCCGTGCGGCCTCGAAGCAGCGAACCGGAATCGCGTTGATTCCCGCATCCGTCGCTTCGATCCTGTCGATCGCGGCATCGACCACGTCGAGCGGCGACAGATGGCCTTTGCGAATCTCGGCAATGGCGTCGACGGCGGACAGCGCAAGAATGCCGGTGGAAGGCGCAAGGCCGGGCGCATCACTCATCTCTATGTCCGGATCGCGGCGGTGGACCCGCGCACCACCAGCGCCGGCTGAAGCTGGATCGATCTCGCCTCTCCCTCGACGCCGGAACGTCCCTCCGAAACTCGCGACAGCAGGGTCGAGACCGTGGTTTGGGCAATCGCCTCGGACGGCTGCGTCACGATGGTCATGCCCGGCCGCACCAGGCCGGCCCACGGAGGCTCGTCAACCGCGATGACGGAGAGGTCGTCGGGAATGGTGAGCCCGCTCTCGGCAATGGCACGAAGCAGTCCGAGCGAAAGATGATTGTTGGTGGCGAAGATCGCGGTCGGTCGCTGCGCATGCCGCAGGAGCCGCATTGCGGCGGCATGGCCGGCGGCCTCGGAGAAATTGTCCTTCTCGATCAGCCGTTCGTCGAGGGTGGTGCCGCGCGAGGCCAGGCCGCTTCTGAGGCCATCGAGGCGGTGGCGCGCGATCTGATGCTCGGGCGATCCCATGATCACGGCGATGCGGCGATGGCCGAGATCGTCGAGATGTTCGGCCGCGAGCCGTCCCAGCGCGACATTGTCGGTCGTGACCGAATCGAGGTCGAGCCCCTCGATGCGTCGGTCCACCAGAATGCCCGGCATCGGCAAGTCCGCCAGCGCGGCCTGGCGTCCGCTCCAGCCGCGCCGGGTCGGGATGACGATGACGCCGTCGGCGCGCTGCGACAGCAGCATGGCAAGATGCCGCTCTTCGCGCCCGGGGTCTTCGGCACTGTTGCAGAGAATGACGGAATAGCCCGCGGCGCTCGACAGCCGCTCGATGCTCTCGACGAGCCTCAGGAAATAGGGATTGGCGAGGTCTGCCACGAGCAGCCCGAGGATGCGCGTAGCGCCGCTGCGCAGGCTGCGGGCGCTGGCATGCGGTGCATAGCCGAGCTTGCGTGCTGCCGCATTGACGCGCGCCTGGAGGAGCTCGCTGACCTTGCCCGACCGGTTGAGCGTCTTCGACACGGTGGCCACGGAGACACCGGCGAGCCGGGCGACCTCGTGGATAGTGGGCAATGGCCCTGCCGGCATCAACCATTCTCCTGTTAAACGTTTTTGTATTGGTTGGATTGACTGGAGGCAAGCCAAAAGAGATGACAAGTGTACAATACCGTTGCGATAGACCAGCTTCCGTGCTTCATTAGAAAAACGTTTAACTAAGACCAGGGAGGCAATGGTGCGTGGGCTGGATGGCGTCCGGCGATCGCCGGTCTGCATTTGCAGGCGCTCGGCATGACCGGCTATGTGGTCGGTCGGCTGTTCGCGGCCATCCCCGTGCTGCTCGCCGTCGCGGTATTCGTCTTTCTGCTGCTCAGCCTCGTGCCGGGTGATCCCGCCGTGCTGATCGCCGGTGACTTCGCCTCGCCGCCACAGGTGGAGGCGGTGCGCCAGGCGCTCGGACTCAATCTGCCGCTGCTGCCGCGTTTCCTCGCATGGGCCGGCCGCATCCTGAGCGGCGATTTCGGCCTGTCGCTGTTCAGCCGCATCCCGGTCTCGCAGCTCGTCGCCCAGCGGATCGAGCCGACGCTGCTTCTCTCTCTCATGACGATCACGATCGCGGTCGTCGTCGCCGTGCCGCTCGGCCTCGTCGCCGCCTATCGTCCGAGGGGGCTCGTCGCGCGCCTGACCATGGCGGGGGCGGTGCTCGGCTTCTCATTGCCGGTCTTCGTCGTCGCTTTCGCGCTTGTCTATACGCTCGCACTCGGCCTGCACTGGTTTCCGGTGCAGGGCTATAAGCCGCTGTCGCAGGGCGTGCTGGCCTGCCTGCATTCGCTCGTGCTGCCCGCGATCTCGCTGAGCTTCCTCTATATCGCCTTGATCGCGAGGGTGACGCGCGCTGCGGTGCTGGAGGTGCTGCGCGAAGATTATGTCCGCACCGCCCATGCCAAGGGGCTCGCGGCCCGCAAAATCATCGTACGGCACGTGCTCAGCAATGCCGCAGTCCCGATCATCACGGTCGTCGGCATCGGATTTGCCGCGCTGCTTGGCGGCGTCGTCGTTACCGAGACCGTGTTTTCCATTCCCGGCCTCGGCCGGCTGACCGCAGACTCCATTCTCCGGCGCGACTATCCGGTGGTGCAAGCCCTGATCCTGCTGTTCGCCTTCGTCTATGTCGTCGTCAATCTCGTGGTCGACATTCTCTACGCTGTCGTCGATCCGCGGATCCGGTACTGATGCAGGACGAGCCGATGGCGATGACCCACGCAGCTGAAGGGCTCGATGCGCCGGACATCGGTGTCAACCGGTTTGCGCGGATCGCGAGCCTGCCGGTTCGCCAGCCCATACTGGCTCTGAGTTGCGTTCTGCTGCTCGCCTTTGGCGTGACGGCCGTCGTGAGCCCGTGGATCACCGCGGATCCCGCTGCGCTGGATCCGCTGAACCGGCTTCAACCGCCGTCGCCGGCGGAGCCCTTCGGCACCGATCAAGTCGGACGTTCCGTGTTTGCCCGCGCGCTGGTGGGAACGCGGGTTTCGCTGTCGGTCGGCATTGCCGTTGCGGTTCTCACCACGCTGGTCGGCGTGTGCATCGGTGTCATCGCCGGTTATTTCCGCAGCGTCGACAAGATCGTAATGCGCGCGATGGATGCGGTGATGGCGATCCCCGCGATCCTGCTCGCGATCGCACTCGTGGCGCTGATTGGCGCTTCGCCCATCGTGATCGTCACGGCGATCAGCCTCCCGGAAATTCCCCGCATGGCGCGCGTGGTGCGCGCCAGCGTTCTCAGTTTGCGCGAACGCGTCTATGTCGAGGCCGCCATCACTTGTGGCGGCCGCACGACGAACATCCTGCGGCGTCACATCCTGCCCGGCGCTGCCGGGCCGATCATGGTGCAGTCGACCTACGTCTTTGCCTCCGCGATGATCCTGGAATCGATCCTGTCGTTTCTCGGTGCGGGCACGCCGCCCGACGTGCCGAGCTGGGGCAACATGATGTCGGAGGGCCGGCAATTCCTGCAGATCGCGCCGTGGATCCTCGGCTTCCCAGCCTTGATGCTGGCGATGACGGTGCTCGCCGCCAACCTGCTCGGCGATGCGCTTCGCGACCTGCTCGATCCGAGCTTTGCGGGAGGCGAGATGCGATGAGTACGCCGCTGCTCTCCGTCGAGAACCTCTCCATCACGCTCAACACGCGGGGCGCCCCGGTGCCGCTCGTCCGCAACGTCTCGTTTGCGATCGATCCGGGTGAAACGCTGTGCCTCGTCGGCGAGAGCGGCTGCGGCAAGAGCCTGACCGCGCTCTCCATCATCGGCCTGCTCAACCGAAGCGTCATGCAGGTCGCTTCCGGTCGCATCCTCTTCGAGGGGCGCGATCTCGTCACGCTCGGGGCCGAGGAACTGCGCAAGCTCCGGGGCGACCGTCTCGCCATGGTGTTTCAGGAGCCGATGACGTCGCTCAATCCGCTGCTGCGGGTCGGCGAGCAGATCGCGGAGGTGATCGTCGAGCATCGTGGCGTGTCAGAGGCGGACGCGCGGCGGCAGGCGGTCGGATTGCTCGATCTCGTCCGCATTCCGGATGCGCGGCGGCGGGCCTCCGAATTTCCGCACCAGCTTTCCGGTGGCATGCGGCAGCGCGTGATGATCGCGATGGCGCTCGCCCTGCGCCCTGCATTGCTGATCGCCGACGAGCCGACCACCGCGCTCGACGTCACCATCCAGGCCCAGGTCTTGACCCTGATCGACGATCTGCGTCGCGAGTTCGGCACGTCCGTGCTCCTGATCACGCACGATCTCGGGGTGGTCGCGGAAATGGCCGACCGGGTCGTCGTGCTCTACGCCGGCAGCGTCGTCGAGCAGGCCGGCGTCAACGGCATCTTCGATGCCGCGGCCCATCCCTATACGCGCGGCCTGCTTGGGGCGATCGGCCAGCTCAACAGCGGCACCCGCGATCGTCTCGCCGAGATTCCCGGCAGCGTGCCGAGCCCGGTCTCGCTCGGCACGGGCTGCGCCTTTCGCCAGCGCTGCGGCGCGGCGATGCCGGTGTGTCACTCGGAGTCGCCGTTGTTGTCGGGCGCTGACGAGCACCTGACGGCATGCTGGCTGGGCAAGGCCGGCGCGATGGTGCCGGCATGAGCGCCGTCCTCGAGGTCTCAGGTCTGACCCAGATCTTCACCTCACGGCAGGGGCCGTTCGGATTGTTCGGCCGGCGCGATCTTCGCGCCGTCGACGACGTCAGCTTCGTCGTCGCGCGCGGACGTACCTTCTGCCTCGTTGGTGAAAGCGGCTGCGGCAAGACCACGATCGGCCGCATGGTCGTGCGCCTGTTGCGGCCGACGGCCGGCTCGGTCCACATCAATGGCGAGGACTTCGGCAATCTCTCCGGCGAGACGCTGCGCAGGAAGCGCCAGCAGGTGCAGATGGTGTTCCAGGATCCCTTCGCCTGCCTCAACTCGCGCATGACTGCGGCGGAGATCGTCGAAGAGCCCTTGCAGAATTTCGGCATCGGCGATGCGGTGTCGCGACGGCGGAAGGTCGCGCGTCTGTTCGACCAGGTCGGACTGCCCCAACATTTTCGCGCACGTCTGCCGCATCATCTGTCGGGCGGACAGCGGCAGCGCCTCGGCATCGCGCGGGCGCTCGCCGCGGATCCCGCGCTGATCGTCGCGGACGAGGCGGTCGCGGCGCTGGACGTGTCGATCCGCTCCCAGATCCTGAATCTCCTGAAGGATGTCCAGCGCGAGATCGGGATCTCCTATCTGTTCATCTCGCATGATCTCGCCGTGGTGCGCTATCTCGCGGACGACGTGGCGGTGATGTATCTCGGCGCCATCGTCGAGCAGGGGCCGGCGAAAGCCGTGTTCGCTGCACCGGTGCATCCGTATACGCGGGCGTTGATCGATTCCGTCCCTGCGGTCCACCCGCGCAACCGGCGCCGCCGCGCGGCTCTCGAAGGCGAGGTGCCGAGTGCCGCTTCGCTGCCGTCCGGATGCCGCTTTCGCACGCGCTGTCCGTTCGCGACGGACATTTGCGTGCAAGCGGCGCCGGCGATGACTGAAGTCACGCCCGGCCATGCCGTCGCCTGTCATCACGCAGGATCGCTGCCACGCTTCGACGCGCCGGGTCCGGGCCGGGCCGTAGCCCCCGACGCAGTTGCCTAGAAACAGAAAACGGGAGGAGTATCAAATGAGATCGCCGAACGGAATATTTGCGGTCATGATGGCGGCAGGTTGGCTTGGTGCAATATCGCCTGCCGTTGCGGAGACGGTGCTCAAGATCCGCCCCTTCGGCGATCTCAAGCAGATCGATCCCGTGATCACGTCCGACTATATGGTTCGTAACCACGGCTATATGGTGTACGACACGCTGTTCTCGCTGGATGAGAAGCTCGTCGCGCAGCCGCAGATGCTGGAGTCCTTTGCGGTCGGCAGCGATCAACTCACCTACACCTTCACGCTGCGCGGCGGCCTGACCTTCAGCAACGGCCAGCCGGTCACCGCGGAGGATGCGGTCGTATCGCTGAAGCGCTGGTGGCAGCGCGATGGCCTTGGCCAACAGCTTGCCTCCGTCAGCGACAGCCTGACGGTCAAGGACGAAAAAACCTTCGAGCTGAAGCTCAAACGTCCTTGGGGGCTGGTGATCGAGGCGCTCTCCAAGCCGAGCTCCAACGTGCCCTTCATCATGCCGAAGGGGATCGCTGCGACGCCGGCGGACACCGCCATCACGGATGCGACCGGCTCGGGTCCCTTCATCATGAAGAAGGACGAGTGGGTTCCGGGCTCCAAGGTCGTTTACGTCAAGAGCCCGTCCTACAAGTCGCGCGCGGAGCCGGCGAGCGGGCTTGCCGGCGGCAAGCTCGCCAAGGTCGACCGGGTCGAATGGCATTACATCCCGGATGCGCAGACCGCGCTCAATGCACTCCAGGCCGGCGAGATCGACATTTTCGAGGAGGTGCCGCCGGACTTCCTGCCGACGCTTGCCGGCAATCCCGACATCAAGACGATGCCGCAGGACACGCTCGGCATGCAGATGGTGTTCCGCATGAACATTTCGGTCCCGCCGTTCAACAATCCAAAGGTCCGGCAGGCGATCAGCTACATGATCGACCAGGACAAGTTCGCGCGAGCCTATGTCAGCGACCCCAAGCTCTACAAGAGCTGCCCGAGCTTCTACATGTGCTCGTCACCCTATTTCACGGCCGCCGGCTGGACCAAGCCCGATATCGAAAAAGCCAAGAAGCTGATTGCCGAGAGCGGTTATGACGGTACGCCGGTCGTGGTGCTGCATGCGACCGAAAGCGGGCCCACGAATACGTTCAGCCTCGTTGCCGAGCAGTTGATGCGTCAGATCGGCCTCAAGGTCGAACCTCAGGCGATGGACTGGGGCACGCTGGTTGGACGGCGCGCGTCCAAGGAAACCGTCGACAAGGGCGGCTGGTCACTGTTCATGTCGGGACCGACGGGCGCCGACATGTTCGAGCCGGTCGGCCACCTTGGGCTGCGCGCAAACTGCGACAAGGCCTGGTTCGGCTGGCCTTGCGACGAGCAGATCGAAAAGCTGCGCAACGAATTCGCGTTGGCGACAGATCCCGAGCAGAAAAAGAAGATCGCAGCCGACCTCCAGCTCCGCGCCGTCGACTATGTGCCGTATTGGCCGGCTGCACAGCTCTATCTGGTGCGGGCGGTACGCAGCAACGTTGACGGCATCGTAAAGGGGGCGGTCCCGGTCTACTGGAATATCACCAAGAAGTAGTGCGATCCGGCACGGCGCCGGAGGAACCAATCGCTCCCAGCAACATTCAGATTGAGGGTTCGACGCGGGCCCGGGTTGCGCGCGCCTCCATCGTCTCGGCGTCCGTGACGTCGCCTCTGGCGATGGGGGAATCGTGGGTACGGTCATAGAGAACTTGCTGATGCGGAAGCAGAAGCTGGTGGAACAGCTCGAACAGGCGCCATCGGTGGAGGATCGCGAGCGAATCGAGCACCAGCTCGAGCAGATCAACACCGCGCTGGATTTTCTGGACAGGCCGGGATCGAAGGAGGAGCGGTAGACGCGCTCAATCCACCTTCAGCGCCGTGGCATAGACCATTCCCGAATTCGTGATGTGCGTCGTCATCAGGCCTTCGAAGGCGGCGAACTCGCCGCGCGCGAACAGATCGAGCAGCTTGCGGTGCTCGTCGAAGGACGTGCGGGTGCGCACGTCGATCGGCGAGGTCAGATTGGTGCGCAGCGCGGCGACGCGGCCGGAGACGAGCTGATAGGATTCGGCGAGATAGCGGTTGCCGCAATGGGCGAACAGCGCCTCGTGAAAAGCGGTGTCGGCGCGGCCATAGGCGATGTTGTCCTTTGCCCCGACGGCCGGCTCCATCGCCGCGATCGCCGCGCTCATGGACGCAATCGCGCCGTCGCGGTCATTGCGGAAGGCGAGCTCGGCGGCCTTGGGCTCGAGCGCAATGCGGAAGGTGCAGAGCGCATGGATGTCGTCCGCACTCGGCGTGAAGACGAAGCTGCCGACCTGGGGTCGGATCACCACGAGTCCCTGCGCCTGCAGCTGGCCCATGGCCTCGCGCACCGGTGTGCGGCTGACGCCGAAGGAATTGGCCACCATCTCCTCGGAGATGGCAGCGCCTAACGCGAACTCGCCGTCGATGATGGCCTGGCGCAGCCGCAGCATCACCCGCTGCGACAGCGATTTCGGCGTATCGAGCTTGAGCGATCGCATGGTGCGTTCAGATCACCTTGCCGGGATTGAGCAGGTGATCGGGGTCGAGCGCGGCTTTCAGCGTGCGCATCAGCGCGATCTCGGCCTCGCCCCTCGCATGGCCCAGCCATTGCTTCTTCAACGTGCCGATGCCGTGCTCGGCGGAGACGCTGCCGCCGAGCTCGCGGACCAGACCGTAGATGATCGCGTCCATCGCCTCCTTCGGCTGCTGCGCGACGGAAAGGCCGGTGACCCAGGCGACGAGATGCAGATTGCCGTCGCCGATATGGCCGTAGTAGACACTCTCGCAACCCTTGATGCCCGAAGCGAGCGCGGCCTTGCAGCGCGTGACGAACTCGTCCATGCGTGCCACGGCAAGGCCGATGTCGTAGGAGATGTGCGGCCCCAGCACCTGGCCGAACTCGGCGCAGATGTCGCGCACGCGCCAGAAGGCCTGCGTCTGCGCCAGCGATTGCGCCACCGCGGCATCCGCCAGCAGCCCGCGCTCCATCAGCTCCTCGAGCCAGCTCTCAAAGCGCGGCGCATCGATGCTCTCGTCGGTGCCCTGCGCTTCCACCAGCACGTAGAGACCGCGGCCTGGGGCGACCGGGGGCTTCACGCCGGCGCGCGCCGTGATCACCTCCCAATAATCCGGCCACATCACCTCGAAGGCGGACAGCAGCGGGCCGAGCCCTGAGCGTGCGGCATCGAGCAGCGCGATCACCGCGGCATAATCCTTCAGCGCGCAGAGCGCGGCCATGGTCGAGCGCGGCTTCGGGAACAGTTTTAGCACCACGCGGGTGATGATGCCGAGCGTGCCTTCCGAGCCGATGAACAGATGCTTCAGATCGTAACCGGCATTGTTCTTCATCAGCTTGTTGAGGCTGGTGATGATGGTGCCGTCCGGCAGCACCACTTCGAGACCAAGCACCAGCTCGCGCGTCATGCCGTAGCGGATCACGCGGTTGCCGCCGGCATTGGTCGAGAGATTGCCGCCGATCGCGCAGGAGCCGCGCGAGCCGAGATCGAGCGGAAAGAAGAAGCCGGCTTCGTCCGCCGCCTTCTGGATCGTCTCCAGCGGCGTGCCGGCCTTCACCGTCATCGTCATCGAGGCGCGATCGATCTCCTCGATGCCGGTCATGCGCTCCAGCGAGATCGCGACCCAGCCAGCTTCAGGCGAAGCGCCGCGGCACAGGCCGGTCAGTCCGCCCTGCGGCACGAACGGCAGATGCGCCTGCCGGCAGGTCGCAATCGCGTCGGCAACGCCCTGCGCATCGACGGGGCGGATCACGGCGCGCGGCGTTTGCGGCAGGCTCGCGCTCCAGTCGTTGCAATTGCGCGCCGGCACATCGGTGCCAACAAGCACCGCCGCCGCGCCGAGCCTGTCGCGCAACGCGCCGAGCAATTGGTCGGGGCGTCCGGCGGGGGTCACCATGTCCATGCGAGACCTCCTCAAGATCTGGCCGCGCACATGGCGCGGAGGATTTGCATGAACGTTGTATGTAAGGTACAAGAGCAAAAGTAAAGTGAAAACAAGGTCTCGGCAAGCGTGAAAGATCGTTGGAGATCAGCGGCTTAGCCGGGGGCGGCAGCAAAGGGTGGTGTGATGACCGAGGCAATTTGCGGGTTCTGGGTGGCGTCGGCGACGCCGCTGGCGACGGACGGCAGTGTGGACGCCGCCAAGCTCGCCTCTCACGCCAAGCACCTCTTCGGCAAGGGCGTCGACGGCGTCGTGCTGTTCGGCACCACCGGCGAGGGGACCTCATTCAACGCCGCCGAACGGATTGCGACGATCGAAGCGATGCTCAAGGCCGGGGTCGCGGCGGAGCGCATCGGAATCGGCGGCGGCTTTCCGGCCATCACCGACAGCATTGCGCTGACGCGCGCCGTGCTCGGCCTCGGCCTGCGCCACGTGTTGCTGCTGCCGCCCTATTTCGATCGGAGTGTCACGCATGAAGGCATCGAGGACGCCTTTGCCGCCATCATCGACGGTGTTGCCGACGATCGCCTGCGCGCCTCGCTCTACCACATTCCGCAAGTCTCGGGCGTTGCGATCCCGACGACAGTCGCCGCAAGCCTGCGCAAGCGCTACGGCCAAGTGGTTGCCGGTCTGAAGGACTCCAGCGGCGACTTCAAGCAGTTCCAGGCATTCCGTGCCGCCGCGCCCGAGCTCGCCATCACCGTCGGCAACGAACCCGATATCACTCGCGCGATCGCCGCCGGCGGCGCCGGCACCATCTGCGGCATGGCCAACATTGCGCCGGAGCTGGTCAAGGCGATGGTTGACGGCAAGAACGTCGAAGCGCGCATGCAGGCGGCGGTCGACGTCGTGCTGAAGACGCCCTCCCTTGTCGCAACGCTGAAGGCGATCCTTGCGGCGCAGACCGGCGATGCAGGTTGGTTGCGCGTGCGTCCGCCGCTCCGCGCTTTGTCGGACGGCAGTGCGTTCAAGCGGAAGCTCGACGAGTTGATCGCTCCCGCCATCGCGTGATCGGTGAAATCTCGGGCCACGATTTCGCGTGCAGCGTGTCATGCGCGGTGCACCGGCAATTCATGATTGCTGTTCAGCATCCGCCTCCTCTTAGAACAATTCAACACTAGAGCGATTCAAGCCCGGCTACGGTTCTCCTTGATCGCGGCGGCTGTTACAGGCGCACACTTCAATGCTCCTGACTTGAAGTGGAATGAAAGTGCGTGCCTTCGTGGATGGCCAACGTGACAACGGCCATCGAACCCGTGCCGGCAAGAGCCGTGCAGGTCTTCTCATGGGAGCAGCGGTGCTGCTCATCGAATATCCCTCCATCACGACGAGCGCACAGGCGCAATCGGCTCTGCCGCCGGTGACGGTGGAGGCGCCGGCGCCACGACCGAAGCCGGCACGTGCATCGGAGCAGTCGTCACGCCGCGCGCAAACGGCGGCGCGCCGCCAGCCCAGCCGCAATCCCGCACCCGCGGCGCCTACGCTGTCGGAGCGCGCCGCTGCCGTAGCCGCCGCACAGCAAGCCGCAAAGCTCGGCTACCGCGCGATGCCGAGCGCGACCACGCTGCGCAGCGGCGCCTCGCCGCTCGACACCTCGCAGGCCGTCAACGTCGTGCCTGCGCAGGTGCTGAAGGACCAGCTCCCGCGCAACATCGACGACGCGCTGAGCAACGTCTCCGGCGTCACCCAGACCAACACGCTCGCCGGCAGCCAGGACGCGGTGATCCGCCGTGGCTTCGGCGACAACCGCGACGGCTCGATCATGCGCAACGGCATGCCGCTGGTGCAGGGCCGCAGTCTCAATCCTGCGGTCGAAAGCGTCGAGGTGCTGAAAGGTCCGGCTTCGCTGCTCTACGGCATCATGGATCCCGGCGGCATCGTCAACACCATCAGCAAGCGGCCCGAGCTCTATCAGCACGGCTCGGTCACGCTGCTCGGCTCGGCCTTCAGTGCCTCCAAGACCGGTGCCGACGGCCTGCTCGACGTCACCGGTCCGATCGGCGACCAGGGGCTCGCCTATCGTTTCATCGGCTACGGCGTCAGCGAGGATTATTGGCGGAATTTCGGTCGTCACCGCGAGATGCTGGTTGCGCCCTCGCTCGCGTGGTACGGCCAGGACACCACGGTGCAGCTGAACTACGAGCACCGCGAGTTCATCTATCCGTTCGACCGCGGCACCGCGTTCAATCCGGTGACGAAGGCGCCGCTGGCCGTGCCCGCTACGCGCCGGCTGGATGAGCCTTTCAACAACACCTGGGGCACGTCCGATCTGATCCAGGCTTCGGTCGAGCACCGCTTCAACCAGGATTGGAAGCTCTACGCAGGCTACAGCTACAACACCGAAACCTTCAGCGCCAACCAGCTCCGCATCACCGGCATCAATTTCACGACCGGCGTCGAGACGCGCAGCAACGACGGCACGGGAAGCTCGCTGAGCAATGTCAGCTATGGGACATCCTATGTCTCGGGCGGCTTCTGGCTCGGCGACATGCGCAACGAGGTGCTATTCGGCGGCGACGGTCAGTATCGCACGATCTATCGCGACGTCTTGATCCGGCAGACAACTCCCGCCTTCAACGTCTACGATCCTGTCTATGGGCTGATCGGGCCTGGAACCAGGGTGTCGAACCCCGACAGCGCCCAGACCGACAAGCTTGGCCAGTGGTCGCTGTTCTTCCAGGACACGCTGCATCTGACGGAGCGGTTCGCACTGGTCGGTGGTGTGCGCTATATGGACTACGATCAGATCGCCGGACGCGGAAAGCCGTTCAACACCAACACAAACGTGTCGCAAGACAAGGTGCTCCCGCTTGGCGGCGCGATTTTCAAGCTGACCGATCAGATCTCGCTTTATGCGAGCTACACCGAATCGCTGAAGCCGAATTCGACGATTGCGCCGATCGGCGTGGTGATCGACTCCAGGGTCGCGCCCGAGGAGGGTGTGTCGTACGAGACCGGCGTGAAGTTCGACATCAACCAGCGCATCTCCGGAACCGTCGCATTCTACGACCTCGACAAGAAGAATGTGCAAACGACGAAGACGAACAGCGCGGGCGTGGTGGAGCTTCACACCGTCGGCCGCGCTCATTCGCGCGGCCTCGAAATCGACGTCACCGGCAGGCTCACCGACGATTGGGCGTTGATTGGGAGCTATGGCTATACCGACGCCCGCGTGACGGCCTCCGAGGATCTGACGTTGCTCGGCAAGAAGCTGCAAAACGTCGCCTTGAACACCGCTTCGCTCTATCTGGTCTACGACTTCGGCACCGCCTTGCCCGGCCAGTTCCGTCTCGGCGGCGGGGCGCGCTATGTCGGCGATCGTCCCGGCGATTCGATCAACAGCTTCTTCCTGCCGTCCTATGTCGTCGCAGACCTCTTTGCGACTTACGAGACGAAACACGAGCAGTTTCCGGTGGTGTACCAGGTGAACGTCAAGAACCTGTTCGACACGGTCTACTATCCCTCAGCCGTGAATAATTTAAACGTCGCTATCGGCGACGCGCGCCGGGTGTCTCTCTCGGCGACGGTGAAGTTCTAGCCATGGCCACGCGGCCCGGGCACATGATCAAAACTGTCCTGCTCCAGGTCCATTCCATCGCAGGCCTGGTGCTCGCGCTGCTGCTAGCCTTGATCGCGCTGACCGGCGCGATCATGAGTTTCGAGGACGAGATCGTCGATCATCTCAACGCCGGCATCATGCACGTCGTGCCGCGCGAGATGCCGGCGCTGATGCCGGACGAACTGGTCGCGCGGCTGGGGGCGGGGCAAAATTTCGGTCAGGTCTCGGCCGTCATGTTGTCGAGCGATCCGATCGCGGCCGTGCGGGTCCGCTTCGCGCGCGACGAGCAGGGCGAGCGGCCGAATTCGCTCTATGTCGACCCCTATGATGCGCGCGTGCTGGGTGCGCCGCGCGGCGAGGCGTTCTTCGCGACGGTTCGGAAGCTGCATCGCTGGCTGCTGATCCCTGGCGATGCCAAGGGCTGGGGACGCCAGATCACCGGTGTGGCCGCGCTCGGCCTGATCGTCATGCTGGTCTCGGGCCTCGTGCTGCGCTGGCCCCGCCGCGTGCGCAGCGTGAAGATGTGGCTCAAGCCCAATCTCGGTCTCGGCGGACGCGGGCTGCATCGCTCGCTGCATGCGGTGATCGGCACCTGGGTTCTTCCGGTCTATCTGGTGATGACGCTCACGGGCCTGTGGTATTCGTTCGACTGGTACAAGGACGGCGTCGTCTGGCTGCTGTCGCGTCCAGAAGTCTCTGCCGCGAAGATGCAGCCAAGAATGTCCGCAAAGGCGCCGCGTGCGGCGGCCCGTTCCGAGCCGGCCCAGCCGATCGGGTTCGACCTGGCGTGGACGACGTTCCGGCGTGAGGAGGGCGACCGCTTCGCCAGGGCTCTGCTGACGCTGCCGCCGGGGCCTGGCACGGCGATACGGATCCGGTCGTGGGGGAAGGATTCGACGCTGGACACCACGCGCGATGAATTCCGCATCGATGCCGTCACCGGTCAGGTCGCCTCCACGGAACGTTACGCCGACAAGACGTTCGGCGAGAAGATCATCGCCAACATGCTCGATATCCATCGCGGCGCGGTCCTGGGCTGGCCCGGCAAGCTCGCCTTCATGATTGCCGCGGCCCTGATGCCGCTGTTCTCGGTCACCGGCATTTTGCTCTATCTGTCGCGCCGCAAGCTGCGGCGCCCGGCGCAGCCGCCGCTTGGGCGGCTCGTTCCGGGCGAGTGAGTTGCAGCCGAAGAGGCTAGCCAACACCTCGACAATCGTTCAAAAGCCCGTGGCACGTCCTTGTCAGGTTTTCGTCATGAAGCTTCCGACCGTCACCCCCGCCGATATCCGCCGCGCCCTGCTCCTGCGCGAAGAGATCGCGCTGCTCGATCTCAGATACGAGGCTGCCTTTGCCACCGGCCATCCGCTGTTCGCCGCCAACATGGCCGCCGACCGGATCGCGATCGAGGCCGAGGTGCGGCTGCCGCGCAAGGACGTTGCGATCGTGCTTTATGATGACGGCGAGGGGCTGGTTGCGACCGGCGCCGAGCGTCTGGCTGCACTCGGCTATAGCAATGTCAGCGCACTCGAGGGCGGGCTGAAGGCGTGGCGCGATGCGGGCTTCGAGATTTTCGAGGACGTCAATTCCTATTCCAAGGCTTTCGGCGAGCTGGTCGAGTCGCGTCGCCACACGCCCTCGCTGAGTGCCGATGAGGTGGCAAAGCTGATCGCCGACAAGGCCAACATCGCCATCCTTGACGTCCGCCGCTTCGACGAATATGCGACCATGAACATCCCGGGCTCGGTCAGCGTGCCCGGCGCGGAGCTGGTGCTGCGGGCAGGCCAGGCCGCGCCCGATCCTGAAACCACCATCATCGTCAATTGCGCCGGCCGCACCCGCTCCATCATCGGCACGCAATCGCTGATCAATGCCGGCGTGCCCAACAAGGTGCGGGCGCTGCGCAACGGCACCATCGGCTGGACCCTGGCGCGGCACGGGCTCAATCACGGCGCCGACAGGCGCGGCGCGATCGGCCCGTTCGAGGGCGGTCCAGCCAATGCCCGCGACGTCGCCTATCGCGCCGGTGTCCGCCATATCGGAGCGAACGAGATGGCGGCGCTGGTCGCAGAAACCCATCGCACGCTGTATCGCTTCGACGTGCGCGGTGCCGAGGACTATGCGGCCGGGCATCTTCCCGGCTTCCGCCATTATCCCGGCGGCCAGCTCGTGCAGGAAACCGATATGGCCGCGCCCGTGCGCGGCGCACGCATCGTCCTGACCGACGACAAAAGCGTCCGCGCCGACATGACGGCGTCGTGGCTGGCGCAGATGGGCTGGGAAGTCTATGTGCTCGAGGGCGGCTATGACGGCGCGCTCAAGGTCGGCCCGCCGCCCGCCTTGCCGAAGCCCGACCCGGCCCACCGCTATCGCCGGCCCTATGAAGGCACCGATGTGGCCGAATCCGCGATGCAGGCCTATCTCGATTGGGAATACGGCCTCGTCGAGCAGCTCCGCCGCGACGGCACGCACGGGTTCTATGTGATTTGACCGAGCTCTGGGATGCCAAGCGCATCCTCAGCTCCGGCCGTCTTCTCCCCGTATCCGTTCCCTATTGTGCTGCGCACCGCCCGCGGTCTATGTGCGAAGGCAAAGCTGCCATCTACGGAGATGCCATGTCCGCCCCAGGCCAAAGCCCTGAGCGAAGCGCCAAGGCGCTGCTGCTCGAAGGCGTCAATGATAGCGCTGTCGACCTTTTTAGGGGCGCGGGCTTCACCAATGTCGAGCGGCTGACCAAGGCGCTGGACGGCGCGGATCTGCGGCGCGCGCTCGAAGGCGTGTCGCTGCTCGGCATCCGTTCGCGCACGCAGATCACCAATGAGGTGCTGGGGGCGGCCGGCCAGCTTCTCGCGGTCGGCTGCTTCAGCGTCGGCACCAACCAGGTCGATCTTTCGGCGGCGCGTAAGCGCGGTATTCCCGTCTTCAACGCCCCGTTCTCCAACACGCGCAGCGTCGCCGAGCTCGTCATCGGCGAGATCGTGATGCTGCTGCGGCGGATCTTTCCGCGTTCGGTGTCGGCCCATGCGGGGGGCTGGGACAAGTCGGCGGCGGGCAGCCGCGAGGTGCGCGGCCGCACGCTCGGCATCGTCGGCTACGGCAATATCGGCTCGCAGCTTTCCACCTTGGCCGAAGCCATGGGCATGCGCGTGATCTATTTCGACCGCACCGACAAGCTTCGCCACGGCAACACCGAGCCGGTCGAGAAGCTGGAAGATCTGCTGGCGCAGAGCGACGTCGTCAGCCTGCACGTGCCGGAGACCCCGGAGACTGCGGGCATGATCGGCGAGAGGGAGCTGCGGGCGATGAAGCCGGGCTCGTTTCTGATCAACAACAGCCGCGGCACCGTGGTCGATCTCGATGCGCTGGCGCGTGCCTTGCGCGACGGTCATCTGGCCGGTGCGGCCGTCGACGTCTTTCCCGTCGAGCCTTCGTCGAATGCCGATCGTTTCAATAGTCCCATTCAGGGCATCGAGAACGTCATCCTCACCCCCCATATCGGTGGGTCGACTGAGGAGGCGCAGGAGCGCATCGGCGGCGAGGTCGCGCGAAAACTGGTCGACTATTTCATTACCGGCTCGACGATGGGCGCGGTCAACTTCCCGGAGGTGCAGCTGCATCTTCGTCCCTCCGGTGCACGCTTCAGCCATGTCCATCGCAACGTGCCCGGCATGTTGCGGCGGCTGAACGAGGTCTTCCTTCAGCGCGACATCAACATCGCCGCGCAATATCTGGAGACCGCCGGCGACCTCGGCTACGTCGTGCTCGACGCCGATCTCGGCGGTCAGGATTCCGGCGAGCTGCTGCGGCAGATCCGCGGCCTCGAGGGAACGGTCGGGGCGCGGCTGGTATTTGAGCACTAAACCGCCCACGTTCCGGTTGCATCTTGCGGCCGGTGCTCCCACACTGCGGTCGAATTCGACGTGTTCCAGTCACGTCGAATTTGAGCTTCAGTTGCGTGAGTGTCCGCCATGGAACGGGACGCCGTACTGATTGATCTCGCGCTGCAGGGCGGCGGTTCGCATGGCGCCTTCTCCTGGGGTGTGCTCGACCGTCTTCTGGAAGAGAAATGGCTGGAGATCGCCGCGATCTCCGGAACCTCCGCAGGCGCGATGAATGCGGCGGTCCTGGCGGACGGGTGGACGGCCGGCGGCGCCGAGGGGGCGCGTGAGGCGCTTGACCGATACTGGCGTCGTATCTCGAAGGCCGCGGCCTTCAGCCCGCTACAGCGCTCTCCGCTCGACCGCTTGATGGGGCGCTGGACCCTCGATACGTCGCCGTTCTACATCCTCACCGATTTGATGTCGCGTGTGCTCTCGCCCTACGACCTCAATCCTACCGGTTACAATCCGCTGCGCGCGGTGCTGGCCGAGAGCATCGATTTCGAACGGCTCGTGCGCTCGCCGATCCAGCTATTCATCACCGCGACCCGGGTACGCACCGGGCGCGGACGTATCTTCCGCAACGCGGAGATCACGGCCGACGTGCTGCTGGCATCGGCCTGTCTTCCAACCATGTTCCGCGCGATCGAGATCGACGGCGAGCCCTATTGGGACGGCGGCTATGCTGGCAACCCGACCATCACGCCGCTGGTCCGCGAAAGCGACGCGCATGACACCATTCTCGTCCAGATCAATCCGACCGAGCGGCCGGAGCAACCGCGGACGGCTGCGGAGATTCTCAACCGTCTCAACGAAATCTCCTTCAACTCGCCGCTGATGAAGGAGCTGCGCATGATCGCGCTGCTGCGCCAGGCGGCCGATCCGGGCAGCGGCGAGGGCGCGCGCTGGGCGAAGATGCGCACGCACCGGATCAAGAGCGACATGCTGGCGAAGTTCGGGGCCTCCTCGAAGCTCAACGCGGAGTGGGAGTTCGTCTCGATGCTGCGCGCCGAGGGACGCATGGCCGCGGACAACTTCCTCGCCGAGCACGGCGCGGAGATCGGCCGCCGCTCGACCGCCGATCTCGATGTCCTGCTGTCGGAGTGCTGAGGCATGGGTCTCCTCGGCCTCCTCGTCGGACTCGGTCTGCTCGTCCTATTCGCCTTCCGCGGTTGGAGCGTCCTGCTGCTCGCGCCGTTCGCCGCACTCATTGCTGCGTTGTTCGGCGGTGAGCCGCTGCTCGCGAACCTGACCCAGGTGTTCATGGTGAACGCGGCGGGATTTCTGGCGCAGTTCTTTCCGATCTTTCTGCTTGGTGCCGTCTTCGGCAAGTTGATGGACGACAGTGGCGCGGTGACGTCGGTCGCCGGCTTCATGGCGGAGCGCCTCGGCGAACGCCGCGTGATCCTGGCGGTCGTGCTCGCCGGCGCGCTGGTCACCTATGGTGGTGTCAGCCTGTTCGTTGCGTTCTTCGTCATCGTTCCAATGGCCCGCTCGCTGTTTCGTGCCGCTTCGATTCCGCGTCGTCTGATCCCGGCCGCGATCGTGCTGGGAACGTCGACCTTCACCATGTCGGCCCTACCTGGCACGCCGTCGATCCAGAATGCGATTCCGATGCCGTTCTTCGGCACGACGCCGTTTGCCGCGCCGGGCCTCGGCATCGTCGGCTCGCTCATCATGCTCGGCGCGGGATTGTGGTGGCTGCATCGCGCCGAAGCTGCGGCGCGCCGCGCCGGGGAAGGCTATGGCGACGACGCCGAGGGCGCGATCGAGCAGGCCGCTGCTGACGAGCTCGTGCGCGAGCGCGCGACGACTGCCCGCGAGTTCGATCCGGCGGAGCTACAGCACGGTCATCGCAGCGAGCGGCCGTCGCCCGTGCTGAACGCCATGGCGCCGCTCGTCGTTGTCGTGACCGTCAACCTGTTGATGTCGCTGGTGGTGCTGCCGCGGCTCGATGTCAGCTATCTCGCCGAGCCGCGCTTTGGCGACACGACGCTTGCGGCGGTCGCAGGCGTGTGGTCGGTCGCGGTGGCGCTGGCTGCCGCCATCGTCACGACCATCGCGCTGAACTGGGCGCGCCTGCCGGTGCTGCGCCGGACCATGGACGCCGGGGCCAATGCGTCGGTCCTGCCTGCGTTCAGCGTCGCCAGCCTCGTCGGCTTCGGCGCCGTCGTGGCCTCGCTGCCGGCGTTCACGATCGTGCGCGACTGGGTGCTGGCGATCGAAGGGGGACCGCTGGTCTCGCTCGCCGTCGCGACCAACATCCTGGCCGCGCTGACCGGGTCGGCGTCGGGCGGCCTGACCATCGCCCTCGATGCTCTCGGCCCGACCTATGTCGAACTTGCCGCGCGCCACGGCATCGACCTTGCGCTGATGCATCGCGTGGCGGTGATCGGCGCGGGAACGCTGGACATCCTGCCGCATAACGGTGCGGTGGTCAGCCTGCTCGCGATCTGCGGCCTGACCCATCGCGACAGCTATTTCGATATCGTCATGGTCGGTATCGTGACCTCGCTCCTGGCGCTGCTGGCGGTGATCGCCCTGGGCACTGCGCTGGGCTCGTTCTGACGGAAAGCCGGCGTCAGCGATTGACGGACGGGCGAAGGTTGCATTGAATGCGGCCAAGTGCCGAACGCAACAGGACAAGCCGGGTGGAAACGATGAAGCGCAACAGAGCGAAGCTGTGTGCATGGCTGGTGGGCACTGCGGCCGCAATGAGCGCGAGTGGTGCCTCAGCGGCAACGCTGGCCGAAGACGCCGAGACCGTCTGCAAAGGCCTCGTCGGCGGCGCTGACGCCGTGAAGATCGATTCCGCGACCCTGCAGGCGCCGTCGCAATTGGCCGTGGCCGAGCGCGGGCCGACGCCATCGGCACGCATCACGCCGGCCAATCCGCGCTTCTGCAAGGTGCTCGGCCATATCGATCCCACCGATCCCAAGGCGCCCCCGATCAGATTCCAGGTCAACCTCCCCGTCGAATGGAACGGGCGCTCGCTGCAATATGGCGGCGGCGGCTTCAACGGTGTGCTGATCACGGGCCTTGCCCTGCCGCCGGCCTATCCCTTCGACAGGCCCTCGCCGCTGGCGCGCGGCTTCGTCACCTACGGCACCGACTCTGGCCACGAGACCAAGCAGGGCGAGCCGCCGCAGGTCTTTGCGCTGAACGACGAGGCCTTCGAGAATTTCGCCCATCGGGCGTACAAGAAGGTGCGCGACGCCGCGGTCGGGCTGATGCAGCGCGCCTACGGCAGGAAGCCGGAGAAGCTGTACTTCATGGGCTCGTCGGAGGGCGGCCGCGAAGGCCTCACCATGGCGCAGCGCTATCCCGACGATTTCGACGGCATCTTCGCCCGTGTGCCCGTGATCAACTGGGTCGGGCTGCAGCATGCCGGCACGCGCTCGGGTCTCGTCACCATGGGCGAGGGCTGGATCAACCCGGCGCAGGTCAAGCTCGTAGGCGAGGCCGTGCGCGCGGCTTGCGACAAGGCCGACGGCTCCGACGATGCGCTGGTGCAGGATCCCGTCGGCTGCAAGGCGGCGTTCAAGGTCGAGACGCTGCGCTGCGCGGCCGGGCAGAGCGGCGACCAGTGTCTCACCGATGCACAGATCAAGGCGGTGAACACGCTGCACGCCAACTACAAATTCCCCTTCGCGCTCGCCAATGGTCTCGACGATTATCCGGGCTGGGGCGTCTCCGGCGAGGACATCCCCGCGGTCGGGCCGACCGGCGGCTGGGTCTCCTGGTGGCTCGGCACCGCGCCGCCGGCGCAGCCGCCCGCGCCGAACAACGGCATCGCCTGGATCTACGGCGCCGGCGGCATCCAATATGTCTTCGCGCGCGATCCGAAGCTCGACGTCACCACCTACAAGGTGGAAGAGCACAAGGCGCGGCTGCTCGAGGTGTCCAGCCTGATGGATTCCACCGATCCCGATCTCAGTCGGTTCCGGGCGCGGGGCGGCCGGCTGATCGTGCTCGAGCACATGGCCGACTACGCCCAGAGCCCCTATGCCGGCATCCGCTACTTCGAGAGCGTCGAGCGCAAGATGGGCAAGGCCGAGACCGCGGAGTTCGCGCGCCTCTACACCGCGCCCGGCGTCGACCATGTCGGCTCCGGCGCGCCCGCCAATGTCGATATGCTGAGCGTTCTGGTCGACTGGGTCGAGAATGGCAAAGCGCCCGGCGACTTAGAGGTCAGGGAGCAGAAGGTCGAGGCGCCGTCGTTTGCCGCGACGCGCTCGCTGCCGCTGTGCCGCTGGCCGGCCTGGCCGCACTACAAGAGCGGCCCGGTGACGGAAGCGGCGAGCTTCACCTGCGCGCCGTAACCAAGAGGGCCCGTTTGACAACGCGCCTGCGTTTCGCTATCTATTTCGCATGCGAAATAACGGCGCCGGCGCGCAGCACCATCGGCTGATCTACTTGCTGAGTGTCGCCCAGCGCCGGCTGCAGCGCTGGATGGCGGCGCGGCCCGAGAGCGCGGTGACGCCGGCGCAGGCGGGGTTGCTGTTCATTCTCGGCAAGCAGGATGGCGCGCTGATGGGCGAGGCTGGGGCGGCGCTCGACATGGGACCGGCCGGCATTTCGGGTCTCGTCGACCGGACGGTGGCTGCGAAGCTGGTCGAGCGGCGGGCCGATCGCGAGGACGGCCGCGCCTTTCGCATCTGGTTGACGCCGAAGGGGCGCACCGCGCTGGCGCAGGCCAAGACCAGCGCGGCGGAGGTCAATGCGGCGCTGACGGAAGGTTTCACGGCCGCGGAAATCGACATCGTCGCACGCTGGCTGACGAGCATTCAGGACAAGTTTCCAAGACGTTCAGACGAATAACACGGAGCAGACCAATGACCGAGCAGGTCCGGATCGAGAATAGCGGCGGAATCCTCACCCTCACGCTGGCACGTCCCGACAAGAAGAACGCGCTGACGGATGCGATGTACGGCAAGCTCGCCGATGCGATCGAATCCGCCGAGTTCGACCCATCCGCCCGCGTGATCCTGATCCGCGGCGAGGGCGACATGTTCACCGCCGGCAACGACGTCGGCGAGTTCGCGGCCGTCGCGGCCGGCAAGTCCGAAGGCAGCCGCAACGTGGTGCGCTTCATCCAGTCGCTGGCGCGTTGCACCCGGCCGCTGGTCGCGGCCGTGCAGGGCCGTGCCGTCGGCGTCGGCACCACGATGCTGCTGCATTGCGACCTCGTCGTGCTCGCCGACAACGCGCAATTGTCGACGCCGTTCGTCAGCCTCGCGCTGGTGCCTGAAGCCGCCTCCAGCCTGTTGATGCCGGCGCGCATCGGCTATGCCCGCGCCTACGAGATGTTCGCGCTTGGCGAAACCGTGCCGGCGAGGTCGGCGCTGGAATGGGGACTCGCCAACCGTGTGGTGCCGCTCGATAGGCTCGATGCCGAAGCGCTTGCGCTGGCGCAGCGTCTCGCCCGCCAGCCGGCCGGGGCTCTCATCGCGACCAAGCGGCTGATGCGCAACGGCGAGGCGCTGGTCGCGCAGATGCAGGCCGAAGGCGAGCAGTTCGCGCAGCGCCTGCGCACCGCCGAAGCGCGCGAGGCGTTTACGGCGTTTGCGGAGCGCCGCCCGCCGGACTTCACCAGAATAGGATAGGATTCCGAATGCGTGCAGGTTGGATCGTTTCGATTCAACTCAAACCTTAACGAAACATTGGCACGTGGCGGTGCAAGGTGGCCTCCCCGGAGAGTTAGGCCCCTCAACCCATGTCCATTTTTAAGAATTCGGTAAGCACGCTCCTCCTGGTCCTGATGACGCTGCTGGCGGCCGGCGCGCTGACCAGCACGGCCATCCAGATGGTCGGGGCTTTCGGCCGCTATAGCGACAGTCTGGAGACCGAGCGGCTCGCGAATGCCGACAAGTCGATCTTCCATGGCGTGGTTGCCCTGCGCAGCAATCGTGGCGATGCCCAGAGCGCCCTGCTCGGCGAGGACGACCCGCGCGCCAAGCTCGGCATTGCCGAGAAGGCGGAACAGGCCGGCTTTGACGCCATCAGCGCGGCGCTCTCTACCGTAGAATTCGCCCGCCGCGACGAGCTCGCCAGCACTCTGAAGCAGCGCTGGAGCGAGGCCGCGCCAAAATTCCAGTTGTTCTACGACGAGGCCAAGCTGCCGCGCGCCGAGCGCAAGCTGGAGCGGACCGCGCCCTGGTACGATGCAGTCACCAAGGTGATCGAGACCGCCAATCTCGCGTCCACCGCGGTGTCGAACCGCGCCTGGATGAACGATCCTTACATCGCCCGCATGATCCAGGCCCGCCGCCTCGCCTGGCAGGTGCGCGACCGCTACGGCATCCAGTGCTCGACCCTGCGGCCGAACGTCAACGCCAGCAAGCCGCTCGACGATGCCCAGAAGCAGACCGTGGCCGGATGGAACGGCGTCGTCACCGCCGGCTGGACCGGCATGGAGGAGCTGCTGGCTGCGCCTGACGTGCCGGCCGACCTCGTCAACACGGCCAAGGAGGCGAGGGCCAAGACTGACGGCGCCCTCAAGCAGATCGGCGAGATCACCAAGGGCTTCGACGGCAGCGGCCGGCCCGCGATGCCCGCCGCGGAATGGAACACGTTGTGCCAGGCTCCGTTCGCGTCGATCGTCGCGGTCGCGAGCAAGGCGCTCGACCTGTCGATCGCGCACGCGGAGGCGGTTCAGGCGAAAGCCCTCACCAATCTCATCGTGCAATCCTTCGGCTTCCTGCTCGCACTGGCCGTGACTGTCGCGGGCGTGTTTGTGGTGCGCAACCGGCTGATGCGCCCGGTGCGCGCCATCCTCGACGCCATCGCGCGCATCAGCGCCCGCGACTATGCGACGCCGGTGCCGCAATCGCGGCATCCCGACGAGTTCGGCACCATGGCGGCTGCGCTCGAAAGCCTGCGCGAGAGCGCGGCGACCGCGGAGCGGCTGGGTAAGGAACGCGAATCGCAGCAGGCGCTGCAGCTCGCCCGCTCCGGCACCGTCGATGCCGCCTGCCGCACCTTCGACGAGACGGTGCAGGCCGTCATCCAGAGCGTCGCAGCCTCGACGCGGGACCTCGATGCCACCGCAAGCGGCGTGCGCTCGCTGGTCACGGAATCGAGCAGCCAGACCGCGGCGGTGTCCTCGGCAGCCGAGCAGGCCACCAATAATCTCGAGACCATCGCCGCCGCGACCGAGGAGCTCTCCGCATCCGTGGGCGAGATCTCCGCGCAGGTGCAGTCGAGCGCCCGCGAGGCCCGCGAGGCCGTGGCCCAGGCCGAGCAGACCAATGCGACGGTCGAGATCCTCGATCAGACGGCGAGCCGCATCGGCGAGGTCGTGAAGATGATCAACGCGATCGCGGCCCAGACCAATCTGCTGGCATTGAACGCCACCATCGAAGCCGCGCGCGCCGGCGAGGCCGGCCGCGGCTTCGCGGTGGTTGCAGGCGAGGTCAAGAGCCTTGCGGCGCAGACCGCGACGGCGACGGAAGAGATCTCGCGCCAGGTCGAGGAGAT
Source organism: Bradyrhizobium sp. IC4060 (assembly GCF_020193715.1). NCBI lineage: Bacteria > Pseudomonadati > Pseudomonadota > Alphaproteobacteria > Hyphomicrobiales > Nitrobacteraceae > Bradyrhizobium > Bradyrhizobium sp. IC4060. Next base: position 130,578 of record NZ_JADYVJ010000009.1, on the reverse strand, counting down.
CCAAGGCGCGACCGGCCAGGCGGTCGCCGCGATCCGGTTGATCGGCGGCGCCATCGGCGGCATCGACGAGAAGATGACGGCGATTGCCGCCGCGGTCGAACAGCAGCGCGCGGCCACGACGGAGATCTCGCGCAACTTCCAGCAGGCGGCCCAGGGCACCCGCGAGGTCACCGATACCATCGGCAGCGTCGCCAGGCTCAACCAGGAGACCGGCAATGCCGGGACGGTGCTGTCGGAGTCCGTCAAGAAGATGTCGGCGGACGCCGATCGTCTCCGCGTCGCGGTCGAGGGTTTCCTGGGCGCCGTGAAGAGCGCCTGATTTTCGTACTCTTTCCACCTGATGTCGCGCGGGCATTGCCGCAGCTCGGCACTGCGGGTACATCTGTGCCGCCTCGCTCCCGCGGGCGCGGCGACAGACGCAAGACATCAGGGATGGAGAGTTCGATGCCGGTCACCCCACACAAGGCCCAACGCCCCTATCGCGGCGTGTTCCCGGTCGCGCCCACCATCTTCGACGAGCGCGGCGAGCTCGACCTCGAGGGTCAGCGCCGCTGCATCGATTTCATGATCGATGCCGGCTCGCACGGCATTTGCATCCTCGCCAATTTCTCCGAGCAGTTCGTGCTCACCGATGCCGAGCGCGACGCGGTGATGCATGCGGTGCTGGACCATGTGGCCGGCCGGGTTCCCGTGATCGTCACCACCACCCATTTCAGCTCGGCCGTATGCGCCGCGCGCAGCAAGCAGGCCGAGGCGGCCGGCGCCGCCATGGTGATGGTGATGCCGCCCTATCACGGCGCGACCTTCCGCGTCCCCGAGAAAGGCATCGTCGAATTCTTCAAGGTGCTCTCCGGCGCGATCAACATCCCGATCATGATCCAGGACGCGCCGGTTGCCGGCACGCCGCTGTCGGTCGAGTTGCTCGCGCGGCTGTCGCGCGAGTTTTCCAACATCCGCTATTTCAAGATCGAGGTGCCGGGCGCGGCCTCGAAGCTCCGCAGCCTGATCGAGGCGGGCGGCAAGGACATCGAGGGCCCCTGGGACGGCGAGGAGGCGATCACGCTGCTCGCCGATCTCGACGCCGGCGCCACCGGCGCCATGACCGGCGGCGGCTATCCCGACGGCATCCGCCAGATCATCGATCCCTATTTCGCGGGCGATCGCGAAAAGGCGAAGGCCGCCTACGAGCGCTGGCTGCCGCTGATCAACTACGAGAACCGCCAATGCGGCCTGATCGCCTGCAAGGTGATGATGCAGGCCGGCGGCGTGATCAAGTCGGAGGCGGTGCGCCATCCGCTGCAGCCGCTGCATCCGGCGACGCGCGCCGGGCTATTGGAGCTCGCCAAGGAGCGCGACGCGTTGGCGCTCAGGTGGGGGAAGTAATTCTCTCCCCCGTCATTGCGTGAAGCTGTCGTAGGGTGGGCAAAGCGAAGCGTGCCCACCAACTTGCGCGCCCGCGGGAAGAGCGGTGGGCACGGCGCTTTGCGCCTTTGCCCACCCTACGAAGGCTGCGAGGAGCGACTTGTGCGCCCTCGCTCGAAATGAACGAGGGATGCCCATTTCGCCTGAAGGCGTCGAATTAGCGCGTGCCGGGCCGTTCCCCATAGCCCCGCGATGGCATAATGTACGCGCGCCAACCGGCCCTGCGGAGATTCTCAGGACATCGCGCAACAGCTCTTCTTTTGCCACTATCCCGAGCCAGGTTGGTGCAAACCGACAGAACAGGGAGGCAGTGCCATGACGATGAGGCCGGATCCCACCTTTCACGCATCGCCCAAGCTTGCGATGGAAGCGCCTGCGGAGAATTTTGCTTACACCTTGCTGCTCAGTCCGGATTTCTCAAAGCCGGATGCTCTCGCGGTCATCGACGTCAAGCCGGGATCGCCGACCTATAGCCAGATCGTCCACACCGTAACGATGCCCAACAAGGGTGATGAGTTTCACCATTTCGGCTGGAATGCTTGCTCCTCCGCCCTGTCGCCGCTCGCCGGACACGCCTTCATCGAGCGGCGCTATCTCATCATCCCGGGGCTGCGCTCGTCGCGGATCTACGTCATCGATACCAAGCCCGATCCGACGCAGGCCAAGATCCACAAGATCATCGAGCCTGAGGAGGTCTTCAAGAAGACCGGCTACTCGCGGCCGCACACGATCCATTGCGGGCCGGACGGCATTTACGTGAGCACGCTGGGCGGCGGCGGCAAGGACGGCACCAATGGACCTCCGGGCGTCTTCATCATGGATTGCGAGACGTTCGAAGTTCTTGGACGATGGGAGATCGACCGTGGCCCGCAGACGCTGCATTATGATTTCTGGTGGAATCTGCCGCGCGATTACATGGTGACGAGCGAATGGGCGTTACCGCCGCAGTTCGAGAACGGGATCGTCCCGGAAGATCTGCTTGCGAACAAATATGGCCATCGTCTCCACTTCTGGGACCTTCGCGCGCGTCGCAACGTCCAGACCATCGACCTCGGCGCCAATCATCAGATGGCGCTGGAGGTGCGCCCCGCGCACGATCCGGTTCGCGAGTACGGCTTCGTTGGCGTCGTGGTCGACACCACCAACCTCGAAGCGTCGATCTGGACCTGGTGGCGCGAGGACGGAAGATTCCATGCCGAGAAGACGGCGACGATCCCTCCCGAACCCGCGCCCAAGGAGAAGCTGCCGCCGCTGCTGCAGGGATTTGGCGCCGTGCCGCCGCTGGTGACGGACATCGACCTGTCGATGGACGACCGGTTTCTCTATGTCTCGTGCTGGGGCACGGGTGAGATGCGCCAGTACGACGTCAGCGATCCCAGAAAGCCGAAGCTTGCGGGCTCAGTCCACATCGGCGGCATCGCGCGCCGCACGCCCCATCCGAACGGCAAGCCCTTTGCGGCGGGTCCGCAGATGGTCGAGATCAGCCGCGACGGCCGGCGCGTGTACTGGACCAATTCGCTTTATTCCACCTGGGACGACCAGTTCTATCCCGACGGGGTTCCGGGCGTGGAAGTCATGGCCAATGTCGGTCGCAACGGCGGCCTCGAGCTCGACAAGGACTATTTCGTGAGCTTCCCCGACGGATATCGTGCGCACCAGATCAGGCTCGAGGGCGGCGACTGTTCGACGGACTCATTTTGCTACCCGTCGGTCTAGATGGCACGCAGGCGAGCCCGGCCCTTGGCTGGCTGTGGCTCGCGCTTGTTGCGAGCGGTCTCTACCACGGGGTCAATCCGGGAATGGGATGGCCGCTCGCCGTTTCGGCCGGGCTCATGGACAAGAGCCCCCTCGCGCTCTTCCGTGCATTGTGGGCTCTGGCGGCCGGGCACCTCCTGGCAACACTTCTCGTGCTGCTGCCGTTCGCCTTCCTGCTCGTACTGGCCGAATGGCAGCGTCCAATCCAGATCGTCGCGAGTCTTCTCGTCATCGGCTTTGGCGTCTACCGGCTGATCGACCGGCGTCATCCGCGCGCGCTGGCACGAATTCCGCCGACGCAATTGGTGCTCTGGTCATTTGCCGTCGCCATCGCTCACGGCGCTGCCCTGATGCTCGTGCCGATCTATCTCGGGCTCTGCCAGGCCTTCGAGCTCGATGCCGGCCATCAGGCGGCGGGCGCGCTGATGACGGCAAATCTCGGGATGGCGGTGCTGGTGTCGCTGGTGCACGTTGCCGCCATGGTCGGCGCCGGCGGATGTCTGGCGTGGCTGGTCTACCGCCATCTGGGACTGAGGTTCGTCTCGCGAAGCTGGTTCAACCTGGATGCAGTCTGGGCGATCAGCCTCGTTCTGGTTGGCGCGGTGGCGCTCGCTTTCAATCTTGCGACCTCGCGCTGAGGTCTACCGCACCAAAGCCCACTCGCCGATGATGCGAAACCGCGCCTTGGCATCATCCTGCTTGAACAGGGCAATGCGATCGATCGCGAGCGTCTCGATCCCCAGCGCCGCAAACCGTGTTCGCAGCATCTGAAGGATCGGCCCGCGCCGCTCCGCATCCAGCCGCCCCGTCAGCGTCATGTGGAAGCGGAATTCTTCCATCACGTAAGGATAGCCCCAGCGGTCGAGATAATCGCGCTGCCGCTCGCTGAGCTTCTCCGGCTTGCGCCGAGCGCGATCTTCCGCCGTCAGCGCGGCGCGAAACGGGTCGAACTCGCGAACGCAATCAGCGGCAAGTTGCTGGAGCGTTTCCATCGGCTCGGCCGGAATAACGGCAATGAAGCCGCTGATGGCATCGACCACTGGTCGGATCGCCGGGATCGGACGTGTCCTGCCCGCGAAGGCCGCGCAGGCGGCCAGCAGCTCGGCTTCGGTATTGCCAGGCGCCAGCGCCATCGGCGCCTTCAGCGTGGCGTGAAAGCCGTATTTGCGAGGATCGGCGCTGACCTCGCGCCAGTCGGGCGCGGCGTGCAGCGCCTGCTCTGGAAACGAAATCTCGCCGCCGCTGTAGGCGTCATAGCCGAGCAGCTCGGCGCCGAAGCGGGAGAGGGCGCTGTCGCGGCCTGCGGCATAATAGATCGCGTAGCGGGGGAAACCTGTCATTGCCTCAGCATAACCAATTTACGCCGCGACGACAGTCTCGCGCGGGGCCGCCACTGCGGTGAGCAGCCGCGTCGCGTCGGTGAGATGCACGAGCCTGCCGCCTGAGATCACCGCGATCAGCCGCGGCCGCAGCTTCACGTTGTCGTCGACGAGGAGAATGTCAGCGCGGCGTCCCTCCGCGAGCAGGCCGCGATCGGTGAGGCCGGTCGCGCGCGCCGGGCCGGCGGAGACCAGATCCCAGGCCTGAGCCAGAGGCACCACGCCATCGGCGGCCAGGCGGAACGCGGCGAGCAGCTGCGCGGGATAATAATAGTCAGACGCCAGCACCGAGCAGAGCCCCTTGGCGATCATGTCGGAGGCCCTGGTCCAGCCGGTGTGGCTGCCGCCGCGCACGACGTTCGGCGCGCCGTAGACGATGGCATCGCCGTGGCTGGCCGCTGCGCGCGCCGTCTCCTCGTTGATCGGAAACTCCGCGATCAAGGCGCCGAGCTCGCGAAAGTCCCGGCGCATCGCCGGGCTCGAATCGTCGTGCGAGAGCATCCGCACCTCGGCGGTGCGGGCCGCGGCGGCCAGGCGTGACACCGAGGTGGGCACCTCGTCGGCGCGCGAGACCACGCGCTCGACCAGCCGGTCGAATTCGTCGCTCGACAGACCGGTGCGCTCCACCATGCGGTTGCGCTTGCGTGGGTTGGAGATGTCGGCAACGACGCCGTCCATATGATCGTTAAAGGCGAACAGGTCGACGCGGCCCTCGCTGAGCCACTGTGCGATCTCCGCTTCGGCATCGAGATTGAAGGTCTCGTGCCGCAGGTGGAAGCGGGTGTCGGCGGCGAATTGAGGACGCTGCCGCTCGATCGCCTCCATCAGACCGCGCGCATTGTCGGCGCTGCGCAGGCCCGGCTCCCACGAGCAGGTTGTGGCGTGAAACACGGTAGTGATGCCGTTGCTGATCGCCTGGCGGTCGCTGTCGGCGAGCGCGACGTCGATCGGAAAGTCGACGCCGGCGCGCGGCATCATCTGGCGCTCGAAGGCATCGCCATGCAGATCAACGATGCCGGGCAGCACCAGCAGGTCACGGGCATCCAGCGCCAGCCGCGCCCGGCCGCGAGAGGCGTCGACCTCTGCAATGTCTGTTCCGGAGACGAGAAGGGAGGTTTCGACGAGCTCGGCGCCGATCAGGGCCCGGCCGCCTTCGATGAATATGTCTGTCACGCGACCGCGCTTCGTTTGCTGGCAGGAGAATTGGCGAGTGAGCTCGCTTTTGCTTCGTATGACGAGAGGAAATCTTCAATCCCGAGCTTGCGGAAATTGGGCAGCGCCTCGCGCAACTTGTCGTGATCCCAGTCCCACCAAGCAAGCCTTGCGAGCCGTCCGGCGATCTCCTCCGAGAATCGCCGCCGCACGATGCGGGCCGGATTGCCGGCGACGATGCTGTAGGCCGGCACGTCCTTGGTGACGATCGCGCCGGCGGCGATCACCGCGCCGGTGCCGATGTTGCGGCCCGGCAGCACGATCGCGCCATGGCCGATCCAGACGTCATGGCCGATATGAACGTGATGCCGGCGGCGCCAGTCGAAGAACTCGAGATCGTCGCTCTCACCTTCGAAATAGGCGCTGGATCGGTAAGTGAAATGCGCCTGAGTGGCGCGATGCATCGGATGGTTGCCGGGATTGATGCGGGTCATCGCCGCGATCGAGCAGAACTTTCCGATGGTGGCGTAGGTGATCTGCGCATCGTTCACGACATAGGAATAATCGCCCATCGCGACTTCATGCAGGATCGTGCGCGCGCCGACTTCGGTGTAGGCGCCAAGCCTGGTCTCATGCAGCTTGGCCGAGGGATCGACGGTCGGCTGAACCGAAAGAGCTTTGGCGGCCATGTTGCATCCGAAGTGCGAGGGCGGGCGTCTTTCTTCGAGCGGCCGGATGACGGTGTCGTGACAATGAGATGACAGGGGATGACGTGCGTAGGATGGCCGCACTGCAGCAGCCTTGTCACACAAGTGTTAACCACGGGCGTTAGCGGTTGGCTCCAGCTACTCTGGAGCCCCTCGATGCTGGTGGTTGAAGGCCTGACGTGTCGCTTCGGCGCGAAGGCCGCTGTGGACGATGCTTCGTTTCAAGTTTCCCCTGGCGGCTTCGTCGGGGTGATCGGGCGATCCGGCGCCGGCAAGTCGACATTGCTGCGGTCCATCAACCGCCTCATCGAGCCCTCCGAAGGCCGCATCCTGTTCGAAGGCGTCGACGTCACCGCGCTGCGCGGCAAGGAGCTGCGGCAGTGGCGTGCGCGGTCGGCGATGATTTTTCAGCAGTTCAACCTCGTCGGCCGGCTCGACGTCCTCACCAATGTGCTGATGGGGCGGCTGTCGACGGTGCCGACATGGCGGTCGCTGCTGCAGCTTTGGCCCGAAGAAGACAAGGCCATCGCGATGTCGGCGCTCGAGCAGTTCGACATGGCTGCCATCGCGGCCCAGCGCGCCGACCAGCTCTCGGGCGGTCAGCAGCAGCGCGTGGCGATCGCGCGGGCGCTGGTTCAGCAGCCCGACATTATCCTTGCCGACGAGCCGATCGCCTCGCTCGATCCCCGCAACACCAAGATCGTGATGGATGCGCTTCTGCGCATCAACAAGCATTTCGGTATCACCGTGCTCTGCAACCTGCATTCGCTCGATCTCGCCCGCAGCTATTGCGACCGCCTGATCGGGATGGCCGCGGGGCGGGTGGTGTTCGACGGCGCGCCGGCGGCCTTGACCGATCATATCGCGCGCGAGCTGTACGATCTCGAGGCGAATGAAGTCATGGATGTTGCGCCCGCGGATGCATCGGTCGGCACGGCAGTTCCTGCCCTCCGCACGGTTGCCGTGGCCTGATCGCTGCTTCTTTAAATCGAGCCTGGTCGTAGAGCCGGAACTCGACAGTTTCATAACCTTGAAATGGGAGACGTCATGATAGACCGTCGTACGATCGTTGCCGCTGCGGCGGCCCTGGCATTTTCAGTTTCAGCCGCTGCGGCGCAGGACTGGAAGGCAAAATATCCTGAGTTGATCTTCGCAAAAGTCCCCGACGAGAATGCCTCCGGCACCACCAACCGCTGGACGCCTCTGACGGAGTACCTGTCCCGCGAGCTTGGAACCAAGGTCACGCTGCGCATCGCCAACGACTACGCCGCGGTGATCGAAGGTCAGCGTGCAGGAAACATTCACATTGCGATGTACGGCCCGGCGTCCTACGCGCGTGCCTACATCATTGGCGCGAAGGTCGAACCGTTCGCGATCGAGGTGAACGGCGACGGCACCAAAGGCTATTACTCGGTTCTCTATGTCAAAAGCGATTCGAGCTACAAGGACATTAAGGACCTGCAAGGCAAGAACCTCTGCCTCGTCGATCCCAATTCGACTTCCGGCAACAACGTGCCGCGTTTCGCGATGAACAAGATGGGCATCGACCCGGAAAAGTTCTTCGCCAAGGTGGTCTATTCGGGGAGCCATGAAAACGCGGTGATCGGGCTTTCCCAGGGCACCTGCGACGCGGCGTTCAACTGGTGGAACGACGAGAAGGAATCGAACCTGCTCCGGATGGAACGGAAGGGCATGGCGAAGGCCGCTGATTTCAAGATCATCATGAAGTCCGAGCAGATCGTGAACTCGCCGATGGCCTATCTCAGCAGCCTGCCTGACGACCTCAAGGCGGCGATCAAGAAAGCAGTGCTGGAAATTGCGGTGAAGGACAAGGCGGCTTTCGACAAGATTTACGAGGGGAAGCAATTGCCCTACGTCGAGGTCGGCCACAAGGCGTATGACGCCGTGATCGAACTGACCAAGTTTGTCGACAGCATTCGCAAGCAGAAATCCTGAGGGAAACGAAGGGTTGGACAAGTCGGGCAGATCGCAAGATCTGCCCGTCGGCTCTCGCGAACATCCCATGCGAACAGCAGTTCCCGAATTTCCGGAAGCCAGGCTGCGTGAGCTTGGCGATCGCTATGCGGCCGCAATTGCCGCCAAGCGCCGCCGCGTATGGCTCGGTGCCGCCGTCCTGATCGCCGTTGCCATTGCCGCGGGCTGGATGGGCGAGGTCAGTCTCGGGAATTTTGTCGAGAACTTCTGGCGCTTCCCGGCCTATTTCGTCAGCATCGCACCCAAATTTTCGTTCGCGACCGCATGGAGCGATTTGGCGGACTGGCTGTGGGGATTGCCGCGCTGGGCACGGCTTCTCGGGGATACGTTGCTGATCGCCTATATGGGCACCCTCTCGGGTGCGCTGTGCGGTTTCGCACTTTGCTTCCTCGCCTCGGCCAATCTCGTGAAATCAGGAACGACTGTTTTCGTCACCCGGCGCGTTCTGGAGTTTTTCAGGACCGTGCCGGAGATCGTGTTTGCCCTGATCTTCGTGCTGGCCTTTGGTCTCGGGCCGCTGCCGGGCGTTCTGGCGATTGCAATCCATACCGCCGGAGCGTTGGGCAAGCAATTCGCCGAGGTTGTCGAGAACATCGACAGCAAGCCGGTCGAAGGGGTGGCGGCAAGCGGGGGCAGCTGGGTTCAGGTCGTTCGGTTCGGCGCGTTGCCTCAGGTCCTCTCGAACTTCGTGAGCTATGCCTTGCTCAGGTTCGAGATCAACGTGCGGGGCGCCGCCGTGATGGGCTTCGTCGGCGCCGGCGGGATCGGTCAGGATCTGATCGAGGCGGTTCGCAAGTTCTACTTCACCGACGTCAGCGCCATCCTGCTGCTCATCGTCCTTACCGTCATGTTGATCGACTTCCTGACGGAACGGTTGCGACACCGCCTGCTCGGGCTGGAGGGAAGCACCCGATGAGCTCCTTCAGTTTTGAAAACCGGGCCGGCATTGCCGAACGGTATCCCGACGTCTTCCGGACCGATTGGTGGCAGCGGGGAAGGATCGCAATACTCGTCGGCGGGGCGGTCGGGCTGTTCCTGTTCGGGATCGTCCAGCTCGATATTCCCTTTAATCGGCTCTCCCAGGGCATGGTCAGGCTGGGCGAATTCGTCCAGCTCATGTTGCCGCCCAACCCGGGTTCTTGGGCGGAGGTCCTGAAATATCTGTATGCGCTCGGAGAGACGGTGTCGATCGCGTTTCTCGGCACGCTGGGTGGCGCGCTGCTCGCGCTGCCGGTATCCCTGCTGGCGGCGCGCAACGTGGTTGCAAACCGGATCATCCGCCTATTGACCCGTCGTGGCCTCGATACCATCCGTGGAGTCGATACCTTGATCTGGGCACTGATCTGGGTCGGCGTCGTGGGGCTGGGGCCGTTTGCCGGCATCCTGGCCGTGATCTGCAGCGATTTCGGAACGTTCGGCAAGCTGTTCTCGGAAGCGATCGAGGTCGCCGACAAGAACCCCGCGGAAGGCGTTCGGTCATCGGGCGGCAGCCATCTCCACAGCGTCCGGTTCGGATTGCTGCCGCAGGTATTCCCGGTCTTGCTGAGCCAGGTGCTCTACTATTTCGAGTCGAACACGCGATCGGCGACGATCATCGGAATCGTTGGCGCTGGCGGCATTGGCCTTCAGCTTGCCGAACAGATCCGGGTGCTGGAATGGCAGAAGGTATCGTTTCTGATCCTCCTAATCCTGATAACGGTATCGTCGATCGACTGGATTTCCGGCAAGCTGCGCTTCGCGATCATCGGCAAGCGGACGGTCGCCTAACGTCGTGCTGCAGTCTTATCGTTCCGATTGGATCGGAACGGAGCTCTGATTCTAGTTTTGACGCGTTTTCTCGACGCAAATCGTTTCCACCCCGGATCAAGTCCGAGGGCAGGCTTCGCTGGAAAACGCTCTGATCTAAGCGTTCTCCACCAAAAACTCCACCCGCTCTGCCGCAAAGCGCGAGTGCTTCGTCACCAGCGGCTTGCCCGTGAGATCGTGGTCGGTGGCGTCGACCACCAGGATCGGCCGTCCCAGCGCCAGGTCGAGCCGTGCGGCGTCGCTCGCGTCGACAATCCCCGCGGTGATTCTCGTTGCGCCACGGCGATAATCGCGGACGCCGAAATGCTCCAGCAGCTTCGTCATCGAGCGCGTTGCCGCGAACACGGCGCCTGCATCCGGGAACAGGTCAGCCGAGAGCCAGGTGGTGGAAACACAGATCGGGGTGCGGTCGGCGAGGCGAATCGCCTCGATCCGCACCAGCGGCGCGCCGGTCTTCAATCCCAGCTCTCGTGCGAGCTCGCGCGTCGCAACGTCATCGGTCGCCTCGATCAGCCGGCCATGCGGTTCGCGGCCATCGGCGCCGACGATCTCGGAGAAGCGCGTGCGCGAGCGCAAGGGATAAGCGAGCTTTTGCGCCTCGACATAGGTTCCGCTGCCGCGCTCGGCGCGCACCAGGCCGCGCTCGGCGAGGGCTGCCAACGCGCGCCGCACGGTGTGGCGGTTGACGCGATAGGTTTCGGCGATCTCCATCTCGCCCGGCAATTTGTCGCCGGCCGCAAAGCGGCCGTCGGCGATGCCGCGCTCGATGCCATCGGCCACGAGGCGCCATAGCGCGACGCCCGAGGAGGCTGTGTCCTGCATGCTCATGTCGCGGGAAACCTACTCCAGAAATCACAGCATTGTCACGAAACAGTCATGGCGCGTCCGTATGAAGTTGTCTATTATTATAGACAACTTCGGTGCGGCAAGTTCTGTAGAAGGTTCGATGGACCAGGTGACCCAGCACAACGACCAGCAAGCCCAGCGCAAGGCCGCAATGGCGGTGCTGGCGCACGCGGAGGCGGGCGAGATCGCCGCTCGCCTCCGCAACTTGGCCCTCCCGGACCATCAGGATCTGCGCACGCCCGAGAACGGCCTCGTCATGCTGCGCGGCCGAGTCGGCGGCGACGGCGCGCCGTTCAACCTCGGCGAAGCGACGGTGTCGCGCGCCGCGGTGCGGCTTGCGAGCGGCGAGGTCGGGTTCGGCTACACGCTCGGCCGCGACGGTGAGAAGGCGCGTCTGATCGCGCTGTGCGATGCGCTGGTGCAGTCCCGCGATTTCGGCGGAGCGGTGGAGCGCGACGTTATCGCGCCGTTGCGCGAGCAGCTTATGGTCAGGCGCAAGCAGGCGGCGGCAGCGGCCGCCGCAACGAAGGTTGATTTCTACACCATGGTGCGCGGTGAGGGGTGAGATCATGACCACGATTGCGGAACTGCCGCCGGGTTTCGCCGACAAGGTGCTGTCGGCGCAATCGACATTTCGCTCGGTCATGGACGCCATGGCGCGGCCGGGCTCGGTCCAGCGCATCGTGCCGATGGCGGGGGCGCCAGGGCCGATGATGCGAGGCACCGCCGCGATCGCGCTGACGCTGTTCGACCACGACACGCCGCTCTGGCTCGACGCACGGATGGCGGAAAGCGCGGACGTGACGAAGTGGCTGAAGTTCCACACCGGAGCGCCGGTTGTGCAGGATTCGTCGGTTGCTTCGTTCGCGCTCATCAGTGACGGCGGCGCCTTGCCTTCGTTCGAATCCTTCGCGCTCGGCACCAGCGAGTATCCGGACCGGTCGACCACGGTCATCATCCAGGTCGACAGCCTCGCCTCCGGGCGCAGCTTCGAGCTGCGCGGCCCCGGCATCGACGGGGTCGCCACGCTGCAAGCGTCGATCAAGCCGTTCGACCTGTTCGAGCGCCTGAATATGAACGAAGCGCTGTTTCCGCGCGGCATCGATGTGGTGCTGGTCGCCGATGACGCCGTGGTCGCGATCCCCCGCACCACGCGCGTCGTGAGCAAGGGAAGCTAGAAGCATGTATGTCGCAGTCAAAGGCGGCGAACGCGCCATCGAGAACGCCCATCGCCTGCTCGCGCATAAGCGGCGCGGCGACCAGAGCGTTGCGGAAATCACGCTCGACCAGATCTCGGAGCAGCTCGGCCTGGCCGTCGATCGCGTCATGAGCGAAGGCTCGCTCTATGACCGCGAGCTCGCGTCGCTTGCGATCAAGCAGGCGCGCGGCGATTTGATCGAGGCGATCTTCCTAGTTCGCGCCTTCCGCGCCACGCTGCCGCGCTTCGGTGCCAGCGAGCCGGTCGACACCGGCATCATGCGGGTGCAGCGGCGGGTGTCGGCGACCTTCAAGGACATTCCCGGCGGCCAGATCCTGGGGCCGACCTTCGACTACACGCACCGCCTGCTCGATCCATCGCTCGCCCAAGGTTTTGTGCCGGAGAGGCCGGCTGCGGCCGAAGCCTCCACCGCGCCGACGCCGCGCGTGACAGACATTCTCGGGCGCGACGGGCTGATCGAATCATCGCCGGAAGCCGAGGACGGCGCCAGCGTCGGCGATCTCACCCGCGAGCCGCTGAATTTCCCCGCGGACCGTGATTTGCGCCTGCAAAACCTCGCGCGCGGTGACGAAGGCTTTCTGCTCGCGATGGGCTATTCCACCCAGCGCGGCTACGGCCGCAACCATCCCTTCGTCGGCGAGATCCGCTTCGGCGAGGTCGAGGTCGAATTCGTCGCGGAAGACGTCGGCTTCGCCGTGCCGCTCGGTGCGATCGAGCTCACCGAGTGCCAGATGGTCAACCAGTTCAAGGGCTCGGCGACCGAGGCGCCGTGCTTCACCCGCGGCTATGGCCTCGCCTTCGGCCAGAGCGAACGCAAGACCATGTCGATGGCGCTGGTCGACCGCGCATTGCGCGCCCGTGAGCTCGGCGAGGAGGCGCTCGCACCGGCGCAGGACGAGGAGTTCGTGATGTCGCATTCGGACAACGTCCAGGCGACCGGCTTCGTCGAGCACCTGAAGCTGCCGCACTATGTCGACTTCCAGTCCGAGCTCGGCCTGCTCCGAAAGCTGCGTCAGGAGTTCGCCGATGCCAATACGCCCGATGCCATGAAGGAGGCCGCGGAATGAACGCGCCCGCCTACAATTTCGCCTATCTCGACGAGCAGACCAAGCGGATGATCCGCCGCGCGATCCTGAAAGCGATCGCCATCCCCGGCTATCAGGTGCCGTTCGCCAGCCGGGAAATGCCGATGCCCTATGGCTGGGGCACCGGCGGCGTGCAGGTCACGGCCGCGATCCTGGGGCCGCAGGACGTGCTGAAGGTGATCGACCAGGGCTCCGACGACACCACCAACGCGATCTCGATCCGCAAATTCTTCGCCAAGACCGCGGGCGTTGCGACCACGACGGCGACGGACGAGGCAACCGTGATCCAGACCCGTCACCGCATCCCCGAGACGGCGCTGAACGAGAACCAGGTGCTGGTCTATCAGGTGCCGATCCCCGAGCCGTTGCGCTTCCTCGAGCCGCGCGAGACCGAGACGCGGCGCATGCACGCGCTCGCCGAATACGGCCTGATGCATGTGAAGCTCTACGAGGACATCGCACGCTTCGGCCACATCGCCACGGCCTATGCCTACCCGGTGAAGGTCAACGCGCGCTATGTGATGGACCCGTCGCCGACGCCGAAATTCGACAATCCCAAGATGGACAATTCCCCGGCGCTGCAATTGTTCGGCGCCGGCCGCGAGAAGCGCATCTACGCCATCCCGCCCTACACCCAGGTGGTGTCGCTCGATTTCGAGGATCACCCGTTCGAGCCCTACCGCTTCAACGCGCCCTGCGCGCTCTGTGGCGCGGAGAATTCCTATCTCGACGAGATCGTGACCGACGACAGGGGCGGGCGCATGTTCGTGTGCTCGGATACCGATTATTGCGAGGGCCGCCAGGCCGCCGGCCATCACGGCAGCCTCAGTGCCGCGCCGTACAAGGATAAGGCGCAGGAGGCCGCGAATGGCTGATCAGAATCTGGTCGAGAACGACGAGCCGCTGCTGGTCGCAAAATCCCTCAGCAAGTCGTTCGGCCGCATCAATGCCTGTCGCGACGTGTCGTTCTCGCTCTATCCCGGCGAGGTGCTGGCGATCGTCGGCGAATCCGGCTCGGGCAAGTCGACGCTGCTGCAAATGCTGTCGGGCCAGCTCGCGCCGAGTGCAGGCCATGTGTCCTATCGGATGCGTGATGGCGTCACCCGCGATCTCACGACGCTCGGCGAGGCCGAGCGCCGCTTCCTGTTCCGCACCGATTGGGGCTTTGTGCATCAAGACCCCGCGCAGGGCCTGCGCATGGCGGTCTCTGCCGGCGCCAATGTCGGCGAGCGGCTGATGGCGGTGGGGTGGAATCACTACGGCCGCATCCGTGAGACCGCGTCGGATTGGCTGACGCGCGTCGAGATCGACGTCGCGCGCATCGACGATGCGCCGCGCACCTATTCCGGCGGCATGCGCCAGCGCCTCCAGATCGCCCGCAACCTCGTTACCGAGCCGCGGCTCGTGTTCATGGACGAGCCGACCGGCGGCCTTGACGTATCGGTGCAGGCGCGCCTGCTCGATCTCTTGCGCAGCCTCGTCGCCGAGCTGAACCTCGCCGTCATCATCGTCACCCACGATCTCGCGGTGGCGCGCCTCTTGTCGCACCGCGTGATGGTGATGAAAGGCGGCCGCGTCATCGAGACCGGTCTCACGGACCAGGTGCTCGACGACCCGCGCGAGCCCTATACCCAGCTCCTCGTCTCCTCGATCCTGCCGCCATGAACTTTACGATATGAGCTTTCCAATGACCGCCATGATCGAAATCACTGACGCCGGCAAGACCTTTACGATGCACCTGCAGGGCGGCATCGAGCTGCCTGTCGTGCGTGGCGTGACCTTCCAGGTCAATCCAGGCGAGTGCGTCGTGCTGTCGGGGCCGTCGGGCGCCGGCAAGTCGTCCATCCTGAAGATGATCTTCGGCAATTATCGCTGCGATAGCGGCTGCATCGGCATCCGCCATCGCGGCAAAGTGGTCGATCTTGCCACCGCCGAGCCACGCCAGGTGCTCAACATCCGCCGCTCCACCATCGGCTATGTCAGCCAGTTCCTGCGCGCGGTGCCGCGCGTCGCCACCATCGACGTCGTCGCGGAGCCGCTGATCGCGAATGGCATGAGCCGGGCAGACGCACAGGCGCGCGCCGGCGAGCTGCTGCATCGTCTCAACATCCCCGAACGGCTCTGGCAGCTTCCCCCCGCGACCTTCTCCGGCGGCGAGCAGCAGCGCGTGAACATCGCCCGTGGCTTCATCTCCGACCTGCCGATCCTTCTGCTGGACGAGCCGACCGCCTCGCTCGATGCGGCCAATCGCGCCGTGGTGGTCGAGCTGGTCGCTGAAAAGAAACGTCAGGGCGTCGCCATGGTTGCCATTGTCCATGACGACGAAATCCGTCATTTGATTGCAGACCGCATCGTCGACGTCACCGGCTTTGCCGCCGCGGCCTGAAGGAATGGGGAAATGAAGAAGGAATCCGTGATCGCCAACGCCAGGATCGTGCTGGCTGACCGGGTGATCGAACAGGGCTGGCTCGCGCTTGCCGACGGCCGCATTGCGGAGATCGGCGAGGGGACTGCGCCCGCGGGTGCCGAGGATGCCGGCGGCGATCTGATCATGCCCGGCCTGATCGAACTCCACACCGACCATCTCGAGGCGCATTACGTACCGCGGCCAAAAGTGTTCTGGAATCCTGTCGCCGCCGTCATCTCCTATGACGGCCAGCTCGCGACCTCGGGCATCACCACCGTGTTCGATTCGCTCCGGGTCTGGCGCGAGGACGGCGCCGAGGAGGTCGATGGCCGCGCCGGCGTGCTCGCCGCCGCGATCACCACCGCGCGCGAGGCCAACCTGCTGCGCGCCGATCACTTCCTGCATCTGCGCTGCGAGATCCCGATGCCAAGCGTGGTCGAGGAGGCCAAGGAGCTGATCGACCGTCCCGACGTCAAGCTGATGTCGCTGATGGACCACACGCCGGGCCAGCGCCAGTTTCGCGACGAGGTCAAGCTGCGCGACTATTATCGCGGCAAGGGCGGCGGCAAGACCGATGCCGAGCTCGACGAGCTGTTCGCAAAGCGGTTCGAATATCAAAGGCTCTATGCCGCGGCCAACATGCGCGAGATCGTGGCGCTGGCGCATGAGTACAACATTCCGCTGGCGAGCCACGACGACACCACCGAGGAGAACGTCGCGGACGCCGTGCGCGACCGCGTCTCCGTCGCGGAATTCCCGACCACGCTTGAGGCCGCGCGCGGCCTGCACCAGGCCGGCATCGACATCCTGATGGGCGCGCCGAACGTGGTGCGCGGCGGCTCGCACTCCGGCAACATCGCCGCGGTCGATCTCGCCCGCGAGGGCCTGCTCGACATCCTGTCGTCGGACTACATCCCGTCGAGCCTTTTGATGGCCGCGTTGCAATTGCCCGAGCATGTGCCCGCGATCAGCCTTCCGGCCGCGGTCCGCACCGTGACGAAAGCGCCCGCCGAAGCGGTCGGCCTCACCGACCGCGGCGAGGTCGCGACCGGCAAGCGCGCCGATCTGATCCGCGTCCATGTCGCAGGCCACGTTCCCGTGGTCCGCAGCGTCTGGCGCGAAGGACACCGCGTCGCATGAGCGAGATGGCGGCCACGGGCGAAGGCGAGACGGGTGCGATCGGCCCCGGCCGGCTCGTGCTCGTGGTCGGCCCCAGCGGCGCCGGCAAGGATACCTTGCTGCGGCTGGCCCAGGCGGCTTGCAGCGACGATCCCGACATCGTCTTCCCGCGCCGCATCGTGACGCGTGCGTCCTCGGCCGATGAAGACAATATCGCGGTCAGTCCCGACGAATTCCGCCGCGCGAGCGAGCACGGCGACTTTGCCGTGCACTGGGAGGCGCATGGGCATTCCTATGCACTGCCGCTCGAGATCAACGACGACGTCCGCGCGGGCCGCACCATCGTTGCCAACGTCTCACGCACCGTGATCGCTGCCTTGCGCCGCGCCTATGCCAACGTCGTGGTGGTCGCGATCACGGCGCCGCCGGACGTATTGGCGCAGCGGCTTGCCGCGCGCGCCCGGAAAAGCGATGGCAACATCGCCGAGCGGCTGTCGCGCAGCGTCGATGACGCCTCGGCACACGCCGATGTCACCATCCTCAATGCCGGCAGCGCCGACTATCACAGCCGCCAGCTCGTGCGCGTGATCAGGAATCAAGGCTGGCAAGATTAGTTGCGGGCAATAACACGGAGAGAGTGGAATGACGGTGATTGAAACGGTCGAGCAGCTGGAGGCCATCTACGGCGTCACGAACGATGCCTCGACCGTCAAAGTTGCCGACCACGTCACCCCGCTCTACCGCATCTTCATCGAGAAGGCGCCGTTCGCCGCGCTCGCCACCATCGGGCCCGAAGGCATCGACTGCTCGCCGCGCGGCGATCTGCCCGGCTTTGTCCGCATCCACGACCCCAAGACGCTGATGCTGCCCGACCGCCGCGGCAACAACCGAGTCGATTCCTTGCGCAATATCGTGCGCGACCCGCGCGTGTCGCTGATGTTCCTGATTCCCGGCTCGGGCAATGCGGTGCGGGCGAACGGCCGCGCGCATCTGTCGATCGATCCGGAGCTGCTGGCCTCGTTCAAGGTCGAGGGCAAGGCGCCGCGCAGCGTCATGGTGATGAACGTTGACGAAATCTACTTCCAGTGCGCCCGCGCCATCGTTCGCTCCGACCTCTGGAATCCCGACAAGCGCGTCGATCCGAAGACGCTGCCGACACCGGGGCAGATTCTTGCGGAGATGAGCGACAACAAAGTCGGCGGCGCGGAATACGACCGCATCTGGCCCGAGCGCGCCGCCGCGACGATGTGGTGAGTGAGCCGTCTCTTTCCACGATCGACGGAATCGTAGGGTGGGCAAAGGCGCATTTGCGCCGTGCCCACGACCTGCCCAACGCGGCGAAGAAATCGTGGGCACGCCTCGCTTTGCCCACCCCACAGACGCCCGCGATGTGGTGCCGACCACTTCTGACCGCGCCAGATGAATCCGCCTGACGCCGCCTGAGCTGATCAGCTCTGGCGGCGCGCCCTGGTGCGCGCCGCCTTCTTCGCGGCGGCGGAGCGCACCTTGGCACCCTTGGTGTGGCTTGCCTTGCGCGCGGCGGCTGAACGGGACGCTGCGGTTCGGCGGCTTGCGGCTCGCTTGGCCTGTTTCGACAGCGCACTGCGCGATGCGGTCGATCGCGGTTCCTTCTTCAGAGCGTTCGTGGCGGCGCGCGATACTTTTGGCCTCCGCTTCGGCGTGCGTTTGCCCTGGCCGACCTCGTAAGCGTACTTGGCACTACGGCGCGTCGACTTCTTAGTGCTTCCCTTGCGCGGTGGCGGCAGATCGACACCGGCGCGACGCGCTTCGGAGAGGCCGATCGCGATGGCCTGCTTGGTCGAGCGTGCGCCGTGCTTGCCTTTCCGGATCCTGTCGATCTCGTCCTTGACGAATTCGCCGGCCTGCGTGCTGGCCGACTTGCCGGCGCGCTTGTCTTGCCTGGCTTTGCGAATGACTTCCTGTCTCGGCATGGTCCAGTTCCCTTCTTGAGTGAGAGGGATGTCTGACCGCAACGCGCAAGACGGAAGATTGATCCGCCTAAAGCATGATCCGGAAAAGTGCGAAGCGGTTTTCCGGAAAGATCATGCGTAGACAACTTTAGTTCCTCAGCGCCGCCAGCAGCTCGTCCGGCCGCTCGGCCATGATCATGTGGCCGGCGCCGGGCACCACAACGGTCTTTGCATGCGGGATCGCCGCGGCGAGCGCCTTGCCGGCCTTCGCCGGCGTCATCATGTCCCGCTCGCCGAGGATGAGCGTCGTCGGCACCTTCACGGTCGCCGCAGCGGCAAGCGCATTCGTATAGGAGTTGCAGGCCGACAGATCCCTGAACAGCACGCCCGGCTCGCATGCCCTGAGCACCGCCTGCGCGCCGCCATGCATCCACAGGCCCGGCGCCAGGCTGCCGCCGAGCTCCGCGTTGAAGCCGAGGCCCCAGATCGAGACCATGTCGTTGGCATCCTGCGAGTTGGCTTCGGCGGCTTTCAACAGATCCGGACCCACCGTCATGGTCGCGGCGGTGCCGATCAGGCTCAGCGCTGACACCTTGTCGGGATGTCGCGCGGCGGTCTCCAGCGAGATCAGCGAGCCCATGGAGTGACCGATCAGATGCGCCTTTGCGGCGCCCGCCGCATCGAGCAGCGCCGCCGTCCAGTCGGCCATCTCGGCGATGCTGCCGAGCGAAGGCCCAGTAGAGCGGCCGTGGCCGGGCAGGTCGGGCGCCAGCACGGCAAAGCCGTGATGGGCGAACCAGCGCGTATGCAACGCCCAGGTCGAATGGTCGAAGCCGGCGCCGTGGATGAAGACGACCGCGGGCAGGGACTTGTCGAAGTCGCGGCCACCGGTTGCGACAAACACATCGGTGCCGTTGACGGAGAGCTTCATGGTGTCAGGCCTTTTGCGAGATGCGCAGCGCTTGGTTGAGGTCGTCGATGATGTCGCTTGCGGTCTCGATGCCGACCGAGAGCCGCACCAGCTCTTCGCCGATGCCGGCCGCCTTGAGCTGCTCGGCGTCCATCTGCTGATGCGTGGTCGAGGCCGGATGGATCACCAGCGTCTTGGCGTCGCCGACATTGGCGAGATGGCTGATCATGCGTAAGCTCTCGATGAACTTGCGTCCGGCAGGCCGGCCGCCCTTGATGCCGAAGGAGACGATCGAGCCGGCACCGCGCGGCAGCAGCGTCTTGGCAAGCTGGTAGTCCGTATGGTCCTCGAGCGACGGGTGCAGCACCCAGTCCACGGCCTTGTTGGACTTCAGCGCCTCCAGCACCAGATGCGTGTTCTGCATATGCCGGTCCATGCGCACGCCGAGCGTCTCGACGCCCTGGAGCAGCTGGAACGCATTGGTCGGCGACAGGCAGGCGCCGAAATCGCGCAGGCCTTCCGTGCGGGCGCGCATGATGAACGCGGCGGTGCCGAACTGCTCGTCGAAGACGATGCCGTGATAGCCGCCATAGGGCTCAGTCAGCACGCCGAACTTGCCGGAGGAGCGCCAGTCGAAGCGGCCGCCGTCCACGATAGCGCCGCCGATCGCAATGCCGTGGCCGCCGATCCATTTGGTTGCCGAATGCATCACGATGTCGGCACCGAGCTCGATCGGGCGGCTGAGATAGGGCGTGGCGAAGGTGTTGTCGATCAGAAGCGGAATCTTGGCCTCATGCGCGATCGCCGCAACCTTCGGGATGTCGAGCACCTCGAGGCCAGGGTTGCCGATGGTCTCGCCGATCACGAGCTTCGTGTTCGGCTTGATCGCTGTGCGGAACGCGTCGAGATCGCGCGGCTTGACGAAGGTGGTGGTGATGCCGAAGCGGGGCAGCGTGTGCGCCAAGAGGTTGATGGTGCCGCCATAGAGCGAGCTCGACGCCACGATGTGGTCGCCGGCATTGAGCAGCGTGGCGATGGCGAGGTGCAGCGCCGCCATGCCGCTCGCCGTGCAGATCGCGCCGACCCCGCCTTCCAGCGCCGCAAGCCGCTCCTCCAGCACGCCGGTGGTCGGATTGGAGATGCGCGTATAGATGTGGCCGGCACGCTCCAGATTGAACAGCGCGGCGGCGTGATCGGAATCCTGGAACACGTAGGACGTGGTCTGGTAGATCGGCACCGCCCGGGCGCCGGTCGTGGGATCCGGATGCTGGCCCGCATGCAGGCTCAGGGTGTCGAAGGCAGGCGGTTTCGGCGCGGGCATGCGTGGCCTCGTTGGTCGGTCGGCGATGCAGCGTTGTGCCATAAAACGGAGCGGTACGTCAGCCCATTGACAGCGCTGGGTTTGAAGCGAGCTCCAGCCGCGCCGGCGGTGCGCTCCCTCGCCCCGTTCTTACGGGGAGAGGGTTGGGGTGAGGGGCTCTCTCCACGAAGATGATGGCAGCTGGACTCGCGGAGGCTCCCCCTCACCCGGAATTTGCTGCGCAAATTTCCGGCCTCTCCCCGCAAGCGGGAGAGGCGAAGAGGCGCCGTCCGCGCTTCACCCCCCGATCGCCTGCTCGATCACCCGCGCCTCCCGCAGCAGGATCTCCGCGACCTCCTGCTCGCGCCTTGGCCCGAGCCTCGTGCGAACGGCGGAGACCGTCATCGCTGCAGCCGGTTGCCCGTCCGGCGTCTTGATCCAGGTCGAGATCGATTTCGTCCCCTGCACCAGTCCGATCTCTCTCATGCCATATCCCAGGCGCCTGGCGGCGGTGACCTCGCCGAGCACGGTCGCGACGTCGGTCCGGTAGGCCTCGAACCGCTTCTCGTTCGCCGCGACGATCTTTCGCGCCTCCTGCGCCGGCATTGCGGCGAGAATGGCAACGCCGGCGCTGGAGACGCCGAGCGGCCGGCGCGCGCCGACCTCGATCGACAGCACCTGGATCGGGTAGACGCCGATCCGGCGATCGACGCACAGCGTGTCGTTGCCGGTGCGCACCGTCAGGAACAGCGTGTCGCCGATCGCGGCGGACGCGCGCTGCAGCGACGGATTTGCGGCGACCAAGAGCCGCGATGGCCGCGGACGCGCCAGCGCCAGTTCCGGTACCTGGTTGCCGATCGCGTAGCGGCCGCTCCTGCCGTGCCGCTCGACGATGCCTTCCTCGATCAGCACGTGGACGATGCGATGCACGGTCGGGCGGGTGAGGCCGGTGGTGCGGACCACCTCTGCCAATGGCACACCGTCCTCGCGCCCTGCGGCCAGGATGCGCAGCACCGCGAGCGCGCGCCGGATCGCCTGCGCGCCATGTCGCGGCTCCACGGCGCTGCGGGTGGATTTCGTTGCGCGTCGTTTGTCCATAATATGGACAAGAACGCCACAATTCGCTCGACAGGGCAAGCGCGCATCTGGAGATTGCGCTCCGATCGGGATGCCATGCATGAAAGTCTGCGCCCGACATGGAATTGGAAGCGCCGCCGGGAGGTTAACATGAGATTAATCTGGATTGCCATCGCTGCAGCAGCCGCAATGTTGGCGGGACCCGCCTCCGGCCAGCAATGGCCGGCGCGCAACGTCAAGCTGATCGTGCCCTATCCCGCCGGCGGCAATGTCGACAGCGCCGCGCGCATCGTCGCCGACAAGCTCCAGGAGAAGCTCGGCCAACCCTTCGTCATCGAGAACAAGGCCGGCGCCGGCGGCATGATCGCGGGCGAAGCCTTCGCGAAATCGGCGCCCGACGGCTACACGCTGTTCGTCGGCGCCAACGGCCCCGTGCTGTTCGCGACCGAGATCAACAAGCGCGACGCCTACAATTGGAAGAAGGACTTTCTCCCGATCTCGACGATCTCGATGACGCCGCTGGTGCTCGAGGTTCATCCCTCGGTGCAGGCGACCACGCTCAAGGAGTTTCTCGACCTCGCCAAGCGCGAGCCCGGCAAGCTGACCATGGCCTCGCCCGGTCCCGGCACCACCAACCATCTGCTCAGCGAGCTGATGCAGTCGAATCTCGGCCTGCAATGGGTCACGGCGCATTACCGCGGCAATGCGCCGGCCATCAACGATCTCCTGGGCGGTCAGGTGCAGTTCGCCTTCGACCAGCTCACGGTCAGCCTCCAGCACATCAAGGCCGGCCTGTTCCGCGCGCTCGCCGTCACCTCACCGCATCGATTGAAGTCGCTGCCCGACGTGCCGACCTTCGCCGAGCTCGGCTACAAGGACTTCGACGGCCAGACCTTCACCGGCCTGTTCGCGCCCGCTGGCACGCCTGCGCCCATCGTCGAGAAGCTGCACGAGACGCTGGTCGCGATTCTCAAAGACCCCGCCGTGGTCGACAAGTTCGAAAAGCTCGGCGGCGAAGCCACGCCGATGACGCCGGCCGAATTCAGGGCCTATCTCGAGCGCGAGGACGCCAAGTGGATTCCGGTGGTGCGCAAGGCCAATATCAGGGCGGACTGATCGATGCGGATCGATCCGACCGAGCTCGGCGCCGAGCGCATCTACCGCCTGATGACCGGTATCGTGGTGCCGCGCCCGATCGCCTGGGTGACGAGCTTGTCAGCTACGGGCGTGCTCAATCTCGCTCCGTTCAGCGCCTTCACCTTCGTCTCGCAGAAGCCGCCGATGCTCGCCATCAGCGTGGGCCGCAAGGGCGCCGACTACAAGGACACCGCGCACAACATCCTCGATACCGAGGAATATGTGATCCACATCGCGGATACGCCGCTGATGAATGCGGTGCACGACAGCTCCGTCGAGCATCCGCCTGAAATCAGCGAGGTCGAGCATCTCGGCCTGGAGACGCTCGCGAGCGAGCGCATCAAGGTGCCGCGGCTTGCCGCCGCGCCGGTCGCGATGGAGTGCCGATTCCGGCAGTGCCTCGAATTCGGTGACGCCAAGAGCCGGCTCATCGTCGGCGAGGTCGTGCTGTTCCATTTGCGCGACGGTCTCGTCAACGACGGTAAGGTCGAGACCAGGGCGCTCGACCCGATCGCGCGCATCGGCGGGCCGCGCTACGCCCGCCTCGGCGAGATCGTGACGCTGGGCAGCGTGTTCCAGACTCCCAAGTCGAAAGACTGAGCGTGCGGGCCTCATCGCCGGCCGCCGCCCCAAGATCATCGGAGGACATACAATGCGACTGCTGAGCTATCTGCTGGACGGCGAGGCGCGCTACGGCGCGGCCGTGGACGGCGGCGTGGTCGATCTGACCAGGCGCATCGGCCGCGACTATTCGGACGTCAAGGCGCTGATCGCGGCCAACGCACTCGCCGAAGCGCAGGAGGCCGTCGCGGGGCAAAAGCCGGATCATGCGCTGGACAAGCTCGTCCTGTTGCCGCCGGTGCTGGCGCCGGAGAAGCTCTGGTGCATCGGCGTCAATTACGCCGAGCGCAATGCGGAGTATAAAGACAATTCCGACCTGCCCAAATATCCCAGCCTGTTCGTGCGCAGCATGTCCTCGATGACGGGCTCCGGCCAGCCGATCGAGAAGCCGAAGGTTTCGGACCAGCTCGACTATGAAGGCGAGCTCGTCATCGTGGTCGGGCAGGGCGGCCGCCACATTCCGCGCGAAAAAGCGTGGTCGCACATCTTCGGCATGACACTGTGCAACGAGGGCACGATCCGCGATTGGCTGCGCCACGGCAAGTTCAACGTCACGCAGGGCAAGAATTTTGATCGCTCCGGCAGCATCGGCCCGTGGATCGTGACGTCTGACGAGCTCGATCCGCGCGGGCCTCACGACATCACTACGCGCGTCAACGGCGAGGTGCGGCAGCAGGACACGACGGAACGGCTGATGTTCCCGTTCGATTTCCTGATTTCCTATCTCTCGACCTTCGCGACCCTCAAGCCTGGCGACATGATCGTGACGGGCACACCGACCGGCGCGGGTGCGCGGTTCGATCCGCCACGCTGGCTGAGGGACGGCGACGTCGTCGAGGTCGAGTCCAGCCGCATCGGCGTGCTGCGCAACACCGTGGCGGCGGAGCAGTAAACGATGCTGGATTCCGCCACGATCGAACGCCTCGCCGCGCGCCTCGACGAAGCCGAGCGCACGAAATCGCTGATCCCGATGTTCACCAAGGACTATCCGGAGTTCAGCATCGAGGATGCCTACGCGGTCCAGCGCGCCTGGACCAAGCTTCAGCTCGGCCGCGGCCGCATCATCAAGGGCCACAAGATCGGCCTGACCTCGAAGGCGATGCAGAACGCGGTCGGCATCAACGAGCCCGATTACGGCGTGCTGTTCGCCGACATGTTTTACCCCGATGCCACGCCTGTTCCGTTCGACCGCTTCCACGCGCCGCGCATCGAGGTCGAGCTCGCCTTCGTGCTGAAGGCGCCGCTGCGCGGGCCGGATTGCTCCATTTTCGACGTGCTCAACGCCACCGACTACGTCACGCCTGCGCTGGAGATTCTGGAGACGCGCATGCACCGCGTCGACCCCGAGACGGGCAGGACCCGCAAGGTGATGGATACGATCTCGGACAACGCGGCCAATGCCGCGCTGGTGCTCGGCGGCCGGCCGATCCGCCCGATGGATGCGGATCTGCGCTGGATCGGCGCCTTGCTGTTCCGCAACGGCGAGGTCGAGGAGACCGGGCTTGCCGCTGGCGTGCTCAATCACCCCGCCAACGGCATCGCCTGGCTCGCCAACCGCCTCGCACCGCATGACGAGCATCTCAAAGCCGGCGAGGTCGTGCTGGCGGGATCGTTCACGCGGCCCGTCGACATCCGCCGCGGAGACACTTTCCATGCCGACTACGGCGCCTTCGGCTCGGTGTCGTGCCAATTCGTCTGAAGCAATAACGAGCAGGGAGCGAACCATGAGTGGTCAAACGCGGCGCAGGAGCGTCCACATCGGCGGCTTCAAGCACGTCAACCCGATTCCGAACGCCTGCCGCATCGGTAATCTCGTGATGTCGGGCGTCATCCTCGGCCGCGATCCCGCGACCAATGCGATGCCCGAAAGCCTGGATGCCCAATGCGCCAACATGTTCGCCCATATGAAGGCGACGGTGGAGGCCGCCGGCGGCTCGACCTCCGACATCATCAAGATGACGGTGTGGCTGAAGGACCGCTCGCAGCGCGGCCCCGTCAATGTCGAATGGTTGAAGATGTTTCCGGACGAGCATTCGCGCCCCGCGCGCCACGCGCTGCCGATGGACAACATGGATGGCGGCGCGCTGGTGCAATGCGACTTCACCGCCGTGATCGACTGAGGGAGCGCTTCCATGCCGACCTATCTGCCGTTCGACCCCAACCCGCGCCGCCCGATCAAGGCGCCGCCGCCAAAGACCATCGACAGCCAGTTCCACGTGCTGGGGCCGATCGACAAATATCCGGAGCGTCCCGGCGCCGCCTATCGGATGCCGACCGCGACCTGGGAAGCGGCGCTGCGCATGCACAAGACGCTCGGCATCGAGCGCGGCATCATCGTGCAGACCACGACCTACGGCGCGGACCATGCCGTCGTGCTCGACGGCCTTGCCGCGATGGGCCCGAACTATCGCGGCTGCGCCAATGCGCTGGTGTTCGCGGAAGCCAGCGACGCCTATCTCGCAAAACTGCATGACGCCGGGGTGCGCGGCGCGCGCTTCAGCTTCCGCCAGGAGCTCGGCGCCGTGCTATCGGACGCCGATTTCGCCCGCGCCATCGCCCGCATCCGCGAGCTCGGCTGGTACGTCAAGATCCAGCCCGAGAAGGACGGCATCGTCTCGAGCGTCGCCAAATACGAAGATCTCGACGTGCCCGTGCTGATCGACCACATGGCGCGGCCCGACCCCGAGGCCGGC
Source organism: Bradyrhizobium sp. IC4060 (assembly GCF_020193715.1). Taxonomy (NCBI): domain Bacteria; kingdom Pseudomonadati; phylum Pseudomonadota; class Alphaproteobacteria; order Hyphomicrobiales; family Nitrobacteraceae; genus Bradyrhizobium; species Bradyrhizobium sp. IC4060. Next base: position 104,017 of record NZ_JADYVJ010000009.1, on the reverse strand, counting down.
AGGAACGATCCGAATCTGCGCAAGATGCTGGAGCTGCTCGCCAAGGGCAATTTCTGGGTCATGCTCTCGCTCGGCGAGAAAACCTCGAAGACCGGCGCGCCTTACGACGACGTGATCCCGATCGCGCGCGCCTATATCGAGGCCGCTCCCGACCGCTGCGTCTGGGCCAGCGACTGGCCGCATCCGGTCTCGGTGAAGCAGCCGCCGAACGATGCCGATCTGTTAGAGCTGATGTACCGTTACGCGCCCGACCAGGCGGAGCTGGAGAAGATCCTGGTGCACAATCCGGCCAAGCTGTTCGGCTTTGCGGATTAGGGCATGAGAGGATTGGGCTGAGCAGCTCGCTCGGGGCGCGATTGCGCCTCACCCCACCGGCTGCTTCGCGAGCCTATCCCGCACCTCCGCGGCGATCTCGAACGAGCGCAGCCGTGCCGTGTGGTCGTAGATCTGCCCCGTCGTCATCAATTCGTCCGCGCCGGTTTCAGTGATCAGCGCCTTCAGCTTCGCTTCGACCACATCGGGCGACCCGACCGCTGAGCACGACAGCGCTTGCGCAACGCCGGCCTTCTCGGCCGGCGACCACAACGGGTCCATGTCCTCCACCGGCGGCGGCAGCGGCCCCGGCGTGCCGCGGCGCAGGTTGATGAATTGCTGCTGCAGCGAGGAGAACATCCGCTGTGCCTCTTCATCGCTGTCGGCCGCGAACACGTTGACGCCGATCATCGCATAGGGCTTGTCGAGCTGCGCCGAGGGCTCGAAGCGCGCACGATATTCGCGCAGCGCCGGCATCATCATCTGCGGCGCGAAATGCGAGGCGAACGCGAAGGGCAGGCCGAGCATTGCCGCCAGCTGCGCGCCAAAGGTGCTCGATCCCAAGATCCACAGCGGCACCTTGGTCCCCATGCCGGGCACGGCGCGGATCGCCTGGTTCGGCTGCACGTCGCCGAGCAGCGCCTGCAGCTCCAGCACGTCATGCGGAAAGTTCTCGGACGTGGTGGCAAGGTCGCGCCGCAGCGCCCGCGCGGTGAACTGGTCGGTGCCCGGCGCCCGGCCGAGCCCGAGATCGATCCGCCCGGGATAGAGCGATTCCAGCGTGCCGAACTGCTCGGCGATGACGAGCGGCGAGTGGTTCGGCAGCATGATCCCGCCGGAGCCGACGCGGATCGTTTTCGTTCCGCCCGCGATGTGGCCGATCACTACCGACGTCGCCGCGCTGGCGATGCCCGTCATGTTGTGATGCTCGGCCAGCCAGAACCGCTTGAAGCCCCACGTCTCGGCATGCCGGGCCAGATCGAGCGAATTGCGAAAGGCCTGCGCCGCGTCGCCGCCCTGCCGAATGGGTGCGAGGTCGAGCACGGAGAAGGGGATCATGGGAGGGCTGCCGGTGTGGAGGGGCCGCGTGACGGTGCGCGCTTGCAGGACACACATGTAGTGGCAGCGCGCCGAATAGGTAGAGCACTTGCGGGCCCCTCTTGTCAGCTCATCTGAGAGATGCACGCCGCGAAGACGGCCGTTCACAACACTGTTATTGCAGGCCCTGGCGCCCCTCGCGCCAACTGGGCGTTTTACACCTGGTATTGTAGCTTGCGGGAAGCAGCTGCGCTGCTGCCAGGAGGAACTGACATGACCACGGTCGTCTTCACCCGCCGCAACCTCCTCGCTGCCGGCGGCTCCGTCCTCGCAACGGGCCTTCTGGCAACCGGCGATTCCGGCCTCCTGCTGCCCGCCCGTGCGGCGGGCCTCGCACCGACCGAGTCGATGTCGGGCGGCGCGAACAATTACCGCAAGGGCGCGGCGATCGTGGAGCGGATCGGCAAGGGCGGTTTCTGGATGAGCGGCACCGTGCGCCGCGCCGGCGACGGGGCTCCGCTGGCCGGGCAACGAATCCAGATCTGGGCGCACACCGTCGAAGGGCGGGAGCACGAGCCGCAGAGCCACGGCGCAACGCTCACCGACAAGGACGGCAGGTTCCGGCTGGAGATGCCGCAGATCATTCCGATCTTCGGCCAGCCGCACGGCCACCTCGCCTATGACAGCGGCGAGTTCAAGACCGTCTTCCTGCGGCCGGTGATGCGGAGCGCCAAGGAGACCAGCCTCGAGGCGCACTTCGTGCTGCAGCCGGCTTGAACCCCACTTGCAGATGACGCGATGGAGATCGGCCCGGGCGCCCCTGATCTGGGTCGCCCTTGGCTTGGCGATCGGCGTGCCGGTTGCGCTTGCTGCGGCCAGCGAGCAGCTGGCATGGCGCGATCCTGTCTACGTTATCGCCGGCTTCGCCGGCATCATCGCCCTCGGTCTCGTGCTCGTGCAGCCCTTGCTGATCGGCGGCTACCTGCCGCGATTGTCGGCCTATCGCGGCAGGCGCGCCCATCACTGGATCGGCGGCGCGCTTGCTCTCGCGATTCTGATTCACGTCGCCGGCCTCTGGATCACCAGCCCGCCCGACATGGTGGACGCACTGACCTTCTCATCGCCGACGCCGTTCTCTCCCTTCGGCGTGATCGCGATGTGGGCCATCTTCGCGGTTGCATTCCTGGCTCTGTTGCGAAGGCGGTTGGGATTGCGCCCGCGAACCTGGCGCATTATCCATATTCCCCTCGCCATCGTCATCGTCGCAGGCAGCGTGGTCCATTGCCTGCTGATCGAGGGGACGATGGAGACGATCTCCAAGGTGGCACTCTGTGCGCTCGTCCTCGCGGCGGCCGTGAAAGTCATGATTGACCTGCAGGTGTGGCGGAAGCGAAGGACGCCGCGCGGGGAGAATGTCGCGCGGCAATAATCCGCGGATCAGGTCAGCTCCGGCACTTCCCCAGTCCCATCTCTTGTGCGCAGAATGGCGCGCGCCAAGCATCGTCATCGGGCCGGGAGGATCTCGAAATGGCAGAGCAGACCATTCGCTTCGACGATGGTGCCGCCTACGAGCAGATGATGGGAATCTGGAGCCGGTTCGCAGGCGAGATATTCCTTGATTGGCTGGCACCTCCTGCAGGCTTGCGGTGGATCGACATCGGTTGCGGCAACGGCGCCTTCACTGAACTCCTGGTCGAGCGCTGCAACCCCGCCGAGGTCCAGGGCATTGACCCCTCGGCCGAGCAGCTTGCTTTTGCGCGCACACGACCTGCGGCGCGCGTGGCAAAGTTTCACCAGGGCGATGCGATGGCACTTCCGTTCGCCGACGCCAGCTTCGATGCGGCTGTGATGGCGTTGGTTCTGGTGTTCGTTCCGGACCCTGCGAGGGGCGTCAGCGAAATGGTGCGGGTCGTTGTCCCCGGCGGTGCGGTCATGACGTATATGTGGGACATGTTGGGTGGCGGCTTTCCGCTCGACCCGATCTATGACGAGATGAAAGCAATGGGCATTCCGGCAACGCGCCCGCCACGGATGGATGCCTCTCGCATGGAAGCGTTGCGGGACCTGTGGCGAGGAGCAGGTCTCGAGGACGTGCAAACGCGAGAGATTACGGTGCAACGGACGTTTTCAGGTTTCGATGATTTCTGGGCAATCAGTCTGAAGTCCCCCGCGCTCCGGCCTTCCGTTGCCGCCATGAGGCCCGCGGACGTCGAGACCCTCATCGCGCGGGTGCGTGCGGGCCTGCCGGCGCATGCGGACGGCCGCATCACCTGCACTGCGCGCGCGCACGCGATCAGGGGGCGCCGGCCCAAATAGCTCGCACTGTGCGGCCCGTAGGATGGATAGAGCACTTGCGAAACCCATCATCTTCGCCACCGCACGAGTCTGATGGGTTTCGCTGCGCGCGGCAGTGGTCCAGAGTCGAGAGGTGAAATCTCTCGCCGCGTCATTGCGAGGAGCCCTTGCGACGAAGCAATCCAGACTGTTTCCGCGGACACATTCCTGGATTGCTTCGCTACGCTCGCAATGACGGAACCTGGCTGCACCGCTTAGCTTGCCGCAGCCTTCGACCGGGCGTAACCTCGCGCAATGCTCGTCACGTCCCCCGATCTGAAAGCGTTTCTGCTGGCGACGCCGTTCTTCGGCGGGCTTTCGGAGGTGGGCCTCGACCTCTTGATCTCGATGCTGGTCGAGCGCCGCTTCGAAGCCGACGCGACCGTTGTGGCCGAGGGCGAGCCGGGACGTTCGATGTTCATCGTCAAGTCCGGCCGGCTGGCGGTGAGCAAACGCACGCATGCGGGCAGGGTCATCCCGATATCGCGTTTGGAGCCTGGCGATTTCTTCGGCGAGATGACGCTGATCGAAATGCAGAACCGCTCCGCTACTGTTATCGCGGAGGCGCCGACCGTGCTGTACGAGCTGACGGCCCAAAAGCTCTATGCCTGCTACAAGGCCGACATCCACGCCTACGTGATCGTTCTGCAGAACATCAATCGCGAGCTATGCCGGCGGTTGCGCCGTTCGGACGACCGCTTCGCAGCACTGCAAATGAATGGCGACCATTGATGGTGCGCAGTGCGTAGGATGGGTAGAGCCCTTGCGAAATCCATCACGTTTCGTGGCTCGACAAGGAGCAGATGGGTTTCGCTTCGCTCTACCCATCCTACGGGCTACTGAGATCCTCGACGCGCATCACGACTTGTCGTGCGCGTACTTCTCCAGGACCAGCCGATTATACTCGTCCCTGACGGCTCTGCGGGAAACATGTCCCTTCCGGTCCTTGGCGATTTTCAAAAGATCAGGATCGGTCGGTGCTTTTGATTTCCGCCGAAATCTCGCAAGAAGAGGAATCGTCGGCTCCGACATCCTTCCAAACAGGCGGTCGAACCATCCCATCGTGTCCTCCCGGACAGGTCGCGAGCGAAAAGACTAGCACCATGAAATGAGGGGTCAACGTGCCGTGTGGCCGCAACCTTTCGAAGAGGCGCAACCGGAAGGACACCGATCGCAACGCTTCTGGCCCGTCGGGCAAAACACCACCTCTCCCGCGCAGCCCCCGTCAATCCCTTCCCGCAAATATATTCCACTTTACCGAAATTCGGAATTGCAGTATCCATCGCTCATCCCGGCCCAAGGAGAGGGGCGATCGTACGTCGTCACGAACGAGGGCCAGGGTGCGGTGGACGCGGCTGCGTCGGGCACGCGGGGCGGGACCAGGGCGAGATGAACCTCGTGAGGTCTCACAGCGTGCGGAACGGACGGCGCCAACATCCGGCGAAGCCTCTTGGCGGAGCCGGAAACTGCGTACGGCAAAACCGTGGGTCCTGACCGTCGTTGCTACGGTCAAACCTTGCGGAGATGCATCTGGGCTCAACCGGGCCTTGAGGCATCGTCAATTCGCGAGGTGACGGAGGCCAGAAGGAACTCGGCTCCGGGGAGAGCAGGCATAAGCCGTCAAACCACTGCGCAGGGAAGGCCGTGTGTTGGGCTTCACCTGTATGCCGCTGTGCAGTTTTCTGCGTGTGCTGTCGCACAGCGGACCGTGGGTGCCAGCCGGCACCCGGCCTTCCCTGCGCCCTCTTCATAGAAGAGGGACAAGGAAACGAGCAAAACTCGGGCGTTTCGGGCCGCGAGAATGCCAAGCCATGTGTGGAAGACTGACGAAACGACCGAGCTTGCTCTTCTCGCCCGTGAGGATCAGCGGCGCGCGGCGATCGCCGTCAGCTCCAGCTTGACGCCCGGGCCGAGATCCGCAACGCCGATCGCGGCCCGCGCCGGCAGATGCTCCGCGGTGAAGTAGCGCTTCCACACCTGGTTGAACGCGGCCTTCTCAGTGAGGTCGGCCACGAAGATCGTCACCTGCAGAACGCAGGACAGATCGGAGCCGGCCCCCTCGAGCAGGGTCTTCAACTGGCGCAGCACATCCTCGGCCTGGCCGGCCATGTCGAGCCCGGCATCTTCAGGGACGATGCCGCCGAGATAGAGCACGCCATTATGCTCGACGATCTCGTGGAGCAGTCCTTCATAGGGCAGGGAGCGTGTGATCACGATCGCATCCATGGGTGTTGCGGGCGCGCTGGCCAGGCACAAGGCTTGGTTCAACAAGGCTTGGTTCAACACGGCTCGCGTCGGTGAGGAAAGCTGGTGCTGCCAGACAGGATTGAACTGTCGACCTCTCCATTACCAATGGAGTGCTCTACCACTGAGCTACGGCAGCATGTGCTGGGACAAGAATCGGCCGCCCGAGGGGCCTACCAAGCGGGCCGATATCTGCCACAAGCCCCCCTCCTGCGCAAGCTTGCTAGCCCCGCCAAAACGAGAAAATCGGGCCGATATCGGCGCCAAAATGCCCGTTTTCGTCCGGACTGACCGCCTTCATGCCGATTCGGGGTCTGATGTCCCTGCCCAACTGGTCAGTTGGCCGGGGAGCCGGATTCGATCCATCTCGCGTTTCGCAAGGGTCCTATCGCCTCACCCTCTTGAGCTGCCACACTTCGATGGCATCCTGTGGCCGGTTGCTGTGATGGAGCCGCGATGGGCGACGAGACTGACAAGAGCGCGAGGCAGCCGAGGGCGTCCCGGGACGACCGGCTGAAATCGGCGCTGCGCGAAAACCTGAAGCGGCGGAAGTTGCAGGCGCGCGAACGCGCCGCAAGCACCGACCCCTCGCAGAACGACGATGGTTCCCTAAATGAGGGGGCCGCCGGCAAGACCTCTCGTTGAACGCCGGCGGCTGGAGATTTTGGAGTGCATGCAGTGGCCATGGGGCAGGACGAAACACAACGAACCGACCGTGATGCGCAGCTGTTGCGGTTCACGCGCCCCGAGCAGACCTTTCCGGCGCTGACGCCCGCCGAGATCGAACGGATCAGGCACTTCGGCGAAATCCGCACCTACGCGGACGGCGAATTGCTGTTCGAGACCGGCAAGCCCGGGCCCGGCATGTTCGTGGTGCTGGCGGGCCACGTCGCCATCACCCAGCGCGATGGTCTCGGCCACGTCACGCCCGTGATCGATCAGGGGCCGGGGCAATTCCTGGCCGAGCTTGGCCAGCTCTCGGGCAGGCCGGCGCTGGTCGACGGCCGCGCCGAAGGCAATGTCGAGGTGCTGCTCGTCCCGCCGGACCGGCTGCGCGCGCTGCTGGTGGCCGAAGCCGAGCTTGGCGAGCGCATCATGCGCGCGCTGATCCTGCGCCGGGTCAATCTGATCCAGGGCGGCATCGGCGGCCCCGTGCTGATCGGGCCGTCGAACTCCGCCGGCGTGGTGCGCCTGCAGGGCTTTCTCACCCGCAATGGCCAGCCGCATCATCTGCTCGATCCCGAGAGCGAGCATGACGCCGCCGAACTGATCGCGCGCTATTCGCCGAAGCCGGAGGATTGGCCGCTCGTCGTCACGGCCGGCGGCACGGTGCTGCGCAATCCCAGCGAGACCGAGCTCGGCCGCGCCATCGGCATGATCGGCGGGGCTAAGGACGACCGTATCTACGATGTCGCCATCGTCGGCTGCGGGCCGGCGGGGCTCGCGACTGCGGTCTACGCTGCGTCCGAAGGTCTCTCGGTCGCGGTCGTCGACACCCGCGCCTTCGGCGGCCAAGCCGGCGCCAGCGCGCGCATCGAGAACTATCTGGGCTTCCCGACCGGCATCTCCGGCCAGGCGCTGGCGGGCCGCGCCTTCACGCAGGCGCAGAAGTTCGGCGCCGACATCATGATTCCGATGTCGGTGAGCTCGCTGGATTGCTCGCGCGTCAATGGCACCTTCGCGCTGGCGCTGGATTGCGGCGAAACCTTGCGCTCCCGTTCGGTGGTGGTCGCCAGCGGCGCGCGCTATCGCCGTCCCCATATCGCCAACCTCGAGAAGTTCGAGGGCCGCGGCGTCTGGTACTGGGCATCGCCCGTGGAGGCGCGGCTCTGCGCCGGCGAGGAGGTGGCTCTGGTCGGCGCCGGCAATTCGGCTGGCCAGGCCGCCGTGTTCCTGTCGGGCCATGCGAAAAAAGTGCTGATGATCATCCGCGGCGGCGGCCTTGGCGCCAGCATGTCGCGCTATCTCATCGAGCGCATCGAAGCGACCCCGAACATCGAACTGATGTTCAACACCGAGATCACCGCGCTCGAGGGCGACGAGGCCTCGCTGCTGCGGCGCATCCGCTGGAAGAGCCGGCTCTCGGATGACGAGGATTCCGCCGACATCCGCAATCTCTTCCTGTTCGTCGGCGCCGATCCCGCCACGTCCTGGCTCGACGGTTGCGGCGTGACGCTCGATCGCGGCGGCTTCGTGGTCACGGGCGCGCAGTCGGAGCAGAACCAGGGCAAGCTGGTGGCGCCGCTGGAGACCTCCGTGCCCGGCGTCTACGCCGTCGGCGACGTCCGCTCCGGCTCGGTCAAGCGCGTCGGCGGCGCCATCGGCGAGGGCGCGCAGGTCGTTGCCTCCCTGCATGGCTATCTCGGCGACGCCGCAAAACCGGCGCTTTAGTCAAGGACAAGGCAAGGCAATGGCAAGCCAAATCCGGCTTGTCATCTTGCTGCGCAATGCGTGACTATCCCCTCGTCGCGAGGCAAATCGCGCGCGGAAAAAACAACGATTCAACGGGAGGACCAAATGGCTGAAGTCGTCGTGCTCTACAAGACACCCAAGGATGCTGCCGCCTTCGACAAGTACTATGCCGAGACGCACATTCCACTCGCCAAGAAACTTCCCGGCCTGAAGAACTACGCCGTCAGCAAAGGGCCGGTCGCATCTCCCGCAGGCCCTTCCGGAATCCATCTCGTCGCCATCCTCACCTTCGACAGCGTGGCCGACGTTCAGGCCGCCTTTGCCAGCCCGGAAGGCAAGGCGACCGGCGCCGACGTGCCGAAATTCGCCAGCGGCGGTGCCGACATCCTGATCTTCGATACCAAGAACGTGTGAGTTCGATTCAACTTTCGTCGAAAGCCTGCCGTCGTTTGTGACAGCGCTGCAAAAAGTTCAGCCATGCGTTTTTCGATTTCGCACGATGACGCATGGCTGCGCTCATGCATGTGACGACAACGCAGGTGGTAATCCGATGAGGACCGTAATACTATTCTCGTCACCTCAACGCCGAGAGTAGGAGAGATGTCATGGTGCTTGGCCTAAGCCTGCCCGCCCTTACGCTGATCCATGTCATCATCAGCCTGATTGCCATCGTCGCCGGGCTTGTCGTGATGTTCGGCCTGCTTGGCTCGAAGTCGATGCCGGGCCTGACTGCGATCTTCCTGCTGTTCACCATTCTCACCAGCGCGACTGGTTTCCTGTTTCCATTCAAGGAGCTGCTGCCCTCGCACATCATCGGCATCATCTCGCTGGTGCTGCTCGCGATTGCCTGTTTCGCGCTCTACGGCATGAAGCTCGGCGGCGTCTGGCGCCCGGTCTACATCGTCACCGCGATGATCTCGCTCTATTTCAACGTCTTCGTGCTGGTGATCCAGTCGTTCCTCAAGGTGCCCGCACTTGCCGCGCTCGCGCCCGCCGTGCCCCCGGCGCCGCCATCGGGGCCGGTCTTCGCCGTGGTGCAGGGCATCGTGCTGGTGTTCTTCGTCGTGCTGACCATCGGCGCCTGGCGCCGCTACAAGCCCCTGGCGTTTGCCTGATTGGCCCCTCTCGTCATTCCGGCCATCGCACAGCGATAAACTCTGGTGCGCAATCGCGCACCAGAGAATCCCGATTTATCAATCTCCAGATTCCGGGTTCGCGCTGACGCGCGTCCCGGAATGACGTCTCTCATTGAAAGGAGCCCCACCATGCCCACCATCACCACCAAAGACGGCGTCGAGATCTTCTACAAGGACTGGGGCTCGGGCCAGCCGATCGTGTTCAGCCATGGCTGGCCGCTGTCCTCGGACGATTGGGACGCGCAGATGATGTACTTCGTCACGCGCGGCTATCGCGTCATCGCCCATGACCGCCGTGGCCACGGCCGCTCGGCGCAGGTCGCCGACGGCCACGACATGGATCATTATGCCGACGATCTCGCCGCGCTCACCGCGCATCTCGACCTCAAGAACGCCCTCCATGTCGGCCATTCCACCGGCGGCGGCGAGGTCGTGCACTACGTCGCCCGTCACGGCGAGAGCCGCGTCGCGAAGGCCGCGATCCTCTCCGCGGTGCCGCCGCTGATGGTGCAGACCGCAGCCAATCCCGGCGGCCTGCCGAAGAGCGTGTTCGACGATTTCCAGGCCCAGCTTGCCGCCGGCCGCTCGGCCTTCTACCGCGACATCGCCGCCGGCCCGTTCTACGGCTACAACCGCCCCGGCGCAAAACCGCTGGAAGCGGTGATCGAGAACTGGTGGCGCCAGGGCATGATGGGTGGCGCGAAAGCGCATTACGACGGCATCGTCGCGTTCTCGCAAACCGATTTCACTGAGGATCTGAAGAAGATCAACGTCCCGGTGCTGGTGATGCATGGCGACGACGACCAGATCGTGCCATACGCGGACTCGGCGCCGCTCTCGGCCAAGCTGCTCAAGAAAGGCATCCTGAAGACCTACAAGGGATTCCCCCACGGCATGCCGACCACGCATGCCGAGACGATCAACGCGGATCTCCTGGCGTTCTTCAGGGAGTGAGGTTTCACGACTCTCACCCTCCCTTGTTGTGGGAATGGGTGGCTCGCCGCGTAGCGGCGAGCCGGACGAGGGCTTAACTTGTGTGTGGAAATTTCGGGGCTCGTGCGCGTTGAGCCCCGTCCACTCCAGGAGAGGCGCGGCGATGTCGCCCCAGCTCAAACTGATCGCTCTCGACGCCGACGACCTCGCCGTGATCTCGACCCATGTCCAGGACGCCCGCGTCCAGGCTTCCGATATCATTTGGCGGCAGGGCGAGAAACGGCTTGTGGTCGGAATGAGCCGGCTGGACTGGGAGCAGACCTTGGAGGGCGAGACCGAGCCGCGCCGGCTGGTCGCAGCGCTCCGTTTCGACCGTGTGCTCGCCTGCAAGTCGCGCAACATTGACCTCGCCGCGCCGGACAAGATCCTGGATCTCGTCGGCATTGAATTTCACCCCCGGGACGGCCGCGCCGAGGAGCCCGGCGGCAGCGCCCTGCTTTTGTTCGCCCAGGGCGGCGCCATCCGCCTGGACGTCGAGTGTCTGGAATGCGAGCTGACCGACCTCGGGGCTGACACGCTGGGCACTGGAGTCCAGGGGGAGGGCTGAAGAGGCCGTATACCAGCCGAATGGGCCCTGGCTGGGATGGCATCTGCCGAGGGTTGACGCAGCTTCCCCGCCGCGCCATTGAGCAGGGGACCTGGTGCGCCGATCCGCCCCTCAAGACCAGCCGGAAGCCAAGCGAAACATGCCCGTTCGCCTCGACCGCAGCAGCGCCGATTTCGACCAGCGATTCGCAGCCTTCCTCGCCGCCAAGCGCGAGGCTTCGGCCGATGTCGAGGCCGCCGCGCGCGCGATCGTCGACGACGTGGCCAAGCGTGGCGACGCCGCCCTGCTCGAGGCGACGGCCAAGTTCGACCGCTTGAGGCTGGACGCATCCTCCTTGCGCGTCTCCGCCGCCGAGATCGAGGCCGCCGTGAAGGCCTGCGAGCCTGCGACGCTGGATGCACTCAAGCTCGCGCGCGACCGCATCGAGACCTATCACCGCCGCCAACTACCGAAAGACGAGCGCTTCACCGACCCGCTCGGCGTCGAGCTTGGTTGGCGCTACACCGCGATCGAATCCGCCGGCCTCTACGTCCCCGGCGGCACGGCGGCCTATCCGTCCTCGGTGCTGATGAATGCCGTGCCGGCGAAAGTCGCCGGCGTGTCGCGCCTCGTGATGGTGGTGCCCTCGCCGGACGGCAAGCTCAATCCGCTGGTCCTGGCGGCCGCCCATCTCGGCGGCGTCACCGAGATCTACCGTGTCGGCGGTGCGCAGGCGGTGGCCGCGCTGGCGCATGGCACCGCGACCATCGCGCCGGTCGCCAAGATTGTCGGCCCGGGCAATGCCTATGTCGCTGCCGCGAAACGGCTGGTGTTCGGCAAGGTCGGCATCGACATGATCGCCGGCCCCTCGGAGGTGCTCGTCATTGCCGACGACACCGGCAACGCCGATTGGATCGCCGCTGACCTCTTGGCGCAGGCCGAGCACGATTCCAGCGCGCAGTCGATCCTGATCACGGACTCGGCGCGCCTTGCCGCCGACGTCGAAAAGGCGGTCGAGGCGCAGCTGAAGACGCTGCCACGCGCCGCGATCGCCAGCGCGTCCTGGGCCGATTTCGGCGCCGTTATCATGGTGAAGAACCTGGGCGACGCCGTCCCGCTTGCCGACGCCATCGCGGCCGAGCATCTCGAGATCATGACCGTCGATCCCGACGCGCTCGCGGCGAAGATCCGCAATGCCGGCGCGGTGTTCCTCGGACCGCACACGCCCGAAGCGATCGGCGATTATGTCGGCGGCTCCAACCACGTGCTGCCGACGGCGCGCTCGGCGCGGTTTTCCTCCGGGCTCTCGGTGCACGACTTCATGAAGCGCACCTCGATCCTGAAATGCGGACCGGATCAATTGCGTGCGCTGGGTCCGGCCGCGATGACGCTCGGCAAGGCGGAGGGGCTGGATGCCCATTCCCGCTCGATTGGATTGCGCCTCAATCTGTCATGACAAAGCCGCCCGCACAGGACGACTCGACCAATCGCATCGTCGGCGTCTCGCTCGACGAGGAATCGATCGGCCGTTCCGGGCCCGACATCGAGCACGAGCGGGCGATCGCGATCTACGATCTGATCGAGCAGAACCTGTTTGCGCCCGAGGGTGCGGAGGGCAAGGGCCCGTTCACGCTGCATATCGGCATCACCGGCAACCGGCTGATGTTCGACATTCGCCGCGAGGACGGCACGCCCGTGGTCGCGCATCTGTTGTCGCTGACGCCGTTCCGGCGGATCGTGAAGGACTATTTCATGATCTGCGACAGCTATTACCAGGCGATCCGCACCGCGACCCCCGACAAGATCGAGGCCATCGACATGGGCCGCCGCGGCATCCATGACGAAGGATCGCGCACGCTGCAGGAGCGGCTGAAAGGCAAGGTGCGGGTCGACTTCGAGACCTCGCGCCGGCTGTTCACGCTCATTACTGTCCTGCACTGGAAGGGTTAGGGCATGGCCCGGAAAAGTGTGCAGCGGTTTTCCGACAAGGCCATGCCCTCTATCAAAAGAGGCTGAGCGCGATGGCGGATCCGCCACGCGCACGCGATCCTCAGTCGGTGCTGTTCGCCTGTGCGATGAACAGCGTGCGCTCGCCGATGGCCGCGAGCCTGTTGCAGCACATGTTTCCGCAAGGGCTCTATGTGAAGTCGGCCGGCACCAAGAAGGGCGAGCTCGATCCCTTCGCCGTGGCCGTGATGGGCGAGCTCGGCCAGGACATCTCCGGCCACAAGCCGCAGACCTTCGAGGAGCTGGAGGATTGGGAGGGACTGAATTTCGACCTCATCATCACGCTCTCGCCCGAGGCGCATCACAAGGCGCTGGAGCTGACGCGAACGCTCGCGGCCGAGGTCGAATACTGGCCGACGCAGGATCCCACCACCATCGAAGGCAGCCGCGACCAGAAGTTAGCTGCCTATCGCGAGGTCTGTGATCAGCTCCTGATGCGCATCCGGCGGCGCTTCGCCAAGGTCGGCGCGGCGAGCGGGTAGCGTCAGCCCGCCGTAACACCCGCGTCACAGAGAGCAGGCACAGCCGTGGCGGATACCTCGAATCACCAAACTCCGGTTCCCGGGTTGTGAAATCAGCCCCCTTCCGATAGGTTCCGCGCGCAATTCACCCCTGCCTCATCTTCCAAATCACCTGATGCTTGGCCGCCCCAAATTCGTACTTGCCTCCGGCTCGCCGCGTCGGCTGTCGCTGCTCAACCAGGCCGGCATCGAGCCGGATGCGCTCCGGCCGGCCGACGTCGACGAGACGCCGAGGCGGGGCGAGCTGCCGCGCGCCTGTGCCAACCGGCTGGCCAGAGCCAAGGCCGACGCTGCGCTGAAGTCGGTGCAGCTCGACGACGAGCTGCGCGGCGCCTTCATCCTCGCCGCCGACACGGTGGTGGCGGTCGGCCGCCGCATCCTGCCCAAGGCCAATCTGGTCGACGAGGCCGCGCAGTGCCTGCGGCTGCTGTCGGGCCGCAACCACCGCGTCTACACCGCGATCTGCCTGGTCACGCCGCGCGAGGCGTTCCGCCAGCGCCTGGTCGAGACCCGCGTGCGCTTCAAGCGCCTCTCCGAGGACGACATCCAGGCCTATATCGGCTCTGGCGAATGGCGCGGGAAAGCCGGCGGCTACGCAGTGCAGGGCATCGCCGGATCCTTCGTGGTTAAGATGGTCGGGTCCTACACCAATGTCGTCGGCCTGCCGCTCTACGAGACCACGACACTGCTCGGCGGCGAGGGCTTTCCGATCCGCTTCGGCTGGCTCAATACCACCACGGTGTGAGCCCAAGGGCCGCGCCGACAAAAACCTCGAAAACAACCCCATGCACAGTAGAATGGCCCCGCCGGGTCCGACCAGCGGCGCATGCGCAGCTGCACCGGGAACCCGTTTCCGGGCAGGCTCTTGAACCCCGTCACCCCGTGTAAGCTGCCGACATCCATGGACGACCAAGTCAACAAGCCCACCGGCCCGCTCAAAACCTGCCCGATCTGCGGCAAGCCGCAGACGCAGGCCACCCGTCCGTTCTGCTCCTCGCGCTGTCGCGACGTCGACCTGAACCGCTGGCTGAAGGGCTCCTACGTCATCCCCGGCCGCGACGACGAAACCGACGACGTCGAATAATCGAGCTGTATCAAAGCTTTAATTGCCTCGCTGAAGCGCCGAGCGGCAGCCGCAGCAACCCCGCCCGATCTTGTGCACAGAAGGGCCGCGCCCGGCGCAGCCACTTGGCGAAGCCGGGTGGACAGGCCGCTCCGAGCCCACTATAAACCGCCCGCTCGATGGGCTTTGGCCCCTCTCTTGGAGCACGCCCAGGTAGCTCAGTTGGTAGAGCATGCGACTGAAAATCGCAGTGTCGGTGGTTCGATTCCGCCCCTGGGCACCATGCTCTTGAAGGTTCGTTTCCCTTCAATAACTTAAGCCCTTACAGTGACTTGCGCTCGCCTGACTGTGTAACAACGGTGAGCAACATGCTGTATCGGGTGGTGCGACCAATGAAGCGCGATGGCTCGCGATTTCAACTCTACGTGCGGCGAATTCCGGTGGATGTGCGGGAGCGGCTGATTGGCCGGACGCTGCACTTTCCTGTTGGTGATGAAACGCATGCTGTAACGATCTCGCCCCGAGCGCAGGCCATTAGGTTCTCCCTGCGTGCCGATGATCCCGCCGTCGTGAAGCAAAGGATTGCGGCGGCTGACCAATACTTCGAGCGGATCCTTCGCGCCTTTCGAGACAACAGCCCGACCTCCCTCACCAACGCTCAAGCAACGGCTTTGGCCGGGCGCCTCTACAGAGCATGGGCCGGAGGCGAAGGACGCGAGCGTACGCATGCCGTAGAGCAGGGACCGGACGGCAAGATGCACCCGGTACCCCACGATCCTGAGGATGACGCTGCTATCTTCGAGGCGGCCCTCGTGCGTCTCGTGCGGCTGGAGACCATCGGCAAGCATGAAATGGATAAGCCGAGGCCACTGCGCAACCCGGTAGACCTCGACCACCTTCCTCCCGCCGACGAGTGCCCCGAAGTTGCGAACCTAGAGATTCACCTAGGCCGTCTTGTTGATCGCTTGTTGTTGTCTGAAGGCATACGCTGCGTTGACACCGCGTCTCGTGGTCTGCTGCTGAAGGCGTTTTGGCTAGCGCTGCGTGATGCGTTTGAAGTTCGCTTGCGAAATGCTCGGGGAGATTATTCTCCTGACCCGAGGTCAGAGCGCTTCCCTGCATGGGTCGGACCGAACGCAGTCACCGCCATTCCCCCGCAACGGACGGCCATGAAAGCTGGCTCGCTGGTCTCATTGGTCGAAGGGTGGTGGGTGGAGGCAAAGGCCCGCAACCTCAAGCCCAGCACCCACGAGAGCTATAGCAACTCAATGGCGGCTTTCGTTGCGTTTCTTGGTCATGATGATTGCAGCAGGGTGACCAAAGATGACGTGATCGGCTTCAAGGATCATCGTCTGGCAACCATCAATCCCCGCACTAAGCGTCCAATCACTGCGAAGACAGTGAAGGACAATGACCTCTCCGGGCTGAAGGCTGTGTTTGGCTGGGCCGTGGCCAATGGAAAGATGCACAGCAATCCCGCTGAGGGCGTCACACTCAAAGCTTCGAAGCCTCGCAAGCTGCGCAGCAAGGCGTTTACCGAACAAGAAGCCAAAGCCATCCTTACGGCAAGTCTGCATGTGAAGCGGGGCCGCGAGCAATCGGAGACCTTTGCGGCGAAACGCTGGGTCCCCTGGCTTATGGCGTACTCGGGCGCCCGAGTAGGTGAAATGGCCCAACTGAGGAAGGAGGACCTCAAACGGAGCAAGGACATTTGGTATCTGACGGTTACACCTGAGGCAGGAACCGTGAAGACCAACGAAGCGCGAGACGTGGTTCTCCATCCTCACCTTATCGACACCGGCTTTGTGGAGTTTGTAAAGTCGGCGCCTCCCGGCCACCTTTTCCTTCGCCCCGCCAATGACGGCGATGTGCTTGGGCCCCTCCAAGGCATCAAGAATCGACTTGCGGAGTTTGCACGCGAGATAGTCACGGACAAAGGTGTTGCGCCGAACCATGGCTGGAGACACCGCTTCAAGCCGATTGGCACGAGGGCTGGCATAGATCGGCGAACGCTGGATGTGATTTCTGGGCATGCCCTTGAAGGGCGCACCGTTGCGGATGGATATCATGGTGTCGAGCTTGAGGACCAAGCGGCTGCACTCGCCAAATATCCGCGCTATGAAATATGAGTTCGGTGTCTGACGGACTCTGAGATAGGCGCCCCGATGGACTTGTCTGGCCAGCTCGGCAGCTGCGCTCACCGCAGTAGCGGCCAAAGCGTCCGCTTGTGCAGCTTCTCAATTGGCACGTCCAACAGGTCCCATCTATCAACGAATGCCTGCAAATTGCGCTTCATCTGTTCATGATGACCTCGATGCGTCTTGCGGTTGGCGCTGAAGCAGAGATAGATCGGGAAAGTGAAGCTCCGCTTGCCCAGCTTCAAGGTCTCCCGTTTTCGTGCCGGTACACCAAACCAGTAGTTGGCGTGGCGTCGGCAGAGCTTCTCCGCAAGAGCCACCGGTAAGACGACGAACTTGCATGCATTTTCAATATAGCCAACAGCGACAACTATATCAGCCAGGAGAGGACTGTCCTTTGAATTGAAGAAGCTCTTGCTATCGCGAAGGTAATTTGTCGAATATCCAAAGCCCATCCAATTGCCACTGCGGCTTTGCTTTTCGAAGTCCGTCGTCTTGACCTGAATCGTTACCCGCCGCTTTCCCTTAACGGCAATCAGATCAGCATTGGAAGCCATTTGTGCGGTGTCCAGCCTCACCGGGTGCCAACCGTGTTTGGCCAGCTGCAATTCGACCGCCAACTCTCCTAACAGTCCGATCTTCGCCTCTCGGTCCATCAGCCTCTGGTCCCCACCTTGCGGACCAAAGCTCTACCGATCGACATCGGTAAGCAATCCCCCTTTGGATGGTATCGACCATTACCACGTCCATTGGTTCACCGGAGTGTGCGAAACAGGCCCCCGTGAACTATTCCAGCTTGGACTGTCCGCTGAGTGTTCATTGACCCCAAGGCCGGTGAGCTAGGCGTGCGCAATGCGGTGAAGACGGCGCGTAACAAGGTTAATGCGTTCGTGCGTGAGGTGGAAGGATAAGAACGTTGATCCAAGCCACGGCTGGCGCCATCGCTTCAAGACTGTGGGAATTGATCAGGGCGTCGAGATGCGCGTGCTGGATGCCATTCAGGGGCATGCGCCGCACAACGTCTCGGAGGGTTACGGGGACGTTACCATCAAGGCGAAGGCAAACGCCATTGCTAAGTTTCCGAGCATGGTGGTCTAAGTTCTTGTCGTGTTTGCCGTCTTCCAAAAAGAATGCTTCGATGCGTGAGAGGTCGCTATGCGAGGGATGCCGGTGGGTCGATTGCTTGTTGCCGCGTTGGCTTTCTGCTGGTCCTACTCCGAAGCCCACGCTTGGGGTGACAAGGGTCATCAAGCAATTTGCGAAATCGCCTTCAAGCTCGTGCGGCAAGATACGAGAGCCGAAATTGAAAGGCTCATTGCCCTAGATGCGCGATTCAAAAGCTTCCCAGACTCTTGCACATTTCCGGACAATCCACGCATTCGGGCCCCGGAGCATTTCGTAAATCTAGCCAGAGATGCTGGCGGGTTTTTAGCCGACGAGTGCCCTAAAGCGGATGTGTGCGTCCTATCCGCCATACGAAGCGACACGCAAATCTTATCTTCTACGAGCGAAGACGATTCGAAGCGACTGATAGCGCTTAAGTCTTTGGGGCATTGGGTCGGCGATGTGCATCAACCGCTTCATGTTTCCTTCGAGGACGACCGTGGAGGAAACAAAATCGTCTCCAGCGGTGAATGTAAGAACTTGCACGCCGTGTGGGACAATTGTTTGGTGCTCTATTCGATAGGTCCAGATTGGGCGGACGCCGCGGATGAACTCATTCAGGCGATGACTCCTGAAGAGAAATCGCAGTGGCTCTCCTCTACTCCAAAAGATTGGGCGACCGAGTCATTTGCGATCGCGCGGGCGCTATCGACGGGTTATTGCGTGATGAGTGGCCCTTCGTGCGATCGACCAAAGGCGAGTGTGACGATCTCCGAGGAGTATCTGGCGGCGAACGAGCCGGTTGTGAAAAAGCAACTGCTCAAAGCGGGAGTTCGGTTGGCTCAGCTTCTCGATCTCGCGCTAGGCAGGTGAGCCTTGGTTCAAGTCTGAAATCACTTGGCCACTAGCGGGTGTTGGCGTATTGCGTTGCCGACTCCTTGCAGGCTGCGATCTTCGCACAGGCGAGCATGGCACCATCGCGCAGGTGACTCTCGTAAGAATCGCTGTCGTGCCTCGCGTGAAGATAGGCTCCGAGTAAGGCCGCAACGACCAAGACAACGACGTAACGGGCCCGCTCCAAGATCAGCCGCGCTTTGGGGGTCTTCTGGATCCAAGTGACCGTCGCCAAGAATATGGCCGGTGTGCTCACAAGAAGGATGGCAACTTGGAGGCCGCCCGACTCGATATCCAGCCGCTTCAGAACCTGATGTTCGAGCCAAAGGCATAGCGCGATGAAGCCCCAGATGGTGGCCCAGTAGCTGGCCATATCGAAGAGAACCTTGATGGGGTCGTCCTCAGATAGCTTTGGGGCAGTGTTCTCCGTGCTGGCCATTCCGGCATTCCTCATTGCTGGGCAACAACAATTGTAGACGATAGTCATAATCACTCAAGTAAAAATGGGACTCATAGTCCGTAGACCCAAAGTCATCATGGCGGCCTGCTCCCATGGATGGATGACGAGACCGGAATCATTGACGTGGTGGCAGAAGCCGTGCGGAAGGCACGCAAGGGGCTCGGGCTGTCCCAAGAGGATTTAGCCTTAGAGGCGGGGCTAGATCGCACCTACGTCAGCCAAGTCGAGAGGGGCACCCGCAATTGCACCATCATCGTCCTGGCCCGCTTGGCGAAGGCCCTGAAAACGACCCCTGACCGCTTGCTCGTGCCTCAGAGGAAGGGGCGGGGGCCGTCCTAAATCTCGTCCGGTGTCAGGTTGATCACTTTGAGCACCGGCCGCGAGGAAGCAGGGCCCGTCACCGGTTGCGGGGACGACGCATTGCGCAAGATCGCTCTCGATCCAAAGCGGACTTCGGCAGTCACTCACACAATGTCAGCATGTGAGATGACCTTTGAATTATCTCGATGGATGCTCGCCTTATCGCTGTTGCTCACGGTGTGCGGTTGGGTGCGACAAAATGACAAGGACAACTCAGGCGAGTTGCGTCGTTCCAATTCCGTTTCTTGGTGTAGGTTAAGCGATATTGAACGAGCTACCTAGCGAGTCGTCTGGAGACGGTTGCTATGCAGGCTGCGGTCAGGATTGCTCTGCTTGCCATCTTATTTTTGCTGCCCTGCAGTGTCTTTGCTCAAAGCAACCAGGCATCGGAGAAGGATGTACCTTCGGACACACACTCCGTAAGGATGGTGTACTTCAATGCTGATCCGCCACTTTGCGCCACTTACGCTATATCCGGTGCGTCTTACCCCACGAATACGTACTGTACGAGAGCTGACTCCTCGACTCTCGAAGAGCACCGCCTGACTCAGTTTACTCGTTCCCTACTTGGCACGAAGCTCGGTCATATACAGCTATTTTTCTATGGAATGGACAATCCGCGATACGCCAGCGTGATCTGCCAGTTAGTCTCGTTCGGCGCGACTAGTGTTCAAGTAGCGATACAGGCAGACCGCTCTCCATTAGGCGTACGCGAAATTGAGCGCTGTGCTCAATCCGCGACCGTGCCGTTTTCAAGCCGCGCGTTGGGCAGAAACGCAGATTTTTCGAGCTTTCACGTCAAAATTGCTGCGTTCGAACGAGACGACACGACGATCATCCTGACGGGAAGCGGCAACCCCATGCTAAACTCGGAGGCCTTCCATGACTACGCAATTGCGTTTGAGGTAAACTCAGCAAGTGCATTTTCGAGATGGCATGCCTGCATCGGGCTCGTGTTCAGCCTGAAGCCTGAAGATCTGACGTTCTCACGAGCCTCTGAGCTATACCAGCAGTGTGATATCTGGCGTCGAAGCTCCGCTGGCATTCAGCCATTCCTACTACCGTTTGATCGAGACGCATTTGTCTCAGAGTGGCGGTCGCTTGCTTCGGCATCCGTTCAAATTGAGATTATTGTTCAGCATGCCAATTCTACCATTATTCGTGACGCGCTATTGGATTCGCTGAGGCGCGGCAACCACGTAAAGATCATCATGGACGATGACATAGTGTGGGCCAAGAGAGCGCGACCTACTGGCGCAGAGACTGAGTACTACAACACGCCCGAAGAGTACGATCGATGGTTAGAGCCGCTGATGCAGGCGGGAGCAGAAGTGCGATTTCTTCCTACCAATCACCACACTTTGCCGCATAATTTTCTACACATAAAGCTAGCAAATTTTTTGATGCCTGACGGGTCGCGCGTCTCCATCTTCGGTGCCCCTAATATGACGCGAGCGGCATTGTACCGAAACTTGGAGAATGCATATTCGACAGCACTGGCATCGATTACCACGAAGTTTTCAGACTCCTTTTCGATGTACTGGGAGCGACTGTCCATCGACCAAAGTGCAATGCCGAAGGAGGACTTCCCGCCGACTCGTATCAATCCTTGATCACGGTGAAACAATGGACCCTAACCAGCTAATAGAAAAGTTCGCTGACTCTTGTAAGCAGCTAAAAGCGGGCCTTGATGCGTCGACCAGAAAGGTTGAGCGTCAACGCTTATATTGTGAGTTCATAGCCTCCATGCACGAGCTACAGTATTGGGTAACGAAACAGCATCGAGGTGAGCCACTTGATCCGCAAGTCGAGCAGCTATGGGAGAAAATATCGAAGTTGGTGGATGGTTTGTTTGAGGCGCGGCTATTGAAATGGAGTTCCGCCGTGAAGCGGGAAAGATCGTTCTTTCCTGCAAGTGATGATGATGGCGACTTCGCCGGACAAATAGCTGCTGCTATCGACGCTTGCCTTCAGGGCTTAAGGGACGCAGACGGCATGAATGAGCGCGTAGAAGCCGCAAAAGACTGCGTGGATGACTTTCAGGATATCTGGGACGGCGATCTGGATGACGATCAACATGAGCCCGGTGGTCTTCGCATCAACCGGTCATCCACCTCTTAGCTTTAGGGACGACACGTTGACGGAACCTAGAGCAGGTCGGGGTTGGCCCTTAACAGACCTTGCTCGTGGCGCGGCGGATGTCGGCTTCCCGCCAAAGCAGACCCAGTAGGCTCGGTTCTACGTCGCGCTACCCCTTGCTTCATCATCGAGGGGCTCAATAAGGGGACTTGGGGACTCATTCGCCCGAACTAAGAGGTGGCCCTACTAAATCGACCTTGGGGCCGGAAGCTCGGCCTTAGTGGATTGCCCTTAAAGGTGGCCGTGTAGGAGGGGTGGTGTCACCCTCCCAACTTGAAGGGAAATCCTTAGAGACCCCACAGAGATAAACCCACCAAGGTTGCTCCTCTAAGTTCTCCCCCCCTCTAGCTTCCTCCTCCATTAGCGGAGGCGTAAGGCCCAGTATTGCCCTAAGCGACTGTTATCGTGGGCAAAATTCTATGGAAACAATCGCGCAGGAAGATCCCGTTCCCATGCTGAACGCAGCCTGCATCGCGCCAGCCGCAACGTAGGCCTTTGATTCTGCGACCAGCACCGCGTCATGAAGTGGCAGGGCGGTGACCCCGAGGCTCGCCAGATGGGCGATGATCCCGATCAACATATCGCTCTCGAAGCGCATCAATTGAAAGCCTAGCCCGGTCCCGAACAAATGAGCGATAGGCTGATGGCGCGCGGCTAGCATCTCGGTCGCGGTCCGGAGTTTAAAGCCCGAGGGGAAGTGCTGAAGCGTGCCCTCCGGCCAATTCCGGAGAGGTCCGTCCGAGAACAACATCGCGTTCATCAGCGTCTTCCAGCCATCTCGGCCGGAGCCATCTCCTGCGACGTCATAGATGTCACCTTCCGGCTGCGGCTTGTCGGCCCTCGCGTATGCGAGGCGAGGAAAAAGTTGCCTGTAATCGACATCAGCAATTCGCTCGCCATCGATCCGGATGCGCTCAAACCGCTCGGTTCGCTCCATGCCCATCCAGAAGCCACCAGCGAGGCGGCCCCCCTGTTTCCAGTCGGCATTATTGAAGATCCGGCGGAGGGAGCGGCGATAGGGAGCGATGACCTGCCCATCTTTGCCCAGAGATAGGCCGGCGTCCTGACCAGTCACCGCGATGTCTGCGCTGCGCAGACCCTCATTGATGCGCCGTACCTGTCTCGAAAATTGACGAGTCTTCGCGGACTCGCGAAAGGCAATCGCGCGGGCACGCCCATCATCATCCTTGCCTTCTTTTAAAATGATCAGAGCGCGGTCGTCGACTTGCTCGACGCTTCGCCAATCGGGTGGCGCCAGCGGAAGATGCTCAGCGAGCGATGCGCTTGGTCGAATGAGCGACGGCACGCGCATTTTATCGGACAGCCTATATCCCCTTTGCTCCTCCTCGATCAGGCCAAGCGATGCAAGGCCATCTATCGCGGATAAGAAGTGCTGGCCGTAGACCGGGTTGGCGCTGCCATCGCCCCGCCAAAGGAAGCCGTGCGACCGGGGCACCGCGAGCTTGGGGCCGCAATCGATTGCGCTAAGCAGGATCAAGTTGCAGGCCAGCGCCTCCACGGCGAGGCCGAACTTCTCCTCATCTGCTTCCTTCCTCGCTCGCTTCCTCGCGCCGCTCGCGGATTCGTGGTGCAGGAGTGCATAGCGCAGGCGGTAGACTGCATAGCGAAGCTCGGCTGTCTTGGCCCGGAGCAGTGGATCGAACCACATTATGTTGGCTGATTGCGTCATGGGGCCGTGAAGCATGTGTTCAAAGTGGCCTGCTCGAACCCTCGATATGCACGCACTGCTTCACTCCGACCAGATCGCTCATGGGAATGCTGCGACCCGCGAATACTTGCGGCCATCGATCAGCTCGCCGCGCGGGGCCGTCCATAGCGCTGCCGGTGGGCCAGGATGCCGGCGACATGCTTCTCAATGACCCAGTCGCAGGGCTCTTCCAGCATGCGCCCCATCTCCCGCAGAACCCGCCCGGTGGACTTGGGGAAGGCGTGCATTTCGACCTGCCGCTTCCTGCCCTGATGGTCCTCCAGGACCCACACACGATGCGTGCCGGAGGCCAGACGGTGGACGGCCTTGCAGATTTGCACTGTCCGAAACTCCTTTGCGCGGGGCGCTGTGGCGTCGGCCTTGATGAGGGCCGCGACGGCGAGGACAATGGAGACAATCCGCTGCGGGGGCACGCCTTCAACACGGAGCCTCGCCAGTCCGATCTTGGCCCGCTTTGTGGCGGACATGCCTTTGAGGCGGGTCGCAATTTCCACCGGGCCAGCGTCCTCTAGAGCCCGTCCCATGTCCGCAATCGCGGCGGCGATGAACTTATCGTTAGCTGCCCGAAGGCCGACATACGCCGTCGCTGCCGTGATGAAAGGCCGCAACTCGGAAGCCTTGAAGCTCGGCCGCCAGTAGGACCCATGACGCTGCCGGTGCTCAACGTGGCGCCTACAGTGGAAAGGGGCGAGGCCTTCGCGGGCCGCCTTCATGGTCGGGCGCCCGCAACCGGGAATGGCGCACTTGGCTGATGCTGCGAGCGGGCCTAAGCGGATGCTTTCCTTAAGGGCCGCACGCCGTTTTGCCCGCTTGCCGCTAGGCTTCAGCACTGGACCCGCCTTGCCATTGAACCCGATACTTCTCATGCACCGAGTCCGCTAGATGGAGCGCGACGCGCAAGAGCATCTCGTAATCCACCAACGTCAGATCGGTCGATAGTAGTACGGAGTGTCCTGAATCTGAGAGCCGTAGTGCCTCTCCAACTCCCGCCTGAAGTTGCCAAGTGCAAACTGGATAATATCCTCGCGGCCTTTGGACGGTTCCGAGGCGTTGTTTGATTGAACGTGGGCCCACGCTACGCGTCTCCGATCGTATCTCGCATGACGTATACTCCCGCCGTTTTGTACCTTTCTGGATTCGCTATGCGATCTCGGTACGCTTCATCTGCAACTCGTGCGGCAACGTTTTTGGTTTCGGCGATTAGTGCCCGCTCGCCAGCCGTTTCCGGGAGGCGTGGCTTGACGTCGGCGATCGCCTGGGATTCAAAAAGTCGCTTATAGGCCGCTTGCCCATCAGCGGAGGTCCGACTTTCACGAAGCTGTTGAAACAGAGTGTTCTCCTGCGCCGACCAGAAGTTCAGTTTCTCCATAACGCATTCTAAGCGAGACATCTCCGGATCGTCCTTCAGGACTTCCTCGATGCCGATCGCTACGCCGTGTGCCAACATCACCGAGGGTGATTTCTCGCCGCCGTATCCATTCAGATAAACACGTGTGCTGTCGGGCTTGACCCAGATGCAACTGTACGCAACGGGCGCAATGCCATCGAAGCGCTGCGGCGGTTCTTTGTGCTTCGAATGAGGAAAGAGTAGGTGAGGCCGAGTCAGATTCTTGATCATGCTAGTCCGCTTCGCCGTTTGCGCTTCGCAGGCGGCAAACTAGGAAAAGCGTCTCGATCGTGTCAATCCCCCCACAGATCCCCTACCCACCAGGAAGTGCTTGTGCTGCAGGGGTTTCTTTCATCCGGTAGCTACCCCAACGTGGGTGTCGAGTATCCGCATGCGTACCCTAATGGTCCCACCAAGGTGCCCTTGCACAGGGGGGCTGGTTTCAAGGCGCATGCCCTGGCTCTACTGCCCACACTCAGTCTGTGGGCCGCTGTGGCGCACCCCTATCCGACGGTGGTGCCCTTCGCAGTACCCTTGCGACTTGTACCCCTGTCCACTCGGCATGTCCTCGTGAGGTAGGGATACCTCTATCGGTGAGTGCGCAGGCCAACCCTTCATAGGAGGTTACCCCTTGGCCTTGTAGTTCTCTGATGGTCGGTATGAGGTCCTGCGCTCGCTGGCTGGCTATCGTTCCGCGGGCGAGCCTGCTTGCTAGGTGTGCTGCCTTGGATATCGACACTCCCCGGAAGCCTCCAAGCTTGACCCCCCGCTTCTTGGCGGCTGCAAGGGCCGCCTTGGTTCGTGTGGAGATCAGGCCCGCTTCCAGCTCCGCCACGGCGGCCATCTGTTGAAGCATGAATCGACCAGTGGGGCCTTCGATTGCGGGCAGGTCGGCGAAGCGAACTTCCACGCCAGATTCCAACAACCGCGAAAGAAACGCGACTGACCTTGTAAGGCGATCCACCTTGGCAACTACAATAGGAACGCGATGAACGCGGGCCGCAGCGAGGGCCCGCTCTAAGGCCGGCCTGTCGCTTCGGCGTCCACTCTCAACCTCCTTGAACTCCGCTATGACTTGCCCGTGCTCCTTCAGGTAGGCCGCAACAGCTGACCTCTGTGCGGCTAACCCGAGACCAGATGCTTCCTGCTTCGCTGTCGATACGCGATAGTAAGCGACAAAGCGATTGATCGTGACTGACATGCACTGCTCCAACATTTGCAACAACGTCCGTTGACATAAATGTTAGGAGACATCTCTATGCACGCGAAGATGCTTCTGATGAGTCAAAACGACTCAGGCCGCTTTCTGAGCGTCTAATTTTGCGGATCACATGAGTGCGGCGATACGCAACGTGCTGATGTTTGAAAGACGCACCCGGAATATTGATAACGGCGCGGCCTCTGGGCTGAGCTTTGAGTGCGGCGTCCTAATTCGTAGAAGTCACAATATGGTGGCAGCTAGATACAAGCTGGGACACACTAGCGGTTCAGGCGCAGATTCTTGCTGAGTTGAGCGGGGGCAGGGGGGTAAACCGCAGCCTCGCTGCCACACGTCACCTGCCGCGTTTGCGACCCATTTGAGATATCGGCCGGGCTCCTCGATTGCGTGGCCAAGGTGCTGGAGGACTCCGCAGGTAGGTTAGCGCGTGCCTGCGAGAACGCGAGGTGCGACTTGCCGAACGGATGGCGTCCAATTCAGAGGATGTCCAGCCGGCTCCTACACTGAGGACTCAATGCGCCTCCCCGTCCGCGAGCTAAGCGAGTGGTGGGCTGCTTACTTCGCCTGGGAGTGTGCGTGAGCCTTCAAGACTCGTCGTGGGGGCACGATCCGTCCTAGCCCTCTCAGGACTCAAGTCCACGTCGGTCGCGCCGACCAGACTTCCGGAAAAGGTCCCTAGTTAGAGGGGATATGTCAATTTCTATCGTATTTACAATGATTTATGCGTTTGTTGGCGCAATGTTGGAACATGGGCCACTCCCATGATCCCTTCATAGGTGCGACCCCTTAAGGTCCGGGTTTTTTCATAATGCTCAACGGCTGGGGATTGCGGTGAACGTTTTGCCCACGGCGAACACTCGCAAGCTCTGCGATGAGGAGGGGGGCTAGACTGTGCTAGGCGGGTTAGCTGCGTTTCTCTCGACCAGAACAAAACTGGGAGATCACCTTATCCGGGACTCGCTGAGACGATAGCATAGAACAATTGCAAGCGATTCGGCTGGCTTGGGGATACTGAATGTTAGGGTCTAGTAGTGCCGCGCGGTTCGCGGTGGGAGAACTCTTCTGTGGTGTGGGCGGCCTGTCCCGTGGCTTCCACAGCTTGGGTTTCCAGCCAATATTTGCCAACGATGCCTGGGACCTTGCGCTTCATAACTTCCTGATGAACTTCGATGGAGGCTACGCTCGCAACCCCTCGGGGGGCGCTCGCGACATTCTGGCGTTGCCTGGCTCTGTCGAGGACGTCAAGGTCAGTCAACTGCTTGGTCATGTGGTTCATCCAGGCAGTGCCAAGAAGCTCGACTTTGGCGATTTGGACGTCCTACTTGGTGGGCCGCCCTGTCAAGGTTTTTCGCTGAATTCTCACATCCGTTCAGCGGATGATCCCCGTAATCACCTCTTTCGTCACTACGTCCGACTGTTGCGCGGGCTATCCCCGAAAGTATTCGTCCTCGAAAACGTTCCCGGAATGCTTTCCCTGAACGGCGGAGCCTTCATTGAGGAACTCGTCCGGAAGATTTCGACATCGAGGGCGAATGGTTGCCCTGGTTACGAACTAGACCTCCGTATCTTGAATGCAGCTCACTATGGAGTTCCGCAGGAAAGATTTCGGATTGTGATGGTGGGAACTCGGCGCGACGTTGCAGACAAAGCTGGGCTGGTGAAGCTACCTCTTCCCAAGCACTTCTCTCTCGCCCAAGCCCACTTCAAAGGCGGAAGAACTCACACCTTTCACTATGCTATCGGGTATGGAAAGCGGCCACCTGCCGATGAACTGCCACACATAGGTCCTCGGTTAGCGTCGCCCATTCGTGTGAGCGAAGCTATTGGAGACCTTCCGCCTCTGCAAAACGGCGGCGGCCAGGACGTCAGCGTTTACGAGGACACGCAATCAGACCAGCTCACTGACTTTCAGCAACAGATGCGGGGAGACTGCCGTGTTCTGACCAATCACTGGTGCCGCGAGTTGCTTCCGCCAAACGATGAGCGGGTAAAGCACATTCCGATCGGTGGGGATTGGAGATCGATACCGAAAGAGCTTCTGCCTCCAGGCATGCAGCGTGCTCTGCGGAAGGACCACACCAAAAGATATGGGCGTTTCGCGCCAACAGATTTGCCGGGAACACTACTCACCAAGCCGGACCCCCATTGGGGAACGTTCCTGCACTACGATGTCAAACAGCAGCGTCTCATTTCTGTTCGTGAAGCAGCTAGGATCCAGTCCTTCCCAGATAGCCACACTTTCTTCGGATCGCAGGTTGACCAGTATCGCCTCTGCGGCAATGCCGTGCCCCCTTTGATGGCCAAAGCTGTAGCCATCGAAGTGCAGAAAGTTCTCGACTGCTATCACGTGGATGCGAGGGGGCGACGCAAGACCAAGCGCCTTGCGGGCGGAAGATAGCATGGCAGCAAACGATGAGAAGCTAAGGTCTGCGTTAACGGCGATAGCGGATGCTTCCTCCGGGTCGATAAGTTTTCGGCCGGGCACTTCCCGCGAGATGAGCGAGGAGCTTGGGTTAGAGCTGTCGCGTTCGCCGAACCCCCTGTATCTTTTTGAGTTTCAGGCGCAAGGACAAGGTAGCAAGCGCGTCCTAGTGTTTACGCTTGTCCTTGACGGTACTCGCAGGGTCGCAACGCGGGCCGAGGCCCTAGGGAGAAATATTGCGGTAACTGACGGGACAATATTCGAGGTCAATCCGGTTCTGCTGATCTACGATTACAAGGAAGAACGGTTTCTCGCGGTCTCCGCAGCAAAGTTGTTCATGGCGTTTGCGGAAGAGGCGCGAACGCGTAAGATAGCCTATTCGGATACGTCATCGTTTTCCCTCACGCCAAGTTTCGACAAGCAGACCATTTCGATGTATGCGACGTTGGCTCCTCCCGACGTCTGGGTGCAGTCGCTTAGCTCACTGTCCGCAGGCGATCTCATTGCGAGTCTCACAAGGTTCGCAGACGAGACCACTGCCATAGCGGCGAGTATTCCAAGCTTGGTCCAAGCAATTCAGGCTCGACTAAATGCTGCCCAACCCACAGCGTCAGCTGCTCCCGCAGTGACACACGTTCCTGTCCCAAGTGTCCCGGATCATGATGCGGGGCCGGAGGCTGACGTGAAGGTGTCCCCTCGCGTATGGCGAATGATTCTGAACGCAATTGCATCCTCACCGGCGGTGATCTTGGTAGGGCCGCCCGGAACAGGAAAGACAGCCCTGCTTCGCAAAGCTATCGGGATGACACGACCTGCCGACTCAGCGGATCCTCTTTGGGCAACTCCAGATGAGAGTTGGACTGCACGCGAATTAGTCGGTGGCGAAACTATCCTGTCTGGAGAGGTCGTCTTCAAGCCGGGCTGGGTCCTCAGAGCCCTAGAAGAAAAACGCTGGTTGGTTCTTGACGAAGCCAATCGCGCGGACATGGACCGAATTTTTGGCGGTCTGTTGACCTGGCTTTCGGGGGGCAGCGTTTCGATCGGGCTAGAATCGACTGCCGCGGAAGCGAAAACCATACAACTAGGTTGGAAGAGCGGAAGCAGCGAACGCGTTGAAGCTGAGGGCAGTATCCGGTATCTCGCTGGAGATGATTGGCGCATGCTAGGGACGTACAATGCCCTAGATGCCCAGCGAGTTTTCCGTTTTGGAGCGGCTCTCGGACGGCGGTTTTTGAGAGTTCCTATTCCCGCGGCAGACCCCGCAATGTTCGGCGAGATTTTGCAGGAGCAAGCTGCCGATCTTCCCACGACCTCGCGAAGCGCGATCAATAGCCTCTACGCCGCCCATTATGTGAGTGAGACGACACAGCTGGGACCCGCACTATTTCTCGGGATTTGTAAGTACCTCCGGGCTGCAATTGCGGCGGATGCAAAGTCGGGCCTTGCTCTCGATGAAGCCCCCACGAAGAAGTCCAGCCAAGCTAGCGAGGTGCATTCAGGGGGGGTATCTGGCGAGCTGAGCTCCTTGGTGGAGACCAGCCAAGAGAACGGAGAGATGGCCTCCCATGATGCGGATACCGATTCAGCAGGGTCTGTTACAGTCGGACGGTTGCAAGAATGGCTCGCTGAAGCTTATGTCGTGAACGTTGGCACGTGGGTGGCCAACCTAGAGCCACATGATTTAGACGAGTTGAAGCAGCGGGTCGTGAGCGCCGGTGCGCTGACCGAAGACGATTGGTCATGGATTCAAAAAATGTCCCAGTCGCTAGCTTAGGTTCACCGACTATCCCGCAAGAGGGGCTGGCCGAGGTTCTGAGCAAGTGGACCGGAAGAGGTGGCTTGTGGGAGGCCTTGGCAGCTCCGCTGGATGCTGAGGCTTCAGCACAGTGGACGGCGTCTGACGTCAGGGCACGTGCATACCGAGTGTTGCTGGAACACCTACAAGGTTCAATATCTCGTTGGCCCGACCGTCTGAGCATTTGGCACGATCTTCTTCCGGCCGCTCGCGTGAGCGCAAAAATCGTGAGGGACGTGCCGTTTGCGGGGGTGTCCTGGACTAACACCAGGATCTCCTTCGGATGGCCGCCGGGCAAATTCGTGGGTAAGGAAAGTGAGCGTAATGCTGACCTGATGATAGTAACCAACTTGCGCTGGATCGTATCTGAGCTGATCAAAGTTCGAAAGCAAGCTACGAATCTCTTTCCGGACGTCGACCGTAACATTCGGCCGCAGCTCGACGTCGCAGAGCGCTTGTTAAATTTCGAAGCGATGGCCTCGGCTGCATCTACTCGGCCCTCTCGTCACGAGCTTAAAGCCATTCGACGCGAAGGCGCGCCCTGGGGAGCAGTGTGTGAAGTAGCAGACGAGCTGATTAGCGCGGAGACATCAGTAGACCATCTCGCAGCAAGGCTGCTCGTTCCAGATGACGCAATCCGCTGGCGTCTATTCCATCTAGGTGTGCTTGGAGTGTTGCTAGCCAGTTTGCGCGAACATGGGTGCATCTTGGATTCCCTCCGGCCTCTTAGCGCAGGGGCTGCTCGTCCTGCTTTTCGAGTTCGTGACAAGATCGGCAGGTCTTGGGAGCTTTGGTTTGAAGCGGCGGGTATTTGGAGCCACAACGGCATTAGGGCGCCATACACAGAAGCTACGGAGGCACTTGAGGGCGTCTCGCGATCGCTTGGTGCAGACATTTTGCTGTTTAGGAAGGGCGAAAGCGCGCTCATCATAGAGTGCAAGTACTCTCATTCAAAAGATATGGTGGCGAGGAATGGCTATTATCAAGCTACGACTTACGGTGCCGAAATCCGATCGCGGTTGGCAAAAAATGTTGCTGCGGTTGCAGTGGGGCCAGACGGAGTAGTTGGATCTGCCAGATTTGTGCAACTGAACTTTGGTATCGTCGGAATCGCCGCACCTGCTTTCCTCAACCAGATTGTTGGTGAGTTCTTGAATGGTACTATCTTTGCCCCTTCGAAAGAGAGCTAGGTCACTCCGGCTAGTAATGCGATGGACAAGCTGACACGGGAGCAACGCTCCGAGAACATGCGGCGTATTCGTGCCAAGGATACCGCTCCAGAGATAGCGGTTCGCAAACTTCTCCATGGGCTAGGTTACCGTTATCGGCTTCACTCAAAAGACTTGCCGGGCCGGCCTGATCTCGTCTTTCGGTCGCGCCATAAAGCCATCTTCGTGCACGGTTGCTTCTGGCACGCTCACGACAATGCAAACTGCCCGGAGTACGGGCGGATCGTAAAGACGAACAGAGCCTATTGGGGACCTAAACTTTTAGGTAACCGCGCTCGAGATGAGAGGCATTGCAAAGCTTTGAGAGACAGCGGTTGGTCAGTCCTCACAGTGTGGGACTGCGAGCTCGGCGATGGCCGGCAGCTTTCGAAACGTTTGAAGAAGTTCTTAGGGACGACTGGTTCGAACCTTCGGCGAAATAAAGCGAAGAAGCCAAGGCGGTAGGATTCCCAATTTACCGCTCGGAAGGGCCGCTAATGAATGCCGAAAGGACGACCTCTCCCGTGGGGAGTTGCGCAGTGAGCGTTAGGGAGCCTTCCCATCGCCTCAATATAACTGCGTATTGTAGAAAGCCGAAGGTCCGCGCGTATCTCAATTCGAGAGACACCATCCTGGCTTATCCCCACGGCCTCTGCCATCTCGGCCTGAGTGATCCGAAGCGTCTTTCTGATGTCCTTCAGGCCCATGCGGGGCTTCAAAGGACGTGATGGGCCGCGGCGGGGCTGCCGGGGAGATCTCGTAGAGCTTTGCATACTTCCCGAACCAAAAGTTTGGGCTAATTGACTTTAACTGGAGACCCGAAGCGAGGGCGGCCACCCTCACAGAATAGGATTGCAGCTCGCCTCGCAGGGTGCTGGGAGCTTGGCCTTCACCGCCGCAACTCGCAACGCTTGATAGTTGGCTTTTTCGCTTAAGATCCCGGGCGATCCGTTGAGCTGTGATCTCCGTGATGCGATGCAGGGGTAGATCCATCGGGCAAATCATGAGTGCGAGGCTCCACCCTTCTCGAAGGCATCGGGCACTCTGTGGTAGAATAGTTGACCGACATTACCCCAGCCACTACAGTTTTGGGATGTCAAAGAAAACAATCGCAGGGGACCTTGCAAGGGGAAGAGGGCACGGCACGAGCGGATTTCCGGCGGCCGAGCTCGCAAGCCGCAGTTTTCCCGTGATTTAAGAGCAGGTACTGCGACGCGTCAGCCGCAGCCCAAATCAAAAGGTTAAATGTCCTCGCGCCTAGCAGCGAACGCGCAATTGACAGCTGACCAAGGGCGTACGGCTGCATCAAATTGTGCGCAGACCTAGGAGCGGCCTGACGTTTGAACCTAGGTCAGTTTGAGGATCATCGGTGACAACATGACGGATGTAGAGGTCGATAATAAAACCCTGGTCGATGAGGCCGTCTCGACTGCGCTAGGCGTAGAAGAGGAGCGGCTTGATCAGGGTTGGATTATCGATAAGCCATTTGATCCCGACAAGATAAAGGTAACAACGGAGCGGAAAACGATTGATTTGATCATTCGCCGCATCGATCATGGGGAAGTGGATCTAGCTCCTGAATTCCAGCGTCGAGCTCGCGTTTGGCATCCACGACGAAAGAGTCAACTTATTGAATCGTTGCTGCTGCGTATTCCGCTGCCCGTCTTCTACGTCGCGGCGAACCACCGTGACGACTGGGCGGTAGTCGATGGCTTGCAACGTTTGACTACGATTTTCGATTTCATGAAGAACGTATTCCCGCTCACCGGGCTTGAATACCTCGATGCTTTGGATGGTCTGACGTTCGGCCGGCTTGATAGGTCAATGCAGCGCCGAATCGAGGAGACCGAGTTGGTCATTAACGTGATCCAGCCCGGTACTCCCGAGGAGGTCATGATCAACATCTTCAAACGCATCAACACCGGCGGTGCCCCTCTCACAGGGCAGGAAATACGCAACGCCCTGCACAAGGGTCCTGTGCGCGAATTTTTGCGCGGCTTGGCGGACAGCGCCGAATTCAAATCTGCAACCGACAACCGAGTTCGCGACGAGAGAATGGATGCGCAAGAAATGGTTTTGCGCTTTCTAGCCTTCAGAATGACCGCCTGGGCAGAATATAGGGTGAATGACTTAGACGCATTCTTAAATGATGCAATGCACCAGCTTAACGCGATGTCGCAAGAAGGAAGAGACGCGCTGGGCTTGGAATTCAGACGCGCGATGCGGGCAGCAACGAGTATTTTTGAAGGAGATGCGTTCCGCAAGCCTCGGATTCTGGGTGGAAGCAGAAACCCAGTTAGCAAGCCGTTGTTTGAAGCATGGAGCGTTAATCTTGCTTGCTTAAACGACGAAGAAATTTCGCTCCTTGTCGAGCAAAGGCAGGCCGTGCGCGACGCTTTTCAATCGCTCGTCCGTGATGATCCCGAGTTCGTAATCTCAATCTCCTATTCGACCGGAGTACCTCGTCGCGTGTCGAAAAGATTCGGTGAGGTTGCGCGATTAGTCCGCCAATTTGTGCCGGAGTAAAACCATGATCGACGAATTGCACCTTATAAACTTCAAGTGCTTTGCCGATCAGCGCATTCGTCTAGCGCCGCTTACGTTGCTTACCGGCCTCAACGGTATGGGAAAGAGCAGCGTGATCCAGAGTTTGCTGCTGCTGCGCCAATCCTATCTAGACGGAATTCTTCGACGGGGAACTCTGCTAACGGCCGGAGAGCTAGTCCAGCTGGGCGCTGTAACGGATATTTGGTTCGAGCGGGCTAGAGAGGACGTTCTCGGAATTCGCCTTTCGTTCAGCCGGCGCAATATGTTCGGAAAAAATCCGTCCCGCGTCGCCCAGTTCAATTTTGTCGTGGTTGCCGAGGACAACCTGACGCTGCTCGGCGACGAAGAAAGCATTCGGTCATCCATTGAGGTCGTCGAAAGCCAACGCGGCGGCTCAATATTTTCGCGGAATTTGCGTACTGATCACATCGGCAACTTCCAATATCTTGGTGCGGAGCGGAACGGTCCGCGTAAGTTTTCGCCCATGTTGCATTCACCGACGTCTCCTCTAGTTCTTGGTAGTCAGGGCGAATACACGCTCCATGTGCTTCAGATGTTTCAAGACATCATCCAAATTCAACCTTCGGATCCTCGGTTGGTGTCCGCACCAAGCGAACGGCTGCGAGATCAGATAGAAGTGTGGCTTGGAGAAATAAGCCCCGGTGTTAATTTATCGATCAAGGCAATTCCGGACGCTGATTTGGTAGTGAGTGGCTTTTCTTTCGGATCAGCCGGTCAGCTTCGAAGCAGGGACTATCGCGCAACGAACGTTGGATTTGGGCTGTCATACGTCTTGCCAGTACTCGTGGCCCTATTGGCGACCCCTCGGGGCGGATTGGTTTTAATTGAAAACCCGGAAGCACATCTGCATCCGCAGGGGCAGACGAAATTAGGAGAGCTTTGTGCTAGGGCGGCGGCTGCCGGGGTGCAACTCATAATCGAAACACATTCTGATCATGTCATGGACGGGGTTCGCATCGCCGTTCGGGACGGCATCTTGAATGCGAGCAGCGCAGCCTTTCATTATTTCCAGAGAACTTCCGGCGAAATCGGCGTTACGAGCCCGACGCTGGATTCGGAGGGAAAGCTGAGCGAGTGGCCATCGGGGTTCTTCGATCAAAGCCGGCGCAATGTCGCCCGGCTATTACGACCGAAGCAGTAATGCCGATGGCCGATTACGTCTTTAACTCGGCGACGCTCGATCCTCCGTATCCCACGAGAGCGGACGCTGAACCACATCTGGCCTCGCTGCTAGAAGGACTGGCGGCACTAGATGCGGCCAGCGAGGTTCTTCCAACGCTCCGGCTACCGAATGATCCCTGGTACATTGCACTGGTCCGTCATCCTGACGGCTCCGAGATCACTCTTGGTGAGGTGGCGCATGCGTTTTATGGAACCGCTAATCACGACTATGCAACGTTTTTCGACCAACTCAACAGGGCAATTCCATCAGACGCAGGTCTGGAAGAGAACGTAATTGACGAACTGCTTCAGATTGCGCCAGAAAAGCCTGCCGCTGGGTACGAGGAGAGCTTTCCAAGTATTCAAGCGGCGGGGTTCGACTCGGTTTTGTGCGCCGTCACAAACTCAATCCTCGTAGGTCTGTTCAGAAGCCGGCTTTGGGACTTCGACTCGATGGGGTTCTTGTCGAAGGAAGTCGCCTATTGCTTCGATCACATCGCGATTCCGGGTCATGCCACGGCTATCGCTAATCGTCGGACTCAACTAGCTCGGATTGATTTAACGTCACGAAATTTCTGGGAAAGAAAGAGTGAGGCGTTTCCTCATCTGGCTTTTGGTTTGGATATCGAGTCACAGATTGGAAAATTTAGCGCCACGCTACTGCCTCTGCTGTTTCGACGTTTGTCCGAACTGGATAACCTAGCGCGGGCATGGCGTGAATCTGCCAATGGTCGTCCACCAGCGATGCTGCCGCCAATCACTGGTGAATCTGCACCGACGATGGCAAGATATGCTAATGCTCGCAGGTTTCGCGGTGAAGATGGTGTTGTTCGTACTTTCGAAGATCATGTGTGGGTCGATAGAACTCACCGGGTGCACATCTTCTTACATGACAATGAGAAAAAGATCGAAGTAGGCTATGTTGGGCGTCATCTTCCGATTTCGTCGGAGCCGACCTGAGGGCCGCGCGATTGCGCTCCGGCGAGACTTGCTTCCGTAATTCGCTCGACAAATAGCTAGGTCGAAGGATGACGCTGCGGAGCGGGCGAACAAATGTCTGATTCTGAGATTGGAAAGCGGGAGCTCGAACGGGATCACTTAGCGCTATTTTTGAAAGCATATCAAACCATCGCTTCGGAGAATTTCGAACTGGTCGATGCTGAGACCCCGGACTTTATAGGCCGTGACAATGTAGGGCGGAGTGTTGGCATTGAGCTGACGCAGCTTCGCTTCAGCCCCTCAGAACGAAGCTCAAGAAGACTATTTCCGATCGGGATTGTGGATCACGATGCATGGTGGCGACTGCTTGGTCTGCTCAACGCAAAGGAAATGACTTTAACCCGCGGCCAGTGGTCCCGGTGCGAGCGCAAGATTTTGGTTGTGATGCTCATTGATACTTCTTTGGATCAGCTTGGGTGGGGATTTGACACTGAAGAGCCGACGAGCGAAGGCTTCACCGAAATCTGGCTTGCCGATCATACGCAAGTGGACGCCTTCGGAGCAGTCGACCTTCTTGCTGTCGTTCATCCCACGCTCGCGGGGCGATTTGCCACGGGAGATCATGGTCAAAAGCCATTTGGCTAAAGCGGTAGCCCGCCGCGTGACCACCGCGTGACGAGCCTATGATGATCCTCCGGGAAACAAGGCGTGGTGCTTACCTGCTTGACGGCGGGAGTAGAGCCCGAACTCCAACGAGCTACAGCCGCAACCAGAAGCCTCCCACTTGCCCGCGGCCTCCTTTTACAGAGCCGAGCCCAACGCCCTAAATGGTCAAAGTTTCGTGGGGCAGACCGTGAGGGCCGGGCACAGAAGACAGCGTCGAACCAATGAGCCGCGTTGCTCCTGACCTTGTATTGGCGCGGCAGCCGCCGCACGTGAGCTGACACACCTGAGTGTCGAACTAAGCGCATCAAGGTTGGTCTGCGCCTCCGCCAGCCAACAACTCGTCCAGCACTTTCTGGAAAGCATTCGTTTTAACTCGGGGTCTTTGACGCCCGCTACGGCCTTCTCCGCCTGTGCAACTAAGGCCGCAAAATCTGGTGCTTCGCTCACATCAAATCACTCCGGCAATCGCGATGCATGCATCAGTAGAAACCTGCGCCTGAATCGCAAGCGACTGTGGCCGCGTACTCTCAATGTTCACAGGTGAGCTGGAAAGGACAGCAGGGCGGGTGAGTAACAGAACTGGTAAACATTCTCACCGCCTGCTAGAAATTCTGTCGGTATTTCAATGGCTAACCTGTCGGGCAGCGCAATCCGCCCCTGGGCACCAATCTACGCTTTTCCACACTGAAGCACGATCTCGTACGATAGCGCTTGCCAGATGACCGGCGCGAAGCGCGCTCGCGTTTTTCTTTTCTCTTCCTGGAGCTTGCCAAGAGGCATCTGGAAAACCCGGCGCGCGGCGGCGTCTGGAATCAAGGCATCTAAGTCGTTCGGCAGGCTTGGCCGACCGCCTAGGCTCCCGCTAAAGGCTGCGATCCCGCGCGGCTTCCGCAGGAGCCCAACCATGAAGCAACTCAAGGATATAGCCATCGAAGCCCATGGAGGCCTCGATCGGTGGCGGCAGTTCGAGCAGGTGTCGGCCGATCTTGTGCAGGGCGGCGTCCTGTGGTCCTTGAAGGGACAGGCAGTCACCCTCGAGCGGACCAACGTCACCGTGGGTCTGAAGAGGCAGTGGGCGTCACACGCTCCGTTCGGCGCTGACCATCGCCGCTCGCGCTTTGAGCCGAGCCGGGTGGCTCTGGAAGCAGACAACGGAACGGTTCTCGAAGAGCTGCTTGAGCCGCGCGCGAGCTTTGCCGGCCATGAGTTGCAAACGCCGTGGACTGAACTGCAACTCGCCTACTTCGCCGGCTGCGCGATGTGGACCTATCTGAACATGCCGTTCCTGCTTGCCTGGCCGAGACTTGAGACCGAGGAACTGGAGCCCTGGCCGACCGACAGCGGAGACTGGCGCCGCCTTGCGGTGCGATTTCCGGCAGAGATCGCGACGCACAGCACCGTGCAGACGCTCTATTTCGACGGTGAGGGGCTGCTGAAGCGCCACGACTACAACGTCGAGATCTCCGGCAACACGCCCGGCGCGCATATCATCGAAGACTACACGGAAGTCTCGGGCATCAAATTCCCGACGAAACGCCGGATCTATTCCCGCCAGCCAGACGGCAGCTTCAGCACCGAGCCCCTCGTCGTTTCGATCGATCTTTCCAACATCCGGCTCAGCTAGCGATGAGCCTTTGGAATCCAAACTCGACGGCGTGAGAAGCCGGTGGCCTTATGACGATTGATCCGACATGGGCCGCCTTCTTACACGCATTGCCGCGGTCGCGCGTCGATCATAGTGCGGCCAGCGGTCCGGCATCATTGCGGATGGCTCTAGGGACCTCCCCAAGCACGCGCGCAAACGCCAGACGCATCCGCTCTCGGTTCGCGAACCCCACCTCGCGAGCGATGACCTCGATCGGCAACCGACTTTGTTCCAGCATCAACTTCGCGGCTTCGACACGCAACGCTTCGACCGCCTTTGCGGGCGTGGTGCCGGTTTCCGCCCGAAACAGCCGCGTGAACTGCCGGGGGCTGAGGCACGCGGCCTCGGCAAGCTCGTCAACGGTGAGGTTTTCGGCAAGGTTCTGACGAGCGTAGTTCAGCACGCGCTGGACCCGATCTTCATTCGCGCCGAGGTCCAGCAAAGTGGAATGCTGGGACTGTCCGCCTGAGCGGCGATGGTACATGACCATGCCCTTCGCGACCGAACGGGCAATATCGGAGCCGTGGTCGCGCTCGATCATGTCCACGACCAGGTCCGTTCCCGCGGTCATGCCGGCTGACGTCCATATCGGTCCGTCCGCGATGAAGATCTTGTCCATGTCGACCTCGCAGCTGGGGAAACGGTCCTGCAGCGCCTGCGCGTAACGCCAATGCGTGGTGGCGCGCCGGCCGTTCAGCAAGCCCGCATCTCCCAGGACGAACGAGCCCAGGCAGATGGCGGCGACGCGGCGCGCGTCGCGAGCAGCAGCGCGAAGCAGCCGGACCAATCCCGGCGACGAGGTCGGTATCTCCAGGCCCGCGGCGACGATCAGCGTGTCATAGCGAGCATCGTCGATTGGGTCCGTCATGACCTGCATGCCGGATGACGAGGCGACCAGTCCTCCTTCCTCCGAGAGGACGCGCACGTCATAGACCTTCTCGCCGGCCTGCTTGTTGGCCACGTCGAACGCTGCGACGGCTCCGAAGCAGACGGGTTGGAAACTCGGGCAAAGGACGAGGCCGATCTTCATGCTTTCTCCGCGACGGTTGCTAATCGCCTAGATGGTCGTTCCAGCGATGTTTCGCCATGCATGGCCGGAATGATGGCATCTACGTCCTGTCGG
Organism: Bradyrhizobium sp. IC4060; assembly: GCF_020193715.1. Taxonomy (NCBI): domain Bacteria; kingdom Pseudomonadati; phylum Pseudomonadota; class Alphaproteobacteria; order Hyphomicrobiales; family Nitrobacteraceae; genus Bradyrhizobium; species Bradyrhizobium sp. IC4060. The sequence continues at coordinate 64,474 of NZ_JADYVJ010000009.1, read as the reverse complement.
CTTGGGCAGGCCGCTGGTAGCGCTCCGACAGGTTTTTTCAGACCTTGGAGCTTTCATGTCGAGCGATCCGACGACATACAGCGCTGTTCAGGCCGTCGCGCCGGGACAGCTCGAACTGACGCAAAAGCCGCTTGTCGATCCCGGCCCCGGGCAGGTCCGCCTTCGCGTCGAGGCCTGCGGTGTCTGCCACTCCGACGCCGCGACCGTCGAAGGGGCTTTTCCGATCCAATGGCCGCGCGTGCCGGGCCACGAGGCTGTAGGCGTGATCGACGCGGTCGGCAGCAACGTCGAGGGTTGGACGCTCGGGCAGCGCGTCGGCATCGGCTTCCTCGGAGGTAGTTGCGGACACTGTGCAGAGTGCCGCGGCGGCGATCTCGTCAATTGCCGGAACCAGGAGTTCACCGGCGTTCATCATGACGGGGGCTACGCGCAGTACATGCTCGCGCGCTCAAGTGGCCTCGTGTCGATTCCCGATGGGCTCGCCTCGGAAGACGCCGCTCCGCTGCTCTGCGCCGGACTGACGACCTTCAGCGCGCTCCGCAACTCTCCCGCTCGCGCCGGCGATCTGGTCGCCGTGATCGGCATTGGCGGCCTCGGGCACCTCGCCGTGCAGTTCGCCCGGCGCATGGGCTTCGAGGTCGTGGCGATTGGGCGCGGACCGGACAAAGGTGGTCTCGCCGGAAAGCTTGGCGCCCACCATTATGTCGACAGCTCGAGCGTCGCGGTTGCTTCCGCGCTGCAGGATCTGGGCGGCGCGCAGCTCGTCGTCATCACCGCGTCAGGTGGTAGAGCTGTGGCAGACGCGGTGAAGGGACTTCGGCCGCGCGGCCGGATCATCGCGCTCGGCGCATCTCCCGAACCTGCGGAGATCGCGACGTCCGACCTCCTGTTCGGCGAGCGTTCGATCGAAGGCGCCTTGACCGGCGATCCAGCGACCGCCGATGCCACCTTGCGGTTCAGCTCGCTCGCTGGCGTTGCCGCCATGATCGAGACGATGCCGCTAGAACGCGCGCCGGAAGCGTATCGCAAGATGATGGCGGGCGAAGCCCGCTTTTGCATCGTCCTCACCATGTAGATGCGCTGCCAATCAGGATCGACTCCGCATCAAGCAAATGCAACTCACAAAGGAGCAACCATGTCGCTCGAAACCGCTAGAACAGAATCTTTGAACGTCGGCGATGTGCGCTTCGCCTTCCGGCGGCTCGGCCCGACGGCCGGGACGCCGCTCATCCTGCTGCAGCACTTCACCGGGACGATGGATGCCTGGGATCCGGCAGTGGTGAATAGCCTTGCTGAAACGCGGCCGGTCATTGCGTTCAACAATCTCGGCATAGGCACCTCCACCGGCCGGACGCCCGACACGGTGGAGCAGATGGCCTCGGATGCCGAGACATTCATACGAGGCCTTGATCTGCCAAAGGTTGACCTCCTCGGCTTCTCCCTCGGCGGCATGCTCACCCAAGTGCTTGCCGTGCAGCACCCCGGCTTGATCCGCAAGCTCATCATCGCCGGCGCTGCACCGCGCGGGGGCGAGGAACATCTGCTCGCCGTAGTCGACGAAGCCTTCGCTCAAAGCGGGACGGATGTGCGGTTGCCCCTGTTCTTCACACCCTCCGAAGAAAGTCAGCGCGCCGGCCGCGCTTTCGTCGCCCGCGCAACGATGCGCAAGGAGGATCGTGATCCGGACAGCGGCGAGGATGTCAGCAACGCGCAGGCGAAGGCAATCATTGGCTGGTGCGCCAGGAAGCATGAAGGCGAAGCGACGCTCCGCGCCATCGCGCAGCCTACGCTCATCGTGCACGGCAGCGACGACACGATGTTTCCGAGCATCAACGCCTACAACATGTTCAAGGCTATGAAGAACGCCCAGCTCGTTCTCTATCCGGACTCCGGCCACGGCGCGCTGTTCCAGTATCCAGCGAGGTTCGTCGCCCATTGCCGAACCTTCCTGGACGAGTGAGGGAAGAGATCGATGCCAATCTTCAGCAACTGGCGATCGAAGCCCATGGCGGCCTCGATCGGTTTCGGCAGTTCTCGTTCCTCACGGCGCGGCTTCACCAATTTGGCATCCTCTGGAATCCGAAGGGAAAGCCGGACGTGCTCACTCATGCCAATACGTTCTTGTTGCTTGCTAGAAATTCTCTCGATATTTCAATTACAAGAGCGTCGGAGAGCGCATCCCGCCCCTGCGCACCACGCCCCGAACGTCGGACATCCCCCGAGCTGTAGCTGCCCCCGAGCCACGACCCTCGTCCGCTATACGCAGCCGGCCGCCGCTGATATGATCCTCCGACAGTAAACGGCAGCTCGCCACCAGACTATTTCTGCGATGCCGGCCTTCTGATCGGACCTCGATCCCGCTCGCGCCATTTCGCATTGCTTCGACGAGAACGCTGAACAAATTCGTCAACGGCTGCCGCGTCCCCGCTCACATCAGGAGATGTGCCATGACTGCATCGGACTGGCGTCTCGAAGGCGAATGGATGAAGAACTGCACCTGCGCGTTCGGCTGCCCCTGCGATTTCAACGCACGGCCGACCCAAGGCTATTGCAAGGGATTGGTCGCCATGCGGATCGCCAAGGGACATTTCGAAGGGACCAGGCTCGATGGTCTCTGCTTTGCGATCACGGTCGATTTCCCCGGGCCGCTGCATGAGGGCAATGGGACAATCCAGCCCATCATCGACGAACGCGCCACGGCGGAGCAGCGACAGGCGTTGTTCGATATCTTCTCCGGTAAGCATTCGGCCGAAGGCACGCTGTTCCAGATCGTCAGCATGATCGTCACCAAGATCCATGATCCCGTGTTTGTGCCGTTCGAGTTCTCATTCGACAAGGACGGACGCGTCGCAAGACTCGTCGCCAAGGGCGTGCTCGAGACCGATGTCGAGCCGATCAAGAATCCGGTGACCGGTGATCCGCACCGCATCCAGGTGGTCATGCCCGAAGGGTTCGAACATCGGGCGGCCGAGGTCGCATCCGCCGACATCCGCTCGACCGGCGCGATCCGGTTCGAGACCCGCGCTACGCATAGCTCGCTCGCCAATGTCGTGCAGACGCCTAAGGGCGTTGCGGCATGATGCGGCGCTGACACCGACACAAGATCTCGGTGTCAGCTCCTCGTCGCTATGGACAAGTCGATGCAGGAGCGCTCGATACTCGAACACTTGCTCCACCGCGACCGGCTGATCGTCGCGATCGGGACCGCCGCAGTGGTCGCGCTCGCCTGGGCCTATCTCGCTGCGGGCGCCGGCATGGACACCGAGATGATGGCCGACATGCCGGACATGGCGCCGATGCCGTGGACGCCGTTCTATGGCGCGCTGCTGTTCGTGATGTGGTGGGTGATGATGATCGCGATGATGGCGCCGAGCGCGGTGCCCACCGTTCTCCTGTATGCGACCGTCAAGCGAAGGCAGGAGGCTGCCTCCCGCGCCGCAATCGATAGCTGGATCTTTCTCGCCGGTTATCTCGTGACGTGGGCCGGGTTCAGTCTCGCTGCGGTCCTGGTGCAAGGAGCATTCGAACGCTTCGGGTTGTTGTCGATGGCGATGGCAAGCACCAGCGCGATTCTGGGCGGCGGCGTGCTGATTGCAGCAGGGCTCTATCAGTTCACGCCGCTCAAACAGGCCTGCCTGCGCTACTGCGACAGTCCGCTGTTGTTTCTCAGTCGATATTGGCGGCCCGGCACGCGCGGCGCATTCCGGATGGGACTTCGCCACGGCAGCTACTGCGTCGGCTGCTGCTGGTTTCTGATGGTATTGCTGTTCGTCGGCGGCGTGATGAACCTGGCCTGGATCATCGGCATCGCGCTCTATGTCGCCGCCGAGAAGCTGCTGCCGTTCGGCCAACGGTTGAGTTATGCGGCAGGCGCGCTCCTCATCCTGTCCGGCACGATCGTCCTTGCGCGCGCGATGTGAAAAACGGTCCAAAGACGGTTAAAATGTGCCGCTTGCGACATGGCGATGTGCCTGAATACCAGCCGACCTCCGTGATGATACGGAGGCTTTGAGCTGAAGAATTGAGCTTCCTCCAAACAAAAACTTAAGGCTGTTTCGGCTACCTTCGCGCTATGAACGGCACCCGCGCGGGTGTCCCTGTGCAGTCGAGGCGGAGACAAGGCGATGCCAATACTGCGGGCGAGCGCAGTTCTGCCCTGGCGGCCGAAGCGGGGGTGCGCGTCGTGATTCCCGCAGGGGCAGTCCGCAAAGCCGGAAGAGCGATCCTGCGGAATGCTCCGCTGCAGATCGCATTGTTCTTTCTCCCCCTGGTCTGGATCGGCTATTTCGCAATCACCGCCTCCGAGCGGATGGACGCGATCCAGCAAGCGCGGTCGCACGGCAACAGCGTCGCCGAATTGTTCGAGGAGAACACCGAGCGCATCTTCGAGCGCGTGGATCAGTCGTTGCTGGTGGTACAGGCACTCTACGCCCAGGATCCGCAGGCCTTCAGCCTGAAGTTCTGGTCCGACAAGGCCCGCCTCGCCACCGGCGACGTGGTCCAGTTCGCTCTGATCGGATCGGACGGATACATGACCGAGACGACGGCGGGCTATTCCGGTCCGCCACTTTATCTCGGTGATCGCGAGCACTTCATTCATACCATGTCGCAGGTCGACGATCGCCTTTACGTGGCGAAGCCGGTGCTGGGCCGCGCGTCCAAAAAGTGGACGATACAGCTCGCGAGAAAGCTGTTCGATCTCGCCGGCAATCGGGTCGGCGTGGTTGTCGGCTCGATCAGCGTCGACGTCGTCGGCAGGTTCTACGACACCGCAAAGCTCGGCGTCGGGGGAACGCTGGTGCTCAGGAATGCGAGCCACGTGGTGCTCGCCGCCCGGGGCGTGGACCAGGGGTCAGTGCTGGGACAAAGCGCGCCGAGCCGCGTCGCGGGCGAACTGGGCGACGGCTTCTATGCGCAATATTGGAACGAGAACCGACCGGACCGCAGCGACCGACTGATCACGGCGCGCAGGTCGCGCGCGTTTCCGCTCATCTTCACCGTCGGCATTTCGGAGCAGGAGATCTATTCCCGCTCCGCCTTCAGGCAGAAGGTCTATCTCGGCGGCGCGGTGCTGCTCACGTTCATCATCCTCGCCGCGACGACATTTCATTGGCGACGGCAGCAGGCGCTGGATCGCGCCCACCGCGAGCGGCGCGATTTCGCCAGCAAGTTCGAGGATGCGCTCAGGAACCTCCCCCAGGGCTTGAGCATGTTCGATGGCCGTGACCGCCTGATCGCGTTCAACCGGCAATGGCTCGAACTTTACGACCTCGTGCCGGAAGACATCCGGATCGGCATGGACTTCCGGGAGGTGTTCGCGAAGCAGACCGCCGTGCTCGACGTCGAGGCGTACCTCGTCGATTTGAAGAACCGGCTCGCCCAGTCGGAGCAGATCTCGAACACCGTGCAGTTTCCGGACGGCCGGGTCGTCTACATCTCCTACGGCCGGCGCGAGGACGGCGGCTGGGTTGCCACGCATGAGGACATCACCGAGCGCAAGGCGTCGGCGGACCGCATCGAGCGGCTCGCGCATTACGACAGCCTGACCGGCCTTGCCAATCGCAACCTGTTCAAGGAGCGCATCGACGAGGCGCTGGCCCGCCCGCGCCGGCCGGAGCCCGCGTTCGCCGTACTCCTGCTCGATCTCGACAAGTTCAAGTCGGTCAATGATGCGCTCGGCCATCAATGCGGCGACGCGTTGCTGAAGCAGGTTGCCGACCGGATCAAGGCGCAGATCCGTGATGCCGATACGGCGGCGCGAATCGGCGGCGACGAATTTGCCGTCATCGTGGCACCCGGCGGGGCCGCGATGCGCGAGGGCGCTGAAAGCCTGGCCGCGCGGCTGGTCGAAGCCATTGCCGAACCCTTTCACATCGATGGCCACCCCGTCGTGAGCGGCTGTAGCATTGGCCTTGCGCTCGTGCCCGAGCACGGCACGCGGGTCGACGAGATCCTTCGCAACGCCGATCTTGCGCTCTACAGGTCGAAGAATGCCGGCAGAAACTGCTTCCACGTCTATTCACCGGAGCTCAAGGCGGAAGCGGATCAACGCAACGTGCTCGAGATCGAGCTGCGTGAAGCGATCTGGCGCGAGGAGATAGAGCTGTTTTATCAGCCTGTGATCGAGCTCGGCACTGGTCGGGTAAAATCGGTCGAGGCCCTGGCGCGCTGGCATCACGCCACCAGGGGCTACATCCCTCCGGCGGAGTTCATTGCGGTTGCCGAGGCGGGGGGACTGATCGTCGAGCTCGGCCACCAGGTGCTCGCCAGGGCCTGCCGCGATGCGATGAACATGCCGGGCGACATCAAGGTCGCTGTCAATCTCTCCGCCCTGCAATTTGCCAGCGCCAATCTCGTCGACACCGTGACCTTTGCGTTGACGCAGAGCGGGCTTCCGCAGACCCGGCTCGAGCTCGAGATCACCGAGAGCGTTTTTCTCGCCGACACCGAGGAGAACCTCAGGACGCTCCAGCGCCTCAAGGCGCTCGGCGTCTCCATTGCCCTCGACGATTTCGGTGTCGGATACTCGTCGTTGTCCTATTTAACGGCCTTTCCTTTCGACAAGGTCAAGATCGACAAATCCTTCATCGACAGGATCGATCGCTGCGAGACCGTCGCCGTGCTGAAATCCATCGTGCAGCTCGCAAAGACGCTGAAGCTGTCGATCGTCGCCGAGGGGGTCGAGTCCTCCGAACAGGTCAGACGGCTCCAATCACTCGGCATCCCGCTCGGCCAGGGATTTCACTTCAGCAAGCCCGTGCCGCTTGCAAGCCTCTCCTGGCAAGCCCCCACGGCGCGCCGGAAACGGCGGGTGGCGTGAGCTGAATGCCCCAGGCGTTTTCATCATGCCCGCCACTGCAGCCCCTTGGGCCGAAGAGCGTTCCTTAATTGCCGGTTCGGAAGCCTGCGCCCGCCCGTCCTGGCACTCCCCTTGCTCAGTCCTGACCCAAGCCCGGGCCTCGGCGGAGAGGCCGTTTCAGGTTGAGGCAAGTGATGCAGGAAGTGTCCCGTTCTGGTGCTGTTGACGAACTCCGGCTCGACGCGTTGATCGCCGATTTATGGTGGCGCGTTCGGCTGATTAATACCGACATTCTCGAGGAAGAGGCGCGCGCCGGGGTGTTCGACCCGGTTCAGCCGACCTACCCGCTTCTCGCGGCCAACCTTCGCGCCCGACGCGACAATCTGGTCGCGACGATCGGCGTGCTCGAGCAGCGTGCGAGATCGGTGTCGGAAGCGGCTTGAAGCGGTCGCGGGGACGCGCCAGCCTCGACGTCTTCGTCAACCGGCCCGGCTGCAGCGCCAGAGGCGGGCGCGGGATGCAATGCGCATCCTCGCATGGCTCGAATGCCTCCGTCGCTGTGCCGCTAACAGTTGAATTCAGGCCGCCGCCTGCCCGTGTTATGGCTGGTCTCTGCACCCCCGCGAGGCCGCCATGCTCCCCATTCCCGCCGATATCTTCACCGAACCCGAGGACGTCTCGCCCGACGGCCTGGCCAATCTCGGCCCGCTTCGGCGTCTTGCCGGCACCTGGCAGGCGGACAAGGGCATCGACATCAATCCGAAGGCGGAAGGGCCGGAGCGGCGGACCTTCATCGAGCACATCCGCATGGATCCGATCGATCCGCAGGCCAACGGGCCGCAGCTGTTGTACGGGCTGCGGTACCACATCCACATCAACACGCCCGAGGAAGACATTACCTTCCACGACCAGGTCGGCTACTGGCTGTGGGAGCCGGCGACCGGGCTGATCATGCAGACCCTGGCGATCCCGCGCGGGCAGGTGCTGCTGGCCTCGGGCACGGCCGGGCCCGACGACAAGACGATCTCGGTCACCGCCAAGCGCGGCGACACCGCCTACGGGATCTGCTCGACCGATTTTCTGGAGCAGGCCTTTCGCACCGATGCTTACCGCTGCGACATCACCTTCAACGACGACCGCAGCTGGACCTATCTGATCCAGACCGAGTTGTTCGTGCGCGGCGCGCCGTTCAATCACCACGACACCAACACGCTCCAGCTCATAGCGCCACCCAGGCTCAATCCGCTGGCGGCGATCGTGAACGATCGTGCCGCGCGCGGTGGATCCGCGGCCTGAGTGCTGCCCGGAGGATTGCATGAAGCCCCACGTCATCTGCCTGATGCACTCCAGCCTCGACGGCCGCACGCATCCCAGCCGCTGGCGTCCGAAGGGCGCGGGCACGGACTGGTTCGAGAAGATCCACGATGAGCTCGGCGGCGATGCCTGGGTGATCGGCCGCGTCACGGGTTCGGAGTTCGCCAAGGGCAGGCCCTATCCCCCGACAGACGCGAAAGTTCCGCGCGAAAACTGGTTCGCCCGGCGCGATGCAAAGACCTACGGCGTCGTGCTCGATGCAGAGGGCAAGATCGGCTGGGGGCGCGCGGAGATCGGCGGCGATCCGATCGTCGTCGTGCTGACCGAGAATGTCCCGGATTCGCATCTCGCTGGCCTCCGCGGCGAGGGCGTGTCCTACATCTTTGCCGGCCAATCCGAGATCGACCTCGCACTGACGCTGGACATTCTCAGCCGCGAGCTCGGCGTGAAGCGCCTGCTGGTCGAGGGCGGCGGCGTTGCCAACGGCGCGTTCCTGCGCGCCGGCCTCATCGACGAATTCAACCTGATCCTCAGCCCTGCGATCGACGGCGCAAAAGGCGCCCCGTTCGTGTTCGATTCCACCGAGGCGGACAGCGACCGGCGCGCGCCGATCGCCGCGATGACGCTGGAGAGCACGCGCGAGCTCGGCGGCGACGTCCTGCTGCTGCGCTATCTGATCCAGAACGATCCGCAAGCCGTGAGCCGGTAAGGCGCGGCCATGTCCGATCCGTCCGAGCACATCGTCATCGTCGGCGCCGGCGCGGCCGGCCTGATGGCGGCGCGCGAGCTGGCGCGTGCGGGGCGCAAGGTGACGATCCTGGAGGCGCGCCAGCGCTGCGGCGGCCGCATTCATCCGCTGCCGGCCTCGGAGTTCGGCTATGCCGCCGATGGCGGCGCCGAGTTCGTCCATGGCGAGGCGCCGGTCACCCGCGCATTGCTGCGCGAGGCAGGCCTGTCGCTTCAGGAGATCGAAGGCGAGCAGTGGAGCTTTGACGGGACGAAGCTCACACGCGAGGCGCGTGACGATCCCCATGAAGCGGAGCTTCAGGCCAAGCTCGCGGACTTGAAGGACGACCTCACGGTCGCCGACTTCCTGCGCCGGCATTTTGCAGGCGACAATTACGCGCCGCTGCGCCATTCGATCGAGCGGATGGTCGAGGGCTATGACGCGGCCGATCCCGAACGCGCCTCCACGCTGGCGCTGCGCGCGGAATGGATGGACGGCGGGCACGCTCCGCAGGCGCGCATCGAAGGCGGCTACGGCGCGATGATCGACGTGATGACGGCCGACTGCCGCAGGCACGGCGTCACCATCCGCCTCGGCAGCGTCGTGTCGGCGATTGCGGAGGAGGGCGGCGCGGTGATCGTTCGCTGCGCCGGCGGCGACGTGCACGCCTGCGACCGCATGATCCTCACCGTGCCGCTGCCGCTGCTGCGCGAGATCGCGCTACCGGCAGGCGCGCGTGCCAAGCTGGCTGCTGTCGACGACATCGGCTTTGGCAACGTCATCAAGATCCTGCTGCGCTTCGCGCGGCCATGGTGGCGCGAGCGCAAGGAAGACCTTGCGGACATGACATTCCTGCTCTCGGACGAGGCGATCCCGGTCTGGTGGACGCGCTATCCGGACCAGCATCCCGTGCTGACGGGCTGGTTCGGCGGCCCGCGCACGGCGGAGCTGGAAAGCCTCGACGCGCGAGCATTGATCGATGCCGGGCTCGGCTCGCTCGCCGCAATCTTCGGCCTGCCGCGCGATCACATCGCGCGCGAGCTGGTGGCGTCCGCCGCGACCAACTGGGCGCATGATCCGTTCGCGCGCGGCGCCTATTCGTGGGCGACGCCGCGCACCCGAGCGGCACAGGCGATCCTCGCGCGTGGCGACGGCTTGGTGCTGTTTTCCGGCGAAGCGCTCTATCGCGGCCGCGATATGGGCACGGTCGAGGCGGCACTGGCGAGCGGCCTGGAAACGGCGAACATGATCCTTCGGGGACAATGAAAAGAGGCCCGCATCTGATGCGGGCCTCTCGTCGCGTGTGTCTCCAGATCTTACCAGCGTCCGCCGCCGAAGCTGAACGTCACGCCGGGGCCTCCGCCGTAATAGCCGTAGGGCCCGCCGCCGTAATAGCCGTGGTGCCGCGGGTAATAGCCGTAGCTCCTGTAATACGGCCGGTAATAGCCGTGATGATGCCGCCAATGATGATGGTGGCGGTAATGCCTGCGGTGCGCGCTGATGTCGGTGGTCTGGCTTTCCTGCGCGGTCTGCTTGGCACTTGTATTGCCGGCCGCGCTCGCCGATCCACCGGCCAACGCCGCAGCACCAAGGGCGATCGCGGCAATGAGATATTTCATGTCATCACTCCAGTTGAAGGTCGTGTGACAACCCATGAGTATCCCGCGCGTTCCAGCCACTGCGGGCGTCGAAACGACGCAGATTTTCAGTTCCCCGATGAACGCACGTTAACGTTTGTGAACGAGCGAAGGCCGCGCGATCTATCGTCGCATGAAGAGGCATGGCCTGCGACTCGCGCCCCGAACGCGGCGCAGCTTCTCTTCGACGATGCGGTGCGAGTCCGGGACACGAGAGTGGCGCATGTAGATTTTCGCAACTGGCACGGATGCGGATTAGGAAAGCGGTGTCGCTCGGAGAGCGCAGCGAGGATCGCATCCTGTCTGCGATGAATGTACGACCGTGATAGCTGAGCGCAGTGCCAGGGCTCCGTGGCATCAGCGCGATCGTACACGTTGACGCCAGCGGACACGGACCTACTTGAACGGGTCCTGGATCGACGGGGCCGACTGACGGATGCGGCGCACGCTGACCGGGGTGCCGTCGGAGACGAACAGCAGCTCGTATTTGCGGCCCTCGCTGTCGGTCGCCGAGCAGGTGACGTCGTTCACCTTTCTGGCGGCGAAGTTGCCGGTCTGGCGGCAGATGCCGGTCGAGGTCTGCTCGGCCGGCACCGGCAGGCCGTCGACCTTGGGGCGGTTCTTGGAGTTGAGCAGCACGCGGTCGATCCGCAGCTCGTAGGAATTGTCGTCGGCGCGCTTGCCATTCTCGCCGGAGAACGACACCACGTGGCTGTCATCGGAGGGATCGTCGACCGCGACCGCGAAATTGACCCGGCCCGTGTCGCCATGGGCATAGGCCACCGTCTTGCACGGGAAGGTGCGGCCCGCGACCCTGAACGTCTTGCAGTGGCCGGACATCAGCGCCAGGAGATCGATGAACGCGTTCGGCCGCGCCGGCGGATTGTTGACCGGAATCGGTTTGGAAGTCTCGGCAAAACAAGGACTTGCCGCAAGCACGAGCAGCGCGGCGAGGAGCAATCGGCGAAGGCGCATCGTCGGGCTCATGAGCCAGAGGGCTATGGCGGAAGAGTTCCGCACCATAGCCATCGAGCCGCAAATTGGTTGCGATCCCGTTTGTGCTGCAAATCCCGTCTGGAATACCACCACGGCCACCCCGACGGCGATTCGTTCAAATCGCCCGATCCATCCCGGCGGGCACATGCCATCAGGGCGGTGTTTTTTTCGTGGCATGATCCGGAAAAGTGCGTAGCGGTTTTCCGAAAGGCTCATGCTCAAACAATAACCTAACCCATCGCCGCCTGCCAGCGCCTGTCGCGGAAGGAGGGGCGGCGGTGGAGGCGGGCGTCCAGCACGGCGCGGGCGCGAGGCAGCTCACCGCTGCGCATGAGCGCGACGATATAGGTGTCCTCGATCAGCTCGCGCTGGGCGTGGCTGCCGCCGATGCGCACGACCTCGCCGAGCACGGGCGCGAGCATCTGCACGCAAGTCCGGTAGTCCTCATCAGCGAAAGCCGCGAGCGCCCGGAAGATCGCCGGCACCACAGGGCCCGCCGGCAGCTTGCCGTCGGCAAGCCGCTGCTCGATCGCCGCAAGGCGGGCGGCGAGCGCTTCGCGATTCTGCGTCGCGGCTGCGAATAGCGCCATGTGGACGTCGGCAAAGGACAGACTCGATTTCGGAAACAGTTTTTGCGCGGCGGCGTCGGCTTCCTGCCACAGCGCCTTCGGTACCGCATGACCGTACATCGACAGGCGCCACAGCAGCGAAGCGCTGTCGGTGATGACGTTGAGCGGCGGCGCCTGCGTGGCAGTGGGCCGAAGCACGTCGGCATAGATCGCGAGCGCCCGCGCCGCATCGCCATGCTCGAGCGCGCCGAGCGCCTGATGCCAACGGATATGGCCGTGGAGGATTCCGGAGCGGTCATAAGCCGGCAGCCATTCGTCGACGAGACGATCGGCGTCCTCGATCGATCCGTCCTCGAACATCGCATGCAGCACCGCGTGCGCGGCGTGGGCATTTTCCCGGCGCAGATGGAAGCCGCGCTCGGTGACGGCGCGGCCGCGCGCGACGTCGCCATTCTCCGTCATCGCCCAGCCGGACATGGTGAGGAACCACCAGTCCTCGCCGTAATGTGGGGTGACGCGTTCGCAGAGCTCGTGCCGGGCGCGGTCGTGATCGGCCATGCCGGAGAAGGCGAACAGGCCGAACGCGCCAAGCGGCAGCGACAGCACCAATGCGTCGCGGGGCCATGCGTCGATATGCTTCAGCGTCGATGCGATCGCCTCCGGCAGCCGGCCCTCGATCGCGAGCGCCAGCGTCTCGACATGCGAGCGCTCGCGCTCGCTGCCGCGCCCGGCCACGAGCTCGCGCGCGCGTGCCGCCTTTTGCCGCGCGAGATCGCCCTGCTGGTAGAAGGCATGAACGCGGCCGCGGGCGATGTGGGCCAGCGCGAAATCAGGGTCGGCCGCGATCGCGCGCTCCAGCATCTCCGCCGTGCCGGTCCAGCCCGCGAGCATGAGGTCGACGCCGTCGCGATAGGCGGATGCTGCCTCGTGCGAGGTGGTGGAGAGCGGCAGGCCGTAGCGGTCTTGAAGCGCCATCGAAGGCCCCCCTCACGCCGTCCGCGCGCGGCGGCCTTCGATCGGATAGGCCGGATCATTGTAGCCTGGCGTCGAGGGATGGCCTGGCGTCACCAGGCGGTCGATCAGCGCCTCGTCCTCCGCGGTGAAACGATAATCGAGCGCGCTGATGTAGCCGTCCCATTGCTCCTCGGTGCGGGGACCGGCGATCACCGACGAGACGAAGGCGGAGTTGAGCACCCAGCCGACCGCGAACTGGCCGGCGGTGATGCCTTTCTTCTCGGCGTGAGCCTTGATCTCCTGCGCAAGCTGGAGCGATTCCGGCCGCCATTCGGTCTGCATCATGCGGGTGTCGTTGCGCCCCGCGCGCGTCTCCTTGTCGGGCGCTGCATCCACCCTGTACTTGCCGGTGAGCACGCCGCGCGCCAATGGACTATAGGGCACGATGCCGAGACCGTAATAGGCGCAGGCCGGAAAGTGCTCGACCTCCGGCATGCGGTTCATGGCGTTGTAATAAGGCTGGCTCACCGCGGGCCGGTCGATGCCGAGTCGGTCGCAGATGTTGCAGATCTCAGCGACGCGCCAGGCGCGGTAGTTGGAGACGCCGAAATAGCGCACCTTGCCGGCGTGGATCAGGTCGCTCATGGCGCGCACCGTCTCCTCCAACGGCGTGGCATGGTCTTCCTTGTGCAGATAGTAGATGTCGATGTGATCGGTGCCGAGCCGCATCAAGCTCTCGTCCGCCGCCTGCAACACCCAGCGCCGCGACAGTCCGCCGCGATTGGGATCGTCCCCCATGGGGTTTGCGAGCTTTGTGGCAAGCACCCAGGCACCACGATTGCGCGCGATGGCGCGGCCGACGACCTCCTCGGAGGCGCCTTTGGAATAAGCGTCCGCTGTGTCGATGAAATTGATCCCGGAATCGCGTGCCTTGTCGATGATCCGCTTCGACGTGGCCTCATCGGTCGGCCCGCCGAACATCATGGTGCCCAGGCAAATCGGCGAGACCTTGAGGCCGCTGCGGCCGAGCTGGCGGTATTGCATGGGCGAGTCCTCGATGTTGGTGGACGGCAGCATAGCCAGCAAAGTCCGTCATTGCGAGCGCAGCGAAGCAATCCAGAGATGTGTCCGCGGAGGGATGCTGGATTGCTTCCGCCTTCGCCAAGGCTTCGGCGGACAAGTCGCTGCGCTCGCAATGACGGGGAGAGGGCGGTCGCAGCCCGACTAGCTACCCCGGCCCCTTCAAGATCTTGAACACGCCGTTCGCCATCACGATGCAGCGGTCGTCCACGGTCACCTCGGTGCTCATGAAGATCAGGCTGCGGGTCGAGCGCACCACGCGCGGGCGGGAGATCAGGGTGTCGCCGATCTGGCCGGCCTCGACGAAATGGGTGTCGAGCTGCACCGTCGCCAAGTACTCCTTGCCGGAGACGTAACGGGCCGTCATGCCGCAGGTGCGATCGGCGAACGTCATCATCACGCCGCCCTGGACCATGCCGCGGCGGTTGTGGTGCTTGTCCTCGGTCGCGAGCGCGAACTCGTAATGGCCGTCGACCTTGCGCTCCCACAACGGGCCGATCAGATGCAGGAAGCCCGTGGTCTCCAGGATGCTCCAGCCCTCTGATTTCAACCTTGCGGCGGCCTTGCTGGTCATGTCGTCGTTCGTCCTTGCAACGCGATGTCTCCTCGTTTCATCAGATGCAGTCCTGGTGTAGTCAAGCATCATGAGAACGTTCGACGATGCCACCAGACGGAATATCGCAGAGGTCTGCGCGGCCTTCGCGCGGCTGCCCGACACAGCCGAGCCGTCGGCGCTGAAGCGCGCCGCGGTGGTGCTGGCGCTAACCGAATCCGACGACGGTGGCGACACCGCCTTCCTGCTCACCAGGCGCGCCTCGCACCTGCGCGCCCATCGCGGCCAATGGGCGCTGCCCGGCGGACGCTGCGATGCCGGCGAGACGCCGGTCGAGGCGGCGCTGCGCGAGCTCGACGAGGAGCTCGCACTCGCGCTGTCAGCCGATGCGGTGCTCGGCCTGCTCGACGATTATCCGACGCGCTCGGGCTATCTGATCACGCCGGTCGTGGTCTGGGCGGCCGACAGTGCTGCGATCCGCCCGAACCCGGACGAGGTCGCCTCCGTCCATCGCATCGCGCTGGCCACGATCGAGCGCGACGATGCCTTCGATTTCACTGAGATCCCCGAGAGCAGCCGCCGCGTGATCCGCTTCCATCATCAGATGAGCCTGATCCATGCCCCGACCGCGGCGCTGATCTACCAGTTCCGCGAGGTGCTGGCGGGGCGGCACACCCGCGTCACCGACCTGGAACAGCCGGTATTCGCCTGGACGTGACGATGGTAAACGGCGCGTTAACGCGACGGTTACCGGATGCCTGCTAAGAAGGCAGCATGCATCACTCGATTCGAAACAAATTGGCGCTGGTTCCGCTCGCGCTCGTCCTGATCTCGCCCGCGGCGCGCGGCGCCGAGGCCGACGCGCTGTCGCCCGCCGTTCGCAATGCCAACGCCCAGCTGCTGTCGCAGTTTTTCGCGCAAGGCGGGGGGGCTTCGCCGGCCGTGCTCGAATATCGCCGCAAGCTCGCGGAATATCAGGCCGCGCGCGCCGCCTTCGATGCCGAGGCCGGCGCCTATTGGAGCCAGATCTCGGAGAAGCGGAAGGCCCGCAACGCCAAGCGGCGCAATGGGCAGCAGATCACGCTCGATGATTACGTGCTGGAGCATCCGCCGCTCTATACCGGGCCGAAGAAGCCGGTGAATCCGGAGCCGGAGGAAACGCCGGATCGCCCCGCGAGAAGACCGATCCCCGTGGTCGCCGATTTCCTGCGTGCGGCGCAGGAACTCTACCAGTTCACGCCGCAACGCCCGTCCAGCGAGCTCGAGTTCAAGCGCGCCTATGCGCGCTACGCTCTGGCCCATGGCCTGACGCGCGAGCAGGCGGTGCGGGTCTATTCGTTCGAGACCGGCGGCACCGGCAGTTACGACGTGCAGGCGGGCATCGAGCATGGCGGCAAGCGCGCGATCTCGACCGCGATGGGCTACAACCAGCTGCTCACCACCAACAGCGTCGAGCTGCTCGCCGAGCAGGGCCATGAACTGATCCGCGCGCTGTCCGAGAAGGTGACGCGCACATCTGGACCGGCGCGGCATGCGCTCGAGCACAAGCTCACTGTCCTGAAGAAGATGGTGGCGCACGCGAAGTCGGTGCCCGATACCTGGTCGGAGCACGAGAAGATGGGTGCCACCCCGCAGGGCTGGGCCATGCATGCGATGGTGCTCGACGTCGACATCGGACCGATGCTGCAGACCCACAAGCTGCTGACTTCGGTGCATTTCGCCCGCGCCAAGGGACACTCGCGCCCGCTGTCGGCGGCCGAGCTCGAGATGATGAACCTCACCGGCGACGGCACCGGCCTCGACATGGTGACGATGCCGCAAGCGATGCGCGAGCGGGTGCCGACCTCGAACTTCTTCCAGCGCGGCGGCTATGAGCGCAACCCAGTCGCGATCCGCCACAACACGGTGGCGAAGCTGCTGGCCGTAACCGACGAGCGCATGGACGTGAACAGCGGCAAAGCCGGCGCAAGGGAATTGGCAGGGGCGTTTTAGGAGCGCTCGCTCTTGCCGCATTTTCCGCTGTCATGCCACGCGAAGGCGGGGCATCCAGTACGCCGCGGCCTCTCGATTCAACCACAAGGGCTCTGGAATACTGGATCGTCCGCCTTCGCGGACGATGACACCGAGTAAGTGGCGGGGCAGCCGCCCGCCTTCTCCGCTTACTGATCCGGCCCGAACTTGAACTTGCCGTCACCCTCCAGATACGGGCCGGTGCGCATGTAGAGCTGGCCGTTCTGGCCGATGAAGAACAGTGTGCCCTTGGGCACCTTCTTGGCGCCCTTCAAGAGCTCGCCGGCGTTGCTGGTGCCCATCTTGTAGGAATAGGTCTTGCCCTCCCTGTCGTAGGCGTAGCCGGTGTCGGTCTTCAGCTCCCAGGGCGTCGCTGCGGTTTGCGCCAATGCGGGCGCTACCAATGCGCCGAGCGCGGCTGCGAGTGCAAATGTCTTGATTGAAAATGCCGTCATCCCATCCTCCCAAGATCGGGACATTCCATGATTGAACAAATCACGAACGATGCGTCCCGGTCAACTTGCGATAGCGCCGCAGCGCATCACGTCTTGCCCAGCAGTTTGTGATTTTCCCTCCGTCCCCTCGCGACTATGTTCCGCTTTCCGTTTAGAACGCAACTCGACAAAAATATTGGTGGGGATGATTCGAATGAACCTAGTCGTCAAAGCCTGCTCGGCTGCCGCGCTGTTGCTCACGGCGCTGGCGCCGGCCGCCCAAGCCGATGACTACCGGCTCAGCCACAACCAGCGGATTTCGTGCAGCCGCGGCCTTGCCCCGGGCAAGCTGAACACGGCGACCTGCAAGTCCTACACCTATCTCTTCAATACTAGGACCTCGGAATATTTCCGCTGCCAGGTCTCCCTGGCGCTGACCCGCGACAACAAGGAAGTCATCAACGTCCAGACCGACGGCGGCTGCACCAAGAAACCGCGCATTTTCGAGACCGACGGCAAGTACGATTTCGACGCCACCGAGACCGAGCCGCCGAACACCAATTCGTTCTTCGGCCCCGGCGGCTATTCGGTCTGGGCCGCCGACGTCGGCGCGCAGAAGGTGCGCGGCTGCATCACCATTTCCTCCGGCCTCGGCTCGGACATCTCCAAATGCCTGGACATGACGTTCCAGTGAGCGAGCGCTCGATAGCCACTGCGTAGACGGTGCGCTCCCTGCCCCGCCACGGGGGAGGGCTGGGGAGAGGTGTCTCCGCATCGGGACAATCTCCTAGAGGAGAAAACCCTCACCCGCGCCTTCGGCGCGACCTCTCCCGCAAGCGGGAGAGGTGACCGAGCAAGCCGCTCCGACTCGAACCTAACGCGACTCCAGTCCCGCTGCGCCACCTCGCCGCACCGTCCGGTTCCCAAGAACCCAGCGGGAACGGCCCTTTGCCGCAGTCCTGTTTTGCCTTTTGGATGGGTTGACCCGCATCCCTCATCCGGCCAATTTCGCCGCCGGTTTGGGGAGTACAACAACCATGAAACGGACGATTTTCGGCGCAGCCGCGGCTCTGGCTCTGGCGGCGTCGGCACCTTGCGCCCAGGCGCAATCCTTCATCAACGTGCTGACCGGTGGCACCTCGGGCGTCTACTATCCGCTCGGGGTCGCGATCGGAAAGATCTACGGCGACAAGATCCCGAACGTGAAGACGCAGGTGCAGGCCACCAAGGCGTCGGTCGAGAACCTGATCCTGCTGCAGCAGGGCCGCGGCGAGCTGGCGTTCACGCTGGGCGACTCGCTGAAAGCCGCCTGGGAGGGCGAGGAGGAGGCGGGCTTCAAGACCAAGCTCGACAAGCTCCGCACCATCGGCGCGATCTACCCGAACTACATCCAGATCGTCGCGACCGCCGACAGCGGCATCAAGACGCTCGCCGATCTCAAGGGCAAGAGCCTGTCGGTCGGTGCACCGAAGTCGGGCACCGAGCTGAACTCCCGCGCGATCCTGGCCGCTGCCGGCATGAGCTACAAGGAGCTCGGCAAGGTCGAATATCTGCCCTTTGCCGAATCCGTCGATCTCATGAAGAACCGGCAGCTCAACGCCACGCTGCAATCGGCCGGGCTCGGTGTCGCCTCGCTGAAGGACCTCTCGACCTCGAGCCCGATCACGGTGGTGTCGGTGCCGAAGGAGACCGTCGACAAGATCGGCCCGCCCTTCGTGGCGGCGACTATTCCGGCCAACACCTATACCGGCCAGGACAAGGACGTGCCGACTGCGGCCGTGATCAATTATCTGGTCACCAGCTCCGCCGTCTCGGACGATCTCGCCTATCAGATGACCAAGCTGGTCTATGAATCGCTGCCCGAACTCGTCACTGCGCACGCGGCCGGCAAGGAGATCAAGCTCGAGACCGCCGCCACCGGCAGCCCGGTCCCGCTGCACCCCGGCGCGATCCGCTATTACAAGGAAAAGGGGCTGATCAAGTAATCAGCTCCTGTCGTCGGACGTCATGGCCGGGCTTGTCCCGGCCATCCACGTTCTGCGGCTGTGCATGGAAGTTTCGTGGATGCCCGGGACAAGCCCGGGCATGACGGCTCGGGACATACCGTGCCAATGCTACAAGCGCTCGACGATTGGGGATGGGCTGAGATGCTGGAAAAGGCAGAGGGGACTGAGATCGCGCCCGACAAGGTCAAGGTCGAGTTCGACAATTTCGAGCATGGTTTTCCGGAAGGCTTCGGCCCGGGCTGGTGGGGCCGGCTCGCCTACTGGATCGGCATCGCGTTCGCAATCTTCCAGCTCTACGTCGCCGCCTTCAACTATCTGCCGAGCCAGGTGGTGCGCGGCGTCCATGTCGGCTTCCTGCTCCTGCTCACCTTCGGCCTGATCGCCAACTTCACCGCGAAGAGCAATTTCGGCCGTGCGCTGGGCTGGGCGATCGGCGCCGCCGGCTTCTACTGCGGTCTCTACCAATGGATCTTCTATGCCGACCTGATCGCGCGCGACGGCGATCCGACCAGGCTCGATCTCGCCGTCGGCACCCTACTCGCGGTGCTGATCTTCGAGGGCACGCGGCGGCTGATGGGCGCGGCGCTGCCGCTGATGTGCGGTGCGTGTCTCGTCTATTGGTTCTTCGGTCAGTACCTGCCGTCGCCGCTCAACCATCGCGGCTATGATTTCGACCAGATCGTCACGCATCTGTCGTTCGGCACCGAAGGCTTTTACGGCGTGCCGGTCTACGTCTCCGCGACCTACATCTTCCTGTTCATCCTGTTCGGCTCGTTCCTGGAGCGCGCCGGCATGATCCAGCTGTTCACCGACGTCTCGCTCGGCCTGTTCGGCCGCACCCGCGGTGGACCTGCCAAGGTCGCGGTGTTCGCCTCGGGCATGATGGGGACCATCTCCGGCTCGGGCGTCGCCAACGTCGTCACCGTCGGTCAGTTCACGATTCCCTTGATGATCAGGTTCGGCTACCGCCGCGCCTTCGCAGCCGGCGTCGAGGCGACGGCCTCGATGGGCGGCCAGATCATGCCGCCGGTGATGGGGGCGGTCGCCTTCATCATGGCCGAGACGCTCGGCGTGCAATATTCGGAGATCGTCAAGGCCGCCGCGATCCCCGCGATCCTCTATTTCGCCTCCGCGTTCTGGATGGTGCATCTGGAAGCCGGCAAGCACGGCCTGGTCGGCATGAAGCGCTCGGAGATCCCGAGCGCCTGGAAGGCGCTGGTGACGCGCTGGTACCTCGTGCTGCCGCTCGCGGCGCTGGTCTACATGCTGTTCGAGGGTTTTACGCCGCTCTATGCCGGCAGCATGGGCCTTGCGCTCACGGTGACGCTGATCCTCGGCACCGCCATCACGACGGGCGCCTCCTCGAACGTGATCCGCACCATCTTCTGGGTCGGGCTCGCGCTCGTCGTCGCGGCATTGTCGCGCGACGGCCTCCAGATCGTGCCGGTCGCGACCGTCGTGGTCGGCCTGATCGTGATCACGGCGTTCGTGCGCGGCGGCTTTGCGGCGTTGCGGGCCTGCCGCGATGCGCTGGCCGAGAGCGCGAAATCCGCCATCACCGTCGGCATGGCCTGCGCGATCGTCGGCGTCATCATCGGCATGATGTCGCAGACCGGCGTCGGCACCATCTTCGGCGGCTGGGTGATCGGACTCGGCGAGAAGAGCCTGTTCCTGGCGCTGGTCATGACCATGCTGCTGTCGATCCTGCTCGGCACCGGCATCCCGACCATCCCGACCTACATCATCACCGCCGCGCTCGCAGCTCCCGCGCTGGCCAAGCTCGGCGTGCCCTTGATCGCGAGCCACATGTTCGCATTCTATTACGGCATCATGGCCGACCTCTCGCCGCCGGTGGCGCTCGCCGCGCTTGCGGCCGCGCCAATCGCCAAGGAGAACCCGGACAAGATCGGCTGGGAGGCGATGCGCATCGCGCTCGCCGGCTACGTCATTCCCTTCATCTTCGTCTATTCGCCGGCCTTGATGCTGCAGGCCGGCGATCCCATGGCGGCCAAGCTCGGCTTCTACGGGGCGGTGGCGCTGGCGAGCTTGAAGGCGCTGGTGGCGATCGGCCTGTTCGGCATGGCCGCGATCGGCTTCCTGTTCACGCGGCTGACGCTGATCGAGCGCCTGGTCGCGCTCGGCGCCGCGTTCTGCCTGCTCGGCGAATTCCCCTTCAGCGACAGCGCGGGCTTCGTGCTCGCCGCCGCGCTGGTGCTGTGGCAATGGCGGCAGCGTCCGCCGGCGCCGGTCGAGGCGGTGTGAGCCTCTGTCTTGCGACAGCGGGCGGCGTGAAAGCGCTGACGCTATCCGCGTTCACGCTTGTCTGGACGCATTCGATCGCGAAGGTCGAATGGCAGGAAGACTGGCGCCTCACGCCCGCCGGCCTCGAGCTGGTGCAAGCCCGCGTCAAGGGCACCGGCCCCGGCATGGAGCCGCCGGCCGAGGCGCGGCTGGTCGACGGCTGGTTTCAATGGCGGCCGCAGCGTGCGCCGATGCCGGAATTGGTGCTCGGCGATTCCGGCGCGGCCGGAGAATGGCGACTCTGCCATGACGGGACGTGCCGGACATTGTCGGAGATTGTCGGGCATCCCATTGGTGCTAACGTGACCACGTTGAGCGTCTGCAAAGAACCGTAGCCCGGATGGAGCGGAAGCGTAATCCGGGACCACTGCCCCGGATTGCGCTGCGCTCCATCCGAGCTACAAGAACAACAACACGGGAGACACGCGATGGATCGGCTCAAGGGCAAGGTTGCGATGGTGGTGGGGGCCGGCTCGATCGGTCCAGGCTGGGGTAACGGCAAGGCGACCGCGGTGACCTTTGCGCGCGAGGGCGCGCAGGTGTTCTGCGTCGATCGCAACGGTGCCGCGGCCGAGGAGACCGCCAGGATCATCAGCGGCGAGGGCGGCAAGGCGATTGCGTTCACGGCCGACGTGTCGCGGCCTGCCGAGATCGAGGCGATGGTCGCGGCGTGCCTCAAGGCCTATGGCCGCATCGACGTGCTCGACAACAATGTCGGCATCGCCGAGATGGGCAGTGTCGTCGAGGTGAGCGAAGACAGCTGGGACCGCGTCTTCAGCGTCAACCTCAAGAGCGCCTATCTCGCCATGAAGCACGTCGTTCCCGTCATGGTGAAGCAGGGCGGCGGTTCGATCATCAACATCTCCTCGATCGCCTCGATCCGCCACATGGGCATCTCCTACGTTACCTACGGCGCCTCGAAAGCGGCGATGAACCAGATGACGCGCACCACAGCGATCGAGTTCGCGCGCCATCACGTCCGGGTCAACGCGATCCTGCCCGGCCTGATGAAGACGCCGATGGTCGAGCACTCCGCCGGCCTCGCCGCCAGCTACGCCAAGGGCGATGTCGAGGCGATGTGGCGCGCGCGCGACGCCCAGGTGCCGATGGGCCATATGGGCGATGCATTCGACGTCGCCAACGCCGCGCTGTTCCTGGCCTCGGACGAGTCGAAATACGTGACGGGCATCGAGCTCGTTGTCGACGGCGGGATCACGTGCAAGGCCGGGGCTTGATCCAGCCCCAGCTTGCACGCAGCCCGCCGCTGCGAGTCATAGGCGATCGCCCTGGCTCGCAAGGAGGAAGCAGATCATTCACAGCAGGGCGTATTGCGCGCGTTCGCGCCTGGTTAGCAGCGGCAGCGCCTGTTCCGCGATGTAGCTCTTGAAATGCGCGCTCTCCTGGTGCGCCCTAAAGGCGTCTTCGTCGCGGAACAACTCGTAGAACAGGAACTGGGCCGGATTGTCCTTGGCGCGCGAGATCAGGAACAGCTTGACGCCTGGCTCGCGCTGCGCCTGAGGGAGGAAGCCGCGCAGGATTTCAGCAACCCGGTCGACCTCTTCGGCCTTTGCTTCCCATTGCGCCACGACGAGAAGTCCGCCGCCGATGGCCGGGTGGCCGGCCTCTTGATTCATTGCCTGTTCGGTCATGATGGAGCTCCTTGAGAATGCTCCATTCGATAGCGCGGCTCTGGGCGGCAATGGTTCGATGAAGATCGTAGTGCGAATGTCGCCGCGGCCCAGCGTTCCGTCGCGGGTCGAATTGATTTCCTGCGCGAATTTCGCTACCGCCTTTTCCCGTGGATACGCTCAAGGTCAGAGACGCTAAAGACGTCGAAGAGGTGGTGCGCGCGGCGATCGCGAGCGAGCAGCCGCTCGAGATCATCGGCCATGGCGGTAAGCGCGGCATCGGCCACGCCATGGCGACCAACGCCGTGCTCGACGTCTCCGCACTCAATGCCGTCACCGCCTACGAGCCGAACGAGCTCATCATCACGCTCCAGGCCGGCGCGCCGCTGGCCGACGTGTTGGCGCTGATCGACGCCAAGAACCAGCAATTCGCCTTCGAGCCTGTAAACACCGCCCCGCTGCTCGGCACGACGGCAACAGGCACCATCGGCGGCATGATCGCGGCAGGGCTCGCCGGGCCGCGGCGGATCCGGGCGGGCGGAGCGCGCGACCACCTGCTCGGCGCGCATGCCGTCTCGGGTTTCGGCGACAGCTTCAAGACCGGCGGCAAGGTGGTGAAGAACGTCACCGGCTACGACCTCTGCAAGCTGCTGGCGGGGTCCTGGGGCACGCTGTCGGTGATGACCGAGGTCACGCTCAAGGTGATGCCCAAGCCCGAGGCCGAGCGGACGCTGTTGCTGCGCGGGTTAGATGATGCCGCCGCCAACAAGGCCATGACTGCGGCGCTGGGCTCGCCCTTCGACGTCTCCGCCGCCGCGCATCTGCCGAAATCCGCACTCCGGGCCGGGACCGAGGGGCTAGGCGACATTGCGGGCCAAGGCGAGGCCGAGGCGCTGACCGTGCTGCGGCTCGAGGGCATCACCGCGTCCGCTGCGCACCGCGCCGGCTCGCTGCGCCAATTGCTGGCGCCGTTTGGAACCGCGACGCTGATCGAGGACGTGGCATCCGCGGCCCTGTGGAGCGCGATCCGCGACGTGCTGCCGTTCGCGGCGAGCGGCGCGCTCGGCGCCTGGCCGGTCTGGCGGATCGTCTGCCCGCCGGCCTCGGGCGCGGCGCTGGGCACGCAGCTGGCGCGCGAGACGGGGGGCGATGTGATCTACGATTGGGGCGGCGGCCTGATCTGGGCGGCGCTCCCGCCGAAGCCGGACGCGCATGCCCCGGCGGTGCGTGCGCACGCGAACGCGGCCGGCGGGCATGCCACGCTGATCCGGGCGACTGATGATGTCAGGCGCGAGGTCGACGTGTTCCATCCGCAGGCGCCGGGGATTGCCGCGCTGAGCGAGCGGGTGCGCGCCAGCTTCGATCCGAAGATCATTCTCAACCGGGGGCGGCTCACGCGGAGCGCTGGCTGATGAAGACCGAATTCTCACTCGCGCAGCTCGCCGACCCCGATATCGCGGAAGCCGACAAGATCCTGCGCGCCTGCGTCCATTGCGGCTTCTGCACCGCAACCTGCCCGACCTATGTGCTGCTCGGCGACGAGCTCGATAGCCCGCGCGGCCGCATCTATCTGATCAAGGAGATGCTGGAGAAGGACCAGGCGCCGACCGCCGACGTGGTCAAGCATATCGACCGTTGCCTGTCGTGCCTTGCCTGCATGACGACCTGCCCCTCGGGCGTGAACTACATGCACCTGGTCGATCAGGCCCGGGTGCAAATCGAGCAGCGCTATCGGCGGCCGCTGACCGAGCGGCTGCTGCGCCAGGTGCTGGCCTTCGTCCTGCCGGACCCGCAGCGCTTTCGCGTCAGTATGTGGTTGGCGCGGCTCGTCCGTCCGCTCGGCGTCTTGCTGCCGACACCCCGGCCTGCGGCGACGCCGGGCTTGATCCAGCGCATCAAGGCGATGCTGGCGCTGGCGCCGGACCGGCTGCCGCCCGCAGGGCCCGCCGCCGGCAGCGTGTTCGCGGCGCTGGGCAAGAAGCGCGGCCGTGTGGCACTGCTCCAGGGCTGCGCCCAGCAGGTGCTGGCGCCGCGCATCAACCAGGCCGCCATCAGTCTCCTGACCCGCCACGGCATCGAGGTCGTCCTTGTCAGGGACGAGCAGTGCTGTGGCGCGCTGACCCATCACCTCGGCAACGACGAGGATGCGCTGGCGCGGGCTCGCGCCAACGTCGCGGCGTGGCGGAAGGAAATGGCCGGCGAGGGGCTCGATGCCATCCTGGTGACGACCTCCGGCTGCGGCACGGTGATCAAGGATTACGGCTATCTCCTGCGCGAGGACACAGCGTTCGCGGCCGATGCTGCGAGGGTCTCGGCGCTCGCCAAGGACATCACCGAATACGTCGCCGGCCTCGAGCTTGCGACCGCGGCGCGAGCGGACGACATCGTCGTCGCCTATCACTCCGCGTGTTCGTTGCAGCATGGACAGAAAATCACAGGGCTTCCGAAAGAATTGCTTTCCAAGAATGGATTCGTGGTGAAAGATGTGCCCGAGAGCCATTTGTGTTGCGGTTCGGCGGGGACCTACAACATTCTCCAGCCCGAGCTTGCGGGTCGGTTGCGTGATCGCAAGGTCGCCAACATCGCGAGCGTCAAGCCGGACATGATTGCCGCGGGCAATATCGGCTGCATGGTGCAGATTGCCAGTGGCACGTCAGTTCCGGTCGTACACACGATTGAGCTTCTCGATTGGGCGACGGGCGGGGCGCGGCCGGCACTGAACGCGCAGGTTTGAGCTTTCAGGAGCCCGAACTGTCCTCCCGAGGTGACGACTGAAGACGCCCGATCAAGCATTGTTCGGCGGCAACAGGAGGACCACGATGGCGAAAGCGAAGAAGAAGAAAAGCAAGAAGGCCAAAAAGGCCAAGAAGGCCGTAGCGGCGAAGAAGTCCGCGAAGAAGGCGACGAAGAAGAAGGCGGCCAAGAAGACCGCCAAGAAATCTGCCAAGAAATCTGCCAAGAAATCTGCCAAGAAGGCCGCCCCGAAGAAGGCTGCCAAGACGACCGCAAAGAAGTCGGCGGCCAAGAAGGCTGCTCCGAAGAAGGCCGCGAAGAAGGCGGCACCGAAGAAGGCGAAGGCAGCGCCTGCTCCGAAGCCGTCGGCACCGGCGGAGACCCCCGCGCCCGCCGAGACAAGCTGGGCGATGCCTTCGTCTTCTGCGGAAGCGGCGCCGGCCGAGGGGCAGGGGTAGGAAGGCGGTCTCTCATCGCCTTCGGACTGTCACTCGGGACTGTCACTCGGGACTGTTACTCGGGATTGTTACTTGGGATTGTAACGAGAAGGCCGCGGCACCCCCCGGTGCTGCGGCCTTTTTGCATCGCGGAAGCCGCCCTTGGCGGCTGGCGCTCCGGGCCCACCCTGATTCGTAGCGAAGGTGTCACGCCGCCTGGCGATCCCCGGGTTTACACGGGTCTGCACTGCACCTTGGAATGCAAATAATGTGATCGAGAAGCCACACAGCCTGACAACCTTTCGTGAATTCGTCAAAACGCCTAAAAAGTCGGCAGATGCCCGTGCTTTTTGCTTCACGGTTCCTGTCCATCGATCCAAATTGCCGCAGTGACGCAATTTTGCAGGTAGGCCGCATGCCCCGGGGGGCTTCCGGGGGCGACTGCTAAGTAAGAACGGGTAGATGGGGATCGAAATGAAAAAAGTGGCTTTGTTGGCAACGGCGCTGGCAATGGTGACGACGGGTTCGGCGTTCGCGGCAGATCTGCGCGTGAAGGCATTGAAGGCCCCGCCGCCCCCGGCGTTCGATCCTTGGGATATCGCCTTCGGCGGCGGCATCATGAGCGATTACGTCTTCCGCGGCATCACCCAGTCGAACCATAAGCCGGCCGTCACGGCCTATTTCGAGCCTCGCTACAACGTCACCAAGGACTTGCAGCTCTACGTCGGTACGTCCGCCTCGAGCATCTCCTTCCCGAACCGCGCTGCGGCGGAAGTCGACTTCTACGGCGGTATCCGCCCGACCTTCGGCATGTTCGCCTTCGACTTCGGTCTCTGGGGCTACCTCTATCCGGGCGGACAATGCTTCGGCTCGCAGTACACATTGGCTCAGGGCAATTGTGGCGGCGACATCGACTACTCGCAGGGCGCAATCGGCCTTCCGATCAACGGCAACTTCGCCAAGAAGGACGCCAGCTTCTTCGAAGCCTACGCCAAGCTGAACGTCGTCATCAACGACCAGTGGACGGTCGGCTTCAACGAGTACTACTCGCCGAACTTCCTGAACCTCGGCGCCTGGGGCAATTACGCCTCGATCACGGCCAAGTGGACCGCCCCGAGCACAATCTTCGGTGCCAGCGGCGTCGGCATGTATGTGTCGGGTGAGTTCGGCCGGCAGTGGTTCGGCACTTCCGACATCTTCTACGGCATCGCGGGCGATCCGGTTTATGCGAACGGCATCAAGGAGCCGAGCTATAACACCTGGAACGTCGGCGTCGGCTTCACCTACAAGGTGTTCACGCTCGATCTGCGTTATCACGACACCGACCTGAACAAGGGCGACTGCAACGCCTTGACCAGCGATCACACCGCGAAGTTCACCGGAAGCTTCACCCCCATCAACCCGGGCGGCTTCGGCTCCAACTGGTGCAGCGCGGCCGGCGTGGCCAAGCTCTCGTTCGACCTGACGGCGATGAGCAATCTGAAGTAAGCTTCTTTCCGAAACGACTTCGCGAGGGCGGCAGGGCAACCTGCCGCCCTTTTGCTTTTCTCCACGCCGTCATGGCCGGGCTTGACGCGTGTATGGAGTGACGACTCGAACTTGATGATCAGCGGCAACCCAGCGCTCGCCTCAGCGCGCGGCGCTCGGCTCCGCCGCAGTCCGCTCGCCGCCGACGACGTGGATCGCACCGTCCTTCACGAGCGCCACCTTGCGGGTGTGGAAGGCATCGAGCGTCGAGCGGTGGCCGATCGAGACGATGGTGGCCTGCGGCAGTCTCTCCGCCAGCAGCCGGTAGAGCCGGGCTTCCGACGGCTCGTCGAGCGAGGCGGTGGCTTCGTCCAGGAACAGATAGTCCGGCGCATGCAGCAGCGCTCGCGCTAGCCCGAGACGCTGCTGCTCGCCGAGCGAGAGCATCCTGTTCCAGTGGCCGTCCTCGTCCAGCCGCTCGGCGAGATCGGGCAGCCCGACCGCGATCAGGGCCTCGCGGACCTGCGCGGCGTCGAACGCGCCCGGCGCTGCCGGATAGACCACGGCATCGCGCAACACACCGACCGAGAAATAGGGCCGCTGCGGCAGCATCATCAGCTTTGCCTTTTCCGGGACCACAACCGTGCCGGTGCCGAACGGCCAGATGCCGGCGATGGCCCGGAACAGCGTGGACTTGCCGGAGCCGGACGGTCCGGTCACCAGTACGCGCTCCGAGGCCTGAATGGTGAAGGCCTTGGCGGCCACCAGCGGCGTGCCGTTGGGCAGGTTCACGCAGAGCTGCTCGAGGTCGATATGGCGGCCGGCGACCTCCAGCGCGATGGCAGGCTCATGTGCCGGCAGATTGACCGCCGAGGCGACCGACATCTCGAAGCCATCGAGACGGGCAACCACCGCACGCCATTCGGCCAGGGATCGGTAGGCGCTCACGAAGAAGGACAGGGCCTTCTGCACGCTGCCGAAGGCGGAGCCGGTCTGCACCATCCCTCCAAGTTGAATCTTACCGGCAAAATAGGCAGGCGCGGTGAGGATGAAGGGGAAGATCACGGCGGCTTGGGAATAGCTCGCCGTGAAAGCAGTCAGACGCTTGGTCCGGCTCATGATCGCGTACCAATTGCCGACGACATAGCCGTAGCGGTGCAGCAGTCGTTCGCGTTCGGCGCCTTCGCCCTTGAGCAGTGCGATCTGTTCGGAGTTCTCGCGCACGCGGACGAGGTTGAAGCGGAAGTCGGCCTCGTAGCGCTGCTGCTCGAAGTTGAGATTGACGAGAGGCGAACCGATCCAGTGCGTGAGCGCGGTGCCGAAGATCGCGTAGACGAGCGCCGCCCACACCAAATAGCCGGGGATGGGAAAGTCGAGGCCGGAGATATGCAGCGGTGCCGCGTTCGACAGCCCCCACAGAATGACCACGAACGAGAGCAGCGTGACGATCGAGGAGAGCAGCCCGATGCCGATATTGAGAGTCTGCTCGACGAAACTCCTGACGTCGTCGGTGATGCGTTGGTCCGGGTTGTCGGCCGCATCGCCCTTGAGCTGCATCCGATAGTGGGTCGCGCTATTCAGCCATTCGCCCAGATAGTGACGCGTCAGCCATTGCCGCCAGCGAATCTGGAGCCACTGATTGAGATAGAGCTGGTAGACGGAAAGCGCGACGCTGGCGCTCGCGAGCAGTGTGAAGACGCCCAGCTCCCAGACGAAGCCGTTCCAGTCGCGCTCCTGGAGATAATTGTAGAAGCGGCTGTACCATTGGTTCACGAGCACATCGATGGCGACCAGCAGCAGTTCGATCACGATCACCGCGCCGAGCAGGCCGCGGCCGGCCCATTTGTCCTCTGATCGGAAATAAGGGATGGCGATTCGCCAGACGATCGCGAGCGTGGCGCGGATGTTGTTCACAGAGCTGGATCTCCTCAGGGGATGTGCACGATGCCCAGAGCCAAATAGCTGAGGCGATGGCGGAAATGGGCGCGCTTAGACGAAAGTCGCAAGTTCTGCAATTTGCGTTGGATTGTCGCAGCCAGCAACCCTAGCATGGTGCCCGCCGGTGCGGGGCAGGGTGCTCCGGGATTTCGCGACCTTGTGAGCGGACGGGAACCGCCGGATGCGCGAGAACTTCGCGCCGCGGCTGCAACTGGCTGCCGATCGCTTTCTCGTTCGGCGTGGTCTTCGAAGGCGCCCCGGGCTTCGCCATGCCGGTGCGCCTGCATCGACCATGCGCGAACCTTCTCAACGCCCCCGCCGTCTCATAGAAGGTGCGGCAAGTCAGGTCGGTCGAGAGGTCTCATGGTTTCGTTCCAGCGATTGGTGTGTGCGGCGGTTGCAATGTTCGCGATGTCCACACTCGCGCGTGCTCAGGAGGGGTTTCCGTTCGGCACCGAGATGACGCTGGAGGCGTTGCCGCAGGCAGGCTCGAAGCGGATTCCCAACATCGAGATCGGCGACAATGGCGAGGTCGTGCTGGAGCTCTGGTGCAAGGGCGGCAAGGGCCAGTTCTCGGTCGCCGGCAACACCGTGATCTTCGTGCCCGGCCAGATCCAGAACCGCAACTGTCCGCCGGCGAGAGCGCAGGCCGACGACGAGCTCGTCGCAGCCCTCGGCAGCGTCGAGACCTGGAAGCGCCAGGGCGACGTGCTGACGCTGATCGGCCCGAAGCCGCTGCGCTTCAGGACGACGGGGAATTAGGCCTCTGTCATTCCCCGCAAAGGCGGGGAATCCAGTACGCCGCAGCCTATCGATTCCATCGCTGCTGTCTCGGAGTACTGGATCGCCCGGTCAAGCCGGGCGATGACAGCGGTGGCTGTCTCAGCCTACTTCCACACCGACTTGTCGGCGTCCCAGCGCTGGCCCTTCAGCTCCTTGACGAGCGCCTCGATCGAGCCGTTGTCGTCGGGCAGATCGCCTTCTTCGTCGAGGCTGGCATCGTCAGACAGATTGAGCCTGGCCCCGCTGCCCTCGTCGGCCGTCGTGGTCGCCGGGCTGCCGATCCAGAGCATGAGCTTGTCCGTGGTGCCCGGCTTGTCGGGCGAGACCAGGCCTGCGACCTCGATCGTGTCGATGAGCTCGAGCGCCGGGAAGTCCTGGTTCGGCCGCTTGAACACCAGCTTGAGCCTGCCGGTGGCCGGGTTGAAGTTTTGCGTGACCGGCTTTGCGGCGAGCGTCCTGCTCAGCACGCTCGCCACCGCCGTTGCAAGCTTGCCCTTGTTGATCTTGTCGCCCTCGCGCCAGTCGGCCGCAGGGAAGCGGATGGTGCGGTCCATCTCGGTCATGCCCGCGGTCCAGCCTGCGGCGGTGACGCCCGGCATTGCCTTGAACTTCGCCAGCAGCGCGCCGGCGCGCTCGGGATCGACCGACATGGTGATGGTCTGCTCGCCCGCGCGCAGCGCGTCGCAGCCGACATTGAGGCTCGCCAGCGTCACCTCGACCTCCTGGCCCTTCAGGCTCTTCAGGAAGTCGGTCGCGGCGTCGAGCTTGACCTTGACCGCGATCGCTTCCGGCGAGACGTCGGTGAAATCCTTCGGCTGCGGCGTGATGCCGTCGTCGGAGGCCTGACTGTCCAGGAATTCCTTTTCGCTGAGATCGGAATTGTCCGGCGAGGTCACTTCGGTCACCGCCTGGCCGACCGCGATCTGGCCGCGGAATTCGAACATGTCGCCGGACTGCTTGCGCGTCAGCTTGACGCTGACCGGCGACTTCTCACTGATGCTCTGCGTCGTTCCGGTCAGCGTCTGGCCGGCGACCTGGAGGTTGACGACGAAGCGGTCCTTGCGGTCGGAGTTCTTCGCGATGGGGTAGCAGACGTCGAGCACCGCCGCGGTCAGCGTCTTGCCCTGGCGCGTCTCCTTCAGGATCACGTCGGCATTGCCGTCCATCAGCCCGTCCATCGCGGTGAAATAGCGCGTCTCGGTTCCCCCCGGCGCGGTCGCCTTCGGCGACAGCTTCATCTGGGCGGAGGCCTGCGGCGGAACGGCGAGCAGGGCCAGAACGGCCGTGGAGCAAACCAGAAGCGCACGCATCGATGACATCCTCGCGCAACGGCCATGATCCGGAAAGCGTGAAGCGGTCTCTAGGATCATGCCCAAACAATCAGAATCGGCGCGCCACCGTAGTGGGTTTTGGCCGCTGGTTGAATCGGAAAGCGAAACGGGCAGGGTCGGCAAAAAAGAAGGCCGCCCGGAGGCGGCCTTCGCAACTCTGTCACGGAACGGAAGGCTTAGAAGCCGCCCATGCCGCCGCCGGGGGGCATCGCGGGCGGAGCTTCCTTCTTCGGCATCTCGGCGACCATGGCTTCGGTAGTCACCAAGAGGCCGGCCACGGAAGAGGCGTCCTGCAGCGCGGTGCGCACCACCTTGGCGGGATCGATGATGCCCTTCTCGACCATGTCGACATAGTCCTCGTTCTGGGCGTCGAAGCCGAAGGTCTCGGACTTGTTCTCCAGGATCTTGCCGACCACGATCGAGCCTTCCACGCCGGCGTTCTCGGAGATCTGGCGGATCGGGGCTTCCAGCGCCTTCAGCACGATGTTGATGCCGGCCTGGACGTCGTCATTGGCGTTGGTGAGACGGCCGACCGCCTTCTTGGCGCGGAGCAGCGCGACGCCGCCGCCCGGGACGATGCCTTCCTGAACCGCGGCGCGGGTGGCGTTGAGCGCGTCCTCGACGCGGTCCTTCTTCTCCTTGACCTCGATCTCAGTGGCGCCGCCGACGCGGATCACCGCGACGCCGCCGGCGAGCTTGGCGAGGCGCTCCTGGAGCTTCTCGCGGTCGTAGTCCGAGGTGGTCTCCTCGATCTGCGCCTTGATCTGGCCGACGCGGGCCTCGATGTCGGGCTTCTTGCCGGCGCCGTTGACGATCGTGGTGTTCTCCTTGTCGATCACCACCTTCTTGGCGCGGCCGAGCATCTTCACCGTGACGTTCTCGAGCTTGATGCCGAGCTCCTCGGAGATCAGCTGGCCGCCGGTCAGGATCGCGATGTCCTCCAGCATGGCCTTGCGGCGGTCACCGAAGCCCGGCGCCTTCACCGCGGCCACCTTCAGGCCGCCACGGAGCCGGTTGACGACCAGGGTGGCCAGCGCCTCGCCCTCGACGTCCTCGGCGATGATGACGAGCGGCTTGCCCGACTGCACCACGGCCTCCAGCACCGGCAGCATGGCCTGCAGGCCCGAGAGCTTCTTCTCGTGCAGGAGGATGTAGGCGTCCTCGAGCTCGGCGGTCATCTTCTCGGCATTGGTGACGAAGTAGGGGCTGAGATAGCCGCGGTCGAACTTCATGCCCTCGACGATATCAACCTCGGTCTCGAGCGACTTGTTCTCCTCGACGGTGATGACGCCCTCGTTGCCGACCTTCTGCATCGCCTGGGCGATCATCTTGCCGATGGCGGCATCGCCGTTGGCCGAGATGGTGCCGACCTGGGCGACCTCGGAGGAGGCGGCGACCGGCTTGGCGCGCTTCTCGATGTCCTTGATGACGGCGGCAACCGCGGTGTCGATGCCGCGCTTGAGATCCATCGGGTTCATGCCGGCGGCGACCGCCTTGGCGCCTTCGCGCACGATGGCCTGGGCCAGCACGGTCGCGGTGGTGGTGCCGTCGCCGGCGAGGTCGTTGGTCTTGGAGGCGACCTCACGCACCATCTGGGCGCCCATGTTCTCGAACTTGTCCTCGAGCTCGATCTCCTTGGCGACCGTGACGCCGTCCTTGGTGATGCGGGGGGCGCCGAAGCTCTTCTCGATGACGACGTTGCGGCCCTTCGGGCCGAGCGTCACCTTGACGGCGTTGGCGAGAACGTCGACGCCGCGCAGCATGCGATCGCGCGCGTCTCCGGAAAACTTGACGTCTTTGGCAGCCATGGTCTGCAATCCCTCGTGTTATGTGATGTGTGTTGTCTTGTGCCGTGCGGCGGAACGATGGATGCCCGGATCGCCTGGATCCGGGCATGACATTCAGCGGCTGTTCAGGCGGACGGCCTTAGGCCAGCACGCCCATGATGTCCGACTCCTTCATGATCAGGAGCTCTTCGTTGTCGATCTTGACCTCGGTGCCCGACCACTTGCCGAACAGCACGCGGTCGCCGACCTTGAGGTCGATCGGGATCAGCTTGCCGGTCTCGTCGCGGCCGCCGGGGCCGACGGCGACGACCTCGCCCTGGGACGGCTTTTCCTTGGCCGTGTCCGGAATGATGATGCCGCCCTTGGTCTTTTCCTCGGCGTCGATACGTTTGACCACGACACGGTCATGCAGCGGACGAAATTTGGATTTAGCCATGACGTTTCCCTTTGGAGGCTCGCTTCGGAAGTAGTGGGGTCGGTGGGGCGGCGCTTCCGTCCGCCCTCGCGTCGAGGATCGAACGGCGCGCTTAGCAATCGGGCTTTCCGAGTGCTAATAGTGGGTCCGGAAATATGGCTTGGCCGCGATCCTGTCAAGCAAAGGTGGTTAAGCGATTGTTGAGGCGGATATAGGATGGTGGCATTGGAAACTCGCTCGGGGCGTCGCCGTAAAGAACGACGTCATTGCTCCGGCAGCGGTTTTGCGCTTGGCTGCGGGAGGGGTGCGGCCATGGTCTTGTTCGGGGGAATGCCATGATCAGTTCGGCTCACGCGCGCACGGTTGCCAATCTGGCGGCCGCCTCTTGTCTGGCGCTGCTGCTGGGCGCCTGCGGCGGCGGCTTCAACCTGCCGTCCCTCACGTCGTCCCCGCCGCCGCCCGAAGCCGAACCTGGCGTCGCTCCGGAAATGCCCGCCAGCATCCGCGCCGACGAGATCGTCGGCCGCTGGGGCCTCGCCTCGTTCCAGAACCCGGCCGATCGCGCCCGCACCGAGAAGATGGCGCGTGAGCAATGCAGGAACCCCTACGTGATCACCGCCGGTTCCTCCGGTGGCGTGATCATGCATCTCGCCGA
This sequence comes from Bradyrhizobium sp. IC4060, assembly GCF_020193715.1. Classification (NCBI taxonomy): domain Bacteria; kingdom Pseudomonadati; phylum Pseudomonadota; class Alphaproteobacteria; order Hyphomicrobiales; family Nitrobacteraceae; genus Bradyrhizobium; species Bradyrhizobium sp. IC4060. The sequence goes on along the minus strand of NZ_JADYVJ010000009.1, from coordinate 29,920 downwards.
CCAGGCGACGCCGCAGGAGCTGCGGCTGAAGGGCTCGCCGAGCGGCAAGAACTACATCGGGCCGGCCGGCCCGACCCCCGGCGACCAGGACCGCGAAATCGTCTCCTTCGACGGTCGCGTCATGATCACCCGCTTCATCGACAAGGACGCCGGCACCCGCTACGGCAACATGGTCTACGTCCGCTGCGCGCCGAGGGCGTGACGGTCTCTTACCCTCTCCCCTTGTGGGAGAGGGTGGCTCGCCGCGTAGCGGCGAGACGGGTGAGGGGTCTATCTCCTCACGAACGGTCTTGCGAGTCGAGAGAACCCCTCATCCGGCGCTTCGCGCCACCTTCTCCCACAAGGGGAGAAGAAGAGTTCACGATCTGCACCGGCCAAAACAAAAAACGCCGGCCCAAGGCCGGCGTTTTGGTATTCCGATGTCGTCGCCGCTCAGTCGAACAGCGCGTCGATGTCGTCCTGCGAGGCGTGGCCGACGTCGCCGGCGAGCTTGGGGCCGTTGAGGAGCTTCTCCTCCTCGCTGCGGTTGTCGACCTGCGCGGGCACATGGGACTTGATCGCGTCGACGCCTCCCCAGATCTCCATCATCGCGTTGATGTGCTGCTCGATGAACTTCATCGTGCCCATGACCTTGCTGATGCGCTGGCCGGTCAGGTCCTGGAAGTTGCAGGCTTCGAAGATCGAGATGACGCGTTCCTGGATGTCGTCGGCAAGGCGCTTCTGCTGATCGATCGAGTCCACCTTCGACATCGCGCTGGCGGCCTGGTCGATCGATTCCGCGGCTTCGAGGATCTGCTGGGTCGCCTGCTCGGTGCCGCCGACCACCGCGCCGAGCTCGCCGTTGACCTTGGCCATCTCGCCGCCGTCGAAGCTCTTGCCGTGCAGCGTCGCGATCTCGCGCTTGGTGCGGTCGATGGCGTCGTGGATGAGGTCGAGCTCGACCTTCAGCTTCTCGCACTGCTCGATCTGCGCCCGGTAGGTATCGAGCATGGTGCGCGCTTCGGCAAGCTCGTGCGCGGTCGAGGCGTCGATCGCCGCCATGGCAGCGCTGCCGGACAGCGGGGCCGCGACGATGCCCTTCGCCATCTGGGCGCGGATCGCGCGCAGCTCGGCCATGATCTCGCTATGCATCGGGAGTGCCTCTTCAGTTACGTCTACAATGGGCATCTCGCCACCGACGATATCTTCGACGCGAAAACGCTTGCGGTGAACAGCCATCAGGATACTCCCCCCACCTCACTCACGCGTCTTTGTAGGCAGAAGCGATTTAACACGAAGTTCACAGCAGGAACTGCTGATCGGCCGCGCGCGACGCGGCGCAAAGAAGCGATTAACCATCACCGCGCGGCGTTCATCGAAAATAAACGCTGATCGCCAAATTGCAGGCGCGCTCGCGACGTGGTGAATCCAAACGCGCTGTCCGTTTACCAAACAAAACGGCTTTTGCTTTTTATTGACCACGTCGAAGAGCGCGGATCAGCCACCGGCTCTCCACGACGCATGTGATCTAGACGAAACAGTACAGAGTACGTCGATGTTCAAGAAAATGTCTGTCGCGCTGCTCGGCAGCGCTTGCACCTTCATGGCCGGCGCGAACGACGCGGGCGCCTTCGACAACAGCGTGCCGAACGATCCGCCCGCGGTGCTGTACCAGCCGCGCGTGCCGCCGGCGCCGGTGCGCGTGGCGTCCCATTCCAACATGGGCGGCGGCTTCATCGAATTCCTGTTCGGCGATGGCCCCGGCCGCGGCCCGGCCTACGCGCCGGAGCGGCCGGTGTATCAGCAGCAGCCGGGCTATTACGACCAGCGGCGCCTGCCGCCGATGGGCGAGCCGCAGATGCAAGGTGGGTATCAACAAGGCGGATATCAGCAGGGCGCGTCTCTGCAGCAGGAGGCGGTCGATCCGCGGCAGCGTCCGTTCGATCCGAAATTCGAGAAACAACTCGTTGACTATAGCGGCAAGGAAAGTCCCGGCACGATCGTGGTCGATACGCCGAACAAGTTCCTCTATCTCGTCGAGGGCAACGGCCGGGCATTGCGCTACGGCATCGGCGTCGGCCGTCCCGGCTTCACCTGGTCCGGCGTGAAATCGATCACCGCCAAGCGCGAATGGCCGGACTGGACGCCGCCGGCGGAAATGCTCGCGCGCCGGCCCGATCTGCCCAGGCACATGGAAGGCGGCCCGGAAAATCCGCTCGGTGCCCGTGCGATGTATCTGGGATCGACGCTCTATCGCATCCACGGCTCCAACGAGCCCTGGACCATCGGCACCAACGTCTCCTCCGGCTGCATCCGCATGCGCAACGAGGACGTCATCGATCTCTACGGCCGCGTCAATGTCGGCACCAAGGTCGTGGTGATGTGAAGCGTCATGCGCTCGATGGAGCGATCAAGTCCGGGTGCCGCGTCGGCTCGAAATGCGCGGCGTCGAAGGGACGCTGCCGCCGCCAAACGTCCGCCTGAATAGTCCTACGTCCGCTGACGGTGCCTCGACCCGCGACGAGGGACAGCGGCGCGGCGAGGACGAGCTGATGAAGCCGAATGCGGTGCGCGAGCCGAGCGGTTCAGCCGCCGCACCGACAGCTCTGCCTTCCTGAGGCGCTCGTGCAGTCCCTCCAACTCGTACAATTCGGTGATGAGATGGGTCGTGACGTCGCTCAGGGTCGCGATGCGCTGTTGAAGTGAACTCATTCTTAAAACCCCCGACTGTAGCCAAGAGAGGCAGCCACGATGTGTGGCATAAGCAGTGTGTTCTTCCAATTGAACACCCATGTCCAAATTTGGAAATCCGGGAGTCTACGGCGGCGTGTGTCGGAGGACGATTTCGCCCGGCATGGTGAAGTCAGGCGCACCTCGTGACGTTCTGCACGGTGCTGTCCGACAACGCACGCACTAGTCATATTATATCGAATGGCATCATGGTGTGGTGGCAGAGCAGAAGTGCGTTGAGCTCTGCTTGAACAGAAATCGGCCGCCCGGAGGCGGCCGTTCCACATCTGTCGGTCGAATGGCCTACGCGTAATCGCTGCCGCCGTCGTCGTCGCCGCCGAAATCGCTGTTGTCGGCCGTGTCGAAGCTGTCGTCGTGATCGTTGCCGTAGTTCTGGTCGTAGTTGTCGCGCTCGTTCGACGCCTGGTCGAAGAAGCCCTGGCGGGATTCCCGGTTCGAGCCAATGTCATCGAGGCCGGCCTCGCGCGCCAGCGAGCCGCCGGACTGATCGCCGCCGCCCCAAGGACTTCCACCAGCGCTGCGGTCGCCGAGCGCGTTGCTGTCGCCAAAACCCTGCTGGTGCGATCCGCCCATCATGCCGCGGATGCTCGAGAGCAGCAGCGAGCCGCCGACGACGCCGGCCGCGGCTGCCGCCGCCGTGCCGAGGAACGAGCCGCCGCCACCGCCGATCGGCGGAGCGCCCTGACCCGGACCTTGGCCGTAAGCCTGTCCGTAAGGCGGCGCGCCGTAACCCGGCTGGCCTTGCGGCATCGCCTGGCCGGTGTTCCAAGCCGGACGCTGCTCACGCTGCGGCACATTCGGCACCGAGCCGCGGGACGGGCCGCCGCCAAACAATGTGTCGCGCATGGTGTCGAGGAAGCCGCCGGACTGCGCCTGCTCGGGCGCGTGGGCCGCTTCCAGCTCCTGGATGCGGGCATTGGCGCGCTTCAGCGCTTCGTCCTGGACCAGCGTGGTCTGCACCAGCGCGTAGATGGCGCCGGGCGCCTTGCGCAGCCCGTCGGAGATCGCGGCGATCGCATCGGGATCGCGCTGTGCATTCTCCAGCTTAGAAAGCCGGTCAAAAAGGTCGTCGACGAGCTGGCGTTCCTGCGGCGTCATGATCTGTCTCCTTCGCGCCAAACCAAGCGCGAGAGGAGATGTAGGGTTCCATTATGGCCCCAACAGTGCCGGCCGGATTAAATTTCGGTATGCGACAAGCTGCCTCGCCGCTTCGGCAGATTCCTCGCGTCTTCGGCGGTTTCCTTCATCAGAAGTGGGACGTCGTGACCCATGCGGCTAACGGAGCGACCGTCCTCGTGGAAGCCTTCGGCCCGGTAAACGCCGAAAGACGTCTCCGTCAGCGTGAAACGCCAGCCTGGGAGCTCTGGAAAAGGGCGGTCTCGATTGTCCATGAGGACAACATATCACTCCAATGTCACGTTGCTATCCGCCAGCAGGCGCGCGAAGGCATCGCCCGCGAGATAGGCGTGCTCGCGCTCGCGCACGTCGGTCATGGGGTCGAGGCCGGTAAGGACATCATCGACAAAGCCGGGATGGCACATCACGAGGCCGCCATCGGGAAGGCCGTCCAGGAATTGCTGCATCAGCGCGCCGAAATCGGCGGCGCGCGTGAAATCATAGGCGCCGGCGAAGCCGGGGTTGAAGCTGAGGCCGGCGCTGCCGGCGCGGCGGCGGAATTGCGCGCTGAGGATATCGAGCACCATGGCCTTGGGGGAGGCCAGCCGCTGCCGCAGCGGCAGGTCGCGGCCGCCTTGGCGCACCCAGGCGTTCGGCGCGACTTCGCTGACCGCATCGACAAAACCGTCGCGCACCTGCGGGAAGAGCTGCACATGCTGGTGACCGTCGACGAAGTCGGGGGTGCGTCCGAACGCGTCCATGAAGGCGGCCAGCTGTGCCTTCACCTCGTTGCGGATGAATTCACGGTCGAGCCGGCGCATCAGACCGGCGCGCAGCAGCTTGGGAAAGGCGAAGAACATGTCGCCGTCCAAGGGGCGGAAATGCATGGTGAGCGGCCGGAACGGCGCCGACAGCGTCACATGCAGCCCGATCGCGCAGCGCGGGCTTTGCTTTGCCGAAGCCTGCAGCGCCTCGACGTCGCCGCGCGCGATCGCGGGCCCCACCATCATCACCGACGTCGCATTGAGGCGGCCGCGTTCGATCAGGTCGCGGATGGCGCGGTTGACGCCCGGGCTGATGCCGTAATCGTCGGCGCAGAGCCAGATCCGCCGCGGGCTCGCGGCCACGCTCATTCGGCTGCCGTCCTGCTCGCGGCATCATCAGCTTCGGAATGCTTCTCGCTGTGCTCGGCGACGAAGTAGATCGGCCGCGCCTTCAGCTCGGAGAGGATCTTGCCGATATATTCGCCGACGATGCCGATCATGATGAGCTGCACGCCGCCGATCGTCATCAGTCCGATCACGAGCGAAGGATAGCCGGGCACCTGCTTGCCGGTCGTGAACACTTCCCAGAGGATCGAAAGGCCGAACAGGAAGGCGCCTCCTGCGAGAATGACGCCGAGCAGGCTGGCGAAGCGCAAGGGCGCCACTGAAAAGGACGTCAGGCCCTCGATCGACAGGCCAAGCAGGCTCGCGGCGTTGAAGGTGGTGACGCCATGGGCACGCGCTGCGGGCTCGTAGTCGACGCGGATCTGGCGGAAACCGATCCAGCTGGCGAGGCCCTTGAAGAAGCGGTTGCGTTCCGGCAGCTGCCTCAGCGCCGCGACCGCGCGCGGCGACAGCAGGCGGAAATCGCCGGCGTCCTCCGGAATCTTCTGACGGGCGCCCCAATTGATCAGCGCGTAGAAGCCGTGCACCGCGACCCGGCGCAGGAAGGACTCGTTGTCGCGATGCGCCTTGGCGGTATAGACGACGTCATAGCCGTCATCGATCCAGTGCCGCACCAGCTGTTCCACCAGCGCCGGCGGATGCTGGCCGTCGCCGTCCATGAACATCACCGCGCCGAGGCGGGCATGGTCGAGGCCCGCCATCAGCGCGGCCTCCTTGCCGAAATTGCGCGACAGCGACACCACCTGGACGTCGATGGCGTCGGCCGGCAATGACCGCGCGATCGACAGCGTCGCATCCTTGCTGCCGTCGTCGACATAGACGACTTCGCAGGACAGGCGATAGCGCTGCCGCAGGGTCTTGGCGAGCTCGCAGATGCGCTGATGCAGGCCGGCAAGGCCAGCCGCCTCGTTGTAGACGGGGATGACGATCGACAGCCCCTTCGCGGCTGCGCTGGCTGCGGTGGTCGTCATGCCGGATACGTCAGAGCCCAGCGTCATCGATCAAGGTTCCAGAGGTGTTTAGGTCTTCTCAACCGCATATGGTAGCTGCCGTTTGCTGTCGCAAAGCTGAACAAACCTTGGGCTCACCGCCGCAGGAACGCCTCCAGCCTGGCGAACAGCGGGTTCTCGCGGTCGAACACGTAGTCGAGCGACACCACCGAGACGGTCTCGGCGCCATGCTCGCGCAGGAAGCTCGCCAGCGCATAGAGCTGCCCCGGTGGGCAGTGCAGGGTCAGCATGCCTGACGAGGTCGGACCGCCGAACGGGGCCTCCACGCCGAACCGGTTGTGGGCTTCCCCGAGCAGGGCGGTATCGCACTGCCGGAAGCGGGTGCGGACCTCGCGGTATTTGTTGGCCCGCGCCCGCGCTGCGATGTGATCGAGAATGACACGCGCCGTCTCGCGCGCCTGCGGCGACCAGTCGGCCTCCTTGGCGGCCACCAGATTGGCCTGGCTGCGCAGGATCACGCCGTCGTCGAGCACCCGCAGGCCGTTGGCGGCAAGCGTCGCGCCGGTCGTGGTGATGTCGACGATCAGCTCGGCGCTGCCGGCCGCCGGCGCGCCTTCGGTGGCGCCCGCGCTTTCGACGATGCGGTAATCGCTGATGCCGTGCGCCTGGAAGAAGCCGCGGGTGAGGTTGACGAACTTGGTCGCGACCCGCATCCGCATGTGATGCTGCTCGCGGAAGCCTGTGGTGACGTCGTCGAGGTCGGCCATGGTGCGGACGTCGATCCAGGCCTGCGGCACTGCGACGACGACGTCGGCATAGCCGAAGCCGAGCCCGTCGATCAGCGATACGCGCTTGTCGGCATCGGCGATGGTCTCGCGCACGAGATCTTCGCCGGTGACGCCGAGATGGGCGAGGCCGCGGGACAATTGCGAGGCGATCTCGCTGGCCGAGAGATAGGCGACCTCGACATTGTCCAGTCCTGCGATGGTGCCGCGGTAGTCGCGGACGCCGCCGGCCTTCGACAGCTTGAGGCCGGCACGGGCAAAGAAGGCCTCGGTGTTCTCCTGCAGGCGGCCCTTGGAGGGAACGGCCAGAACGAATGGCGCGCTCATGACTTAAGCTCCCACCTTGCGGCCGATCCGGTTCAGCGCGTCCACCCAGACCGAAAAGCCGACCGCGGGGATCGGCTCAGCTGATCCGAGCTGGGTCATCAGCCCGTCGTAGCGGCCGCCGGCGACCAGCGGCTCGGCGCCGTTGCCGCTGTGATGCAGCTCGAACTCGAAGCCGGTGTAGTAGTCGAGTCCGCGCCCGAACGCGGTCGAGAAACGGGTCTGCTTCACGTCGATGCCGCGCGCGGCCATGAAACCGACCCGGCTCTCGAATTGGTCGATCGCAGAGGCGAGATCGAGCTTCGCGTCCGTCGTGAGTGCGCGCAGCTCGGCGATGGCGTCGTCTGGATTGCCCGAAATCGACAGGAAGCGCTTGAGCACGGCGATCGCCTCGCGCGGCAGCGCGCCGCCCTTCAGCGTCGATTGCTCGAGGAAGCGGTCGGCGATCTCGGCCGTGGTGCGGCCGCCGACATTGGTGGTGCCGGCGATCGACATCAGATCGGTGACGAAGGCAAGCGCCGCCTTGCGGTCGGAGCCGGCAAGGGCCGCCAGCACACCCTCATACTCGCTGCGCGTCGCTTTGGTCGCGGCCGCCAGCCGCTCCAGATCCTGCTCCAGGCTGATCTTGCGGTTGAAATCCTTGACCAGGCGGCGGCGCCAGACCGGATAGAGGTTGAGCGCGTCGAGCAGCGCATTGAACAAGGCGACATCGCCGGTGCGGATCTCGACGTCGCGGACGCCGAAGGCGGCCGTCGCCTCCAGCCCCAGCGCCAGCATCTCGGCATCGGCCGCGGCGCGATCCTGACGGGCGAACGATTCGATGCCGGCCTGGAGGAATTCACGGGCCTGGCCGCTGCGGTAGCGGAACACCGGACCGAGATAGCTGAACCCCGCCGGCTGGCCGGCGCGCCCCGAGGCCAGATAGTCGCGCGCGACAGGAATGGTCAGGTCCGGGCGCAGGCAGAGCTCCTCGCCGGAGAGGTCGGTGGTCAGGTACAGGCTCTTGCGGATGTCCTCGCCGGAGAGGTCCAGAAACGGCTCGGCCGGCTGCAGGATGGCGGGCTCGGCCCTGACATAACCGGCCTGCGCAAACGACAAGAGCAGCGTATCCGCCCAGGCGGCGGAGCCGGCAGCATTTGAGGTGGCAGTCGCGGTCATCTCAGGGGTCCATCGTCCCGGCGGAACCGGGCAGGCAAGGGGAGGCGAATTGGCGCAGCCCTTAGCATGGCCCGACAGCGGTTTCGACCTCCAAAGGATCAATCGCTTAACAGGCGGGCAATGCGCAGGATCAGGCGCTTTTGCCGCTCCAATCCCCCAGCACCGCCTGCACCAGCGCCAGGGCGGCGACCGCGGCGGTGTCCGCCCGCATGATGCGGGGGCCGAGCGCCAGCCGCAGGATTTTGGGCTGGCGCAGCAAAAGCGCCCGCTCTTCCTCGGCAAAACCGCCCTCGGGGCCGATCAGCACGTCGATGCCGTGTCCGATCCCGCGCGCGCCTTGCAGGCTCTGAATGGGATCCTGGATCTCCGCCGCCTCGTCGCAGAAGATCAGCAACCGGTCGGCGGGCCGCTGGCTCAGGAAGCGCTCCAGCGGCACCGGCTCGGCCACGCTGGCGATGCTGAGGATGCCGCATTGCTCGGCCGCCTCGACCACATTGGCGCGCATCCGCTCGGTGTTGACCCGGGATGCCTGGGTGAACCGGGTCAGGACCGGCTGCAGCGCGGCGGCGCCCATCTCGATGGCCTTCTGCACCGTGTAGTCCAGCCGGGCATGCTTGAGCGGGGCGAAGACATAGGTGAGGTCGGCGAGCCGATCCTGGGGCCGGGTCTGCTGCAGGATCACGAGGCCGTCCGGCCGCTTGCGGCCCTCGATGGCGGCCTGCCACTCGCCATCCCTGCCGTTGAAGGCCAGGACCTCGGCCCCGGCCGCCAGCCGCAGCACATTGCCGAGATAATTGCTCTGGTCGCGGTCGAGCGGCACCCTGGCGTCCTGGACCAGGGGGGCATCGACGAACAGGCGGGGGGCGCGAAAATCGTGGACAGGCATCGCTTTGGGGTCCGATTACCGGCCGTTCTTAACTGAAAGGCGCCATTTCGGGGGTAAATATTGCCGAACTGGTGCGTCCCAGCGCCGCGCTCTCGCCCTATTCCACGGGTTGTTAAGCGCCGGCGGGAATCGTAAAAACGCGAACACGCTGGTCGCGCTTCAATTAGGAAGCCCTGAGCCCCGTAAGCTCCTGCCGGAGAGACTGTCTTGATGATCCGCCATTTGATGGTTCCGATCACTGCCGCCATGGTGGCCATGGGTGCTGCGGGCGCGACTGCGCAAAGCGCGTTCCCGGCGCCGCTGCCCAACCAGCCTGCCGCCAATTCCCCATTTCCTCCGGTTAACGGTTCGGCACCCGCTGCTTCGCTCGGTGCGGCGCCGCAATCGTCCTTTCCCGTGAACGGTGCTGCCCCGATCGGTGGCGCCGGCGCCTTCAGCGCGGCTCCCCCGACGCAGGCCGGTCCCGGCGAGGACTGCATGAAGGCATTCATTCCGCTGCGCGAGGAAGCCGAGAAGCGCGGCAAGCTGATCAAGGCCGCGAGCGATCGTCGCGCGCAACCGGACGAGGCCTGCAAGCTGATCCGCAATTTCAGCCAGGCTGAAGTCAAGATGATCAAGTACATCGAGACCAATGCCGCCAAATGCGGAATCCCGCCCCAGATCGGTGCGCAGTTGAAGGAAGGTCACAAGAACACCGAGGCCATGGCGACGAAGGTCTGCAACGTCGCGCAACAGATGCAGAACCAGCCGCGCGGTCCGGCCGGTCCGTCGCTGAGCGAGGTGCTGGGCTCTGGCTCCGCGCCCGAGGCCAATGCCGGCAGGAAGGGTGGCAGCACCTTCGATACGCTCAACGGCAACGTCCTGACCCGATGAGCGATACATCCGCCCGCGTTGCCGATTCCACCGGCAACTGGGTCGATACGCTCGCGCCGCATTGGGCGCGGCCTTACCTGCGCCTGTCCCGCTTCGATCGCCCGATCGGCTCCTGGCTTCTCCTGATGCCATGCTGGTGGTCGGCGGCGCTGGCCGCCGGCATGGCGCATGACGTTCGCGGCCTGCCGCTCACCATCGTGCTGTTCTTCATCGGCGCTTTCGTCATGCGCGGGGCCGGCTGCACCTGGAACGACATCACCGATCGCGACCTCGACGGCAAGGTCGAGCGCACGCGCTCGCGGCCGCTGCCGTCGGGGCAGGTGACCACCAGGCAGGCGCTGGTCTTCATGGTCGCGCAGGCGCTGGTCGGTCTTGCGGTGCTGCTGCAGTTCAACCGCTTCGCGATTGCAACGGGCATCGCCTCACTCCTGATCGTCGCGATCTATCCCTTCATGAAGCGCATCACCTGGTGGCCGCAGATCGTGCTCGGGCTCGCCTTCTCCTGGGGCGCGTTGATGGGGTTTGCCGTCACCTTCGGCCGCATCGACGCCACCGCGCTCGTGCTCTATGCCGGCGCGATCTCCTGGGTGATCGGCTATGACACCATCTACGCGCATCAGGACACTGAGGACGACGCGTTGATCGGCATCAAGTCGACCGCGCGCCTGTTCGGCGCGCATACGCGCCAGGCGCTGGTCCTGTTCTACGGGCTCGCGGTGATGCTGATCGGCGTCGCGCTGGCATCCGGCGAAGCGCGCTGGCCGGCCTGGCTTGGGCTTGCCGCCTTCGCCGCGCATCTGGTGTGGCAGATCGTGCGGCTGCGCATCAACGATCCCGAGCTGTGCCTGCGCCTGTTCAAGTCGAACAAGCATGCGGGCCTGTTGCTGTTTGCGGGATTGCTCGCGGACGCGATGATGCGAGCGGCGTGACGCGAAAATGCGTAGGGTGGATTAGCGAAGCGTAATCCACCAACTTCTATCCGCGCGAAAAGCAAAGAGGTGGGTTACGCCCTTCGGGCTAACCCACCCTACGGCACCGTCAATTCCTCGCGATGATCTCGCGCTCGCCCTGATGAACCGGCAGCTCGCGCGCCATTGCGGTGCGCCGGCGCATCAAGAATTTCGGACGGCGGGCGCGGATCGCATTGGCGCGGCGGCGGCGCGGTGCGGGTTTGCGCGCGCCTTCGTCGAGCTGCGGCAGCGCAAAGATCTCGCTCCAGATCGCCCAGGCCTGCGCGATCTCGTCCGCGTCCGCGCTGATCAGTAGCGGGATGGACAGCGAAGGATCGCGATGCACGAGGACGAGCGTCTGCGTCTCGTCATTGCCGCGGAGCGCAACGCCGGTGAAGTCGGCGACGCGCACGTTGATCGCCATCTGCATGCCGCGCACGGCACGGCGCAGCACGACACGCTCGCGATGAAGCTCGATCTGCCTGACATGCCCGTCGGCGCGCGGATCATGCGCATCGAAGCGGACCGGAAGGGAAAGAGGGTCGAGCCGCAAGGAGCGGCTCGACCCGGCGGGGTGGGCCCCGCATGTTGCTGTTTGACGCCTCACGGCTTTGTTCTCCCCGCCAGGATTATGTTCCCGGTCGATGCGAGGACCTTAGCGCCGGGCGGTCCGAAACCGCTTAAAAAGGCTGGTTAACCCACCGTCACTCGCTCCTCATGATTGACAAGACCTTGGCGTGCATGATTGACGAGACGTTGCGCCGACGTCGCGAATCTGAGCTTTTGGCGGGCTGAAAATGCTTGAAGTCCGCGCTATCAGGGCACATCTGTGGGTTCCGGTCCCGAACCCCGCCCCAACAGGATTTCGTTCGTGAACTCTTCACCAAGCCCGACGCTTTCGCCTTCCGCCAATCGCGACCTGTTCGATCAGTCCGCGCTCTCCGATCTCGCGCAGCGGCTGGTCGAGGCGGCCAAGCGCGCCGGCGCGGATGCGGCCGACGCGGTCGCGGTGCGCGGCGTCTCGCAGGGCGTCGAGGTCCGCGACGGACGCGTCGAGGAATCCGAGCGGTCCGAGGGTGACGATGTCGGTCTGCGCGTGCTGGTCGGTCAGCGTCAGGCGGTGGTCTCCACCAACGACGTCAGCGGCGATGCCGTCACCAAGCTCGCCGAGCGTGCGGTTGCGATGGCGCGCGTCGCGCCCGACGACAAATATGTCGGCCTTGCCGATCCCGCGCTGCTCGCGCGCGACTTTCCCGATCTCGACCTGCTCGATCCCGCCGTGCCCACCCCGACCGAGCTCGAGCGCCGCGCGCTCGCGGCCGAAGCTGCCGCGCTCGGCGTCAAGGGCGTGACCAAGTCCGGCGGCGCCTCGGCCTCATCCGGCATCGGCGGCATGGTGCTCGTCACCTCGACCGGCTTCCACGGCTCCTATCTGCGCTCCAGCCAGGGCATCTCCGCCACCGCCATATCGGGCGAAGGCACCGGCATGGAGCGCGACTACGACTTCACCTCGGCGCCGCATGGCGCCGATCTGCTGTCGCCGGAGGTCGTCGGCCGCTCCGCCGGCGAGCGCACCGTGGCGCGCTACAATCCGCGCAAGGTCGAGACCTGCAAGGTCCCGGTGGTGTTCGATCCGCGCGTCGCCGGCTCCCTGGTCGGCCATCTCGTCGGCGCCATCAACGGCGCCTCGATCGCGCGCAAGACCAGCTTCCTGAAGGACAAGCTCGGCCAGCAGCTGTTTGCGAAGAACATCCGCATCATCGACGATCCCCTGCGCAAGCGCGGGCTGCGCTCGCAGACCTTCGATGCCGAAGGCGTCGCAGTGAAGCGGACCGCGCTGGTCGACGACGGCGTGTTGACGACTTGGCTGCTCGACTGTGCCACCGCGCGCGAGCTCGGCCTCACCACCACCGGTCACGCCCATCGCGGCGTGTCCTCCTCGCCTTCGCCGGGGCCGTACAATCTGCATCTTGAGCCCGGCTCTGCAACGCCGGCCGAGCTGATCGCCGACATCAAGCAGGGCTTCTACGTCACCGACCTGATCGGCTCCGGCGTCAACGGCGTCACCGGCGATTACAGCCGCGGCGCCTCCGGCTTCTGGATCGAGAACGGCGAGATCACCTATCCCGTCAGCGAGGTGACGATCGCCGGCCATCTGTTCGAGATCTTCAGGTCGATGCAGCCTGCGAACAATCTCGAATTCCGCTACGGCATCAATGCGCCGACGGTGCGCATCGAGGGTTTGACGCTTGGCGGACGCTGACGCGCATTCTCTCGACCACACCCTCCTGACCCGCGACGCGGCGCTGCTGAAGGACACGGTGCGGGAGGCGGGCGCGCTGGCGCAGTCGATGTTCCGCACCGAGCTGAGGAAGTGGACCAAGGGCGCGTCCTCGCCGGTGTCGGAGGCCGACATCGCCGTCAACGATCTGCTCGAATCGCGCCTGCGTGCCGCGACGCCCGATTATGGCTGGCTGTCCGAGGAGAGCGCCGACGATGCGGCGCGGCTGTCGCGGCGGCTGACCTGGATCGTCGATCCCATCGACGGCACGCGCAATTATCTCGGCGGCCATGACGAATGGTGCGTCAGCGTCGCACTGGTGGCGGACGCTTCGCCGGTGCTCGCCGCCGTATTCGCCCCGGCCAGCGACGAATTCTTCTTCGCGGTGCGCGGCAAGGGCACGACGCTCAACGACAAGCCGGTGCGCGCGACAGGCGGATCCGAACTCGACTTCGCCCGCGTCGCCGGCCCGAAGCCGCTGGTCGAGCGGCTGAAGCCGTCACTCGGCGAGATCAAGCTGCACCGGCGGATCGGCTCGCTGGCGCTGCGGCTGTGCCGGGTCGCCGATGGCGCGCTGGATGCGGCATTTGCGGGCGGCAACAGCCATGATTGGGATCTTGCGGCGGCCGATTTGATCGTGCAGGAAGCGGATGGTAGGATGAGCGACCTCTCCGGAGAACCCATCCTCTATAACCGCCGGGAAGTGGCGCACGGGGTGCTGGTGGCAGCGGGACGCGAACGTCATGCGGGCATTGTCGCGCATTTTCGCAACCGTCCGATAGCCTAAGGCGCATTCGTGGTGCTTCTCGAACACTGCTTTGCCGGGCAGCCCCTTAGGAACAGAACTCATGCCAGATAGCGCCCCGCAACAACTGCTCCACCTCGTCATCGGCGGCGAGCTCGTCGATCTCGAGCACAACACCTTCAAGAATCTGGACGAGGTCGACATCGTCGGCCTGTATCCGAACTATGCCAGCGCCCACGCCGCCTGGCGGGCCAAGGCGCAGAGCACGGTCGACAACGCGCAGATGCGCTACTTCATCGTCCACCTGCATCGGCTGCTCGATCCGAATCAAGAACCGGCGCGTTGAAGAAACTGCTTCGCAATACGCTGCGAAGCAGCTGGTTTCAGCGTGCCGTCGGGGTCCTGGCGGCCGAATATCTGCGTCTGGTCTGGCGGACCAACACCTTCACCTTCGATCCGCCCGACGTCTACGAGCGCGTCGAGCCGCAGCTCCCTGCGATCTTCGCGTTCTGGCACGGCCAGCATTTCCTGACGCCCTTCATCAAGAACCAGAACAAGGCCTCCTATCGGGCCAAGGTGCTGATCTCCCGGCACCGCGACGGCGAGTTCAATGCCATCGCCGCCGAGCGGCTCGGGATCGGCACCATCCGCGGTTCCGGCGACCATGGCGGCGCGTTCCACCGCAAAGGTGGCGTCGGCGCCTTCAAGGAAATGGTGCGGACGCTCCAGGCCGGTTGTAATGTCGCGTTGACCGCCGATGTCCCCAAGCGCTCGCGCGTGGTCGGGCTCGGCATTATCATGCTGGCACGGGAATCGGGACGGCCGATCATGCCTTTCGCGATGGCGACCAGCCGCTTCGTCCGGCTCAAGAACTGGGATCGCACCACCATCAATTTGCCATTCGGGCGGGGCGCTTTGGTCGGCATCAAGGAAATCCACGTTCCCGCAGATGCCGACGCCGCCATGATGGAGACGTTGCGGCAGGAGCTGGAAGACACGTTGAACGAGGCGACCCGTCGCGCCTATGCGCAGCTCGGCCGTCCGGGACCGGAAGATGCCTAAGTCGCTGCCCATTGCGCTGCCGATCACGCTGCGGATGTATCGGCGCCTGGCCGCCGGCCTGGTGCCACTCGCGCCTGCGCTGATCAAGCGGCGGCTGAAGCAGGGCAAGGAGGATCCCGCCCGCGTCGGCGAGCGGCGCGGCCTGTCCGCCGACGTGCGGCCGCACGGCCCGTTGGTCTGGATTCATGGTGCCAGCGTCGGCGAGGTCCTGGCGGCGGCCGCCCTGATCGAGCGCCTGCGCGATCTCAATCTGCGCATCCTGCTCACCTCGGGCACGGTCACCTCGGCCGCGGTCGTCGCAAAACGCTTTCCCCCCGACGTCATCCATCAATACGTGCCGTATGACTCGCCGCGCTACGTCGCGCGCTTCCTCGATCATTGGAAGCCGTCGCTGGCGCTGTTCATTGAATCCGATTTGTGGCCGAACCTGATCCTCGCCGGCGCGGCGCGCCGGGTGCCGATGGTGCTGATCAACGGGCGGATGTCGCCGCGTTCCTTCCCGCGCTGGCGCCGCATGCACGGCACCATCTCGGCGCTGCTGTCGCGGTTCGACATCTGTCTTGCGCAGTCGAAGAAAGATGCCGAGCGCTTTGCCGCGCTCGGCGGCCGCGACGTCGCGACGACGGGCAATCTCAAGCTCGACGTGCCCGCGCCGCCGGCCGACCCCGCCAAGCTCGAACGGCTGATGGCGATGACGCGCGGGCGTCCGATCATCGTCGCGGCCTCGACCCATCCGGGCGAGGACGAGATGCTGGTCGCGGCGCATCGCAGCCTGGTCGGCTTCTTCCCGCAGCTTCTCACCGTGATCGTGCCGCGGCACCCGGATCGCGGCTCATCGATCGCAGGCCTCGTCACGACGTCGGGCCTGAAGCCCAGCTTGCGCTCGCGCGAGGAGCTGCCGACCGCGACGACCGACGTCTATGTCGCCGACACCATGGGCGAGCTCGGCCTGTTCTATCGGCTCTCGGGAATCGTGTTCATGGGCGGATCGCTGATCCACCATGGCGGGCAGAACCCGATCGAGGCGATCAAGCTGGGCGCCGCGATCGTCCACGGTCCGCACGTGTTCAACTTCGCCGACGTCTATGAAGCGCTCGATACCAGCGGCGGGGCGCAGCAAGCCGACACGCAGGAGGCGCTCGTCAAGCAGCTCGGCCAGTTGCTGGCCGATCCCACCATGCGCGACAAGATGCAGCGCGCAGGCACGGGCGTGGTCGAGCAGCTTGGGGGTGCGCTCGATCGCACCATGACCGCGCTCGAGCCGTATCTGCTGCAGTTGCGGATCGAGATGGGGGCCGCCAATGCGTGAGCCGGCCTTTTGGTACCGGCCACGCTCCCTTCAATCGTACGCGCTATGGCCGCTCGGTGCGCTTTACGGCGCGATCACTGCACGGCGCATGCTGCGCCAGGGCGTGGACGCCGGCATCCCCGTGATCTGTGTCGGCAACTACCATGTCGGCGGTGCCGGCAAGACGCCGACGGTGCTGGTGTTGACCAAGCTCTTGCGCGAGCTCGGCGAGACGCCGGTCGTGCTCAGCCGCGGCTATGGCGGGCGCCTGAAGGGGCCGGTGATGGTCGACCGCGAGCGTCACGATGCGGCCGACGTCGGCGACGAACCCATGATGATGGCGCGCGACGTCCCGGTCGTGGTCGCGCGCGACCGCCTCGACGGCGTCGCGCTCGCAAAGTCGCAAGGCGCCACCGTGATCCTGATGGATGACGGCTTCCAGAATCCGCGCCTGTTCAAGGACGCCTCGCTGATCGTGATCGACGGCGAGCGCGGCCTTGGCAACGGCGCGGTGTTTCCCGCAGGGCCCCTGCGCGCACCGCTCGCGGTGCAGCTCGCGCGCACCGATGCGCTGGTGCTGATCGGCGACGGCAATGCCGCCAACGATGTCGCGGCGGAGATCGCGAAGCGGAACAAGCCCGAGCTGCGTGCGCGCCTGATGCCGGATGCGGCCTCGCTCGCGCAGCTGCTCGGCAAGCGGGTGTTCGCCTTCGCCGGCATCGGCGATCCCGAGCGTTTCTTCCGTACCCTGCGTGCGAGCGGGATCGACGTCGTTCGCACGCGCGCCTTCGCCGACCACCACATGTTTTCGGAAGGCGAGATCGCAGCGCTCGCAGCGGAGGCGCAGCGCGAGCAGCTCACGCTGGTGACCACGGAAAAGGATCTTGCACGCTTGCGCGGCCGCGCAGGCGTGCCTGACGGCATCGTGCCGTTCGCCGTTCAGCTCGAGTTCGATGACCTGGCGAAGCTGCGGCAATTGATCAGCGATCATCTATACAGAGCGCGCGAGCGAAGGTTCAGTGCGCGCTGATCTCGCAACGTGAGGCAACGTCTCTGCCCTGGTCGCGAAACGTGTCGTATTCGCCGCCGGGAAGCTGATCTGCGGATCCAAAGTGCAGCCGCCGCCGTCGGACGACGCGGCGGCTGTACTCATGTCGAAGTCGGAATCATGTCTGCAACGAGCCATGCTCACCACGCGCCGGCGGCCATCAATCCGATGATGGTGAGGCACGACATGCAGGCGACGACGACGGTGTAGCATTCGGGTGTATTCATTGCCGTCTCCCAAACTGTTGCCAATTGCTTGGTCGCTGCTACGCGGGAGTGATCGCCGGTCTTGGAGCCGCTTCAATTCGGCAGGCCGAGACCGGTCTTGCGGTGCGGGTCCGTTCTCTCATCGTCACTCAGCGTCGCGGGATAATGATCCGCTGCGACAGCTTCAGCGCGCTCAGCTGCGATCAGAAGCTGTTTGCGCATCTCAGCGAGACGGGCGCGGCAATACTCACGATAGAGCAGGTCGAAAATGGCGGGCATGATCACCCCCATCGCATGATTGTCGATTTACAGATATTCCACCGCGAATTTTCAAGGTGATCGTCGCCCGTCAGATGGCTCTTCGATATGAGCCCGTTCACAGACCGCGCCAATTCCAACGCTCGATGGCTGTTTGGTTGACCTGATCGTCTGTGCGATAAAAAGAACAGGGCCAATTACCTAACCTGCACTATAGCAGTGCTTTGTTTCAGCAGAACTTCATCAAACAACTCTAGGGCGCGGAATTGCAACAAAGAATCCAACCACAGGGCGAAACGACTCACCCACGGCTGCAAGGAATGTAGAACGCAAGCGATTGGCATGGCAGAATCCATTTTTCTGTCGGCGACCTCAGCTCGGGAAGCAGGCTCGCGCGGTCAGCGTGATCGGAGACAGGTTGATGATCTGCGGAAACTCGAATGAATAGCTCGCGCTGACCTGGTTGCCGCATGCGACCGTGGCAAAGGTGAATGTCCCCGGGGGGAGCGTGAGGCCGTAGGCCTGCTGGGCAGCGTAGGTCGTGATGGCGCTGCTGCTCGGGCAGAGCGTGTTGTTGACGCTCGCGCAGCGCGCCGCCATTTCGCTGCCATGCTGGATTCCGAGCTGAGTCCAGAACAGCAGCCCGCATTCGATGATCCCGAATATGAACAGGAAGAACACGGGAGCGGTCAGCGCAAATTCCAGCGCTGTGGTGCCGCGCGTGTCCCGCCATAATGCGGTGAGCTTCACTGCAGCCTCGTGGTGGACTGCGCGGTGTACGTGTATGTGGCCGCCACGATCTGATAGTCGATGATCGTATAGTACGTCGCTTGCGCCGAGACCGTCGTATATGTCCCGGCCGGCGCACCGCCGGTGCAGACCGTTCCGCAGCTGGTGGCGCTCACGCCCGCACTCGTCGGACATCCGCAGAACTGGACTGGCGGAGGTGAAGCGGTGATGTTCGTCGCGCTGGTGGCACTTGCGACGGCGTTCGCGATGCCGCTCGTGTCGAAGCCGCGCGCAATCGCGTACTGGGCTCCCGCTTGCGCGGCATTTTCGACCTGCATCTTGCGATAGAGGGCAAGCCCGATGTCCGTGACCGAGACGACCATCAGGGACAGCAGGGGAACCAGGATGGCGAATTCGGCTGCCGCGACGCCCCGTTGATCGCCGGCAGCGATTCGCACATGCCGCGCCAGAGAACCGAGCAATCGACGGCCAAGCTTAAATGAGAAACTCTGGATCTGCATCGCTCCAAACCTCATTCGACGAGCTGCGCGGTCTGCGAACCGATCGTCGCGGTGCCGAGCGCGGTGCAATTGACCTGCAGGTTCGACGTGCCGCTGAACGTCAGCGTATCCGCGATGATCTTGGTGCAGGATGTGCTGGTGCCGTTGCCGCCGCTGAAGCTGAGATTGGCCTTTGGCAGGTAGATGGCACCGCCGAAATTCTGCGTAGCACCGCCGGTGAGATTGAAATTGGTCCCGGCCGGCATGTTGCGGTCACCGTACATGACGATGCCCTTCGTCGGGCCGCTGGTCGGCCCGGTCAGGTCGACGGTCGCGTTGCTGCCGATTGAGGCGGTGCCCCAGTCGCTGCCGGAGCCCGTGAACACCAGGGTGACGCCGCTGCCGGTGATGGTGGCATTTCCGGCGACGCTCAAGCTGGCGCCGTCCAGATAGTAGATGCCGGGATTGAGGTTCAGGACTGCGCCGGCGTTGACCGTGATGCTGCCCATGTAGCAGCCGGGGTCGAGCGAGTTCGTCTTTCCGTTGGCGTTGACCGTGATCTTGGCATTGCTGCAGCTCGGCCGCGTCGGCGGAGAGACGTCGGCATAGGGATCGGCGACAGGCGTGATGTGCGTCTTGACCCCGTTGGTCGCCGTGATGCTGCTCGCGCCGGAGACGTCGCCGACCACGCCGACCTGGTTTGCCGCCACCGAGGCGCTGCCGGCGACGTTGAGCGAGGGGCTCGCGCTCGAATTGCTGTAGAGATTGCACTTGATCAGGTTGAGCTGGTTGCCGCCGCTGACGTTGACGGCGGGGCTTGCGCTCCTGTTGAGCGCAAGGACGCAGCCCGTCCCGGAGTTGGGCAGCGCGACCGAGCGCGCGGTGATTGGTACGCGATCCGAGCCGAACAAGGCCGACAGCAGCCGACGCTGCGGTTGACTGACGATGACTTCGATGGCCTGCGCGTTCGACGCTTGACTGCCTGTTTTCGGTGGCTGGTTCACCGTGACAGTGACGTCGTTCGCGCCGTCGGTGTAACCATAATTTGCCGCGACCGCCTTGGCTTCGGACCGGGGGTCGCCGCCTGCACTGGCAGCCGTCGCAGCGCTGACCGCGCCGGAATCTGCAACGCTCTGCATGTTCTTGTGCTTGTAGTACCACCAGCCCACTTCCGTTCCGAGGCCGGCGGTGCCGACCAGGACCGGCATGAGCAGCGCAGAAATGAGCACGTAGCTGCCCTGCTCGTCGCGGATGAACCGTTCGAGCAAATGATCCCTTGCGCTCGAAGGTACACCGAACGAACGGCTGAAAATTCTCCGGAGGTCCATGCTTCCTGCCCGCTTGCCACTTTATCCCGAGGCAATGTGGTGCGGGCCGGCTTAAATGGGCCCCAATGGAAGCCTGACAATTTTAGATATCGGCGAACATTCAGCCGGCATTCATGGCCGCAATCTTATTGAATGAAGCCGCATCCAGGAGAAGTCAGATGGAATTGCACCCTGCAATTGTTACCGCCAGCATTATAGGTCTGCCGGTTTTACCCGCCTTACGAGAGTTGCGAGAGCCGAAGGATCACGGCTGCTTCAGCGCGCCGGGAAAATGCCGCTGCAGCACCGCGGTGGGCGTGGCATAGGCCTCCTGCAGATCGACGCTCCAGTACTTCAGCTCGTCAAGCGGGATGCGGACGTCGGTGATCGCGCAGCGCACGAAGGTCCCCGGCGAGATCACGCGGAAATCGCCGTCGAGATATTGCACCTGCGCTTCGCCATGGCCCGAGGGGCCGAACTTGTTCAGCACGGTCGAAAGTCTCCGTGGGGGCCTCTCCAGGAAAGCCGTGGAAGGCACGATGTGTTGGACGGGATGTAGCATAGATGGGGTGGCTTGTCCGCCCGTTAAACCCACCGGTTCGTGATGATTTGCCGCCGTTTTCGCATGATAAGGCTTCGGTCGAAGGGGCGCCGGTTCCGGCAGCTCCTGCCGCAGAGTCCGATGCGCCTTCGCCTCGCCGCTTTGTTCCTGACGCTGCTGATGTCGGCCGCGCACGCCGCCCCGGCGCCGCAGCCGGTCGAGATTCCGCTCGCCTCCGGGGTGCTCCATGCGCAGCTCTACAAGCCCGCGGGCGAGGGACCGTTTCCGGCCGTGATCGCGCTGCACGGCTGCGGCGGGCTGAGTAGCCATTCCGAGCCCGTGCTGCCGCGCTATCGCGAATGGGCCGAGCGCCTGCTCAAGGCCGGCAATGCCGTGCTGCTGCCCGACAGCTACGGCTCGCGCGAGCTCGGCCCGCAATGCCGCGTCAAGGAGATGCACGTCAAGGCGCGGCGCGAACGCGTCGCCGACATCGCGGCCTCGCGCGCCTGGCTGATGCAGCAGGCTTGGGTGGCGCGGGACCGTGTCAGCCTGATCGGCTGGGCCAATGGTGCGAGCGCGCTGCTCTGGGCCGTGCGTCCGCAGAGCGCAGCGCGCGATCACGGTCCGGACTTCCGCGCCGCGATCGCGTTCTATCCGGATTGCCGGATCTCGGCGGGCCTCGGCTGGAGCACGCGGGTGCCGACGCTGGTCTTGATCGGCGCCGATGACGAGGTGTCGTCGCCGCCGGCCTGCCGCCAGATGGTGGACGGCGCGCGCGGCCGCAGCGCCCTAGCGCGCATCGTGGTCTATCCCGGCGCCGATCACGATTTCGACCGCGCCGGCGCGCCGGTGCACGCAGCCGCCGCGCCCGAGCACGGAGATGCCGAAGCCCGCGCCGCCTCGCAGAAGGACGTCGCGCAATGGCTGGCGCGGTGATGGCGGTGCCGTAGCACGTGCCCGCGCCATCATTCGACCACGATGTCGATTAAACGCATCTCACATGCATGGCCGCATCACGCTCTTCGCCTCCGCCCTGATCGTCTTCACCGTCGCGATCCTGCTGTTCGAGGCCCACGCCGGCCCCCACCGCGCGCCGGACCATTGCGGCTTCTGGACCACGATCGAGGCGGGATTGTCGTGCCGGTAGGGGCACGCTGTTTCCTCGTCGTCATTGCGAGGAGCCCTTGCGACGAAGCAATCCAGAGTCCCTCCGCGGAAAGACTCTGGATTGCTTCGCTGCGCTCGCAATGACGCGGATAGAGCCCGTCCTCCCTCCTCAGAACAAGCTGCCCTGATCCACCGGCTTGGCCAGGCGCCTCGGCGCCGGCTTCGTCTCCGCAGCCGGCTTGGCCTGCGCCGGCGCGCGCCTCTCCGCGGGCGCCGGGCGATCCGCATCCGCCGTTGCGCCGACACGGCCGTCCGCGAACTCGATCTCGACCCGCGCGCCGGGACCGATCGCATCCGCCGCATGCACGGGATGGCCGGCCTCGTCGCGCACCAGGGCAAAGCCGCGCGCGAGCACGCTGCGATAGGACAGCGCGGAGAGCAGCTTGCCGCTGTTCTCGACCCGCGCCTCCAGCCGGTGCAGCAGCGTGACCAGCGCGCGCTGCGCCCGCTCAGTCAGACGATGCGTGCGCTCGCGCTGGCGGGCAATCGCGTTGCGCTGCGCCTGCGCATTCGCAAGTTTTGAGGCGCGCAGGCGCACCTCCAGTCCGGCAAAGCGGTCGCGCCGCTGCCGCAGCAGCGAGCGCGTGGAGAGACCAAGCCGCTCGCCGCACACGGTGAGGCGATGATCGGCCTGCGAGATCTGGCCGTGCAGCACGCGCAGCGTCAGCTTCGCGCTTGCGGCGGTGAACCTGCGGAAATGCGCGTGCGTGTTGGCCTTGAGGCAGCGGGGCAGGGAGGCGCCCGCCGAATCCAGTCGCTGCCGCGGGATCGCGAGCAGATCGCCGGCCGCCGGCAGCGCGCGCGCGGCGGCGCGCAACTCGCTGCGGCGGCTCTCCTGGGCGCGTTGCCAATAGGCGCGGGTGCGGCGGCCGAGATCGCCCACCTCGATGAACAAGTCGCTGCGCACCGGCACCGCCATCTCGGCCGCCGCCGTCGGCGTCGGCGCGCGCTTGTCGGCGACGAAATCGATCAGGGTGATGTCGGTCTCGTGCCCCACCGCCGAGATCAGCGGAATCATGCTCTCGGCGGCTGCGCGCACCACGATCTCCTCGTTGAACGACCAGAGGTCCTCCAGCGAGCCGCCGCCGCGCGCGACGATCAGCACGTCGGGCCGCGGAATCCTGCCGCCCTCGGGCAGCGCGTTGAAGCCGCGGATCGCGGCCGCGACCTGCTCGGCCGAGCCGTCGCCCTGCACCTTGACCGGCCACACCAGCACGCGGCGGGGGAAGCGGTCCTCCAGCCGATGCAGGATGTCGCGGATGACGGCGCCGGTCGGCGAGGTCACGACGCCGATCACCTCCGGAAGCCAGGGCAGGAGCTGCTTGCGCGCCTCGTCGAACAGGCCCTCGGCGGCGAGCTTCTTCTTGCGCTCCTCCATCAGCGCCATCAGCGCGCCGATGCCGGCCGGCTCCAGCGCCTCGATCACGATCTGGTATTTCGAGGAGCCCGGATAGGTCGTGAGCTTGCCGGTGGCGATGACCTCGAGCCCCTCCTGGGGCTTGAAGCGCATGCGGCTATGCACGCCCTTCCAGATCACCGCCTCGATCTTGGCGCTCTCGTCCTTCAGCGCGAAATAGCAATGGCCGGAGGAATGCGCCCCGCGAAAGCCGGAGATCTCGCCGCGGACGCGGACATGGCCGTAGGCGTCCTCGACCGTCCGCTTCAGGGACAGGGACAGTTCGGAGACGGTGAATTCAGGCGCGTTGAGCAGTTGTTCCGCAGGCGGCATAGCAAAGGATTCGGCATTTCGGAGTCAGGCCCGACGTTAGTGATTTTCGGGGCGCGGCGCCAATCCGGGCACCAGACGGATGTGAATATGCCCTTGAGCCTGGCTTATCCACCGGATTACGCATTGTCTGTACTTGTTTTGTTCGCAAGAATCGGCTTAACCTCAAGGGCATGTCCCACAAGGATAGTGTCGCCCTTCTTTGCTCCCTCTTGCGGCCCGACAACGACGCGCGGCCCACATTCCTCTTCGGCGCGGGTACGTCGTTTTCGTCGGGAATTCCGCTTGCAGCGGAAAGCGTGAAGCGGCTCGCCAAGCAGGCCTATTCCGATCTCAAGCTCGGCGGCAAGACTCTTCCCGAGCAGATCAAGACCTCCGAGTGGACCGCGTGGCTGCAATCGCAGACCTGGTTCATTCGCGGTGATGACCGCCTCGCCGAAAATTTCCCGCTCGTCATTCAGCATCTCCTCAAGCCGGACGATTATCGCAAGCGGGCGCTGCTCGACCTGACCGCCTTACGCCAGAATCTCGGCGACGGCTACCGCGCGACCGCCGATCTGGTCTTGCGCGGACTGATGGGAACGATACTCACCACCAACTTCGACAAGTGCCTGCCGAAGGCGCTGAACGATAAGCAGCCACACATCCGGCACGTAGCCGAGGTGAATCGCGGACCGAGCGACTTCAACGAGTTCAGTCTCTATGCCCGCGCGCAGATAGTGTGGCTGCATGGAAAGGCCGAACAGTACACCGACCGCAATCTGGTCAGCGAAACGCAGGCGCTTGATCCGGTGTTGGTTCAGACCTTAGTACCGCTGCTGAAAAGCACGCCGCTGGTCGTAGTGGGCTATCGCGGCGCTGAACCCTCGATCACTGAGTCGCTGCTGGGAGCAGCGACAGGAATCGAATTCCGCCACGGCATATATTGGTGCATCAGGAAGGGCGAGCAGCCGCACCTGCGTGTCGCGGCACTCGCGGAACGTCTCGGCCAGAATTTCCAGTTCATCGAGATTGACGGCTTTGACGAACTTCTGACCGACCTGAACCGCGATCTCGCGGGAGTTCAGCGGTTTGCACCTCTGCCCGATGACAAGCAGAGCAAGCAATTCGACGACCAGCCCGTTGCCGAGGCTACGTGGGCAGACATTGACGTTGATCTCGCGCTCACGACGCTCCGACAGTATTGCCAGAAGCTGGAACGAGGCGCGATTGACTCGCAACAACTCAGGCCGTTGATGCGCGAACTCGGCTTGGTGGTAACCTCGTCCGGCGAGGAAAAGCCGAGCGTCGCGTGCATTCTTCTGTTTGGCCGCGATCCGGGGCGCTTTTTCTCTCACAGCGTCATCGGCGCGACGATCGACGGCAAGCGCAAACAGGTATTCAAGGGTAATCTGATCGAGCAGCGCAAGAGCGTGCTCGAATGGATGGAAGAGGAAGAGATCAACCCGAAGATTAAGGTGAAGGGCCGGCGACAGCACGAAAGCCGTTTTGCGTACCCTGAGCGCGCTCTTCTTGAGCTTCTGGTGAACATGATCGTTCACCGCGACTATACGATCGCGAAGCCGGCGCATATCAACGTCGTGCCAAACCGCTCGGTCCGCTTCGTAAATCCGGGCGCGCAACTGCCTAACGCGGTGGCGCATCTGAAGCTCGACGCCGACGGCGCCTTCGAGCCTGTTCCGCAGTTCAGTGACCTGCGCAACCGTGCGCTTT
The DNA here is from genome assembly GCF_020193715.1 of Bradyrhizobium sp. IC4060. Taxonomy (NCBI): domain Bacteria; kingdom Pseudomonadati; phylum Pseudomonadota; class Alphaproteobacteria; order Hyphomicrobiales; family Nitrobacteraceae; genus Bradyrhizobium; species Bradyrhizobium sp. IC4060. The sequence goes on along the minus strand of NZ_JADYVJ010000009.1, from coordinate 4,408 downwards.
GCGACGTGTTTTTCGGCATCAGCGCGATGGAGCGGGCGGGCACTGGCCTCACCGATGCGCGCGAACTCGCAGAGCAGCATGGCGGCACGGCGACCTTCGCTTATCCGCCCGGACGGGACTGCTTTGAGGCCGAGCTTTACCGGCTGGCCGCGTCAGCGGGATCGGCGACGGTTGCGCGCGACACGCGGCCGGTCGGCACGTACGTTCTCAATTTGCTGCCCTTCGGATCGATCCCGCAGGAATTGACACGCATCCCGCTGAACGTCGCCGGCTGGGACGAACTGCAGAAGAAAGTTCCTCTGGACGACGTCGGCACCTTCGTGTTCGAAAGCAAAACAGGCGATCTGTGGAGCTTCGTACCGGCTGCGCTTTTGAGCACGCTGTTCGCTCCGGTTGCAAAAGGCCCTGCCAAGCCTATCCCGCTCGACGAGGTTGAGCGCGATCCCGTGCTGCGCGCCAAGTTCGCATGGCTCGCGCGGCGGCACTTCGAGCGATATCTGACGCGCTTTGACGATCGCGGTCTCCTCATTGAGAAGAATAAGCGCGGTTATCCGGCCAAGCGAGCCTACTTCACGGCGCACAACCGGCAGAACCGCACGATCATCTACGACACGCCACACCGAAAAAACGTGCGCCGCGATGTTGTCAAGCGCCGCGGCGAGGACCGGAAGACCTGGTTTGAGTGCGAAGGCTTCGGCTACGAGGTGGTGCACCAGGCAGGTGTCTGGGGCGTTCGCATCAAACCCTTCTACATGTTCGCCAAGCACGACGGCGTTTCGCCGCTGCCGGGCTACATGCGAACCAGTAAAGCGACCCGCCGCATCAAATTCGATCGCAACGCGAGCGTGGAGAGCGATCTGGCATTTTGGGCACGCTTCCTCGCGCAAGGTGCGCCGACCATCAACATCGGCAACCGCCATGTCGATGACCTGCTGCTCGAAGGCGCCTTCTTCACGGTTGACGTGCAGGAAGGAGGTTTGATCGATGGCGCTTCCGCTGAAGATCGACGTTCTGCCTGAGCCGGAACTCGAATTTGCTAATGCCGCGCATGACGTAGACCCGCGCCGGGGTCTTAGCGCGCATGGTCCCGTCGATGATCGCGGCCTCCGAACCGTCCGTCTTGGCCTCGTCGGACTTCCCGAGGATGTCGAAGCGGCGACGGCGTGGCTTAATCGCCTCAAGCAATACAGCCCGACCTTCGAGGCCAATTCGAACCGCTTTCGCGATTGGCCGGGCCTCGAAAATGCTTTCAATTGCAAATTCCTCATCGAGGAACGCTTCATCCGGACCATCGAGCCGAGCGTCTACAACACCCAGTTCAAGGACGCGTTGACCGGTAGGACCTTTAACGAGCTGGTCGAACTTTTCGACGGTCGGATTAGTAGCCTTTTCGGCGACGACAGCCCGGATTGCATCATTGTCTGCATCAAGCCGGAGCTTGGCGACCTCCGCGTCGCCAATCCGGGTTTGACGCCGGAAGAACGGCGGGCGCTTGAAGTGTTGCGCGCTGAGGAAGAAAGCGATCAGCTGGCGCTGTTCCAGCCGTCACCCGAGGAGCGGAAAGAGGCTGAGGCCCTCTACACGATGGCCGATGACTTGTTGTTCCGCACCTTCTATCGCGCCATCAAGGCGCGCACGATGATGCACGACGAAGCCGTGCCCATTCAGATCCTCCGGCGGGATACGATTGACCGTCCTGACGACAAGGGACAGAGCTTCGCAACGCGCGCCTGGCACATCACGACCTCGATTTACTACAAGGCACAAGGAATTCCATGGCGTCCCACCGACCTGCCGCGCAATGTCTGCTTTGTCGGGATTTCTTTTCATCACATGAAGCGGCGGAGTGGCCATCTCGTCTACGCGAGCGTGGCACAGGCCTATTCGACCGACATCGAGCCGTTCGCGCTGAAGGGCGCGAACATTGAGCATGACCAACGGCGCGACCGGCAGCCTTATCTCGACGATGCGCAGGCCAAGAGTCTTCTCGATGACGTTCTCGCCCAATATGAAAAGCGCGCAGGGGTCATGCCGGACCGGGTCGTCATTCACAAGACGACGACGTACCAGCCGGAAGAGATCAAAGGCTTCGCGGCGTCGGCCAAGGACCGGGTTCCGGCCGTCGATTATGTGTGGATGCGGTCAACGGCGTTCCGCATGGTGCGCAAAGGGACCGAGGAGCCATGGCGGGGCACACTCTGCACGCTGAAAGACCAGTTCTATCTGTTCACAGGCGGATACGTTCCTTGGTGGAACGAGTATCCCGGTATGCACATTCCGGCCCCGATTGAGGTCGGCACGGCGTCGCCGACAAACATGAAAGACCGTTCGAAAGAAATTCTGACGCTCACCAAGATGAATTGGAATTCGAGCGACGGCATCTCGCGCGTGCCAATTACCATCATGTTTGCGCGTCGCGTCGGCGAACTCATGTGCGAGCTGTCGGACAACGCAACGCCGAAGGCATCGTACCGGTTCTACATTTAGCAGAATAGCTTGACGCGGCAGTAGATCGTAGGATGGGTTGAGCGGACCCATCGCTTTTCCATTCCCGCTCTCCCCCATCGCGGCTGTCCGACTGTGAGCGACGAACCGCGGATGGCGCCCGGTCGGCTAGCTTTACGGATGCTTCGAAAAACACGTGTGATGGGTTTCGCAAGTGCCCAACCCATCCTACGGGCTACGGGCTGATCAAATCACCTTGTCACGCGGCCATTGCATCTTTGGGAAGAGGCCACGATACCTGTCGCGCGCATTGATGGCGCGGGCGAGGTCGGAAAACCACATCGCCCTGCTTCCTCCAGGAAGCTCATCGCCGATCAATGGGCGAAGCCCCTCATCCCTATCGGGAACGAGCACAAAATACATGTCAAGGCTGTGCCGATAATGGATGCCGTGTCTGCCTTCAAAGTTGAAGGTGTGGTTGCGCATGTATTCTGCAATGACGGCAATCCTGGGAGTACGCGCACGGCACTGCGGAGCCTGCCGAGGGCGATAATACTTCCGCGCATTAAGGAGATTGTCGAAGAGATTGATCCAGTATGTTTCACGATCGCTGACCTGACTTATGTCACACCATTCGAGCAATGCGGTCCGAACCGGAAACGCGTCGTTCCACTCGTCACGCATCCAGCTTCGCACGACACCTATCCCGTCATAAGGACCCCGCCGGTGCTGCACAAAACGGCGATCGATGGTGTCAGCCGTCATCCCGACGTATCGTACCCGCCCGTCGCGGCAGGAATAGAGAGCGTAGATGGACGCCATCGAGGCTCCTGGGTGCTTTCCGGCTCAGCAAATGAAGTGATAGGCTCGAGGTTTGTCAACCTACGCCCGCACATCGCAAGCTGCTGGGTGACTGGGTTGGGCCCGGAACGGGTAGCTCGTAGGATGCGTTGAGCTCACGCGAAACCCATCGCTTCCCTATTCCCGCTCTCCCTCATGACGGCTGTCATCCGACTGCAAGTGACGACAAACCGCGGGTGGCGCCCGATCGGCTAGCTTTACGGATGCTTCGAGAAACACGTGTGATGGGTTTCGCTAGGCTCAACCCATCCTACGGGCTGCCTCGCATTGCCTCGGCCACCCTCGCAGGCGCCGCGCGCGGTGCTATCCCGCTAATTGACCCACACCGGCTTTCGTCCTAAATTTAGGACATGACGGATGGGCGTTGGCCTGCCGCATATGGGCAAAGGAGGCCCGATGTCATGACGAACCAACTACTCCAAGACATTGGCGAGCAACTGTACGGGCCGCGCTGGCAGACCGATCTGTCGCGAGCCATCGACGTTTCGGACCGCACGATGCGCCGCTGGGTTTCTGGCGAGGACGGCGTTCCGGAGGGGGCGTGGCGGGACATCTACGCGAAGCTGGAAAGTCGGATCACCGAGCTTGATGTCACGAGACAGCGGCTGTCAGGCCTGCTCGGCAGGCGTCGACTGAAGCGTGAGTTGGAGCCCATCCCCAACGGAAAGGCACGCGCGGAGCTTGAAGGCGTCGAGTTCGCGATGAATGACCCTTCCACGCGGCGCACGATGCGATGCCTGGCGCGGCGAGAGATTTTCGATGATCGCGGCTGCACCGATTGCCCAGGCATGCTGGCTTTTTTCGAACGTTACGTGAAGAACTTCCAAGCTGCGGCGAGCGTCAAGCACGACATGGGAGAGTGGCACGCTCCCACGCGCATCATCATCGGAAACGACGACATCATCCTTCCGCCGACCGCTCGTTAGGTTGAGTGGCAAGCCCGCTGGGCCCCGAGAACGGCTTCCGCGACGCCCGGCCCAGCGCGCTCCCCCTAAGCGTTTTCCTGGCCCGCTGTGCTACAGACACCGGCCGGACTTCGGGCGAAGGGAAGCAGCTTCGCCGCGCCCCGAATGCCGGGGAGTTCGGCCCCACCCCCTTGAGC
>NZ_JADYVJ010000087.1:0-440 GCF_020193715.1 Bradyrhizobium sp. IC4060 | reverse complement strand
ACGCGATGCTGTTTCTGTTCCGCTGGTTTTGCACGGCGCATCGGGGATCAGTGATGCCGACATTAAAACTGCAATTTCGTTGGGTATTGCGAAAATCAACATTCATACGGAGCTCTGTCAGGCCGCAATGGTAGCAGTGAAAGAAAACCAGGATCAGCCTTTCCTGCATTTAGAACGTGAAGTACGTAAAGCTGTAAAAGAACGGGCATTGGAAAAAATTAAACTGTTCGGTTCTGATGGCAAAGCGGAATAATGATATGGATAATCTCGACGTTATTTGTATAGGTGCCGCTATTGTTGATATTCCATTGCAACCGGTCAGTAAAAATATCTTTGATGTGGATTCTTATCCTCTTGAAAGAATCGCAATGACCACCGGGGGTGATGCAATAAATGAAGCAACAATTATTTCTCGTCTGGGCCATCGCACAGCATTAATG
>NZ_JADYVJ010000086.1:0-441 GCF_020193715.1 Bradyrhizobium sp. IC4060 | reverse complement strand
GCAACGGGCATGTCCGTTGCTGGGGGATCAGTCTTTCGTGACGTCCTTGGCTAAGGCGTTCAACGACTCGCGCAGGTCCTTGGACTTGGGCTGTGCGCGTGCGAGCACCTTCAAGAGCGCACGTGTGAGGGTGGGGTCGGCGCATAAATGACCCAAGACCTGGGTCAAGTCATCCTGGTGGCGAGGCTTGGCATTGCCCAAAGCCAGAATCGCAGCAGCCATTGTGGCGTTATCCGCGAGTAGGTAGGCAGGCGGGACATTCAGGATTTTCGCGAGCGCTTCCAGGTTATCGAAGCCGATTGCAGTTCGCTGGTGCTCGTACCGATTGATTCGAGACGAGCCCTTCTGCTTACCCAGGCCCATGCGATCCCCCAGCGCGCGCTGGCTCAGCGCACGCAATTCCCGCGCCTGGACGAGGCGGGCGGCGAACAGGGCGCGGAC
>NZ_JADYVJ010000085.1:0-443 GCF_020193715.1 Bradyrhizobium sp. IC4060 | reverse complement strand
GAAGGTCGGTATCACCGGTTTTTGCTACGGCGGCGGCGTCAGCAACGCGGCGGCGGTGGCGATCCCGGAGCTGGCCTGCGCGGTGCCGTTTTACGGTCGCCAGCCGCCGCTGAAGGAGGTTGATAAAATTAAAGCACCGCTGCTGCTGCACTATGCCGGCCTCGATAGCGGCATTAATGAAGGCTGGCCTGCCTATGACCAGGCGTTGAAGGACCACCATAAAGTCTACGAGGCCTATCTCTATCAGGGCGTGAATCACGGCTTTCATAATGATTCCACGCCGCGCTACGATCGGGCTGCGGCTGATCTGGCCTGGCAACGCACGCTGGCATGGTTTGAGAAGTATTTACGCTAGCGCAACCGTCATAAATAGCGCTACCGCTCGCTCAAAAAAACGCTATATAATTTATTATATAACGATTGGGAGGGCGCGATGGAAAATC
>NZ_JADYVJ010000084.1:0-448 GCF_020193715.1 Bradyrhizobium sp. IC4060 | reverse complement strand
CCTTGAACATCGCGAAGATCCTGAACTGCCCGTCGAGCAGCAGTATGCGCCGTCCCATCAGGTTGAGGTTCAGGAAGGAGGATTGCTGTCGCAATTGATACCGGGCTGCAACACGTTTTGGGTAAACTCGCTACATGGGCAAGGGGCAAAAACCCTCAGTCCGCAGCTGCGCGTGGAGGCGCGAGCGCCGGATGGACTGGTGGAAGCGGTCAGCGTGAACGATCATCCTTTCGCGCTGGGCGTACAGTGGCATCCAGAATGGAACAGTAGCGAATACGCCCTGTCGCGTATGTTGTTTGATGGTTTTATCACCGCCTGTCAGGGCCATCATGCTGAAAAGCGGCGGCGCTGACCACTACCGTTAAGGAAATGCAAATATGCGCGATGACGGACTGGCGCCAGGGAAACGTCTGTCAGAGATCCGCCAACAGCTGGGTCTCTCACAGCG
>NZ_JADYVJ010000083.1:0-450 GCF_020193715.1 Bradyrhizobium sp. IC4060 | reverse complement strand
CAACCGGGTCTGGTTCCGCTCCGAAGGCGAGCGTACCAACGGCGTTACCGAGGACGCTGAATTACAGCTGCTGTACGGCCGCTCGATCGGCCCTTGGTGGGATGTCGTCGCGGGCGTTCGCCAGGACTTTAAACCGGAGTCGCCGCAGACTTGGGCTGCCTTCGGTATCCAGGGCATGGCGCTTTACGCCTTTGAGGCCGAAGCCACGGCCTTCGTCGGCGAGAATGGCCAAACTGCTGCCCGACTGGAGGGCGAGTACGACATTCTGCTGACCAACCAGCTGATTCTCCAGCCAACTGCCGAAATGAACTTCTACGGCAAGAACGATCCTGAGCGAGGTGTGGGGTCTGGGTTGGCAAATACCGAGCTCGGCTTGCGTCTGCGTTACGAGATTGTCAGACAGTTTGCTCCCTATGTCGGGGTTTCCTGGAGCCGCTCCTATGGCAACAC
>NZ_JADYVJ010000082.1:0-452 GCF_020193715.1 Bradyrhizobium sp. IC4060 | reverse complement strand
TTGTTAAAGCCGTGCAGCTTCAATTTTTTCAATTTAGTTCACCCCCTTATTTCGCGTCACGGTGCGGACAGAGCATCATGCAGATATTGTGGTAAGGCGAAGGCCGCCGTATGGATTGCCGGATTGTAGTAACGGCAGGTCAGGTTGGCTTTGTGAAAGCGCGCCTGAATGATTTCGCTGGAGAGATGGCGCAGCGCCTCATTGTCGCTCGCCCAGGCAACGGTCATGATCCCGCCGTAATAGGTTGGAATTGCCGCCTGGTAGAAGCTGACGTCGCGAAAATAGTGGCTTAGCTTGCGATGGCTGCCTACCGCTTCATCCTGTTGCAGGAAGCAGACGCCATTCTGGGCAACAAAGATCCCACCCGGGTTCAGGCAGCGTTTGCAGCCTTCATAAAAAGCCGAGGTGAACAGGCTTTCTCCCGGGCCGATAGGGTCGGTACAGTCCGAAAT
>NZ_JADYVJ010000008.1:0-317841 GCF_020193715.1 Bradyrhizobium sp. IC4060 | reverse complement strand
CCGCCCCCTCCCGCAGCGGCTCCGCCGGCTCGGCCGACTCCCGCGCCTGCGCCCACGGCAACACCGCCTGCTCCGACAGCCGCGCCCCCGGCCCGCCCCGGCGCGCCTGCGCCGGCAGTCACGCCGGCTCCAACGGCGACCCCGGCACCGACGACGCCACCTGCGCCAACCGCAACGCCGGCTCCCGGCAGCACGCCCGGCGCAGCGCCGGCTGGTCGCCCCGGCGCACCTCCGCCCGGCGTACGTCCTGGTGCGCCGCCGCCCCCGGCGGGATCACCCGCACCCGGCGCCACGCCCGCTCCAACGGCAACGCCCGCGCCCGGCAGCACGCCGCCACCCCCGCCGCCCGGACGTCCGGGGTCGGCAACGCCCGCGCCCGGCGCAACCCCGGCCCCGACAGCGACGCCAGCCCCGGGGCAGCAGGGTGGAACGCCTCCTGCCGGCGCGCCCGCCGCCGGGACTCCGGCTGCGCCGCCGCAGGCTGGTGCGCCCGCCCGGCCGCCGGCACCTCCGGCCGGCGCCGCGGCTCCGACCGTGGTGCCCGGCACGCCGGCCGCAGCGCCGCCGCCCGACCGGGCACAATACAGACCGCCGACGGTCGCGCCGGCTTTCCGCGCCGCGCCGACAGTCGCCGCGCCCCTGCCGCCGCCGCCGCGTCCGCAGCAGCGTGACCTGACGCCGCTCGCGATCGGCGCGGGCGTGGTGGCCGGCGCCGTGATCGGCGCCACCATCGCCGATATCCATAACCAGCGGCGCGAGGTCGTCGAAGGCGGCCGCACCGTCTACACCGAGCCGGACCGCATCATCATCCGCGATCCGGGCGGGCAGGCTTACGTCCGCGGCAACGATCTCTATCGCTTCCGCTATGGCGCCCGCGACATCCGCACCGACACCGTCGGCGGCGAAACCCGCACCGTCGTGATCCGTCCCGACGGCAGCGAGGTGATCACCGTGGTCGGGCCGGACGGCTCGCTGCTGCGTCGTATCCGCCGGGACCCGCGCGGACGCGAGATCGTGATCATCGACAACACCTACCGCGATCCGCGGGCGGTCGGCGGCTTCTACGTCGACGTGCCGCCGCCGGTGGTCAACATTCCCTACGATCGCTACATCGTCGACGCCCAGGAGGCGCCGCCGCAGGTGATCTACGAAACGATGCGGGCTCCGCCGGTGCAGCGGATCGACCGGCGCTACTCGCTCGACGAGATCCGCTACAGCCCGAATGTTCGCATGCAGATGCCGAGCATCGACGTCAACACGATCAACTTCGAGACCGGATCGTGGACCATTCCGCCGGATCAGGCGGCGCGGCTGCAAGTGATCGCCGACGGCATCAACCAGGCGCTCCAGGCCAACCCGCAGGAGGTGTTCCTGATCGAGGGCCACACCGATGCGGTCGGCAACGAGGTCGACAATCTGTCGCTGTCGGATCGCCGCGCGCAGGCCGCAGCTGAATTGCTGACGCAGCAATTCAGTGTGCCCGCGGAGAACCTGACGTCGCAGGGCTATGGCGAGCAGTATCTGAAGGAGCAGACGCAAGGCGCGAGCCTGATCAACCGGCGCGTCACCGTCCGTCGCATCACGCCGTTGCTCAACGGCGACCAGGCCAACGCGGCGCCTCCGCCGCGCCAGTAAGACCTTCGCAAGAAGACAATGGCCGGGAGCGATCCCGGCCATTTTTCTTGTCACGCCGTCATTGCTTCCGACGGCAGGCATGCCTCGCAAACGGCGGCAACATGCCGGTGATCAGTGCCGCAACAGCCGCCGAGAATGCGCATGCCGGGGAATGCGCGCCTGAGCAAATGGTAGCGGCGGCCGAGATCTTGGGGATCACCACTGTCCAGCGCCTCCGATTCGTCGAGCTCGGCGTGGCTCTTGACCGATGCATTGGCTCTGATGCCGTGGATGCGCTGAACCCACGCCTCGCCTGCGGCGAGTGCACTCTCGAAGTGAGTTGGGTGCGCGCAATTGATCAGGAAGTATTCGCAGGCACGTTCAGTTGCGTCGTCGACCGCCTCGATCGCCTCGCGCAGCGACTCTCCCCGGACGAGGCGGCCATCGGTTTCGACCGTGAAAGAGATGGCGACCGGAATGTCCTGCCTCTTGGCTGCACGGACCACGCCCACGGCTTCGTTGATGCTGTTCAGTGTGAATGCAGTCACCATGTCGGCGCCCGCCTCGGCGAAGGCCGCGATCTGGCCTGAGTGGTAGGTTTCCGCCTCCGCCGCGTCCATGTTGCCGGCCTTGTAGCCGTCGCCTCGCGGACCGATCGCGCCATTGATGACGCAAGGCGTGCCGGGCAACTCCCAGACGCCGCGCAACTCGTCGAGGAAGCGGATGGCGCGCATGTTGATGGCCTTAAGCCTGGCCGCATCATAGCCGAGCTTGGCGCCCCAATCGGGGTTGGCGCGCCAGGTCGGACTGTCGAGGACAAAGCCGAGCCCATGCTGCCGCGCGATACGCAGGTAGGCTTCGTAGTACTGCCTCAAATGCGCGCGGCCATCCGCGCTGTCGAGCAGCACGAATGCCGCAAAGTGGGGCAGCTCCAGCCCGTGCTGAAAGATGAGGGTTGTTTCCATGCCGCCGTCGGTCAGGAAAATGCCGCCGCCGCGCTGCGGCAGACCATGTCTGTATCTGGCCATTGATCGCTCCATCATTTGGACGGGCCCGCTCTCTTCACTCGGTCGCGCTAGGCCCGTGTTCGGTCGCGGCATTTGGTGCCGCATAATGTCGCGTCGCTCTAGAAGCCCCGTAGTGCGGCTGAACTTCCACCCGCAAGCGGAGACAAATCAATGATTTGCACGAGTCACGCGGAGTGGGCCTTGGCCCCAAGAACCAATTTCCGCACCGTCGGTACAGTTCTGGAGACATCGATGGGAAAGGGCGAAGCGACGCGCGAGCGCATTCTCGAGATCGCGGAAGCGGCGGTGCTTGCAAAGGGCTTCGGCGCCACCTCGATCGAGGAGGTCATTGCCGAGGCCGGACTGACCAAGAGCGGCTTCTTCTATCACTTCAGGGACAAGAACGCGCTCGCACGGGAGATGCTGCGCCGGTACGTGGATACGAATGACCGCCTGTTCGATGAGATCTTCAGGCGCGGACGTGAGCTCTCCGACGACCCGCTGCAGTCGTTCCTGATCTCGCTGAAACTACTCGCTGAAGTCATGGCCGATCTGCCGAACGGCCATCCCGGCTGTCTGATCGCCAGCATCTGCTACCAGGAGCGCTTGTTCGACCGCGATGTTCGCGATCTGACTGCACAATCGGTCCGGAGCTGGAATGCGCACTTCCGCGAGATTCTCGACGGCATCGCCGCGGTCTATCCGCCCCGCGAGCCGATCGACCTCGACGATCTCGCGGAGATGATCTCGTGCGTGGTCGACGGCGCAATCATCATGTCGAAGACGCTCAACGACCCGAAGCGGCTGGAGCGACAGATCCTGCTCTTCCGCAGCTGCGTGAAGCTGGTCTTCACGCCGCCTCACTCGTCGTGAATTGATGGAACGTGAGCGGACCAGGGCGGCCCGTCCTGCCGCGCTCGCCAGCGGCAGGAATGTGATTGGGCCCAGGTTGGCCAGTCGCCCCCATCATTCTCGCGCAGCCAATCCCAGCGCCTCGGCCATGACGCGGAACACTTCGGTATTGTCCATCGAGCCGTGCACGCGCTCGCTCCCCGGGCCCGCCGCCGTGACAATGACGTCCTCGCCCGAATGCACGCTGGCGCCGACCAGCGACGACAGATTGCCGGGGCGCAGCACCGCGCCCGGGACCTCCTTGTATTTGTCGTTGGCCTTGAAGGTGCCGTCGTCGCCGGCCTTGACGGTCGGCTCGTTGGGATTGTCGAGCTTCGGACGGAACGTCTCGTAATGATCGGGCAGGCTCGCCGAGAAGATGGCAAGCCGGCGGCTCACGTCGATGCGTGACGGATAACCTTCCGCATCCGGCGCGGGATAGTTGGGGAATCCGGCCTGATCGTAGACCCCGACGCGCTCGCGCAAGGGCACGTTGGGCGTCGTGCCCATGTCGTCGTTCACCGTGCCGACCAGGCTGTTGGGGTGATTGTGATCGGCCAGCACCAGGATGAGGGTGTCGTCGCCGCGTGCGCGCGCCCATTCGCGCGTCTGACGCACCGCGTTGTCGAGCATGATCGTGTCGTAGACCGCGCGCTCCATGTCGAGCAAATGCGCGTATTTGTCGATCATTCCGGATTCGACCATTAGGAAGAAGCCGGCTTCGTTCTTCGAGAGGATTTTCAACGCCGCCTGCACCTGCTCGGTCAGATCAGGCTGCTCGGGGAATTTCTTGACGCCGCCGCCCTTGAGGAATTTGCGGTCGAGCGCGCCGTCCATGTTGCCGGTGGCGAACAGGCCGAGCAGCTTGCTCGTCTCCTGCTTGGCGGCAGAGGCGCTGAGCTCGCCCGCGGTGGTCGCCACCTGATAACCGGCATCGCGAAACTTCGCGATGTAGTCGGTCTCGTCCTTGCGCTTGGAGCCGGCAGCCGACTTCGGCAGAAAATTTGCGCTGCCGCCGCCCATCATCACATCCGGCTTTGCCGCGAAGAACTGCTCGACGATGTCGTCATAGGCGGCGCGGCGGCGGGTGTGCGCGACCATCGCCGCCGGCGTCGCGTCTTCGATCTCGGTATTGGTGACGACACCGATCGCCATGCCGAGCCGTCTTTTGGCGAGGCTGGTGATGGTTTCGACCTTGGGATCGTCGAGCGGGCTTGCGCTGCGGTCAGCGTAGACGCCGAGGGCATTGACGGCGCTCTTGTGCCCGGTCGCATAGGCGCTCGCCGAGTTCGCGGAATCCGTGATGATCGAGTCCGAGCCGGCGGTTGCCACCAGGGCCATATGGGGCATGTCGTCGATGGCGAGCTTGCCGCGGCTCTTGCCTTCCGAAATGCCCTTGGACAGGATTCGCGCGGCGACCCGATGCGCCGGCGACATGCCATCGCCGATGAACAGGATGACGTTCTTCGCCTTGCGCGGGCCGGTGTCGTAGACCGTCCAGGTGACGCTGCGCTGGCGCGTGCCGTCGCTCACCTCCACGGCGACGCTACCCGGCTTGGTCAGCGTGACGTCGCGCAGGACCAGGGCCGACTGCTCCTTGCCGTCCTCGCGCTCGACGAAGGTTCCGGAGCGGCCGAACGCGGCCGCGTAATCCGCGCCGTTCACCGTCACCTTCAACTTGGCGGGATCGACCAGCCCCGGGAGCTCGACCTTGAAGTCGAACTTGGCTCCGGCCAGGATCTCGGCGCGATCGATCGGATAGATCGTCTGCGCCGACGATGATGATGCCCAACAGAGAACAATGAGAGAGGCGAGTGCCGATCCCCTGACCATGTGCGATGCTCCGCAATCCCGTTTCCAACAGTGGAAGCGTAGCGGTCGAGAATGACAGCGTCATTAAGCTCGGTGCCCGGATGGAGCGAAGCGCAATCCGGCTCCGGAAAGCCTCAGCCCTTGTCGCTCTCGAGCCGGAAGATCTGCGAGCCTTCGCTGCCCGACAACAGGCCGGTCTTCGAATAGAGACCGAGCTTGGTGCGGGTGTCGGCGATGTCGAGGTTGCGCATGGTGAGCTGGCCGATGCGGTCGGCCGGCGTGAAGGCGGCGTCCTCCACCTTCTCCATGCTCAGCCGCTCCGGCGCATAGGTAAGGTTGGGGCTCTCGGTGTTGAGGATCGAATAATCGTTGCCGCGGCGCAGCTCGAGCGTGACTTCGCCGGTGACGGCGCGGGCGACCCAGCGCTGTGCGGTCTCGCGGAGCATCAACGCCTGCGAATCGAACCAGCGGCCCTGATAGAGCAGGCGCCCCAAGCGCATGCCGCTGACGCGGTACTGCTCGATCGTGTCCTCGTTGTGGATGCCGGTGACGAGGCGCTCATAGGCGATGTGCAGCAGCGCCATGCCGGGCGCCTCATAGATGCCGCGGCTCTTGGCCTCGATGATGCGGTTCTCGATCTGGTCGCTCATGCCGAGGCCGTGACGGCCGCCGATCGCGTTGGCCTCGAGGAACAGCGCGACCGGATCGGAGAAGGTCTGGCCATTCAGCGCGGTCGGCTGTCCTTCCTCGAAGCGCACCACGACCTTCTCGGCCTTGACGTTGCAGTCATCACGCCAGAACGGCACGCCCATGATCGGGTTGACGATCTTGATGCCGCTGTCGAGGCTCTCGAGATCCTTCGCCTCATGGGTGGCGCCGAGCAGATTGCTGTCGGTCGAATACGCCTTCTCGGCGCTCATCTTGTAGGCGAAGCCCTGCGCGGTCATGAATGCCGACATCTCGGCGCGGCCGCCGAGCTCGTCGATGAACTGCTGGTCGAGCCAGGGCTTGTAGATCTTCAAGCCGGGATTGGTGAGCAGGCCGTAGCGGTAGAAGCGCTCGATGTCGTTGCCCTTGAAGGTCGAGCCGTCGCCCCAGATGTTGACACCGTCTTCCTTCATCGCTGCGACCAGCATCGTGCCGGTGACGGCGCGCCCGAGCGGCGTGGTGTTGAAATAGGTGATGCCGCCGGTCGAGATATGGAAGGCGCCCGACTGGATCGCGGCGATGCCCTCGTGGACCAGCTGCGTGCGGCAATCGACGAGGCGCGCGTTCTCGGCGCCGAACTCCATCGCCTTGCGCGGGATCTCGTTGTAGTCGGCTTCATCCGGCTGGCCGAGATTGGCGGTGTAGGCGTAGCAGCGCGCCCCCTTCTGCTTCATCCAGAGCAGCGCCGCAGAGGTGTCGAGGCCGCCCGAAAAAGCGATGCCGACTTTCTCACCCTTGGGCAGGCTTTTCAGGATCGTGGTCATGGGGCTTCCAATCGGGTCTCAAGCTGATGTGATGGGTGCGTTCGACCGCGCGAATATCAAATTTCGCGGGGCTCGGCACCCCTTTAATGGCTCAAACCGAGGGCTCGGGGTCGGTCTTGCGGCCGAACAGGCGCTGGCGGAGCCGGTAAGCGGGCATGTTCAACCGGGTCAGGGCGGCATCCACCGCTTCGTCCGAGAACCGCGTCCGCGGCCAGCGGTAAATCAGCGCGTAGGCGAACCAGATCACGACGAAGGTGACGAGGCCGGCGATCGACACGTCCGTGAAAAAGTGCCCGCCGAAGGCCATGCGCAGGGCGCTGGTCAAGGCGCCGAACACCACGGCGGCGGCATAGGCGAGCGGCCGCCACGCCGGCGGCGCCAGCGCGGCCGGCGCCAGCGTCCAGAACGCCGTCGCGCCTTCGCCGGAGAAGAACGAGCAATTGCGCCCGCAAGTGCCGCGCGGATCCCACCACGGCACGAATTGCTGATCGCCGGCAAACTCGGTCACCACCACCGGACGCGGACGGCCCCAATAATTCTTGAACGTCAGGTTGGTCAAAATACCGGCCGACATGGTCATCGTCACCAGCAGGAAGACGACCGTACGCCCCGGCACCATCAGCGGCCGGTCGGGCCGGATCATCTTGACCACGAGCGCGACGATCGAGGGAAGGGCGAAGGCCCAGGCGATCCACATCGCCGCATCGCGCGCAAAGCCGGCCCACCCGTTCAGCTTGAGCGGAAACGTCTTGGTCTCCGCGTCGAAGAACAGCGATGCGAGCTTGAGGTCGAGCTCGGGATAGAGGCCGAAGACGACGCCGATCACGAGCCACAGCGCCAGGGCAATGAAGAGTCCGGTACGGTTCATGGCGCGCGGTTTAGCGGAGTGGGATGGAGATGGAAACCCCAGGGGAGGGTACGAAACTCACCGCGGGCCCGGCCTTGAATTCGCCGGCAATGGCGGCGGTGGTTTCCGCGGGGACGGCGGTTCGCGCCAGACGCCGGCGTTGCGGCCGGCGATCAGCCAGTAGACGAAGCCGGCAACGATGCCCGCGCCGGTCATGATCTCCAGGTGACGCCGGACGATGCCCTCGAACTGCAACGTGTCGGAATGGAACGGGACGAGGCCGAGATAGCAGGCGAGCCCGACAAGGCCGCCGCCGACGGCATAGGCGATCGCACTGCGGATGTAGAGCGCTTCGGTGATCGCGACGATCACCGCCGCCGGCACCAGCGCAAAGCCGGACACGAAGATGAAGCCGAAGCCGAGCAGGATGTCGATCGTGCCCTGGTCGACCGGACCGGCGCCGAGATCGGCGAATTCCGGAAACAGCAACGCGACGACGACGATCATGCCGCCGACAAAGCAGGCGGCGAGGAAGCCGATGAAGATGACGACGAGGCGGCCGATCAGGGACATGACGAAGAAGTCCCGATTGTCGTCATTGCGAGCGGAGCGAAGCAATCGAGACATACGTCCGCGGAGACGGTCTGGATTGCTTCGTCGCTACGCTCCTCGCAATGACGAGGAGGCGAGAGCACGGGCATGACACACTAATCCGTCATCGCCATGGCGCGCAGCGCCTGGCGCTCGCGCGCCGAGAGCTTTTCCGTCTCCGACTTGAGCTGGCCGCAGGCGGCGAGGATGTCGCGGCCGCGCGGGGTGCGCACCGGCGAGGAATAGCCGGCGTTGAAGATATATTCGGAGAACTTTTCGATCTGGTCCCAGTCCGAGCATTCATAGGCGGTGCCGGGCCAGGGATTGAACGGGATCAGGTTGATCTTGGCCGGAATGCCCTTGAGCATCTTCACCAGCAGCTTGGCATCGTCGAGCGAATCGTTGACGCCCTTGAGCATCACATATTCGAAGGTGATGCGGCGCGCGTTCGATGCGCCGGGATAGTCGCGGCAGGCCTGCAGCAGCTCCTTGATCGGATATTTGCGGTTGAGCGGCACCAGCTCGTTGCGCAGCTCGTCGCGCACCGCGTGCAGCGAGATCGCGAGCATGACGCCGATCTCCTCGCCGGCCCGCACGATGTTCGGCACCACGCCCGAGGTCGACAGCGTGATGCGGCGGCGGGAGATGCCGATGCCTTCGTTGTCGCCGACGATCAGAAGCGCATCGCGCACCGCGTCGAAATTGTAGAGCGGCTCGCCCATGCCCATCATCACGATGTTGGTGACGCGGCGCGTGCCGTCCTCGCGATCGGCCCAGTCGTTGAGACGGTCGCGCGCGACCATCACCTGGCCGACGATCTCGCCGGCGGTGAGGTTGCGCACCAGGCGCTGGGTGCCGGTGTGGCAGAAGGCGCAATTGAGCGTGCAGCCGACCTGCGAGGAAACGCAGAGCGTGCCGCGGTCGGTCTCGGGGATGTAGACGCATTCGACTTCATGCGCCTTCTGAACATTGTCGCCGCTCGGCAGGCGCAACAGCCATTTGCGAGTGCCGTCGTTGGAGATCTGCTCGGCCACGACTTCCGGCCGGTCCACGGTGAAATGCTGCGCGAGCTCGGCGCGGATGCCCTTCGAGATCGAGCTCATCTCGTCAAAACTCTGGGCGCCGCGGAAATAGAGCCAGTGCCACAGCTGCTGCACCCGCATCTTGCGCTGCGCCGGTGCGACGCCGATCTCGCCGAGCCGATCGGCCAGCTCGGTGCGCGACAGGCCGATCAGCGACGGCTTGGCCGGCGGCACATAGGTTTCGAGCGGGGTCTTCTCCACCAGGAGGCCGTTGTGCGGCTCGGTCGTCGGTTGCATTGAATGGACCTAATGGCTTGGTCGTTCCGGGATGGTCCGAAGAGATCGCGAAGCGACCCTGAGGACCAGACCCGGAACCTCGGAGATTCCGGGTTCGTGCTGTGCGCGCCCCGGAATGACGAAGAAATCTGGAACGGCCCCTATATAACAACCGGAACCGCCGATTGCGACCTTATCGCCCGCAGTCTTAACGCCGGCAATCCTGCGCGATCTTGTCGAGCGCCTGGGCGAGGCCCTTCAGCGAGAAGGTGTCGGTCGTCTCGGTCCCCTTGGCCGAGACGCCTTTGACGACGAGATCGGCGGATTTGCGCATGGCTTCGACCATCCGCTCCTCCTCGGCCGCGTTCTTGATCCAGAGCCCGTCCCCCTGCGTGTACATGGCGAAGGAGGCGCCGCCGACCTCGGCGGTCGATTCCGAGCCCGGCTTCAGCGCATAGCCGATCATGACCGAGACTTCGTTGTTGACCTTCTCGGCCGGCCGGGTCGAGACGAAGGCATAGGCGGGATCGCGCGGCCGGTTCGGCGGATTGGTCTTCGACGATGACGGCTTGGCCAGCGCGAAGCAGACCTTCTTGCCGTTCGGCGTCGCCGAATAGGCACCCCAGGTGCCGAACTGCCCGATCAGGGTCGGCTCCGCGCCCCCCGCAACGGCCGCAGCCGGGGCCGCCGGCTTGCTCTCGGGCTTCGGGGCCGCCTTTGCGTTGGTGTTGGCCGGCGGCGCCGCCGGCTTCGGTGCCGCCTCTTTTGGAGCTGGACTGGACTTGGGCGTCGGTTGCGCCGTCTGCGCCCGCGCAGACACGGCGATTCCCCCGGCCGCCACGCCAGTCATCAAAGCTAAAATCAGCACCCGCCACATGCCGCGTTGGTTCCCTCAATATTGTGACTGGAAGATGGCCCGAGCGCGCTTTGTCCCCGGGCAGGGATAGCCGGGAAAGTTCAATTTGGGAAGGCAGTTAGCGGTATCTTCGGCGGCTAGGCCCTGGATCGGGCGGCGCGTTGCGCGGCCCATTGCGCCTCGGTCCAGCCGAGCAAATCCTCGGCGCCGGAACTGCGCAGATGCGCGCCACCGTCGATCACCACCATCTCGCCATTGATGTAGGCGGCATGATCCGAGACCAGGAAGCTGGCGAGATCGGCGAGCTCGCCGTGCTCGCCGGTGCGGCCGAGCGGATTGCGCGAGGTCCAGCCTTCGTCGCGGCCTTCGGGACGGAGCTGCCCGGTGGCCCCTGCGGTCGGAAACGGGCCCGGCGCGATCGCCACGGTCCGGATGCCCTTCGGGCCCCATTCCACCGCAAGACTCCTGGTCATCGCCAGCAGTGCGGATTTCGCCATCGCCGAGGGAACGGTGAAGGCGCGGCCGGTAATGGTGGAGGTCGAGAGGATCGACAGCACGACGCCACGATGGTTAGCCTCGATCCAGCGCCTGCCGGCGGCGAGCGTGCAATACATCGCGCCATGCAGTGTCGGCGCCAGGATCGCGTCCGCGGCGCGGAAGGAGAGATGCTCGCTCTGTGCGATGAAGGTGGCAGCGGCATTGTTGACGAGGATGTCGAGCGGCGCCTCGCGCCAGATCGCATCCATCATGCCGTCGACCGCCGCACCGTCGCGGATATCGCAGGCGATGGTGATGACCGTGCCGCCGGTCTCGTCGCGCATCTCGCGCGCCGTCGCCTCGAGCCGCTCGAGCTTGCGGCCGCAGATCACGAGCTCGGCGCCGAGCGCGAGGAAGCGACGCCCCATCGCAGCGCCGAGACCCGAACCACCCCCGGTAATGAGGATGCGCTTGTTCTTCAGCAGGCTTGTTTCAAACATCGTTTGAATCCTTTCTCCGCGGATTTCGTCATTGCGAGCCACCGGGTCCGCGCGAAGCGCGGCCCGATGACGGGCTTCGCGAAGCAATTCAGACTATTCCGCAGGACGGACTCTGGATTGCTTCGCTGCGCTCGCAACGACGGAGGATAGGCCGTCGCTGACCCCAGACAAAGAATCCGGATTGTCGCCACTGCCTAAATCCGGCAGAAACGGCCAAACTATAATTCCACCCGAAACGCCCTCAAGGTGCCGCCATGAAAGCCATCCTCTGCTCGCAATATTGCCAGCCCGACGACCTCGTCCTGACTGAGGTGCCCGATCCGGTGGCGGGGCCCGGCGAAGCCGTGATCGCGATCAAGGCGGCGGCGCTGAATTTCTTCGACATCCTGATGATCCAGGGCAAGTACCAGATCAAGCCGCCGTTCCCGTTCTCGCCGGCCGCGGAAGTTGCGGGCGTGATCGAGAGCATCGGTCCCGGCGTCACTGATCTCAAGGTCGGCGATCGCGTGGTCGCCTCCTGCGGCCACAACGGCGCACGCGAGAAGATCGCGCTGCCGGCGGCATCGATCGTGAAGATCCCCGACAATCTCGACTACGACCGCGCGGCCGGCATCATCATCATCTACGGCACCGCGCTGCATGCGCTGGAAGATCGCGCCAGCCCCAAGCCGGGCGAGACGCTCGCTGTGCTGGGCGCAGCCGGCGGCACCGGCCTTGCGGCCTGCGAGCTCGGCAAGCTGATGGGCTTGAAGGTCATCGCCTGCGCCTCGTCGGACGAGAAGCTCGAATTCGCCAAGGCGCACGGCGCCGAGCTGACGCTGAACTACGCCAAGGAAGATCTGAAGGAAGGCCTGCGCAAGCTCACCGGCGGCAAGGGCGTCGACATCATCTTCGATCCCGTTGGTGGTGCTTACGCCGAACAGGCGCTGCGCTCGATCGCATGGGAAGGCCGCTTCCTCGTCATCGGCTTTGCCGCCGGCGACATTCCCAAGATGCCGCTGAACCTCGCGCTCCTGAAGGGCTGCGACATCCGCGGCGTGTTCTGGGGCGCCTGGACCCGGCTCAACCCGGCCAAGAACCGCGCCAATCTGGAGAAGCTGGTGAAGTGGACCGCGGAAGGCAAGATCTCATCGCATGTCGACCGCACCTTCCCGCTGGCGCAGACGGCCGATGCGTTGAAGGTGTTGGCGGGACGTCAGGCCATGGGCAAGGTGATCTTGCATCCGTGAGGATGCGAGACGGAAACGCGTTTGTCGCGACCTGCACACCACACACTCACTGTCATCGCCCGCGAAGGCGGGCGATCCATTACTCCGTGACGTCAGCGATTGAACCGGGAGGCCGCGGCGTACTGGATTCCCCGCCTTCGCGGGGAATGACAGCGGAAGGCGTGGCGAAACTGTTACGCTGCCTCGACGTCCGCCTCCTCCACCCCACGCTTCAGCGCGGCGCGGGCGGCCTCGCGATGCTCGTTCGTGATGTGGTCGGCAACCATGCGGATGGCAGTGGCGAGCACGGCGGCGTCATCGGCGAAGCCGAGCATGGGCATCACGTCCGCGACGAAATCGAACGGCAGGACGAAATAGGCGATTGCACCGAGCAGCGAAGCCTGGACGTGACGCGGCGTCTGCCGGTCGAACGCGCAGTAATAGGCGGCAAGTAGATCCTCCGCGAACGGCAGATGCGCAGCGACCCGCTTCAGCTTGCGCCAGAAGCGGCGGCGCACGCTCTCGCGATCTTCCGCGAGCCGATCGGCCGGCTCGAAGCCAACGCTGTGCTCGGCAGCCATGCTCAAATGCTCCCCGTTCTGCGGGAGGCGGAGGACCGCCCGATCCCGGCTGATCACAAGATGGGGATGCAGCCGGTCCCTGCAAGACGTCTGCTTCAAGACGTCTGCTTGGTGTCAGCCTGCGATGGCGTTCATCGCCTTGGCTAGCGCCATGTCGCGCGCGGTGACGCCGCCGGCATCGTGGGTCGACAGCACCACCTCCACCGTCTTGTAGACGTTGCGCCATTCGGGGTGGTGATCCATCTTCTCGGCGACCAGCGCGGCGCGGGTCATGAAGCCGAACGCCTCGTTGAAATCCTTGAAGACAAAGGTCTTCCCGATGGCGTCGCGGCCTTGGACGTCAGTCCAGCCGGATAGTCCGCCCAGCGCTTGCCTGCGCGCCTCCGCCGAGAGCCGTTCTGCCATGGTCGTCTCCGTCCTCTAGGGGGAACTTTACTCTAACACCGCCCCGGCGCCCCGGTTCATACGGGATTTCCTGCATCCGCTAACCATGACGGAGATGTAACCCCGCCGGACAAGAAATTTGCTACAATTGCGGGCGTAAATCGCCGGCCAAGATGAAACTGAGCCTGAAGCGCCTGTTTGGGAGACCGATGACCGGGGGATTGGACCTGGCCGAAACGCCCCCTCCGCCTTCGCCGCGATCCGCGGCGCGGAAGACGGCGCTCGTGTCTCTGGCGTTCCTGCTTGCGATCGTTGGCGTGGTCGCAGGCGGCTATTACTTCGCGATGCGTCCCGTGACGCTCAGAATCGCGGTCGGCCCCGCCAACAGCGACGACGTCAAGGTCGTGCAGGCGCTGACGCAAGGCTTCGCGCAGCACAAGAGCTATGTGCGGCTGCGCCCGATCCAGACCGACGGCGCAACCGCCAGCGCCAATGCGCTCGCCGAAGGCAAGGTCGATCTCGCCATCGTGCGTGGCGATCTCGACGTGCCGAAGAACGCACAGGCGGTCGCGACCCTGCGCAAGAACGTCGTGGTGCTGTGGTCCGTGCCCGCCAAGGGCAAGAAGAAGGGCGCGAAGATCACCAAGGTCGCGCAACTCGCCGGCCACCGCATCGGCGTCGTCGGCCGCACCCAGGCCAACGTCAATCTGCTCAAGGTGATCCTGCACCAATACGGCGTCGACCCGGCCAAGGTCGAGATCGTGCAATTTCCCGTCAATGAAGTTGCCGAGGCGATCAAGGCGCAGAAGGCCGACGTCTATCTCGCAGCAGGCCCGGTCAACAGCAAGATCACGGCGGACGCGATCTCGGCATCGGTCAGGGAGGGCGGCACGCCAACCTTCCTCGCCATCGATTCCGCCGATGCGATCGCGCAAAACCATCCAGTCTATGAAGCGGGCGAGATCCCCGCCGGCACCTACGGCGGCTCGCCCGACCGTCCCGAGGACGAGGTCAAGACCATCAGCTTCGCGCACCACATCGTAGCGCGCAAAGGCGTGTCCGAGGCCGACATCGCAGCGTTCACGCGCCAGCTCTTCGCCGTGCGCCAGCAACTGGTGACGGAATTCCCGCTGGCGGCGAAGATCGAAACGCCCGACACCGACAAGGATGCGGTGATCCCGGTGCATCCGGGTGCGGCCGCTTTCGTCGACGGCGAGGAGAAGACCTTCCTCGACAAATACAGCGATTACATCTGGTGGAGCCTGATGGCGCTCTCGGCCATGGGCTCGGTCGGCGCCTGGTTCGCCGGCTATCTGAAGAAGGACGAGCGCGACAACAACAATCACCAGCGCGAACGCTTGCTCGACATGATCGCCGCGGCACGCAAGTGCGAGACGACCGAAGAGCTCGACCAGATGCAGACCGAGGCCGACGAGATCCTGCGCGACACGCTGCGCTGCTTCGATCACGGAGCCATCGAGGAAGCCGCGCTCACCGCCTTCAACATCGCACTCGACCAATTCCACGCCGCCGTCGCCGACCGCAAGGCTGTGCTGTTCAGCCTGCCGCCGAACCTGCAACGTGCCAGCGCGCAGTTCCGGGCCGCCGGCAACGCGTGAGCGCCCGCGCGCGTTATTGCTGCGTCACATTGTCTCAATATAGCTCCCAACGTCATTCCGGGGCGATGCGAAGCATCGAACCCGGAATCCATTGCGCAGCATTCGCGGGGAGACATGGATTCCGGGTTCGCGCTACGCGCGCCCCGGAATGACGGACTCCATCGCAAGCCCCGGGGTCGGAGCCTCATGACCATCACATTCTCCCGCCGCCGCTTCCTCACCAGCAGCGCCGGTGCGCTCGGCACGCTGGCGATGCCGTATCTTTCGCGCGCGGCCGACCGGCCGGCAGTCACCCACGGCGTGCAAGCGGGCGACATCACCGTCGACGGCGGCGTGGTGTGGGCGCGAACCGACCGGCCCGCGCAGATGCTGGTCGAGGTCGCCACGAGCGAGTCCTTCAAGGACGCCCGGGCATTGCCGCCGATTGCGGCGCTGCCCGAGAGCGACTTCACCGCCAAGATGCTGGTCGAAAATCTACCCGCCGGCCAGGACATCTTCTACCGCGTCCGCTTCCGCGATCTCTCCCACAGCGCGATCGAGGGCGAGGCGGTGACCGGCCGCTTCCGCACCGCGCCGGCCGACCGCCGCGACGTCAGCTTCGTCTGGGGCGGCGACGTCGCAGGGCAGGGCTGGGGCATCAATTCCGACGACGGCGGCATGGTCACCTTCTCGACCATGCGCAAGCACCGGCCGGATTTCTTCCTGCACTCGGGCGACACGATCTATGCCGACGGTCCCATCCAATCCGAGGTGAAGCTCGCCGACGGCAAGATCTGGAAGAATCTGACCATCCCGGAGAAGGCCAAGGTCGCCGAGACGCTGGACGAGTTTCGCGCCGCGTACAAATACAATCTCACCGACGACAATCTCCGCGCCTTCAATGCCGAGGTGCCGGTCTTCGTGCAGTGGGACGACCACGAGGTCACCAACAACTGGTCGCTGTCGAAAGACTTGCCGGCCGCCTACAAGGTGCGCGACATCTCACTGCTCGCAGCCCGCGCGGGCCGGGCCTTCCACGAGATGTACCCGATGCGGGAGAGCATCACTGAACCCGGCCGCGTCTATCGCCAGATCTCCTACGGCCCGCATCTCGACGTATTCGTGCTCGACGAGCGCAGCTATCGCGCACCGAACGGCGCCAATCTCGAAACCGCCTATGGCCCCGCCAGCTATTTCCTCGGCCCGGAGCAGATCGCCTGGCTCAAGCGCGGCCTGCTGAATTCGCGCGCGACATGGAAGGTGATCGCATCGGACATGCCGATCAGCCTGATCGTCTCCGACACGCCGAAGGGCGGCTCGGAAGCCGTTGCGCAGGGCGACGGCCCGGTGCGTGGCCGCGAGTTCGAGATCGCCGACATCCTACGCTTCATCAAGATGGCGCCGATCAGCAACACGGTGTGGCTGACCGCGGACGTGCACTACGCCGCCGCGCATTATTACGATCCGAACAAGGCGCAATTTCAGGAGTTCGAGCCGTTCTGGGAGTTCGTCTCGGGCCCGCTGCACGCGGGCACGTTCGGCCCGAACGCGCTCGACAATACCTTTGGTCCCGAGGTGCGCTTCGTCAAGGCGCCGGGCAAGGACAGCCAGAATCTGCCGCCGTCCGCGGGCATGCAGTTCTTTGGTCACGTCAAGATCGACGGCGCGTCCGGCCGGATGACGGTGACCCTGCGCGATCGCGCCGACGTCGCGCTGTGGTCGACCACGCTCGATCCGAAGCGTGCGTGACGGCCAATTCGAAGCCGGATGAACCCTCCGGCCGGCCCGGACGACAATTGCGAGCGCCCGCGCATTTTCGAGGGCGTGATGCCGTCCGAGCCATGTTCGAGTTGATACCGTGCCGTTCAGCCGCCCAACGATCGTTATCGCGCTGCTGCTGAGCGCAGCATCCCCCACATGCGCGCAGACCCAAGAGAAGGCTCAGGACAGAGCGACGCTGGTGCGCGAGGCCCTCGCTTCGCCTTACGGCAAGGCGCTGACCGCCGAGCTCGGCAAGTCACTGCGCGCAAGCGCCGACCCGGCATGTCTGACGGACAAGGGGTTGGCTGCCGACCAGCTCGAACCGCGCGGCCGCGATATCGTCATCAGATGGGGCACGCATATGCTGGATGGCGCATCGGCGTTCATCGACCGGCAGACCTCCGACAATCCATTTGCCGGCGCAGCCGAATTGGAAAGCCTGAAGAGCAATCCGGATGTGAAGCGCTATCTCGCGATGGAAGAGCCGATACGTCAGGCGAAGATCCTGGATTTGATCTTCGAGCATTTCGACCGCTACAACGTGATCGCCCGCGTGAAACTTGGAGGGGTCTATCCATTGCAGACAGGCAACGAAGCTCTGCTCCGTCTCAATCCGACCGATGCAACGGAAGAGCGGTTGGAGACGTTCGCCAGGAAGAGTCGCTCGAAGGCGCTGAAACGTTTCCTGCAATTGTCCGATCAAGAGGCGATTGCGCAGAGTGCGGCGATCAGGAAGGCCTCATCGCCGGCGCCGTTTCCGCACACCTTCTTCAAGGGCGTCGAGACCGACCTCGCCGAGCTCTGCATTCGCTCCGGCAAGTAGCGATCAGGTGTCCCGTGCCTGCAGCGCCGCCTCCAGCGCCTCGCTCGAGCACGGTTTCTGCAGCCGGGGCCGGCCCGCCAATCCGGGCGGGATGCGCACCTCGGCGCCGTAGCCGGTGACGAACACGAACGGAACCTTCAGCGCAATGAGCCGCTCGGCGATCGCAAAGCTCGTCTCGCGGATCAGCTCGACATCGAGCAGCGCGAAATCGGGTCTCCGTTTCGCAATGGCATTCAACGCCTGCGTCACCGAACCCACGGTCCGCACGGCGGCGACACCAAATCCGAGCAGGCGATCCTCGAAATCGATCGCGATGATCGGATCGTCCTCGACGATCAGAACATCGGCCGGCCAGCCTGTGCCATTGGAGTGTGCAGGTACCATGATCGCATCTTGGTTTGGGGTTTTTGGATCAGGACTGCCGCGACACGATGCCTGCGCGCAGCGCATCGGGGGGTTCCCGGAACGAAACTCACCACATCATCGTTCTCTGGTCTGTCCACTTGTGCACACAGGAAACGGATGGAACTCGCTAAGGTGGGAGGAAGGGTGGGAGTTCAGAATGGATGCGCGTATCGGCAAGATCACCGAGGTCGAGAG
Source organism: Bradyrhizobium sp. IC4060 (assembly GCF_020193715.1). NCBI lineage: Bacteria > Pseudomonadati > Pseudomonadota > Alphaproteobacteria > Hyphomicrobiales > Nitrobacteraceae > Bradyrhizobium > Bradyrhizobium sp. IC4060. The sequence continues at coordinate 299,521 of NZ_JADYVJ010000008.1, read as the reverse complement.
CCGGCCGGCCAACAATCTGCTGCGGCGTTTGAGTCAGGTCGACTACGGCCTCGTGGCGCCGCACGTGACCGTCGAGGACTCTGCAGCCGGGCACTTGCTCTACAATCCCGGCGATGACGTGCAGGTGGTCCACTTCCCCTGCGGCCCGTCGCTCGCGACTTTCCTCGTCCCCAACGAGGATGGCCGCGACGTCGAAACCATTCTGGTCGGCCGCGAAGGCGCGGTGGGCGGCATCGTCAGCGAGGGGTTTCTGCCGGCCTATACCCGGATCTGCGTCAAATTCGGCGGACCGTTTGCGCGCATTCACGTTGCCAAGCTGGAAGCGGCCAAGCTGCGCTCGGCGTCGCTGCGCAACGTCTTTGCCCGCTATGCCGATTGCATGCTGGCCCAGATCTTCCAGTCGACCGCCTGCAACGCGATCCATTCGATCGAGCAGCGCACCGCCAAATGGATCCTGGCGGCGATGGAGCGGACCGGCGACGAGACCAGTGTGCCGCTGACCCACGAACAGCTCGCGACTTTGCTCGGCGTTGGCCGCTCCTATGCCAGCCGCGTGCTTCAGTCGTTCAAGGCCGAAGGCGTGCTCGACACGCGGCGCGGCTCGATCCTCGTCCGCAACCGCGACGGCCTGAGGCTGCGCGCCTGCCTGTGCAACGATGCGGTGAAGATGCATTTCGAGGAGGTGCTGCGCGGGGTCTATCCGACCGAGGAGCGGGAGGCCGGGTAGCTTCTTCCTTCTCTCTTGTGGCGCTATAATGCGCGGCGCGCCGCTCTAACCGCGGTCGTGCTATACTGGCCCCGCATGAGCGGGGCTTTCCTTCACACTCTCTTCGACATCCTGGCCTGGCTGGCGGCGGCTACCGCCGTCTTTTGGCTGTCGCGACGGGGCTTGCAGTTTCCCTCGCAATCCTTCGCGCTGCCCTATATCGCCACGCTGGTGTTTGGCGCAGGCCTTGGCGCCTATCTGTTCGGCTCCGCCAATCTGTGGCTGTCCGGGCAAAGCGGCATTGCGCGCTCGGTCGAGGGCGGGCTGGCGGGCGGCATCGTGGCGATCGAGCTCTACAAATGGTCCGCAGGCGTCACGGTACGAACCGGCGCGCGGTTCGCGCTGCCGCTGGCGCTCGGCATCGCGATCGGCCGGATCGGCTGCTACTTCGCAGGGCTCGACGATTTCACCTATGGCACGCCGACGGCGCTGCCCTTCGGCCAGGATTTCGGCGACGGCGTTCGCCGCCATCCCGTGCAGCTCTACGAGAGCGCGGCCATGGCCCTGTTCGCGCTCGCCTATGTGGTGGCGGTCTTGAACCGGAACGCGTTCACGATCACCAATGGTTTCTACCTGGTGCTCGCCTATTACGGAATGCAGCGCTTCCTATGGGAATTCCTCAAGCCCTATGGCACGCTGGTCGGGCCCCTGACCCTGTTTCACCTACTGTCGCTGTCCGTCCTGCTCTACGCCGCATTCATGCTCGCGACGGCACCCCAAGCGAGACGCTTACAAAACGAGTCACTTGCATGAACGCGCCGTTGCGTAAGTCGCGCCCCTACATCTTCTGGGGCCAGACCCAATCTCTTTGCGAGACCTGCCTGAAGCTGGTTCCGACCAAGATCCAGATTCTCGGCAACGAGGTCTGGTACGAAAAGCGTTGCAGGGAGCACGGCGTGCAATCGACGTTGGTGTCGACCGATGCCGCCTATTGGCGGCTGTGCAAGGATTTCATCAAGCCGGGCGACCGGCCGCTGCAATTCCAGGAACGCACCCAATTCGGCTGCCCCTATGATTGCGGTCTCTGTCCCGACCACGAGCAGCATTCCTGCCTGGCGCTGATCGAGATCACCGAGCATTGCAACCTCACCTGCCCGGTCTGCTTTGCGGAGTCCTCGCCGGCACGAACCAAATTCACGCCGCTCGCGACGGTGGAGAAGATGCTCGACGCGCTGGTCGCGAGCGAGGGCGAGCCCGATCTCGTGCAGATTTCCGGTGGCGAGCCGACGCTGCATCCTGACTTCTTCGAGATCCTGGACGCCGTGCGCGCCCGGCCGATCCGCCACGTCATGATCAACACCAACGGACTGCGCATCGCCCGCGAAAAGGATTTCGTGGCGCGGCTCGCCGAAAACAGGCGCGGGCTGGAGATCTATCTCCAGTTCGATTCGCTGCATCGCGATGCGCTGATCAACCTGCGCGGCGCGGATTTACGAAAGATCCGCCAGCAGGCGCTGGAAAATCTCGAGCATTGCGGCATCTCGACCACGCTGGTCGCGACCATCAAGCGCGGCGTCAACGATTCCGAGATCGGCGACATCGTGCGTCACGCGCTGACCTGGACGTGCGTGCGCGGGGTGACGTTGCAGCCAGTCCAGGATGCCGGCCGCAACGAGAGCTTCGACAAGAATACCGACCGCATCATGCTGTCGGAGATCCGCAAGCGCGTCGTCGAGACTGGCGTGTTCGGGGACAAGGACATGATTCCGCTGCCTTGCAACCCCGAGAGCATCTCGATCGGCTATGGCCTGCGCAACGGCGAGAAGGTGCTGCCGCTGACCTCGCTGATCCCGCAGGAGCAGCTGGTGGCGGTGATGCCCAACACAATCAGCCCTGAGAAATATCCGGTGCTGCGCGAAAAATTCATCGACCTGTTCTCGCTCTCCTCAGGGCCCCTCAACACGTCCGAGCGCGTCTGCGAATTGTTGTGCTGCCTGCCGAGCTTTCAGGTGCCGGACGGGCTCACCTACGAAAACGTCTTCCGCGTCACCATCGTGCAGTTTCTCGACCGCTTCAATTTCTGCGTCGGCAACGTCAAGCGCAGCTGCATCCATTTCGTGACCGAGCAGGGGGCGATCATCCCGTTCGACACCTACAATCTGTTCTATCGGAATGGCGCCATCTCCCGGATTCGCGCCGGGCTCGAGGGGCAGACCTATCACGAGGCGAGGCAAACCGAGGAGGCACCACGATGAGCGACACGCCACCGCCGGTTCTACCACCCGCACCAACGCCCGGCCCAGCTCGCAGCGGTTGCCTCACCGCGCTGATGGCGATCGCCGGGATCTTCATGCTGGTGCCAGGTCTCTGCGCACTCCTGTTCGGCGGAGTGTCGATGTTCGAGGACGGCAAGATCACTGGCGACATCGCGCCGTTCGTCCTTCTGGGACTGGTCGTGGGCATCGGCGGGGTCGCCATGATCTGGGCGGCCATCAAGGGGCGCAGGGTCCCCGCTCACCCCCCGACCCAGCCCTAAGCCCCGGGGATTCCCGGACAAAATTCAGTCAACCAACGGTCAAAGAACACATTGTTTTTTGGCCGTTTTTGCATATATTGCGCCGCAACGCGCAGGGCGCCCGGTCTGATATGGCCGGGCTTCCTTTTTGGGCGGAAAGCGCCCCGTTTCCAGTCTTCCAGCGTTGTTTCGAGAAGAGGTCCCGGTCCGACCGGCGAGATCGCGCTTAACCCATTGTTCGACCGCAAAGAAGCTCACTCATGAATCTTCGTAACGTCGCCATCATCGCCCACGTCGACCACGGCAAGACGACCCTGGTCGACAAACTCCTGCAGCAGTCCGGCACGTTCCGCGAGAACCAGAAGGTGACCGATCGCGCCATGGACTCCAACGATCTGGAGCGCGAGCGCGGCATCACCATCCTGGCCAAGGCAGCCTCGGTGCAGTGGAAGGACACCCGCGTCAACATTGTCGACACCCCCGGCCACGCCGATTTCGGCGGTGAGGTCGAGCGCATCCTCAACATGGTGGACGGCGCCCTGGTGCTGGTCGACGCCGCCGAAGGCCCGCTGCCGCAGACCAAATTCGTGGTCTCCAAGGCGCTTAAGGTCGGCCTCAAGCCGATCGTCGTCATCAACAAGGTCGACCGCCCTGACGCGCGCCCGACCGAAGTCATCAACGAGGTGTTCGACCTGTTCGCGGCGCTCGATGCCAGCGAGGAGCAGCTCGATTTCCCGATCCTCTACGGGTCGGCCAAGCAGGGCTGGATGGCGGATAGCCCCGAAGGTCCGCAGGACAAGGGCATGGAGCCGCTGTTCGACCTGATCCTGCGCCACGTCGCCCCGCCGAAGGTCGAGGAAGGTCCGTTCCGCATGATCGGCACCATCCTCGAAGCCAACCCCTATCTCGGCCGCATCATCACCGGCCGCATCTCTTCCGGCACGCTGAAGCCGAACCAGCAGGTCAAGGTGCTGAACGCCGACGGCAAGCTGGTCGAGTCCGGCCGCATCACCAAGATCCTGGCGTTCCGCGGCCTCGAGCGCACCCCGCTCGATGAAGCCGAAGCCGGCGACATCGTCGCGATCGCGGGCCTCACCAAGGGCACCGTCGCCGACACCTTCTGCGACCCGACCGTCGAGGTGCCGCTGCCGGCGCAGCCGATCGATCCGCCGACCGTGTCGATGTCGTTCATCGTCAACAACTCCCCGCTCGCCGGCACCGAAGGCGACAAGGTGACGAGCCGCATGATCCGCGACCGTCTCCTGCGCGAAGCCGAGGGCAACGTCGCGCTGCGCGTCGTCGAATCCGCCGACAAGGACGCGATGGAAGTGTCGGGCCGCGGCGAACTCCAGCTCGCGATCCTGATCGAGACCATGCGCCGCGAGGGCTTCGAGCTCTCGGTGTCGCGTCCGCGCGTCGTCTACCAGAAGGACGAAGCGACCGGCGCCACCATGGAGCCGATCGAGGAGGTCGTGATCGACGTCGACGAGGAGCATTCCGGCGTCGTCGTGCAGAAGATGAGCGAGCGCAAATCCGAGCTGATCGAGATGAAGCCCTCGGGCGGCAACCGTCAGCGCCTGGTGTTCTACGCGCCGACCCGCGGCCTGATCGGCTACCAGGGCGAATTGCTCACCGACACCCGCGGCACTGCGATCATGAACCGCCTGTTCCACGGTTACGCCCCCTACAAGGGCGAAATCCAGGGCCGCCGCAACGGTGTCCTGATCTCGAACGACCAGGGCGAGGCGGTGGCTTACGCCATGTTCAAGCTGGAAGACCGCGGCCCGATGATGATCGAGCCGGGCTGGAAGGTCTATCGCGGCATGATCGTCGGCGAGCACACCCGCGACAACGATCTCGAGATCAACGTGCTCAAGGGCAAGCAGCTCACCAACATCCGCACCACCTCGAAGGACGAGGCGGTGCGCCTGACCCCGCCGATCCGCATGACGCTGGAAAAGGCGCTCGCCTATATCGAGGACGACGAGCTCGTCGAGGTCACCCCGAAGTCGATCCGCCTGCGCAAGAAGCACCTCGACCCGAACGAGCGCAAGCGCGCGGAAAAGGCCAAGGAAGCGGTGGCGTAAGCGGGCGAATGGGAATTGGCGAGTAGCGAATAGGGCCGTTTGGCCACAGGCCCTAGTTCCGATACTCTATTCGCCATTCGCCACTCACTATTCGCTTTTTCATGTCCCTCCCCTCCTCCGTCGACGTCGCGATCATCGGCGCTGGTGCCGCCGGCCTCGGCGCGGCGCACGCGCTGGCGGGCCGTGGCCTCTCCGTCATCGTGCTGGAGGCACGTGACCGGCTCGGCGGCCGGGCCTGGACGGTGCAGGCCTCACCCGAGGTGACGTTCGACGTCGGCTGCGGCTGGCTGCATTCGGCCGACAAGAACTCTTTCGTGCCGATCGCGCGACAGCTCGGTTTCGAGCTCAACAAGGACCTGCCGCCCTGGCGCGAGCGGGCCTACGGCAATGCCTTTCCGGAAAGCGAGCGCGACGATTTCATGCGCGCAATGGACGCGTTCTATGAGCGTCTGTGGGAAGCGGCGCAAACAGGTAAGGACGAGGCCGCGAGCTCGCATTTGGAGCCCGGTAATCGCTGGAATCCGATGATCGACGCGATCTCGACCTATATCAACGGGTGCGAGCTGAAGGATATGTCGACGCTGGACTGGGACGCCTATGAGGACACCAACTTCAATTGGCGCGTCCGCCGCGGCTATGGCGCGCTGATTGCGGCCTATGGTGCGCCCTGCCCGGTGGCGCTGAATTGCAATGTCGCGCTGATCGATCATTCGGACAAACGCGTCCACATCGAGACGTCGCGGGGCGCGCTGACCGCGGACAAGGCGATCGTCACCGTGCCGACCAATCTCATCGCGGAAGAAGCCATCCGCTTCTCGCCGCCGCTCCCCGCAAAGGTGAACGCAGCGGCGGGCCTGCCGCTCGGCGTCGACGATAAGGTGACGCTGGCCCTCGATGACGCCGAGACCTTTCCGACAGAAGGCAATCTACGCGGCGCCACCATGCGCACGGAGATGGGCACCTATCACATCCGCCCGTTCGGCCAGCCCTGCATCGAGGGCTTTTTCGGCGGCAGCTTTGCCCGCGCGCTGGAAGATGCCGGCGACGGTGCCATCGCCGCCCAAGCCATCAGCGAGATCGCGGGTTTTCTCGGCAACAATACCCGCTGCAAGCTGAAGCCGCTGTATGAATCGCGTTGGGCCCGCGATCCCTTTGCGCGGGGGTCGTATTCGCATGCGCTGCCCGGCCATGCCGGCGACCGTGCCGTGCTGGCTGCGCCGGTGGATGCACGTCTGTTCTTCGCGGGCGAGGCGACGTCGCCGACCTTCTTCACGACCGCGCATGGTGCACGGGACAGCGGCGAGCGGGCGGCGAAGGAAGTGCTGGCGGCTCTGGGCAAGCCTTAGCTGCAAGCTCCGTCATTGCGGGCTACTCGATCACTCGCGCTCGCAAATCCGCATCTGGCACGAAGCAGGCGTCATACTTTCCGAAGATGCGATAGCGGTTGCGCGCGACGAGGCTGTAGACCGCATCCCGCAGCGGCTTCGGCAACACGAATAATGCGCGCACCCAGCGCCAGCCTGGGAGTTGCGACAGCACCGTCAGCGCAGCATCCGACTTCATGAACACTTCGCCGCCATGGATCACCGCATTGGTGTCGGGATCATCGGGGTCGATGCCGAACGTGCGCGCGAGCCGGGCGCCATAATCCGACTGGATCGGCGTGAACCGAAACTGCCTCGCCGTGTCGCGCTTGGCGACGAAGCGGACCCAGCGTGAGCAGAAGATGCAGACGCCGTCGAACAGAATGACGTCGTCATCAGGCCATTTGGGCATCAGACTCTCATTTTGACGCGTTTTCTTCACGCGAACCGGAATCCACTTCGCTCGAAAACGCTATCGCTTATCCAGCATGAGCAATGCAATGATCATCAGCACGATCGCCGGCCCGGTCTTCACCAGCGCGCCAAGCGGCTCGATCCAGAGGTCGGGCGTGAGAATTGCGGCGCCAACCATATAGCCGAGCGAAGCGAAAATACCCGCGATCAAGCCGATCGCAGCCGTCCGGCGGAAGGCGATCAAGACACCGATGCTCATGTCCATCAGGCTGGTGCCGATGGTGATGGGATCGACCAACGCGGGCGGAAAGTCGTGCGCGGTCAAAATGCCGGCGGCGGCACCGTAGGACACGAACAAGGCGATGAAACCGGAGACGACCCAGAACGCGACCAGGCTTGCGAAAATCAGCGCCTTGACCAGGAACAGGCGCGCGAACCATGTGTCCTGGATGCTGGCAGGATGGCGTCCGATTAATTCAGCGAGCCTCCTCGGCGCGATGCCCGTCGCGGCGATCCACGCTGTCGGATCGCCAGTCACGCCGCGACGGAGCTCGGCAATGGCGGTGGAGCGCATCGGTGGCATCCAGCCAAGATAGCTGGCGACATCGCCGAGTTTCGCGCCGAGATCGAGCATGAAACGCGGCATCGCGATGCGTGGCCAACCGGCCGTGCCGAACGCTTGGCGAAACGGCTTGATGACGCCGGCCATGGTGACCGGTTCGGCCTGCATCAGGTCCCAGCTCACCGCCCTCAACGAGGCATCGTCGATGTCGCGCGCGGCGAGCCAGGCGATGGTCGCCGAAATATCCTCGATGGCCACGGGCTGAAATGGCGTTGCCATGTCCTTGGCCGGCAAATCGATCGGAAAGGCTGCAAGCGCGCGGAGCATGGCGCTGCCGCCATAGGCTGACGGTGCGACCACGAAGCCGGGCCGCAGGATGGCATGGGGAATGCCGCTGGCTCCGATCAGGCGCTCGGCCTCGCGCTTGGTCGTGGCAAAAGCGGTGCGATCCGCCTCCGCGGTGCCGGGGATCGAGATGTGCACCAACCGGATTGCGCGGCCGCTGCCACCGATCGCCTGAAGCAGTCGCGCGACGAAATCGCGATGCACCGCGCTGGTGTTGCTGCCGGGGCCATCCTGGAGCACGCCGAGGCAGTTCACGACGACGTCCACCGCATGCTCGTTGAGAAGACGCGTCAGCGCGGCCGTATCGAGGATGAGGATCGGCAGCTCGATGTCCAGCGCGCTCATCCTCTGCGCCGGCGACAGGCTCCGCGCCACGCCGACGACGCGAAAGCCCCGCGTGCGCAAATCATCGGTGACGAAGCGGCCGATCAGGCCAGAGGCGCCGAGTACGAGAATGGTGCGCTGGTTCATCACGTCTCTCAAAATGGTTTTGCGATCATCAGCCACAGGATCAGCACGGTTGCCCCAAAACCGGGGAAGCCGAACGCGAACCAGCGGCGGAACAGTACGAAATAGCGCTGTGGGAGCGCACTGTGCTGCGCAGCAGCCTTGCGCGCGAGGTCGCGCATTTCGATCTGCATGAACACGACTGGCACCCAGAACAAGCCGGCAATCGCGTAGAGCGCGAGTGAGGCCAGCAGCCAGCGCTCCGTGATCGAGGTCGCCGACAGCATCATCAGCACGCCGCCGCTGACCGGCTGGAGGATCACGGCCGACAGCGTGAAGATCGCATCCGCGATGACGACGACCGAAGCGGTGCGGGCGATGAACTCCGGGTCTTGCGTGCGATGCGCCATCAGCATGAAGAAGGCGATGCCGGTCCCGGTGCCGAGAATGACGATGGCGCCGACGACGTGAACAAACTTGACCAGGAAATACAGCGTCATGGCTTCTTGGTCGCCACAGGCTTGGGCGGGTTCAGCGCCCGCGCGAGCTCGCCGCTGGCGGCTTTGACGCCGGCTTCGGTTTCGATCATCCAATGGCCTTCGCTGCCGACGGCCGGCAGCGGGCGAAACTCGGCCTTGCCGCCCGTGCCGCGAAACGCATCGACGAGTTTCTGCGAGAATGCCGGCGCGAAATAGCTGTCATTCCCCGCAACAAGCCAGGTGACGGGAATGCGCGCGGTCTTGCCGAATTCCGCTGCGGCGGCGAGCAGGGTGTGCGGCGCGCAGATTCGGTTCGGCTCATCATTGGCATGGCCGCCGCGTCCCGGTGCAAACACGGTGATGGCGGAGATCACCTTCGGATCGGCACCGGCGAGCGCCAGCGCACCCCATCCGCCGGCGGAATGGCCGATCACGATCGCGCCATCCTTGCGGATGAAATCGTGCTTTTGCAGCTGAACCAGCGCCAGCTTGATTGCGTCGGCCGTTGCGCGGCCCGAGCGCGTGTAGTCGGGCTCGTCGCAGCCGCCCTGATCCTCGAGGTAGCGGCCGCCAGTGGCTCCATGGCCGGGCCGCTCCGGCACCAGCACGGCAAAGCCGCGCGCGACAAGATAGCCGGCGAGCGGGCGGTATTCCGGCTGCAGCATTTGCACCCGACGCAACGTGTTCTGCGTCGAGGCGTGTGCGATCACCGCGAGCCGGAACGGACCTGGGCCCGAGGGGCGAAACAGCAGGGCATGCGCAGCAAGATCGGTATCCGGCGTTGGCACGCGCCATTCCTGCCGACGAAACGGCTCGCCCTCCTCTCCGGTTGGACCGAACCCGACCTGCGCGCACAGAGGTGGCGCAGTCAGCAAAGCCAGCAGAGGCAGGAGCGCGATGGTGTTGAGGAGCCGCATGAATTGGCGAGAGCGAACAAGAACAGCGACAGCCACACTAGTAGGAACGAATCAGCATGGGCTGACTTTCTGCGGTGCCCATCGCCGTTCCTTCGTTGCCGCAACAGGAGTTTTGCACCGAGGCACGGCCCGCCGGTGCCCTCAGCATTGGGCTCTGTCCTTTTTCGGCACAACATGGCCAAAATACTGATGCAGAAAGTCCACAGGTTAACCGATAATTAACGATAGGTCTTGCCGCCGACGCGGCGACTTGGTTTGATCGCGTCCATGAGCACAACCCTGATCGAGGTCCGGCCGGCCAAAGCTGCAGATGCAACTGCGGTGGCGTCGACGCATGACGAAGCTTGGCGTTCGGCCTATCAGGGCATCATTCCCGGCGCCGAGCTGGAGAAGCTGATCAACCGCCGCGGTCCGCAATGGTGGGACAGCGCGATCCGCAAGGGCAGCCGTGTCAGCGTGCTGGTGTTCGGTGACAAGATCGCGGGCTATGCCAATTACGGCCGCAACCGGGCCCGCAGCCTGCATTTCGACGGCGAGATCTACGAGCTTTATCTGCGGCCCGAGTTTCAGGGCCTCGGCTTCGGCCGCCGCCTGTTTGCCGCCGCCCGCCGCGACCTGATGCAGAGCGGGCTGAAGAGCATGGTGGTGTGGGCGCTCTCGGACAACGACCCGGCCACCGAGTTCTACCGCGCCCTGGGGGGCCGCATGGTGGCGCGCTCGTCGGAGCGTTTCGGACCGAAGGCGCTCGACAAGGTTGCCTTCGCTTGGACCAATTGAGCTGCTGAAACCCTAGCCGGGCAGCGTTCCCCTCCGTCGATACCGCAGGCCGCTTGCGCCGGTGATCGCCGGATTCATTATTTCACAAAAACGCGATGGATCAGCGGGCCAAGCCCGCGTATGACAGCGCCAAAATCGCTGCCGGGCGCGATTTATCCTCGGCAACAACGGAGCCTTGAATGCGTATCGATGCGGTCTCGATCGGAAAGAACGTCCCCCACGACGTCAATGTCATCATCGAGGTCCCCGTGGGCGGCGAACCGATCAAGTACGAGATGGACAAGGAGGCCGGCACGCTGGTGGTCGACCGCTTCCTCTACACGCCGATGCGTTACCCCGGCAATTACGGCTTCATCCCGCACACGCTGTCGGATGACGGCGACCCCTGCGACGTGCTGATCATCAACACCCGCGCCATCATCCCCGGCGCCGTCATGAGCGTGCGCCCGGTTGGGGTGCTGTTCATGGAGGACGAAGCCGGCGGCGACGAGAAGATCCTGGCGGTGCCGTCGTCCAAGCTGACGCAGCGCTACGACAAGGTGAAGTCGTACTCCGACCTGCCCGACATCACGCTGCAGCAGATCCAGCACTTCTTCGAGCACTACAAGGATCTCGAAAAGGGCAAGTGGGTGAAGATCCTGCGCTGGGGCGGCCCGGAGGAAGCGCACCAGCTGATCCAAGAAGGCATCGAGCGCGAGAAGAAGAAGAAGGGCTGATCGGCACGGTCATTCCGGGGCGCGTCAGAGCGAACCCGGAATCCAGAGGTCGGGGCGCGAGATTCCGGGTTTGGCTCTGCGAGCCGCCTCGGAATGACGCTCAACTACACCGCCGGCTTCGGCAGGCCGGCGATCGCGCAGGCCGCGCGGAGCGTGTTCACCAACAGGCACGCCACCGTCATCTGGCCGACACCACCAGGCACCGGCGTGATCGCGCCGGCAACGGCAAGCGCTTCCTGATAGGCGACGTCGCCGACGAGGCGCGTCTTGCCGTCCTCCTTCGGGATGCGATTGATGCCCACATCGATCACGGTCGCACCCGGCTTCAGCCAGTCGCCGCGCACCATTTCTGGTTTGCCCACTGCTGCATAGACGAGGTCCGCTTTCTTCACGAGGCCAGGCAGGTCGCGCGAGCGCGAATGCGCGATCGTCACCGTGGCGTTCTCGTTCAGCAGCAATTGCACGAGCGGGCGGCCGACCAGGTTGGAGCGGCCGATGACGATGGCGTTCATGCCTTCGAGCGAGGCGTGCACGCTTTTGGTCAGGATGATGCAGCCGAGCGGCGTGCAGGGCGACAGCGCCTCGAAGCCGCCGGCGAGCCGGCCGGCATTGTTCGGATGCAGCCCGTCGACATCCTTGGCGGGGTCGATGGCGTTGATGACGGCCTCGGTGTTCAGCCCCTTCGGCAACGGCAATTGCACGAGAATGCCGTGCACGGCGGGATCCCGGTTGAGCTTTGCGACCAGCGCCAGCAGATCTGCCTGCGAGACGTCGGCCGGCAGCTTGTGCTCGAACGAGGCCATGCCCGCGGCCTGGGTCTGGGTGTGTTTTGAACGGACATAGACTTCGCTGGCGGGGTCGTTGCCGACCAGGACCACTGCAAGGCCCGGCACCAGATTGTGCTCGCGCTTGACGCGGGCGACCTCCTCGGCGACGCGGCCACGGAGTTCCGCCGCAATGACTTTTCCATCGATGATATCAGCGGTCATGTCCGTTCTCTCAATCTGTCGGTTTGGCCGATGTGAGCTGGCGCAGGGTTTCGCCGAGACGCGCCGGATCGCCGTCGACCGCGATCTGCTTCAGCCGCGACGTGGCTCCGGATAGCAGCTTTACATTGCTCTTGGGCACGCCGAGCGATTTCGCCAGCAGCGCCAGCACGGCCTTGTTGGCCTCGCCGCCATCGGCAATGGCGCGCACCCGCACCTTGAGCACGCTGCGGCCATCCGAAAGCTGCTCGATCCCGTCGATGTCGTCGCGGCCGCCGCGCGGCGTCACCCGCAGCGCGATGCTGATACCTGCGGCCGAGTAGCGCCAAGGGTCCTTAGGGCAAGGCTCCTGACAACAAGGCTCCTTGTTGGCAACCAAGGCGCTCCCGCCCGCTTAGACCACGTTCGGGTAGATGTAGTACAGGATCACCCGCTCGATGAACATGATGATCAGGATCAGGATGATCGGCGAGATGTCGAGACCGCCGAGGCTGGGCAGGAAATTGCGAATCGGCGCCAGCAGAGGCTCGGTGATCCGGTAGAGGAACTCCGCCACCGCCGACACGAACTGGTTACGCGTGTTCACCACGTTGAAGGCGATCAGCCAGGACAGGATCGCGGAGGCGATCAGCAGCCAGACGTAGAGGTCGAGCACGATGATGACGATGTCGAGAACGGCACGCATGGCTTATGAGGCCTCTGGCTTTTGAAAACTCTGGCTCGGTCGGGATTGACGCCCCGTTTGCTAGATATCGGTTCCGTCAGGCCCAAACAAGGGAAGTCGGCACCCGGAGAGCTAAAACCGGGTTACGCCCGTCCTTGACTTGACCTTGGCGGGGACTTAAATGGCGCCCGGTTGTCGGCCGCGTTCACCAGAGCGGCCAGCAAAGGGGCCATAGCTCAGCTGGGAGAGCGCGTCGTTCGCAATGACGAGGTCGGCGGTTCGATCCCGCCTGGCTCCACCACGCTTCGCCCTTCGGGCTACGCGTGGCGCAGCCGCGCGGAGCCCGAAGAGTGAAGCGTGGTGTCCGGCGAAGCCCGCAGGGCGAAGACGGACTGGCTTGGCGAATTCCCCTACCTCCCCGTAAACCTTGGCGGCCGCTTCTCCATGAAGCTCGCCACGCCCTCCCTGAAATCACTCCCGTTCAGCGCCACCATCATCTCCCTGTTGGCGTCGATCGTCGCCTCGGCCAGCGTCTGGAACGGCACCTCGTAGAGCTGGCGCTTGATCACGGCCATCGCGCTCGGCGAGACGAAATCGGCGAGATCGCGCGCGTAAGTATACGTCTCTTCACGCAGCTTCTCCGGCGGACAGAGCCGGTTGACCAGCCCGATCCGCAGTGCCTCCTCGCTCGACACGCGCCGCGCCGAGAGCAGCAGATCCAGCGCATTGGCGTGGCCGACGATGCGCGGCAGCATCCAGCTGATGCCGTGCTCGGCGATCAGGCCGCGCCGCGCGAAGGCGGTGGTGAACACGGTGTTGTCGGCGGCAAAGCGAAGGTCGCAATAGAGTGCATGCACCAGTCCAATGCCTGCCGTCGCGCCGTTCAGCATGGCGATCACAGGCTTCTTGATCGAAGGATAATAGCCGTACCGCGTCTGCCAGTCTGGCCGGCGATTCATGTCGAACGGCGGCAGGTTCGAGGCGCGCCTGACGTCGTTGGGATCGAGGCCCTTCAGCGCATCCATGTCGGCGCCGGCGCAGAAGGCGCGGCCCGCGCCGGTGAGGACGATGACGCGGACATTGTCGTCGGCGCTCGATGCCTCCATCGCGTTGCGCACGTCGCGCTCCATGACCGGCGTCCATGCATTCATGCGATCGGGGCGGTTGAGCGTGATGGTCGCGATCTTGTCGCTCACCTCATAGAGAATGTGTTCGTAGGCCATGACTCTCCCTTGTTTGCCGGCACGCGTTCGCACGCGCTCGTTAGAAGCGAGCCTAGCATACCCCGGGATGGGAGAAGGACTTGCGCCAAGGACCTGCGCCAAGGACTTGCGCCAAGGACTTGCGCGAAGCCGCGATCACTCGGCGGCTTGCGCCAGCATCGGCCGGCGCTCCAACCAGCCGTCGAGGAAATGATCGAGCCAGGCGCGTTCGGCGACATCGTAGACGGCGCGATCCGCGAAATGATGATGCCGCTGCCGTGCACCGGGCGCGCTGAATCCGTCATAGCCGCGCGTGGTCCAGCGGCACATCATCGCATAGGTCACATCGGGGTGGAACTGCACGCCGAAAGCATTGCCCGTGCGGAACGCCTGCACCGGGAAATCATCGCCTTCGGCGAGTAAGTCGGCGCCTCCAGGCAGCTCAAAGCCCTCGCGATGCCAGTGATAGACCTGCGCCGGCCAGTGCGGGCAGAGCGCGCGGCCCGCGGCGGTCGGCCTGATCGGGTAGTACCCGATCTGCGTCAGCGCCTGCGCATGCGGCGCGACACGGGCCCCGAGCTGCATCGCCAGCATCTGCGCCCCTAAGCAGATGCCGAGCAACGGGCGCTGCTCGCGGAGCGGAATTTCGATCCAGTCGATCTCACGGCGAATGTAGTCGTCGGAATCATTGGCGCTCATCGGCCCGCCGAAGATCACGGCCCCGGCATGCTGATCGAGCGTCTCGGGCAGGGGATCGCCGAAGCGAGGACGGCGGATGTCGAGGCGGTGGCCGAGCGCGCGCAACGCATTGCCGACGCGGCCGGGTGTCGAGCATTCCTGATGCAGGACGATCAGAACCGGCAGCCGGGTTTCAGCGGCGGCGACGCTCGCCGCCCTCTGTGGGAAGGCGACCACCTCTGCGCCACCAAACCTGTCCGTCCGGAACGACATGGCCTCTGCGAGTGCTATCGGTTCAGACCGCCAGCATAGCTAAGCGATGGTTAACATCGTGTGAGTTTGCGCACACACGCGCACGTCTGGAAGCAAGCTCCGGGCCACTACGGACGCGGGCGGCGGCGTTCAGCGCCGCTGCCGCTGGAACCGGCTAGTGGCCGCCAGGATGAAGCCGCGTGGGAAGAAGCGCAGCGCGAACGGCACAATCTTGTTGCCGAGGCCGGGCAGCACTGCCCGTTTGTTGGCCATCAGAGCGCGATACGCCTCCCGCGCAACCTCGGCAGCTGAGACGTTGAGAAAGGCCGTGTCATGTTGCGAGCCGACGCCGGCGCGGGCCTGGAATTCCGTGGGGACCGGGCCCGGGCAAAGCACGGTGACACGGACGCCGCGGGGAGCGAGCTCCGCCCGCAATGCTTCGGTGAAGGAAATCACATAGGCCTTGGATGCGTAGTACACGGCCATGCCGGGGCCGGGCAGGAAGCCTGCAACCGAGCCGACATTGAGAAGACCGCCCTTGTTCCGGATGAGCTGATCGGCGAAGCGCAGCGACAGATCCGTCAGCGCACGGACGTTGACGTCGACAATGCCGAGCTGCATGTCGCGATCGCGCTCGATGGCATCACCGAACACGCCGAAGCCGGCATTGTTGACGAGATGATCGAGCTCGACACCTTCGGCGGCAAGTGCTGCGGCGATCCTCTCGCCTGCATCCGGGTCCTCGAGATCGCAGGCGATCACGATCGGCTTCTTGCCACCCTTGGCGGCGATCTCGTTCGCGAGCGCTTCGAGCCGATCCACCCGTCTCGCCGTCAATGCGAGGCGATGTCCATTGGCGGCAAACACACGCGCCAGCTCCATCCCGATGCCCGCCGAGGCACCGGTGATCAACGTTACCCGCTCATTCACGATCGAAGTCTCTTGAATTGAAGTCTGTGGTCCCGGCAATACCAGAACGAGAGCATAAGCCGTGCGCGCCAGGCAAGCGGCGCTGGCAGCATGGCTGCTTGTGAGAGCGACAGTGGAAGCAGGAAAGACCGGTATTTGCAGTCGAATCCGCAGAAGCGGGGGACCGCCGGGCTTATATTAAAGTTTCGTCATGTGGCTCGCAGGCCAGGCAATCCGCCGGGGACCGGTCCGACGGCGCGATCCTTGACCTGGCCACCGGCACGCTCCGCAATGGCGTGCTTCAGCTCGATCCGGTCACGCTGGGAGATGCCGAGCAGGTCGGACGCGCGCCAGACCACATTGTCCTCGAACTCGCTGACCTCTCCGTCGGCATAGACCAGCTCCCACATCATCTGCACGATCCGCTTGCGACCCGCTTCGTCGAGCGAGCGCATGATGACGCTGGTGAAGTGATAGAGGTCGACGGCCTCGCCTTCGACCTGGGTGGCGTCGGCGATGAGACGGTCAGCGGTGCCGCGGTCGAGCCCGAAATGGCTTTCGATCAGGCTGTGCAGCTTGCGCTGCTCGGCCGCGCTCGGCTGGCCGTCCAGCGAGACCACATGGACCAGCAGCGCGGTCGCGGCCAGCCGGTAATCGCTGTCGCCAAATGCGCGGTCCTGGGCTTGGGGACCGACAATGTCGGCGATGAATTGGCGCAAGCCGTCGAGCATAGGTCCTACCGAGATTGATGACGCCGCAAGGAGCGCGGCCGTTACCAGCATTATATGAGCAAGAAACCCAACCGGCGCAACGTGCGTCAGTTCCGCGCGCGTATTACGTTTCGGCAATCTGTTCACCGTCATTCCGGGGCGATGCGCCAGCATCGAACCCGGAATGACGAATGATGCCTCACGGTATCTCGTACACCACCATCTTGTCGGCGATGCCACGGAGCGCGGCCTGCTTCTGGATCGGCTTGATGGCGCGCTGCTTGAGCACCTCGGCGACTGCGGGAGCGTCCAGCACCGGGCCGGTGATGTGGATCTCCTGCGCGGTCGACAGGCTCTGCACGCGGGCGGCGATGTTGACGGTCTGGCCGAAATAATCCTGCCGCTCGTTGAGCATGACTGCGAGGCAGGGGCCTTCGTGGATCCCGATCTTGAGAATGAGGTCGTTGGCGCCGCGCTGCTTGTTCAATTCGTCCATCGCGGCGCGCATGCGCAGTCCCGCGGTGATGGCGTGCTCGGGCCTGACGAAGGTCGCCATCACGGCATCGCCGATCGTCTTCACGACCGCACCCTTCTCGGCGGCGATGATCTCCAGCAGCGCGCGAAAATGCGCCCGCACGAGATCGAAGGCATTGAGGTCGCCGACCCGCTCATACAGCGCCGTCGAACCCTTCAGGTCGGTGAACAGGAACGTCAGGGACGTGATCTTCAGTCGCTGGTCGACATTGAGGTTGTCGGCCTTGAAGACGTCGCGGAACGTCTGGTTGGACAGCATGCGCTTGGCGGTCAGGATCGGCTTGCGCTTGCCGATCATCTCGTGCAACGCGTGGTCGGCAATCCAGACCGAGGGCAATACGCGACTGTCCGATTGGTTCTCGAGCATGAGACGCAACGGTCCGGGGCGCATCACGGTGGTCCCCGTCGGCGCCTCCAGCTTGTTGAACATGATCGACAGCTGCTGACGCTCGCTGGTCGGCTCACCCTGAACGTCCAGGAAATGGGCGGAATGGGTGACCGGCTCGAACACGATGATGAACTGGCTCGGCAGATTGAGTGAGAGGATCGCCTTCTCGCCGGCGGGCAATTCGAGGGCTTCGAGCGTTACCTGGTCGATCAGGCGGGAAAAGGATTCGTCGTTGATGTCGACGCCTGAGCTCCAGAACATCTGCCGCACATACTCCCAGATCGGCAACGTGTCGGGATCATGAG
The DNA here is from genome assembly GCF_020193715.1 of Bradyrhizobium sp. IC4060. Lineage (NCBI taxonomy): Bacteria > Pseudomonadati > Pseudomonadota > Alphaproteobacteria > Hyphomicrobiales > Nitrobacteraceae > Bradyrhizobium > Bradyrhizobium sp. IC4060. Next base: position 281,564 of record NZ_JADYVJ010000008.1, on the reverse strand, counting down.
CACCGATGCGGCGGACCCGCGGGCTGACGGTGAAGGCCACTTCGACCATCTCGTCGACGGAGGCCTCGTATCCGGCGGCGCAGAGCGCGCAATTGTAGTCGTCGTGCTTCAACGACTTCAGTGTGGCGTGCGCGCCCAGCACGCCTCCGCAGCCGGGACACAGCACGTTCCAGCTCATGTCGAACAGGCCGAGCCGCGAGGCGTGCAGGAAGCCGGAAATGACCTTCTCCTGGTCGAGCCCGGTCCGGTCGGCAAAATCCAGCGCATTGATCCGGTTGAGATCGCGATCATGACCGTTGGCGATCAGCTGCGCGATGGCCTCCACCACAACGGGATCGGCGGTCTGCTTCAGAACGGAGAATTGGGCCTGGATGTCGCTCATGGCGAAACTCTATGTAGGCTGGATCACGCCAGCGGCCAGACGCGAGCCTGTCACCGACGCGTGATGCGGAACAGGGGTGAATGGTCCGGCTGGGTGGTGACGACGCCGAGCGGAATTACGGGGGTCGCGGGGTCGGCAAGCTCGATTCGGTACGCTCCGATCAGCCGCGCCAGCGCCAGCACGGATTCGGCTTGGGCAAACGGTGCGCCGATGCAGACGCGCGGACCTGCACCGAACGGCAGGTAAGCAAAACGGTCCGGCGCCTCCTGCGACATGAAGCGCTTTGGAATGAATGCGTTCGGCTGATCCCACAGCTTCTCGTGCCGGTGCAAGAGCCAGGGCGCGATCATGATGATGTCGCCCTTGCCGATCTCGACGCCCGCCGCATTGTCCCTATCGCGCGCGGCACGCGCGACCAGGAAGGCCGGCGGATAGAGCCGCATGGTTTCGTCGATCACCGCGCGGGTGAATTTCTGGCGATCGATGTCGGCCATGCTGTCGAGATGCTCGCCGCGGGTCTCGGACGCCACCTCCTCCTGCGTATCGGGATCGAGCGCGAGCAGGTAGAGCGCCCAGAACAGCGCCGTCGCCGTGGTCTCATGACCGGCGAGGATCATGGTCGCGACCTCGTCGACCAGCTGCTCGTCGGAGAAGCCCTGGCCCGTCTCGGGATCGCGTGCCTCGTCCATGAGATCGAACAAATCGCGCGGCGGCGCACCGTCCTTCTTGCCCGCCTTACGCCGCTCGGCGATCAGCATGGCCACGAACTCGGTCCAGCGCTTGCGGAAACGGGCGCGGGCAAAATCCATCGGGCTCGGCCAGGACACCGGCAGCACCATGTCGAGGAAGTACGGACGCCCCAACCGCGCGGCATATTCCATGATGAAGTTGCGCAGGGTTGCGCCGTGCTGGTCCATGCCGAACGAGAACATCGTGCGACCGGCGATCTCGAGCGTCATGCGCTGCATGATCGCGCGCAGGTCGACCGGCTCACCGGTTTGCGCGTCCAGCTTGGCGATGGTTTCGTCGAGCACGGCCGTCATGTGCGGAACGAGGTTTGCGGTCGCGCGCGGCGTGAAGGCCGGCGCCAGCGTGCGGCGCTGAAACGTCCAGGAATGACCTTCCGCGATCAGAAGGCCGTCGCCGAGAACGGGGCGCAGCATGCGGATGCCGGCCGGCGTGCGCGTGTAGTTCTCGTAATTGCTGAGCAGCACGTGCCGGATCGCGTCCGGCTGGTTCAGGATGAAGCTATTGCGGAAGAAGAAGCGGCCAGAAATGACCTCTTCCTCGTAGGCGCGTTGACCCCAGGTCGCGATCATATTCTGCCTGATGACCGCGAGCCGGCCGAAGAACGACATATCGTCGGGCGCTCGCGGAGGAGCCGGAGGGGTGATGGGCCGACGCACGCTGGCGATATTCATGGCTCTCTCCCGCAAGGTGGGACGCAGGTAAATAGCTAGTAAGTCAGCTCGGCGATGGCAATCCGGTTCTCGGACGCAGCCCAGGCGCGTGCCACAATCCGTTCTTCGCCGAATTGGGCCACGATGTTACGGCCAACCTCGGTGGCGGGAAGCCGCAGGGTGGCTGCCGCATCCGTGGGCACGCCCGGCTTGACGTCGGCCGGCTCCTTGCCGTCGAGCAGCACCACGTCGCGCGGCAGGCCGAAATAGCCGCGCGGACGCGACATGATCACGACGGCGCCGGCGGCCTTGTCGGCCGGCCCGAGCGGCCGCGCGGGCCGCAGATGCACAACCTCGGACGAGCGCGGGAAGGGCGAGCGGTAGATGTGCGTCGTCGGCGCATCCGGCGAGATCAGCACGAATTCGAGCGACCAGGCGGGATCGACCTGCGCCGGCCCCCAACGGCCATCTGAGCCTGTTGTCGAGCTGTACAGCGCACCGTCTTTGCGCTCCCCGGTATCAGGATCGACACGGAAGACATCGACGATTGCACCCGCGACCGGACGATTGGTCGGCACGCCGCCGGGCGTACCCGTGACGAGGCCGCTCAATCTCACGCTGGTCTCCGGCACGATCGCGATGCGCGCAGGTTCGCGCCCCGCGATGAACTTGTAAATCTCGCGGAACGCGCGCGGGTGAAACGCCACCTCGCGATGGTCGAGCGCGCCGAGCACGAGATTGGTGGCGCCCTTCAGCTCCGGCCCTTCGGCGGTGACATTGGTCGGCATGCCGGGCTTGCCGATAAAGCGGCCATCGGGTTGCGCGAATTTGTCCAGACCGTCGCTGCGCAGCGTGAGGAAAGCGACTCCCGGCGTCACCTCACTCTCGCCCTCGTTCAGTCCGCGCAGGAACGTGCCGCGGCCATTGAATTCGTTGTTCGGCTGGTCGTCTGTTGCGAACACGCCGTGATTGGGCGTACCGCACAGCACCGCATGGCTGACATCACCGGCGCCGCCGTTCTTGATGACGTTACGGATCGCGTAGCCGCCGCGCGAGCTGCCGACCAGCGCCACGCGGGCTGCGCCGGTGCGGCGCTTCAGCTCGGTGATGGCGGCAGCGAGCTCGAGGCGCTGATCCTCGGTCGAGGAGCGACCCGCCTGCTCGACCTTGTCGTCGTTGCGCGCCAGCGGGTCGGTGAAATTGATCGCCATCATGCGATCGCGCGCGATACCGTTGGACTCCATCCGCCAAAGCGTCGTCATCCAGAGCGCGCCGTAATCGCCATTGCCGTGGACGAACAGAATCGGCGGCAGCTCCGTGGCGGGCGCGGTCTGCGCCAGCGCGCCCGTCCGCAAGCTCGCAAGTGCGAAAGGCACACTCGCAGCCCCTTGCAAGATCGTCCGTCGCGACAGCTTCATCTGTTCCTCCCCGGCAAACCTAGCTCTTTGCACTGCTTATACCGGCCTAAGCACTGGACAGCGAAGGACTTTCGCGGGCATCACTGAATTGGCCGGAATCACCACGACCACTTCTGCCATCCGACATGGAAGGGGATATGACCGAGCAGCCGAACCGCCCGAAAATGGCCGCCGACGGCATCACAGCGCCCCTGCGGTACACCGTGTTCCGGCGGATCTGGCTCGCCAGCCTGCTCTCCAATCTCGGCCTCCTGATCCAGGGCGTGGGTGCGGCCTGGGCGATGACGCAGATGGCGGCCTCGGCAGACAAGGTGGCCCTGGTGCAGACCGCGCTCATGCTGCCGATCATGCTGATCTCGATGCCGGCCGGCGCCATCGCCGACATGTATGACCGCCGCATCGTCAGTGTGATTTCGCTGTCGATCGCGCTGATCGGCGCGAGCGTGCTCACCGTGCTGGCCGGCTTCAACCTGATCACCCCGGAATTGCTGCTCGCCTTCTGCTTCATCGTCGGCAGCGGCAATGCGCTGTTCGGACCGGCCTGGCAGTCCTCGGTCAGCGAACAAGTGCCGCCCGAGGCATTGGCATCCGCGGTGGCGCTGAACGGCATCAGCTACAACATCGCACGCAGCTTCGGCCCCGCGGTCGGCGGCGTCATCGTCGCTGCGCTTGGGGCGGTGGCCGCGTTTGCCTGCAACGCGATCCTCTATCTGCCGCTGCTGGTGGTGCTGCTGCTCTGGCGCCGCAGCACCGAGCCGTCGCGCCTGCCGCGGGAAAAGCTCAACCGCGCCATGGTCTCGGGCGTGCGCTACATCACCAATTCGCCGCCGATCAAGATCGTGCTGTTGCGCACGCTGGTGATGGGCCTGATCGGCGGCGCGGTGATGGCGCTGATGCCGCTGGTCGCGCGCGACCTCCTGCATGGCGGCGCGCAGATGTATGGCATCATGCTCGGCGCCTTCGGCATGGGCGCGGTGATCGGCGCGCTCAACATCCACGAATTGCGCAAGCGCATGAGCGGCGAGGCCGCGATCCGCGCCTGCACCATCACGATGGCCTTCACCATGGCCGCCCTCGCTTTGAGCACGGAGCCGGTGCTGACGGCGGCCGCGCTGGTGCTAGGCGGCGCAGTCTGGATGGCGGCGATCGCGCTGTTCAATATCGGCGTGCAGCTCTCGGCCCCGCGCTGGGTCGCCGGTCGCTCGCTCGCAGCCTTCCAGGCCGCGATCGCCGGGGGCATCGCGATCGGCGCCTGGGGCTGGGGCCATCTCACCGACTATGCCGGCGTCGAGATCGCATTGCTGACCTCGGCCGGCCTGATGCTGATCTCGCCGCTGCTCGGCATCTGGCTCACGATGCCGCGTGTCGGCGCCCGCAACGAGGATGCGGACATGCTGGCCGATCCCGAGGTGAGGCTGTCGCTGACAGGGCGCAGCGGCCCGCTCGTGGTCGAGATCGAATATCGGGTTGCGCAAGAGAATGCGCGCGCGTTCCACAACGTGATGCAGGACGTGCAGCTCTCGCGCCAGCGCAACGGTGCCTATGGCTGGTCGATCGCGCGCGACATCGCCGACCCCGAGCTGTGGACCGAGCGCTATCACTGCCCGACCTGGCTCGACTATTTGCGTCAGCGCAACCGTGCGACCCAGTCCGAACGCGCGCTGCATCAGCAGGCGATCGATTTCCACATCGGTCCCGAGCCGGTGCGGATCCGCCGCATGCTGGAGCGCCCCTTCGGTTCGGTGCGCTGGAAGGACGACACGCCGGACCGCGCCAACAGCGAGGTGCTGCCGGTGGTCGCGACCGCGGCGGGAAGCAGTACGTAGTCCTCTCGTCATTCCGGGGCGCGCCGTAAGGTGCGAACCCGGAATCCATTTATCGCAGGAGTTGGTCGCGCGATGGATTCCGGGTTCGCGCTTCGCGCGCCCCGGAATGACGATCACTGCCCGTGCTGGGTCAGCACCTTGTCGCAGGCCTTGCTCAGCTTGGTGCGGTTCTGCTTCAGGCAGGCCAGCACGGCACCGTCGCCATTGTCCATTACGGGACGGCAGAAGCGCGTGACGTCGCGCGCGCAGGCATCATGGCCGGGCTGCTGTTGCGCGGAGGCGCTCGATGCGCACAGGAGCAAGGAAATAACGAAAAGCAGTCTGGTCATCGCGCAATTGCCTCTTACCCGGAAAGACGTGCGGGCGAAGCTAGTGCGACGATCCCGCACCTGCAACGGCTTTGTTGACTAGCTGCAGGGCGCCGCCGCATCACCCCGGCTACATGCCGGGGGGCATGACGAGGGGAGCTGCAGCGTCTTGGTTACTGTGTGTCCTGAGCGTCAGCGACCTTGCGCGAGGCGCCCTTGGCGAGGGTCTTGTCCATCACCGCGCGGCATCCGGCGCTGAGGTCCGAGCGATGCTTGATCATGCACGCGGTGATCTTCGGGATATTGGGGATCTCGGCCGAGCAGAGACGGAAGGCATCGCCCGTGCACATCTGCTGCGCCTCGGCCGAGAAGGCGAAGCTCGCGCCCGTCGAAGCGATCGAGACGATGGCGGCAAAGCCCAGGGCCAGGCTGGTGTCGCGGATCTTGCCGGTAAACGACTTGGTCATTTGAAGCTCCCGTTGGCGCCGCCTCAGCGGGCCCGTTGTCGATGGGAGCTACGATGCTCCGGCAAAACCGTTTCCACTGTGATGACGCTCACGGGAGACCCGTCCTCTGTGATCTCAGTCACTCAGACGCAGCCCACTGAAATTCCTTCGCAACCGCTGTCGTGTTGGTGTCACGTTAACTCTTACTTCGCATTAATGGCTCGTCGCGCGGGAAATTCCGCCGGTTTGGTTGCGTAATTGGAAAGAGTAACGATGCGTAATGCGTTGGGCCTGATGCTGGCCAGTGTAGTTGCGGCGGTCGTGATCGCCGCCGGCGGTTGGTTTTATTATTCCGCGCGCGCCGACCAGGGCGCTCCCAAGACAGTTGCCGCCCGTGCCGCCGACCCATTGCCGGCACAGGCGAAGCTCGCCGCCAAGGACGACGTCGAGACCACCGCGGCCGTCGCGGCCAAGCCGGCCGCAGCAGCTCCAGCACCTGCCCCCGTGCCGGTCATGCCGATGCAGTCGAAGCAGGCCTGCGCCAATCCGAACGCGCTGGGTGTGTCCCGCGTCGTCGAGATCGACACGACGGGCGGCCCCGGCTTCGGCTTCGAGCATTTCAAGCAGTTCGACTTTCTGACCGAGAAGGAGGTCGTGCTGACCTTCGACGACGGTCCGTGGCCGGTCAACACGCCCACGGTGCTGAAGGCGCTCGCGGACGAATGCACCAAGGGCCTGTTCTTCTCGGTCGGCAAGCACGCGACCTACCATCCGGAGATCCTGAAGCAGGTGCTGGCCCAGGGCCACACGGTGGGCACGCACACCTGGTCGCATGTCAATCTGAACAGCAAGAAGTTGACCGAGCAGCAGGTCAAGGACGAGGTTGAGAAGGGCTTCAGCGCAGTGAAATTCGCGCTCGGCACCAACCCGGCGCCGTTCTTCCGCTTTCCGCAGCTTCAGCACAATCCCGCGATGGTGAGCTATTTCGGCACCCGCAACGTCGCGATGTTCTCGACCGAAATCGACTCCTTCGACTTCAGGAAGGGCGCGACGCCGGAGAAGATCGTCGAGACCGTGATGACGAGGCTGGACAAGCTCGGCAAGGGCATCATCCTGATGCACGACTTCCAGAAGAACACGGGCCTCGCCCTGCCGACGCTGCTCGCGCGGCTGAAGGCCGGCGGTTACAAGGTCGTGCAGATGAAGGCCAAGACGAGCCTCCAGACGCTGCCGGAATATGACGAGGCGCTGATGAAGGACATGAAGGTGCCGACCGCGGGCACGAACACGCGCCCGATCGCGAGCGTCGTGCAAACGGTCTCGCAGTAAGCGCCAAATCCAAAACTCTTGCGTCATGGCCGGGCTTGTCCCGGCCATCCACGTTTTAGGATCAGGCGCGAAGACGTGGATGCCCGGGTCAAGCCCGGGCATGACGGCGAGATCCGGGTACAGGTCGGCGCCTCACCAATAGATGCCGTGTCGATGCAGCTCGCTGATGATGCGGCGCTCGGTCCAGCTGCGCTTGGGCTTCGGCTTGTCCGCCTTTGCCGTGGTCTTGGCCGCGGGCTTGGTCGTCGTGACCGGCACGGAGGCCGTCGCCGGTGTGGTGACGGTCGGAGTGGTCGCCACTGTCGGCGCGGAGAGCGACACCGCCGGCGGACGATCATGATATTTCTGAACCTCGGTGGCCGGCGCGGCTTCGCTCACCTGCGCCGTCACGGTGCTCGCCGATGTCGTGGTTTGCGGAGTGGAGGTCTGTTCGCCTGCCGCCGCCAGCGACAGACCGCGGGAGCCGCCTGCCTGGGCGGAGGCAGAAGCCAGCAGCATGGCGGCAATCAGAATGATCTTGCGCATGTGAAGTCTCCCCGTGTTGGCGTGACAGGACGTTAGGGGAGCCATGTCTGCGATTATGTGATCGCGATCACGCAGCCGAGCGAGCCCTGATGCAGGCTGATGCCTGGTCATCGGAGCGCTTGAGGTCGGATGAACCGGGGCGCTGGTGCCGCAAGAGGGATTCGAACCCCCGACCCCGTCATTACGAATGACGTGCTCTACCGACTGAGCTATTGCGGCGAACCTGCCGGGACCAAAGCAATGCCGGCCCCGATACGTGCGCCCCTGATATCGGGCATGGCCCGAATTGGCAAGGACAAGCGGGAGGCGAAATACCGCTCACGCGCCCCAGCGGGACCAGAATCCGCGCCAGCCGCCCGCCTGGGCTTTGGGCGTGCCGATTTGTTCCGTAAATTCGTCGCTTGGGCCGTCGTCGTCGATCCCGGGATCGTCCGGTGCGCGGACGATCGGGATGACGGTCTGGGTCGGCGCCGATGCGGGCTTGCTGAGGTCGGCCCGGGTCCGGAAGACCGGCGTCGGCGCCGGCGGCGATGATTCGGCGGGCGCCGGAGCCGGATTCGCCGGCTCGGCGGGCGTGACGACCGGCTCGTCGACCTTCGCAGTTTGCTCCCCAGTCTCCTTGGCCACTTCCTTGGTAGCCTCCTTCGCGGCGTCCTTGGCCTGAGGGGGTGAATTGTCCTGCGCGGCCGGTGCCGGCAGCGGGGCCACCTCCGGCGGTTCCACCGCGGCTTCGCTGGGAGCGGCGGTCACCCGCTTCGGCGGCGGAGCGGCCAGCATGGCTTCCTCGAAGGCCGAGGATTCGAGCGTGGGGCCCTTGTCCGAGGGCAGACTCGCGACCGGCGCCTGCCACTGGAACGCATCGAGGCGGCCGGTGACCGGGGAGACCGGACGCCAGCGGTCGCTGACATAGCCGTCCGCGGTCCAGGCGGGATCGAGCCGGGCGCGCACCGCGCGCAAGGTCCAGGCGCGGGCGCGGCCGCCGTCACCATGCTCTGTGCGCTCGATCTCGGCCATCAGCAGCGCGACGCGCTGGGTCGGATCCTTGAGATAAGGCGCGAGCACCTCGCGCGCGCGGGCGAACTCGGAGGCCTCGATCGCAGCACGCGCGATCGCGAGCTGCCCTTCGACATAACCGGGCTTGTCGGCGGGGGTCTTCGCGGCGAGAGTTTCTACCCGCTGCAAGCGGTGCCATGCGGAATCGCCGAGCTTCACATGCGCATAGGCGTCCGCGAGATCGGGATGCGGATTGGAGAGCCAGGCGGCTTCCACCAGCTTCATGGCGCGGCGCACCTGATGCGCCTCGCTCTCGAATTTTGCCGCGAGCACGGCCGCCGGCACCAGGGTCGGCGCGAGCTTGACCGCCTCCAGCACGCTCTCGCGCGCGACGTCGCGGTCCATCGTTTCCAGCTCCAGCGCACGCGCGGCGAGCAGCACACCGCGCTGCCGGCGATAGGTCTGCTTGTCGATCAGGCCCGCGGACAGATTCGAATCGAGGATCGCGAGCGCGCCGCTCCAGTCGCCGCGCGCGCAGCGGAAGCCGAGCACCGCGTGCGAGGCCCAGGTCGCGGACGGCGACAGCTTGATCGCTTCCTCCGCAATCATCACGGCGCCGACCGCATCATCGGCGCGCTGCGCCTCGATGAAGAGACCGCGCAGGCCGAGCAGCCGCGTGTCCTCGCGTTCGGCCATGGCGCGGAAGACGCGTTGCGCCTCGTCGCGATTGCCTTCGAGCTGCGCCGACTGCGCGTGCAAAAGCAGTGCGAGCGGATCGTTCGGCGCATGCCGCCGCGCCGCCTCGGCGTGCCGGCGCGCGAGCGCGGAATCGCCGTGGCCGATCGCGAGCAGGCCATGGGTGATGGCGTGACGGCCGCGGGCATGGCGCTTGTCATGACGGCGTCGGCGCAAGCGCCCCGGCATGCGCCAGATCATCGTCAGGATGCTCCAGACCAGCACGACGGAAGCGGCGAAGAGGCCGAGCAAGAACACGAACCTCGGCAGCGTCGTCGAGATGCGGAAGCTGCCCGCGGTCAGGACGAGATCGCCGGACTGGTCGGCGACCCAGGCCGCGCCGGCCGCCGCCAGTGCGATCAAGACGAGAAAGAGGACGATGCGAAGCATGGCGATCCCTATACGCGCCGATTGTTGCGCGAATCTTATTGAGTAGATTTGGCGAGATCCGCCATGGCATCGTCGGCGAATTTGCGGGACGCGGCGAGCGCGGCGTCGCGGGCGTCGGCTTTGTCGAGCCAGGCCTGCGCCGGAGCACGATCAGCCTCGGGCAGCGTCTTCAGCTCGCGCCGCGCTTCGGCGAAATCGCTACGGAGCGCCGCCGCCGTGACGCGCGTCACGATGGCGCCGCGATCGTTGCCGACGCCATCGGTGCGCTCGATCCGCACGAGCTTTGACGCACCCGCCTGGAGACGCTCGACAATGCCGGCTTCGCTCGACGGAGCTTCAGCCGGCGGCGACAGCTTCGGCACGATATTGAGGAGCTCGCGGCTCAGCGCCGCCGATGTCGGGATGCCGGACGATGCAAACGCCTCGAGCGGTTTGAGCATGTCGGGCTTGGTCGCCAGCGACCGCGCCGCGGCCAATTGCGATTGATAGGGATCGCCGTGGCGAACGGCAACGTCGAGCAGGGACGCCGCCACCACATAGCGGAGCGGCTTGTCGTCCATCGTCTTGGCCTCGGCGATCTTCTCGCCCTGCTGCGCAAGCTCGGCCCGCTCGGTCTTGCTCGCGCGCTCGAGCTGGGCGATGCGGTCGGTGAGCGCGGCAAGATCGGGCGCGGCACTCGGCGGCGCGGATTTCGCATCGTTCAGCGCGCTCGCCGTCTTATCGAACTGTGCGCGCAAATTGGCGATGTCGCCGCGCAGTGCGCTCGCCGCTTTCTCCAACGCGTCGATCCGCGCGACTTGGGCCGGATCGGCCGCCGGCCTCGCGGCCCTGGCTTCGACCGCAGCAACGCGTCCGCTCAGCGCATCGACGGTCGCACTTGTGACCTGCGGCGCGGCCGGCGGGGCCTGCACCGCGGGCCAGCCCAGCATCCAGCCGACTGCGATCACGACCGCAGCCGCGGCAACGCCGGAGAACGGCGCGATGACCCAGGGCGAAATCGGCGCCGATACAGGCACCGCCGCGGAGGCCTGCTGCTCTGCAGATTCGGACTGAGGCTCGGCCTTGACCTGTTCCGAGCCGGGCTCTTCCACCCTGGCCTGCTCCTGCGCGACATGCTCGGATGCCTCGGGCTCGCCCGCGACCTGCTGCGGCTGGGTCGAGACTTCCGTCGCCTCGAGGTCGATGGTGGGCGGGGTGCGCTTGGCACGACCCGGATCGGGCGCCAATCCAGCGTCTTCAGGCTTGTCGTCGGCCATCGTGACGGTTCCTCACACTTCCATACCAGGGATGGATTAGATTGCGTCGGATTCGGCCCGACCTTTACGCCAAACGGGTCCGCAACGCACGCTCCAAGGTGTCGAATAAGGCAGTTTCGTCCGGCGTTGCGGCCACCAGAACCTGTGACGCGCCGGCATCGCGCAGCACGCCCGCAACGGTCTCGGACAGGCAGCAATGCGGGATCGCCAGCGCCGAAATTTCGACACCTTCGTCCCGCGCCGCATCGAGGAACGCACGTGCGCTGCGCCGGGAGTAGTGCAGCACCGCCTCGATCCCGTGGGCGGCAAAGCCCTCGCACACCTCGCGCGGCAGATGCTTCACCGGCGCCATGCGGTAGGTCGTCTGCGTCACCACGCGGAAACCTTCCGCCCCGAGTTCGCCGCCGAGGTCGCGCGACAGATCCGCGCCGGCGAGATACAGCAGCGTGCTGTTTTTCTTCAACACCTTGTCGCGCGCGCTCTGCATCACCTTGTCGCGCAAGGACGCGGCGTCGCCCCCGGCGACGATCACCTCGGCAAAACCAGCCTCTCGCGCCGCTGCAGCCGTATGTTCGCCGACCGCGAACAATGGCAGCACCAGCAGACCGAGATCCGGCAATTGCGGCGCTATGGCGCGAATCGCGTTGGCCGAGGTGACGAGAACGGCATCATAAGAAACTTCGCTCTCGCCTTGGAAGGCGACCGGCTCGAGCTTGAGCGCCGGCGCAAGCAGTACCGCATGCCCGCGCGTGCGCAGATTGTCCGCCGTCGCCGCATTGTCGGGATGCGGCCGTGTGACAAGAATGGACATCGCTGCTGTTCCCGGACCATTTGGCGGTGACGCATTGACCAGAACGGCTGCGCGTGACGATTGCGCAAGCCGACCCCGGGATGCTACCGGACGTACCAGAACTCTGCTTTATGGATGAGCGCAAGGGCGCAAATTGGATAACAATTCGCCAATGCTGGTGCTGGGCATCGAAACCACCTGCGACGAGACCGCCGCGGCCGTGATCGAACGCGCGGCCGACGGCAAGGGCAAGATCCTGTCCAACATCGTGCGGTCGCAGATCGAGGAGCATGCCCGCTTCGGCGGCGTGGTGCCGGAGATCGCCGCGCGCGCGCATGTCGACGTGCTCGATGGGATCATCGACCGCGCCATGAACGAGGCCGGCATCGATTATGCTCAGCTCGACGGCGTCGCGGCGGCCGCGGGGCCCGGGCTGATCGGCGGCGTCATCGTCGGACTCACCACCGCGAAGGCGATCGCGATGGTGCACGACACGCCGCTGGTCGCGGTGAATCATCTCGAAGCGCATGCGCTGACGCCGCGTCTCACCGACGGCATCGAATTTCCCTATTGCCTCTTCCTCGCCTCCGGCGGCCATACCCAGATCGTCGCAGTCACCGGTGTCGGTCAGTATGTGCGGCTCGGCACCACGGTCGACGACGCCATCGGCGAGGCCTTCGACAAGGTCGCGAAGATGCTGGGCCTGCCCTATCCCGGCGGCCCGCAGGTCGAGCGCGCGGCGGCAGGCGGCGATGCCACGCGCTTTGCGTTTCCCCGGCCGATGCAGGGGCGCCCCGATGCCAATTTCTCGCTGTCGGGACTGAAGACGGCGGTGCGCACCGAAGCGAGCCGGCTGGCCGAGCTCATGCCGCAGGACATCAGCGATCTCTGCGCGAGCTTCCAGGCCGCCGTGCTCGATTCAACGGCCGACCGGCTGAGCGTCGGCCTGAAGCTTTTCCGCGAGCAGTTCGGCGCACCGCGCGCGCTGGTCGCCGCCGGCGGCGTTGCCGCCAATCAGGCGATCCGCGGCGCGCTTGACGATGTCGCGAAGCAGGCCGGGACGCAGCTGATCATGCCACCGCCCGCGCTGTGCACCGACAACGGCGCCATGATCGCCTGGGCCGGCGCCGAGCGCCTGGCGCTTGGCCTGACCGACACGATGGACGCGCAGCCGCGCGCACGCTGGCTGCTCGATGCCAACGCGACCGCGCCCGCGGGCTACGGCAAGACTCGGGCGGGATTCTAGGGATGACCGCGTTCCAATCCGTCGCAGTGATCGGCGCGGGCGCCTGGGGTACGGCGCTGGCGACGGTGGCGGCGCGAGCAGGGCGAAACGTGACGCTGTGGGCACGCAATGCCGAGCACGCCGCGCGGATCGCATCGACGCGCGACAATCCGCGGCTGCCCGGGATTCGGATCGTGCCTGAGCTCGTCGTGACGAGCGATCTGGCGCTCGCCGCGCGTGCCGACATGCTGCTGATTGCGACGCCGGCGCAACATTTGCGCGGTGCGGTCAACATGCTGGCCTCGCACATCACGAAGGCGGTGCCGATCGTCGCCTGCGCCAAGGGTATCGAGCACGGCACCCATAAGTTCATGACCGACGTGATCGCCGAGGCCGCGCCGCACGCGCAGCCGGCGATCCTGTCGGGGCCGAGCTTTGCCGACGACGTCGCACGCGGCCTGCCGACGGCAGTGACCCTGGCGGCAAGCGATGAGGCGCTCGCCAGCAGCCTGGTGCAGGCGCTGGGCTCGCGGACATTCCGCCCCTATCACTCCACCGACATTCGCGGCGTCGAGATCGGCGGCGCCGCCAAGAATGTGCTGGCGATCGCGGTCGGCATTGCGGTCGGGCGCAAGCTCGGCGCCTCCGCGCAGGCGGCGCTCACGACCCGCGGCTTTGCCGAGCTGACGCGCCTCGGCCGTGCGCTCGGCGCACGCAGCGAGACGCTCACCGGCCTGTCGGGCCTCGGTGATCTCATTCTGACCTGCTCGAGCCCGCAATCGCGCAACTTCGCGCTCGGCCTCGCGCTCGGCCGCGGCGAGCAGCCTCCCGCCGGCAAGCTCGCCGAGGGCGAGTTCACCGCCCCCGTGCTGATCGAGCTCGCCGCTTCGCAAAACATCGAGTTGCCGGTATCTGAGGCGGTCGCATCGATCCTGAGCGGCCGAAGCACGATCGATGCCGCGATCTCGGCGCTGATGACGCGCCCCTTCAAGGCAGAGGAATAAGCATGGCGTACTGGCTCGTGAAATCCGAACCGTCGGTGTGGTCCTGGGACCAGCAGGTTGCGAAGGGCGCCAAGGGCGAGGCCTGGACCGGCGTGCGCAATTTCACCGCCCGTCAGAACCTCGTGAACATGAAGAAGGGCGACAAGGCGTTCTTCTATCATTCCAACGAGGGCAAGGAGATCGTCGGCATCGCCGAGATCATCAAGGAGGCCTATCCCGATCCAACCGACAAGACCGGCAAATTCGTCTGCGTCGACATCAAGGCCGACAAGCCCCTGAAGACGCCGGTGACGATGGCCGCGATCAAGGCGGAGAAGAAGCTCGCGGATATGGCGCTGGTGAAATATTCGCGCCTCTCCGTGCAGCCGGTGACGGCAGAGGAGTGGAAGCTCGTCTGCAAGATGGGCGGGATGTAGTTACGTCGTTTCGTAGCCCGGATGGAGCGCAGCGCAATCCGGGAAAGTCTCGATTGAAGCCCGATCCCGGATTACGCTTCGCTCCATCCCGGCTACGATATCCGGGCTTGCGACTCCTCCAGCGCAAACACCTCGCACGGCGCGGCAATGCCGCGCAGCTCATGCGTCCCAAGCGCGACCAGCGGCATCTCCGTCTCGGCGGCGAGCGCGCCCGACACCAGCACCGTCCGGCCCAGCGGCTTGCACAATCCCTCCAGACGGCTGGCGAGGTTGACGGCGGGGCCGATCGCGGTGAAGTCGAGCCGGTTGGCGGCGCCGATATTGCCCCAGAGCATCTCGCCGAGATGGAGCGCGGCACCGAACGACAAAGGCGGCAGCCCTTGCGCGCGGCGCTCCTTGTTGAGGTACGTCATCCCGGCTTCGGCTGCGCTTGCCGCGCGCAAAGCAGCGTCACAGGCGCGGCGCGGGGACGCCTCGAGCACCGGAAAGATCGCGAGCACGCCGTCGCCGATGAATTTCAGCACCTCGCCGCCGAAGGCGTGAACCGCGCCGGCGATGCGATCGAACCAGGCATCGAGCGCCGCGATGACGTCGGCCGGCGGTGTCGTCTCCGACAGGCTCGTGAAATTGCGCAGGTCCGCATAGAGCAGGGCGGCCCGGATGGTTTCGCCGAGATCGCGGCGCAGAGGCGCCGCCAGCACCCGCTCCGCGCTGCGCGTGCCAAGGTATGCATCGAGCGTTGCCCGCAAGGTCGCGCGCGCGGCGAGCACGGCCAGCGGCGTCGCGGCGAAACGCGCGGCCTGACGCAATTGCTCGACCTCATCCGCCGTGAACGGACGCGGCCCGATCCAGCCGAGCAGCGGTCCGTCGTCGAACCGTCCGGCGACATCTTCATGCACCTCGCCGCCGGCGGTATCGCGCAGCCAGCGGCGGCCGGCGTCGTTGGGTGGATCGGGCGCGAGGCCGCCCGGCGCGAAGCCGAGCGCTTCAATCACCTGCCCGCTGTCGGCACGCCATAGCCAGGTCCGCTTCGCGATCAGCGGATGCGGCACCTCCAGCGTCAGGGCGCCTGCCGCGAGCGGCACGCCATCGGCGGCCAGATGCGCGCCGAGCTCCGCGAGCAGGTGGTCGGCCCCGCGACAATCCGAGGCCGCGTCGAGGAGCCAGGCGAGGGTCGGGGAGAGCTGCATGAGGCGATCATGGCGAAACAGGGCCGTCTTTGCCACGGGCAATCCTTGACGGAGCGCAGGGCCGCCGCCATGTCCCATCGTCAGACCAGGGATGATTGCCGATGCCCGAACCCTTCATAGTGCGACGCGAGACCCAGATCGCGGCCCCGCGCGCCACTGTCTTCGCCTACCTCACCGACCCCGAAAAGATCCTGAGCTGGATGGGCTCCGACGCAACCACGGAGCCTTATCCCGGCGGGCTCTACCTGCTCAAGGGCGTCAGCCCGGACGGCGCCGCCGCCCGCGGCGCGTTCCGCGAGGTCGTGCCGGTGCATCGTCTGGCCTATACGTTCGGGTGGGAGGGCGGTCAGGAAGTGCCGCCCGGCTCGAGCCTGATCGAGATCGACCTGATCGAGCAGGACGGCGGCACGCTGCTGCGCATGACCCATAGCGGCCTGCCGAACGAAGCGCAGGCGGCCGCTCATGCAACGGGTTGGGCGCACTACCTTGAGCGGCTCACGATCGCAGCCGCAGGCGGCGACCCCGGTCCTGACAAGGGTGTGTCAGATAAGAAGTAGCTCTCGTAGGGTGGACAAAGGCGCTCTTCGCGCCGTGCCCACCACCCGTCACCATGGGCAAATGGTGGGCACGCTTCGCTTTGCCCACCGTACGAGAGCGTCGCTTCGTTACACCGCCGCGGTCGCCACCACCTGTGCCAGCAGCTGCTCGCGCCTGGCCTGCGAACGCTGGCCCGTCATGGTCGCGGCGAAGCGCTCGAGGATGCCCTCCTCGAAGGCGGTGACGATGGTGTCGTGGACGTAGCTCTTGCGGCAGATCGCCGGCGTGTTGGAGAGCTGGTCGGCGGCGGCGCGGATCGCATCCAGCACCTGCTTCTTGCGGCCGCGCTGGCTGCTCGCCGGCGTGATCCGCGACAGCGATTCCACCACGACGGCGGACGCCATCAGCGTGCGGAAATCCTTCAGGGAAATCTTGATGCCGGCGATCTCGCGCAGAAACGCGTTCACCTGGGTGGTGTTGACCGCGCGCACGATGCCGGAGGCATCGCGATACTGGAACATGCGCTTGCCGGGAACGCTCTGCAAAATGCCGATGGCGCGCACCAGCTTGGCGGCGTCGCACTCCTTGCGCACCGCCTTGCCGCCCTTGGCCTTGAAGGTCAGCACGAAGCAATCGTCTTCCAGCGTGACGTTGGACTTCAGCAGCGTGGTCGCGCCGCGGGTGCCGTTGAGGCGGGCGTAGGATTCATTGCCGGGGCGGATCGCGGTGCGCGCGATCAGCTCGATCACGGCCGAGAGCGCGAACTCGCGCGTCGGCTCGTCCCCTGACAGGAACGCCGAGACCTTGCGCCGGATTTTCGGCAGCGCGCCGACGAGCTTTGCCAGGCGATGCGCCTTGCGCTGCTCGCGGACCTTCTCCCAGTCGGCGTGGTAGCGGTATTGCAGCCGGCCCGCGGCATCGCGGCCGACGGCCTGCAGATGCGAGTTCGGGTCGGCGGAGTAGCGCACCTCGCGATAGGCCGGCGGCACCGCCATGGCGTGCAGCCGCCGGATGGTGCGGGCGTCGCGGATATGCGCGCCGTTGGGACGGACGAAGGAATAGCCCTTGCCGCGCCTGATACGACGGATGGTCAGCTCGTTCTGGTCGCCGAGCCGCAAGCCGAGCTCCTTGGCGAGGGCCTCGACCGTCGCCGCAGGCGCCGTGTCGTAGGTCTTCTTGGGGCTCGGGCGCCTGAAACCGCCCGGTTTCGGCCATTGTCCGAGGGCCTTGGCCAGGGCAATGGCTGCAGGATCGGCTGAAGCGGGCCGTATCGTCCCGAGATTCTGCTGATCCATCATGGTCTTACGCCTTAGCCCTGTCCTGTTGTCGATCAATGCCGCTGTTGTGATTTTTGTTCCGAGGGGTCTCTTTGGACCCGGGTTGGCCATTTAGGGTGTTCCGAACACGATTGCGAGTCCCGAATCAGTGAGAAGAGGTTGCTAAATACCTCTCCTCGCCGCATGGGGGCTCTGCGGTCTCTGTTCTGGCGGTTTGGGTAGAGAGCCGGAAGGTGCCCGTCGGCCCTATTTCAGATTTGCGACAGTGGGCCTTCCGGACCTTGATCCTCCGCATGGCCGGCTGCCCGCCGAAGGTCCAGCTTGTGCTCCTTGTCGGGTCCGGTTAGCCCGACGCATAATCCATCAAATGATGCTGTCGGCATTGCCTTAGCTTGCCGCATGTGGAGGGAAGCATGTCCGAGAAGATCTACGATATCCCCGCGGAGTGGGCGAAGCGCGCCTGGGTCGACCAGGCCAAGTACAAGGAGATGTACGCCCGTTCGATCTCGGACCCGAACGGTTTCTGGGCGGAGCAGGCCAAGCGCATCGACTGGATGAAGGCGCCGACGAAAATCGAGAACGTCTCGTTCGCGCCGGGCAACATCTCGATCAAATGGTTCGAGGACGGCATCCTGAACGTCGCCTACAATTGCATCGACCGGCATCTCGCCAAACGCGCCAACCAGACCGCGATCATCTGGGAGGGCGACGATCCCTCGCAGTCCAAGCACATCACCTACAAGGAGCTGCATGACGAGGTCTGCCGGATGGCCAACATCCTGCGCACCCGCAACGTCGGGAAGGGCGACCGCGTCACCATCTACCTGCCGATGATTCCCGAGGCCGCCTATGCAATGCTGGCCTGCGCGCGGATCGGCGCGATCCACTCCGTGGTGTTCGCGGGCTTCTCGCCTGACAGCCTCGCCCAACGCATCAACGACTGCCAATCCAAGGTGATCATCACCGCGGACGAAGGCCTGCGCGGCGGCAAGAAGGTGCCGCTGAAGGCCAATGTCGATGCGGCGCTTGGCAAGGCCGACGGCGTCGACTGGGTCGTCGTGGTCAAGCGCACCGGCGCCAAGGTCGACATGAACCCCACGCGCGACCTCTGGTACCACGAGGCCGCGGCGATGGTGACCACGGAATGCCCGGTCGAGCACATGCACGCCGAGGATCCGCTGTTCATCCTCTACACGTCGGGCTCGACCGGCCAACCCAAGGGCGTGCTGCACACCTCCGGCGGCTATCTCGTGTTCGCCTCGATGACGCATCAATACGTCTTCGACTATCACGACGGCGACATCTACTGGTGCACCGCCGACGTCGGCTGGGTCACCGGCCACAGCTACATTCTCTATGGGCCGCTCGCCAACGGCGCGACCACGCTGATGTTCGAGGGCGTGCCGAATTATCCGGATAATTCGCGGTTCTGGAACGTCATCGACAAGCACAAGGTCAACATCTTCTACACCGCGCCGACCGCGATCCGCGCGCTGATGCAGTCCGGCGACGAGCCGGTGAAGAAGACCTCGCGCGCCTCGCTCCGCCTGCTCGGCTCGGTCGGCGAGCCCATCAATCCCGAAGCCTGGGAGTGGTATCACCGCGTCGTCGGCGACGACCGCTGCCCGATCGTCGACACCTGGTGGCAGACCGAGACCGGCGGCATTCTGATCACGCCGCTTCCGGGCGCGACCAAGCTGAAGCCCGGCTCGGCCACCCAGCCGTTCTTCGGCGTGGTGCCTGAGATCGTCGATGCCGACGGCAAGGTGCTGGAAGGCGAGACATCAGGCAATCTCTGCCTGACGCGGTCCTGGCCCGGCCAGATGCGCACGGTCTATGGCGACCACGCTCGCTTCGAACAAACTTACTTCTCGACCTATAAGGGCAAGTACTTCACCGGCGACGGCTGCCGCCGCGACGCCGACGGCTATTACTGGATCACCGGCCGCGTCGACGACGTCATCAACGTCTCCGGCCACCGCATGGGCACCGCCGAAGTCGAGAGCGCGCTGGTCGCGCATGAGAAGGTGTCGGAAGCCGCCGTCGTCGGCTTCCCGCACGACATCAAGGGTCAGGGCATCTACGCCTATGTCACCCTGATGGCCGGCGTGCAGCCGAGCGACGAGCTGCGCAAGGAGCTCGTCACCTGGGTGCGCAAGGAGATCGGCCCGATCGCCTCGCCCGACCAGATCCAGTTCGCCCCGGGCCTGCCCAAGACCCGCTCCGGCAAGATCATGCGCCGCATCCTGCGCAAGATCGCCGAGGACGAGCCGGGCAGCCTCGGCGACACCTCGACGCTCGCCGATCCCGCCGTTGTCGATGATCTCGTCAAGAACCGGCAGAACAAGAAGTCGGCGTAAGGCGAGTTCGTGCCCCGAACGCAGCGCAGCGCTCCTTCAGCGGTGCGCTGCTGAGCCGGGGCCCATCTAAACGTAAGAACGTGTAGCTTCCTGGATCCCGGCTCTGCGCAGCAGCGTTTCCTGCTGCAGCGCATCCGGGACACGCGATTAGTTTTCGCGTCAGCGCGCCCTCTCAACCAACGGCCATTCACACCCTCACGCTGTTGTCAGCGGGCGCGGCAGCGCGCCTGCATCTTTCCCGTCGAGTGTTGTTTTCTGGTCATTTACTTTATTTCGAACATTTCCTTTGTTCCCCCTGCTGGCCTGCCCTCGGCAGCCGCGCGTCGAAACCATTGGGTTAACGGGCGCGGTTAAGAATGAGCATCGACGAGGGCTTGGTGCGGCGACGATTGCCGGTTCTGCGTCATTTTGGACGATCCGTTTTGGGCAAGGGGAAGCATCGATGTCGATGAGGATTGCGGTGGCGCTGGCCGCCACCATCGCGGCTGGGGCCTTGACGTCGACGGCGGCGCAGGCGCGGCCGGAAATGGTGGGGGCGCACCTGGCCGACTATTCGCCGGGCACCATCGTGGTCAAAACCAGCGAGCGGCGGCTTTATCTCATCCTCGGGAACGGCCAGGCCGTGCGCTATCCGGTCGGCGTCGGCAAAGCCGGCAAGCAGTGGGCCGGCACCACGAAGATCGACGGCAAATATCTCAATCCGGCCTGGGCGCCGCCCGCCGAGGTGAAGCGCAACAAGCCTGGTATCCCCGACGTCATTCCGGGCGGCTCGCCGCGCAACCCGATGGGCGTTGCGGCGATGACGCTCGCCGGCGGCGAATATGCGATCCACGGCACCAACGTGCCGGGCTCGATCGGCGGCTTCGTCTCCTATGGCTGCATCCGCATGCTCAACGACGACATCACCGATCTCTACGGCCGCGTCTCCGTCGGCACGACGGTGGTCGTGACGCGCTGATCGCCTGAATCAGCCGAGATGAAATGAAAGGCCGCGTCTTCGACGCGGCCATTTTATTGCCAGAACCGCCAGCCGCGCGCGCACCAGCCGTCGCGATGGCCGCCATTGTAGCCGCGCACGAAGCCGCCGGCGAGCAGTGCCGCCGAGACGTTCGCAGTCCGCCGGGTCGCGACGTCGGCGAGGACTCGGCCGTATTTGTCGGGAGCGAGATTGGTGATGGTCACGCCGCCCTGGCCGAGCAGATCGCGCAAGGCACGGGCCGCAGCTTCGGCCTTGTCCAGCTCCTCCTGGCAGGATGCTTTCAGTTCGGGTGCATCGATGCCGCGCAGCCGAATGCGGACCACGGGATCGCGTCCCTCGTGCAGACGAACACGGGCGAGAAAAGTGTCGCCATCGATGGCGCGGATGAATTCGACCGGACGCACATCCGCGTGGCCGGTCTGCTGAAGAACGATCTCGGCATCTCCAGTGCGATCGGTATCGCGAACAAGCCAGTGCGTTCCATGACGGAATGTGAGCACGACGGCCAGCGCGATGCCCACCACGAACATCCAGGGCAATAGGCCGGAGAGGCGGCGGCCGAACGGCGAGCCGCTGAACTGCGGCCGGTAGGAATTGGGGCGATCCTGGAAACGCATCAACTCACGCTATGTCTGAGTCGGGGGAACTCACAAGCACGAGCGTGTCCATAAACGATGCCGAATGCGCCGGAGGCCATGCACGAAAGTTCCGCCTGTCAAAGAGGTTAGCCGTAGTTCTACTGGGGATCCGCGAATATTTTCCAAATCTCAATCATTGGTTGCGAATAGCTGTTATACGACAAACCGAGGGGAGATTGCCGTGAGGTCATTCAGGTTTCGCATTGGAACAAAGCTCGGCATCGTGACGGGCGTGAGCGTCGTGCTGGTCGGCGGCATGCTGACCAATCAGATGCTCGGCAACCGCTCCATTGCCGAATCCAATCGCCTCGTCACGATCAACTATCTCAACAAGGGCAATGCGCAGGCGGCTCAGACGGCGATGGCACGCGCGCAGCTCGCCGCTCTCGAACTCGGCTCGGCACCGTCAGCCGGAGAGGTGGACAGGCTCCTTGAGCTTCTCCGTACCCGGGCCGGCGAAGCCGGCACTGAAATCGATGCCGCGAGAGAGCGGGCGACCCGCAAGGTCACACAGGACGCTTACCGCGAGGCCAAGAAATTCGTCGATGCGTATCTGGCCAGCGGCGTCGAGCTCGCCGCGGCGCAAAAGGCGGTCATCGCCGCCCCCGCGGGTGGCGCCAAGCTTGCAGCAGAGTCGGCCAGGGCAAGTATTCTCGCAGAGCATATGCGTCCGGCAGCGCAGGAAGTCAGCAAGCGCATCGACGATCTCGTCGGCGTCGCCAACGAATTCGCCGCGCGCCGCAAGGGCGAGATGCTGGCCGAGTTGGACCGCGTCGCCAATTTCGCTTTGATCGTCGGCCTATTCGTCGTCCTGACGTTGGTCGGCTCCGCAGTCTTTTCCGTCTTGAACGTCGCCCGTCCGATCCGTCGCATCGGCGATGTGCTCCTGCAGCTCGCCGGAGGCAACAAGGCGATCGAAATTCCCTACACCCGCCGTGGCGACGAGGTCGGCGACAACGCCCGCGCGGCACAGACCTTCAAGGACAATCTGATCCGCATCGAGCAGATGGAAGCCGAGCAGAAGAACCATCAAGCCGCTGCGGCCGCTCAGCGCAAGCAGGAGATGACGCGGCTTGCCAACGCCTTCGAAACTGCGGTCGGCGGCATCATCAACTCGGTGTCAGCCGCATCCCAGGAGCTCGAATCCGCTGCCGGCACGTTGTCGGGTACGGCCGAACAGACCCAGCAGCTCTCCGGAATGGTCGCCGCCGCCTCGGAGGAAGCTTCGACCAATGTCGGGGCGGTGGCGTCCGCGGCCGAGGAAATGAGCACGTCGGTCGTCGAGATCGGCCGTCAGGTGCACGATTCCAGCCGTATCGCCGGCGATGCGGTCAAGCAGGCCGAGCGTACCGATGCCCGGATCAACGAGCTGCTCAAGGCGGCGGGCCGCATCGGCGACGTCGTCAAATTGATCACGGCGATCGCCGAACAGACCAACCTCCTGGCGCTAAACGCGACGATCGAGGCGGCCCGCGCCGGCGAGTCCGGCCGCGGCTTTGCGGTCGTGGCGAGCGAGGTCAAGGCGCTCGCGGCGCAAACCGCGCGAGCGACCGAGGAAATCAGCGCGCAGATCGCCGGCATGCAATCTGCAACGCAGGACTCCGTCGGAGCGATCAAGGAAATCGGGACGACCATCGGCCGCATCTCCGATATTTCGACGACCATTGCCGCGACGATCGAACAGCAGGGCGCAGCGACGGCCGAGATTGCGCGAAACGTCAGCGAAGCCGCCAAGGGAACGGTCGAAGTCGCAGACAAGATCGCCCAGGTCAGCCATGGCGCGAGCGCGACCGGCGCGGCGTCGGGACAGGTGTTGGCGTCGGCGCGTTCGCTGTCGAGCGAAAGCAGCCTCCTGAAGACCGAGGTCGAGAAGTTCCTCAGCACCGTGCGCGCCGCGTAGTGCGCAACGGAGCGGCGAGCACGATTGCCGTGCTCGCCGGACATTTATGAAGCCCCCGGGATTTCCCGGGTTTGACCGGGGTCGTAATCAACACTAGGTTGAACATTGAGCCGTGAGCAACTCGCTTGCGGAACTTGTTCAGCGAGTCCCCCGCCATGAATATCGATGCGTCGTCCCCCGATTCGCTCGAGCGAATCGCCGAACTCGTTCGTCGGCAAGATAGTTCTCTCGACACCACGCTGCTTCCGCCGGTGGAGGGGTTCCAAACCAGGACCGTCGCGCTCGAAACACTGATGCGCGAGGTGACGGAGTGCCTGGCGGACGGCTTCCGGCATCGCTCGCCGCAAGACTTTCCCATGCTCTATTTTGCATGCGGCAAGGCGCGCGTCGGATCGACGGCCCTGAGCAATCTGTTCGGCATGACCGGGATGCCTTCCTACTATCAGCCTTTGAAGGCCATGCTGCGCGATGCGCTCGTCGGCAAGAGGCCGGCGCCGTGGGCCGTGCCGTCGGCAGACGACGAGCCGCACATCTTCAGCAAGGAAACGATCGGGCCCTACGTGCTCGCCGAGAGCCTGTTCAATCCGCTCAAGCTGCTGATCGAGGCGGGCTATCCGCGGCACCGGCTGCATCTCATCATGCTCGACCGTGAGCCGGCGAGTTCACTGGCATCGTGGCTCGACAAGCTGATCTCGCGCGCGCCTGAAGATGTATTGCTGCGGCACTATGTCGTCGCCGCGCTCAGCGCGGCTCAAGTCGCAAGCTACGCCCAGCGACAGGGCGTTGCCGTCACTCACTACGTCTACGAGGTGAGCAAGGAGGCCGTGTCCTCGGTTCGTGTCCTGTTCGAACGGATCGGCCTTTCGGGCAGCTTCAACGAGAATGCCGTGACGTCCTGGCGTGAGCCGGGAGACTCGCACGCGAACAATGCGCGCGTCATCTTCCCGAGCGAAGCGACGATCTACAAGGTGCCCAATTTGCACACCTCCGACAGTGCCTATCGCTACCAGCGCCGTGCGACGGCCTCTCTGAGCGAAGCGCAACGCGAGGCTCTGGAGCGCTGCGGGGTCAATGATGCCTATCGCGTCGCGGTCGCCGCCTGTGTTCGCGATCTCGGCCTAAATGCGGCACTGTCGCAACGTCTGTTCGGCGACTGGTTTGCTGCGGCTGCGTGATGGTCATGCTGGACGTTCCCACCGGAGCCGATTCCGCACTCCGTGAAGGTGCTGGCGGCAAGCAGCGTCACGTCGCCAGCCACCTCCGCCGTCTGGAGGCGGAAAGCATCCACATCCTGCGAGAGACGGCGGCCGAGTTCCGCAAGCCGGTCATGCTGTATTCCATCGGGAAGGATTCCTCGGTGCTGCTGCATCTGGCGATGAAGGCCTTCGATCCCGGCAAGCCGCCGTTTCCGCTGCTGCATGTCGATACGACCTGGAAGTTTCGCGAGATGATCGCGTTTCGGGACCGACGCGCGCGCGAGCTCGGCCTCGACCTGATCGTCCATACCAACAATGACGGATTGAGCCAGGGCATCGACCCTTTCACCCACGGCTCGGCCCGCTACACCGACGTCATGAAGACGCAAGCGCTGCGACAGGCGCTGGACTTCCACGGCTTCGACGCCGCGATCGGAGGCGCGCGGCGCGACGAGGAGAAGTCGCGCGCCAAGGAGCGCGTGTTCTCACACCGCAGCGCGGCGCATCGCTGGGATCCGAAGAACCAGCGGCCGGAGCTGTGGGGCTTGTACAACACGAGGCTCGCGCCCGGCGAGAGCATGCGGGTGTTTCCGCTGTCGAACTGGACCGAGATCGACGTGTGGGACTACATCCTGCTCGAGGACATCCCGATCGTTCCGCTCTATCTCGCAGCGTCGCGCCCCGTGGTCGAGCGCGACGGAGCATTGATCATGGTGGACGACGACCGGATGCCGCTGCAACCCGGCGAGGAGCCGCAATCGCGCTCCGTCAGGTTTCGCACCCTCGGCTGCTATCCCCTCACCGGTGCAACGAGTTCGACGGCGGCAACCCTGCCCGAGATCGTGCAGGAGATGATGGCGTCGCGCACCTCCGAACGACAGGGACGCATGATCGACCGGGACAGTCTCGCATCGATGGAGCGCAAGAAGGCGGAAGGCTATTTCTGATGTCCTATCACGAGGCACCGGCGATCGCCGCCGCCGATGCGCCGCGGCTCGAGCAAGACGATCGCCCGACGTTGCGTTTCGTCACCTGCGGCAGCGTCGACGACGGCAAGAGCACGCTGGTCGGTCGGCTGCTCTACGATTCGAAGACGCTGCTCGACGACCAGCTCGACGCGCTCGCCTCGGAGAGCAGGACCGCCGGCACCACCGGCGGCGACCTCGACTTCGCGCTGCTGGTCGACGGGTTGCAGGCCGAGCGCGAGCAGGGCATCACCATCGACGTGGCCTACCGCTTCTTCGCCACGAAGCTGCGCCGCTTCATCGTCGCCGACACGCCGGGACATGCGCAATATACGCGCAACATGGCGACCGGTGCCTCCAATGCTGATCTCGCCGTGGTGCTGGTCGACGCGCGCAAGGGCGTTATCACGCAGACGCGGCGTCACAGCCACATCCTGTCGCTGCTCGGCATCCGCCACGTCGTGCTCGCCGTGAACAAGATGGACCTGATCGGATTTGACGGCGATCGCTTCGCTTCCATCACCGCCGAATACCTGACTCTGGCCGGTCAGCTCGGGATCTCCCAGGTCCAGTGCATCCCGGTCGTGGCGCCCGACGGCGACAACATCGTCGCCGCGAGCACGCGCATGCCCTGGTACGAGGGACCGACCGTTACGGCCTATCTGGAATCCGTGGACGTGGCCGGGGACACCTCGCAGCAGCCGTTCCGGCTGCCGGTGCAATGGGTGAGCCGGCCGCATGCGGACTTTCGCGGCTTCTGCGGACGGATCACGAGCGGAACGATCTCGGTGGGCGATGCCGTTCGCGCGCAACCGTCGGGTCACCAGACCCGCATCGCGCGCATTCTCACGCCCGCCGGCGAGCGCAATCACGCAAGGTCAGGCGAGTCCATCACCCTAACGCTCGCCGATGAGATCGACGTCAGCCGCGGCGACGTGCTGACCGCCGGATCTGCAGCGCCGGTGTCGGATCAGCTCGCGGCCCATCTCGTCTGGTTCGATGGCGAGGCCATGGTCGCCGGCCGGCGCTATTTGCTCCGGTGCGGTACCGCCTCGACCGGCGCGGTGATCACGGAACTCAAGCACCGGATCGCCATCGACACCATGGCGCGGGAAAGCGCCGCCACGCTCGACGTCAATGAGATCGGCTATGTCCATCTCGATCTCGACCGCCCGCTGGTGTTCGAGGCCTATCGCGACAACCGCGAGATGGGCAGTTTCATCTTGATCGACCCGATCAGCCATCGCACTGCCGCGGCGGGAATGATCGACATGTCGCTCCGCCGCGCCACCAACGTTCATTGGCAGCGGCTTGCGGTCGACAAATCCGTGCGAGCCCGGCTGAAGCAGCAACGGCCCTGCGTGCTCTGGTTCACGGGGCTGAGCGGCGCCGGCAAATCGACCATCGCCAATCTCGTCGACAGCCGGCTCGCCGAGCTCGGGCGCCATGCCGCGTTGCTCGACGGCGACAATCTTCGTCACGGCATCAACCGCGACCTCGGCTTTTCCAACGCGGAGAGAACGGAGAACGTCCGGCGCGTCGCGGAGATCGCGGGGCTGTTCGTCGATGCCGGCTTGATCGCGCTGGTGGCGCTGATCTCGCCGTTCCGCAGCGAGCGCCAGCTGGCGCGCCAGCGGCTCGAGGCGGGCGAGTTCATCGAGATCCATGTCGCGACGCCGCTTGCCGAATGCGAGCGCCGCGATCCCAAGGGGCTCTATCGCAAGGCTAGGTCGGGCCAGCTGCCGGCATTCACCGGCATCGATGCCCCCTACGAAGCGCCGCTGGCGCCCGACATCACCATCGACACCTCGGAGCTGTCGAGCGAGGCGGCCTGCGAACGCATCATCCGCTACTTGCGAGCGCACAACTACCTGTGACGACCGGGACGAGATCTGCCGGCGTTATCCAGCCGCTCCGACTGCAAGCTCAGAAGTCGGAAGCGATGCCCTTGCGCTCCCAATCGCCGTAGCGGGTGGGCTCGGGCCCCTTCGGCCCCTGCAGCTCCTTCGCCTTGGTCTTGTTCTTGGCCTCATCCTTGGCCTTGGCGGCCGCAGCCTGCCGGCGCGCCTCGGCCTCGGCCAGCGCGCGCTGGGCGGCCGGCGACAGCGGCTTGCGATCGGGAACGGGGTCACTCATCGCCGCGCTTTCTAGCGCAGGACCGCGCACAACGCGATGCCCAATAACGCATTCCTGAAATCGGCTCGGAGCGCTGAAAAACCCGCAAGCGATTCTTACATTTGGCATATTCGCGTGTCAGAGATCGCCTTCTCAAGGCATGCGCCCATCGCGGCGGAACTGCCGCTCGTTCAGAACCTTGCTTCCGCATGCCATCTCAACGTTTCGTCCCTCCGTCCGAAGTGCCCGGCCTTGCGGCGCGACGGATTGCCGCCGACATCGTCGACGGCGTGCTGCACAAGCACCGCACGCTCGACGACCAGCTCGACGGCGGCGGTGCCCATCCCGGACTGAAGACGCTGGCCGACCGCGACCGCGCGCTGATGCGGCGCCTGGTCGCCACGGTGCTGCGCCGGCTCGGCACGCTCGGCCATGTGCTGTCCCGCCTGCTCGACAAGGGCGTTCCCTCCGACGCGCCACGCGCGCAGAGCGCACTTTTGATCGGCGCCGCCCAGATCCTCTGGATGGACGTGCCGGATCACGCCGCGGTCGATCTTTCCGTCCGCCTCGTGCAATCCGACCGCCGCGCCGCGCGCTATGCCGGGCTCGTCAACGCCGTGCTGCGCCGCTGTGCGCGCGAGGGCAAGGCGCTGGTCGAGGAGGTCGCGACGCAATCACTGGATCTGCCGCCATGGCTGCTCGCGCGCTGGAGCGCTCATTATGGCGAGGCGATCGCACGGGACATGGCATCGGCGCTCGGCCACGAGCCCTCGCTCGATCTCACGGTGAAATCGGATCCCGCCCAATGGGCAAGCCGCCTGCATGGTGAGATGCTGCCGACGGGAACGGTGCGGATGCTGCTGCATGGTGCGGTAACCATGCTGCCCGGCTTCGCCGAAGGACAATGGTGGGTACAGGACGCCGCCGCCGCGTTGCCCGCCCGGCTGTTCGGCGATGTCAAAGGCAAGTCCATTGCCGATCTCTGCGCCGCCCCTGGCGGCAAGACCGCGCAGCTGGTGCTCTCGGGCGCGCAGGTCACGGCGATCGACCGCTCGCCGGCACGGGTGGCGCGTTTGCGCGAAAACCTGGCGCGGCTGTCGCTGCAGGCCGAGACCGTCGTCGCTGACGCCGTGGAATGGGCCGGCCCGGCGGAGGCGTTCGACGGTATTCTGATCGATGCTCCCTGCACCTCCACCGGCACGATCCGCCGGCATCCCGACGTCGCATGGCTGCGGCAGGACTCCGACATCGCTACCCTGGCCGCGCTCCAGCAGCGGCTGCTGCGCAAGTCGGTGTCGCTGCTCAAGCCGGGCGGAACGCTGGTCTATTGCACCTGTTCGCTGGAACCCGAGGAGGGCGAGCAGGCGGTGGCGGCACTGCTCGCCGCCGAGCCCGCGCTTCGCCGCGCTCCGATCGTGGCATCGGAGGTTGCGGGCCTCGACGAAATCCTCAACGGGGACGGCGACCTGCGCACCCTGCCCTGCCATCTGCCGAACGCCGATCCCAGGCTCGGCGGGCTCGACGGATTTTTCGCGGCCCGGCTCGTTAAATCCTGATTTTGCACTGGATTTTGCGACCACGACCCTGATTCGCGCCGTTCAAGGTGGTGTCAGGCGTCCGATTTTGGGATTAATAAGGATTCGTCACTGATCCTCTCCCCCATCAAGGCAAGGCGTGTCGGTCGCTCAACGCAGACGTATCTCGACGCTGGTCATGAACCGCTTCGCGCGGAACATGCTCGCGCGCGCGAGCGGCGGTTCCGTTGTGCTGTCGCGAGTCTGGCCCGGCCGCACCGACCGGCTGATTATCGCGCCGCATGACCTGCGGACCGCGGATGCGACTCGCGCTGCCGAGATCTATGCCGGTCGCTTCGTCTTCGCCGGCAAGATCGTCAATTGCCATGGCCGCTCGATCTTCGACCTCGAGCCGCCGTCGGAGGATTGGGAGGTTGCGCTGCTCGGCTTCGGCTGGCTGCGGCACTTGCGCGCCGCCGATACGGCGCTGACGCGGGCGAATGCGCGCGCGCTGATCGAGGACTGGATCTCGAATCCCGCCAACAAGCGCCGCCCCGTCGCGCGCCGCGCCGACGTACTGGCGAGGCGCGTGATTTCGCTGCTCTCGCAGGCGCCGCTGGTGCTGAGCGAGACCGACAACAAGTTCTACCGCCGTTACTTGCGGGCGCTGGCGCGCGAGATCCGCTTCCTGCGCTACACCATGGTCGACATTCCGGACGGGGTGCCGAAGCTGCAGGTGCTGATCGCGCTGTGCTATGCGTCCCTGTGCCTCGCCAACCAGACGCGTCACATCCGCAGCGCCTCCAAGAAGCTGTCGGACGAATTGCAGCGGCAGATCCTGCCCGATGGCGGCCACATCTCGCGCAATCCGGGCGCGCTGATCGAGCTCCTGATCGACCTCTTGCCACTGCGGCAGACTTTTGCCGCGCGCAATATCGCGCCGCCGCCGGCCCTGCTCAATGCGATCGACCGCATGATGCCGATGCTGCGCTTCTTCCGGCACGGCGACGGCAATTTCGCCCTGTTCAACGGCATGAGCGCGACCTCGTCCGACCTGCTCGCCACGCTGCTTGCCTATGACGACACCCACGGCGCGCCGATGGCGAACATGCCGCATACCGGCTTTCAGCGCCTCGATGCCGGCCAGACCACTGTGATCATCGACACCGGCCCGCCGCCGCCGGCCGGCGTCAGTCACGACGCCCATGCCGGCTGCCTCTCGTTCGAATTGTCGTCCGGCATCAGCCGCATCGTCACCAATTGCGGCATGCCGACCACCGGCCGCGACAATTGGCGGCCGTTCGCGCGCAGCACGGCGGCGCATTCGACGCTGACCTATCACGAGTCGTCGTCATGCCAGTTCGTCGAGATGTCGGCGATGAAGCGGCTCCTGCACGGCGCGCCCGTCACCAGCGGCCCGGTCGAGGTCGAGAGCTATCGCGAGGTCGTGCAGAACGGCACGTTGCTCACGACCTCGCATGACGGCTATCTCGCCAAGTTCGGCGCGATCCACCGCCGCGTGCTGATGATCGCCAATGACGGCGCGCGCATCGACGGCGAGGACGCGCTGTCGCCGCCGCAGGGCGGACGCTTCAAGGGCGCCGATGCCGATTTCGCGCTGCGCTTCCATCTGCATCCCGCAGTGAAGGCAAGCCGGCTGTCGGATGCGCGCGGCGTCATGCTGGTGCTGCCGAACCGCGACGTCTGGACCTTCGAGGCATTGGACGACAAGGTCGATCTCGAGGACAGCGTATTCCTGGCCGGCAATGACGGCCCGCGCCGCACCGCCCAGATCGTGATCCGTCAGAACGCCCGCCAGGCCCCCTCGATCCGCTGGAGCTTTGTCCGCTCCACCGCCTCGCCCGCAGTGACCAATGCCCGCCGCAACGCCCGGCGCGAGCCGGAACTTCCGTTGTAAACAGGCGCGATCCGGCCCTATCTACCCGTTGAGAGCGACGCCAAAAGCTGCTATCGAGCGCTCGCTCGCGCGACTGGCGACCTTGGATGGAGCACCATCGGGAAGCGCGGGACATATAAGCCGCGCGCCTGGGCATAGACACTCCCTGAACAGAGGATCTTGCTCATGACTGACCGTCCCCGCCGCGTCACCCGCGCCCTTCTCTCCGTCTCCGACAAGACCGGCCTGATCGAGTTCGCCAAGGCGCTCGCCGCGCACGATGTCGAGCTGGTCTCGACCGGCGGCACCGCGAAAGCAATCGCCGCGGCCGGCCTTAAGGTGAAGGACGTCTCCGACCTCACCGGATTCCCCGAGATGATGGACGGCCGCGTCAAGACGCTGCATCCGAAGGTGCATGGCGGCTTGCTCGCGATCCGCGACAACAAGGAGCACGCGGAAGCGATGAAGGCGCATGGCATCGCGCCGATCGACCTGCTCGTCGTCAATCTCTATCCGTTCGAGGCCACCGTCGACAAAGGCGCGGGCTTCGAGGATTGCATCGAGAACATCGACATCGGCGGCCCCGCGATGATCCGCGCCGCCGCCAAGAATCACGACGATGTTGCCGTCGTGGTCGAGGCGCAGGACTATCAGGCCGTGCTCGACGAGCTTGCCGCCAACAAGGGCGCGACCACGCTAAAGCTGCGCCGGCGGCTCGCCGCGAAGGCCTATGCCCGCACTGCGGCGTATGACGCCGCGATCTCGAACTGGTTCAACCGTCAGCTCGAGATCGACGCGCCCGACTTCCGCGCTTTCGGCGGCAGGCTGATCCAGTCGCTGCGCTATGGCGAGAACCCGCACCAGACCGCCGCCTTCTACGCGACGCCGGACAAGCGCCCCGGCGTCTCCACCGCGCGGCAGCTCCAGGGCAAGGAGCTGTCCTACAACAACATCAACGACACCGATGCCGCCTATGAATGCATCGGCGAGTTCGACGCCAAGCGCACCGCGGCCTGCGTCATCGTCAAGCATGCCAATCCCTGCGGCGTCGCCGAAGGTCCGAACCTCGTCGAGGCCTATCGCAGGGCGCTGGCCTGCGATTCCACCTCGGCCTTCGGCGGCATCATCGCGATGAACCGCGCCCTCGATGCCGATACCGCGCGCGAGATTACCAAGATCTTCACTGAGGTCATCATCGCGCCCGACGCCAGCGAAGAGGCGATCGCCATCATCGGCGGCAAGAAGAACCTGCGCCTGCTGCTCGCCGGCAGCCTGCCCGATCCGCGTGCGCCGGGCCTGACCGCCAAGACGGTGGCCGGCGGCCTGCTGGTGCAAAGCCGCGACAACGCCGTTGTCGACGACATGACGTTCAAGGTCGTCACCAAGCGCGCGCCGACGGATGCGGAGATGCGTGATCTGAAGTTTGCGTTCCGGGTGGCAAAACACGTCAAGTCCAACACCATCATCTACGCCAAGGATCTCGCCACCGTCGGTATCGGCGCGGGTCAGATGAGCCGGGTGGATTCAGCGCGGATCGCCGCACGCAAGGCGCAGGATGCGGCGGCCGAGCTGAAGCTCGCCGAACCGCTCACCAAGGGTTCGGTGGTGGCCTCGGATGCATTCTTCCCGTTCGCCGACGGCATGCTCGCCTGCATCGAAGCCGGCGCCACCGCCGTGGTGCAGCCCGGCGGCTCCATGCGCGACGACGAGGTGATCAAGGCCGCCGACGAGCACGGCATCGCCATGGTGTTCACGGGAACGCGGCACTTCAGGCATTGAGTTGCTGTCATTCCGGGGCGCGCGAAGCGCGAACCCGGAATCCATTGTGCAGGGTCCCATGCGGAGAAATGGATTCCGGGCTCGCGCCAAGTGGCGCGCCCCGGAATGACGATGGGGATGCTAATCCCGCACCCGCATCAACAGCCCCAATCCCGCAACGAAGAACACCACCAGCACGGCCATGCCGGCCTTCTGGCTGGCGGTCAGCGCGGTGACCAGGCCGATCAGGAGCGGGCCGATGAAGGACGTCACCTTTCCCGTCAGCGCAAACAGGCCGAAATATTGCGCGATGCGATCCTTCGGCGCGAGATGGATCAGCAGCGTGCGGGAAGCGGCCTGGAGCGGGCCGCCGGCTGCACCGATCAGGCAGCCCAGCACGAGATAGGCGCGCTCGGCCGTACTCGAGAACAGGGCAGCGCCCGCTTGCGGCGGCGCGGTCTTGACGAACAGGACGCTGTCCTTGTCGACGAGGAGAATCGCGGCCACCGACAGCAGCAGGACCAGCAGGCTGCCGGCGATGACGCGCTTCGGCCCGAGACGATCATCCAGCTTGCCGCCGAACCAGGCGCCGAGCGCGCCGGCGATCGCGAGCATGATGCCGAACGTCCCGATCTGGATCGTATGCCAGCCGAAGGTGCCTGCGGCATAGATGCCGCCGAAGGCGAACAGCGACACCAGACCATCGGTGTAGATCATGTTGGCGAGCAGGAATGCCGCGAGCGATTTCTGCCTCGGCAGACTCTTGATCGACTGCTTCAGCTCCGACAGGCCTTCGCGCAACGCCTCGCCCAGCGGGCGCTTCGCCGGATAATCCGGCGTG
The DNA here is from genome assembly GCF_020193715.1 of Bradyrhizobium sp. IC4060. NCBI lineage: Bacteria > Pseudomonadati > Pseudomonadota > Alphaproteobacteria > Hyphomicrobiales > Nitrobacteraceae > Bradyrhizobium > Bradyrhizobium sp. IC4060. Next base: position 247,954 of record NZ_JADYVJ010000008.1, on the reverse strand, counting down.
AACAGGAACATCGGCGTCACGAAGATGATGAACCACAGCGCAGTCAGCGGCCCCGCGGCACGATCGCCCTGACGTGTGAGGGGATCGAGGCCGAAGAGCGGCGTGACGCCGAGCAGCGTGCGGCCGGTCTCGGGATTGGCGGCGAGCAGGCCGAGCACGATGATCAGGCTGACGATGCCGCCAATGTAGCCCGTGGCCCAGCCGGTGCCGGAGAGACGACCGATCCGCTCCGGCGGCACCAGCGTCGGCATCATCGCGTTGTTGAAGAGCGTGGCAAATTCCGCACCAACGCTGGCGAGCGCAACTGCGGTGAGCACCAGCGGAATGACGGCATGATCGCCGGGCTTGCCGATCCAGAGCGTGCAGGACGCCAGCACCAGCACCGTACCGAAACCTGCGATCCACGGTTTCCTGCGGCCCGAAGCGTCGGCGATGGCGCCGAGCACCGGCGACAACAGCGCGATCGCAAGGCCCGCGGCCGCCATCGCAAAGCCCCACAAGGATTGACCGGCGGCGGGATTTGGCGCAATGGCCGTCGCGAAATAGGGCGCGAACACGAAGGTCGTGATCAGCGTGAAATATGGCTGCGCGGCCCAATCGAAAAAGATCCAACTCACGACGGCGGCGCGCGGCGGATAGGTCCGCGCCACGCCGGCCATGCGCGCATCCGGAGCGATTGTCGTCATCACGCAGCACCCATCACGAACAGTTTTGCCTCTCTTAGAGCAAACGGTATAGCATTACAGTGACGGGTGTGAACCGGTGCAACGCCACGGCGGGAATTCGATGATGTCGTCATATTCGACACGGCGGAGATTTTTAGCCGCCATTGCCGTCCTGGTGCTCGGTCTCGCCCCTGCGACCGCTCAGGATGCAAGGCAGGGCTATGTTCCGCCCGCACGCGAGGCAGTGCGCGCCGTCGCCGCCGAGCACGGCATGGTGGTGGCGCAGGAGAAGATCTCTGCGCAGATCGGCGCCGACATCCTGCGGCGCGGCGGCAATGCCATCGACGCTGCGGTCGCGACCGGCTTCGCGATGGCCGTGACCTATCCGCGTGCCGGCAATATCGGCGGCGGCGGCTTCATGGTGATCCATTCCGCCGATCGCAATGAAGACATCACGGTCGACTATCGCGAAACCGCGCCGGCCGCGACCACGCCGCAGATCTTCCTCGGCGCCGACGGCAAGCCCGACGCGACGAAGTCACGGGATTCCGCGCTCGGCATCGGCGTGCCCGGCACCGTCGCCGGCCTTGCGCTCGCGCTCGAGAAATACGGCTCGGGTCAGTTCACGCTGGCGCAACTGCTGGCGCCTGCGATCGCGCTCGCACGCGATGGCTTCATCGTCAGCGACGACATGGCCGATACGTTGCCGGGCTGGCACCGGCGGCTGGCACGCTGGCCTTCTTCGGCCAGGATATTCTCGCGTCCGGATGGCACGCCGCTGGGCGAAGGCGATCGGCTGGTGCAGGGCGATCTCGCCGAAACGCTGGCGGCCGTCGCTGCACAGGGGCCGCGGGGATTCTACGAGGGGCCGGTCGCCGAGAAGCTCGCCAAGGCCGTGACCGATGCCGGCGGCATCATGACGCCGGCCGACCTCAAGGCCTATCAGCCGGTCATCCGCACGCCGGTGCGTGGCAGCTACCGCGGCTATGACATCGTGTCGATGCCGCTACCCTCATCCGGCGGCGTCGTGCTGATGGAGACGCTCAACATCCTCGAGGGCTTCCCTCTGGCCGATCTGAAGCAGGGATCAGCGGCGTCGCTGCATCTCTTGATCGAAGCCATGAAGCGCGCTTATGCCGATCGCGCCCGCTATCTCGGTGATCCCGCCTTCGTCAACGCGCCGATCGAGACCCTCATTGCGAAGGACTATGCCGCGAAGCTGCGCGCAAACATTTCCCTCGAACGCGCCACGCCGTCAAAAGAGCTCGTGACCTCTCCTGCCGCGCCACGTGAGGGCAGCAACACCACGCATTTTTCCGTCGTCGACACCCGCGGCAATGCCGTCAGCAACACCTACACGCTGAACTTCAGCTACGGCGTCGGCCTCGTCGCCGACGGCACCGGCGTGCTGCTCAACAACGAACTCGACGATTTCACCGCGGCAATCGGCGCCTCCAACGCCTATGGCCTGGTCGGCTTCGAAGCGAATCTTCCCGGTCCCGGTAAGCGGCCGCTGTCGTCGATGTCACCGACCATCGTGCTGAGGGACGGCAAGCCGGTGCTGGTGACGGGCTCGCCCGGCGGCAGCCGCATCATCTCGACCGTGCTGCAGGTGATCGTGAACGTGCTCGACTACGAGATGGATGTTGCGGCCGCGGTCGCAGCGCCGCGGCTGCACCACCAATGGCTGCCGGATGAAGTGCGCGTCGAGCGCGGCTTTCCCGAGGGCGTGCTGCTCGAGCTGAAGGCGATGGGGCACCTCGTCCTCGAGCCGATGGGGCAGACATCTGCCAACTCGATTCTGGTGACGCCGAACGGAACGCTGGGCGCAGCCGATCCGCGCACGCGCGGCGCGGAGGCGGCGGGGCAGTAACCTGCTCCCGGAATGACGGAGTAAGGGAGCTTACCGCCCGACCTGATACGGCCCGCCCTTCTCCAGCGCGCGCGCATAGGCAGGCCGGGCGTGGATGCGCTCCAGGAACGCCATCGCCTTGGGATGGCCCTGCTCGAGGCCGCCGCGAGCTTGGGCGGCTTCGAGCGGAAAGCTCATCTGGATGTCAGCCGCGGTGAACTCGCTGCCGGCGAACCATTCGCTCTTGCCGAGCTCGCCTTCCCAATAGTCCATGTGCTGCTTCAGCTGCGGATTGACCAGCGCGGTCAGCGCCTGGTTGGAGACTTTGCGCACCAGCGGGCGCAGCAAGGCCGGCGCACGTTTCGGCATCAGCGTGAACAGCAGCTTGAGCAGCAGCGGCTGCATCGCGGATCCTTCCGCATAGTGCAGCCAATAGGTGTAGCGCAGCCGCTCCGGCGTGTTCGGCGGCGGGATCAGCCGCCCGTTGCCGTAGGTGGCGATGAGATATTCGATGATCGCGCCTGATTCGGCGATGGTGTTGCCGTTGTCGGTGATGACGGGCGATTTGCCTAGCGGATGGATGGCGCGCAGCTCCTTCGGCGCGCGCATGTCCGGCTGACGCTGATAGCGCACGATCTCGTAGGGAACGCCCAGCTCCTCGAGCAGCCACAGCACGCGCTGCGAGCGGGAATTGTTGAGGTGGTGAACGGTCAGCATCGCGGGGTCCTCAAGGCTTGGTCGTGGTCATCGGCCGCGCCGTTGGTGCCAGCCCGGGAACACATTGTCGAGCCGTCGCTGCTGATATTTTTATCCGGGTATATTGACGCGAGTAATTTACCCGGGTATTAAGAAACCCAGCATCGTCAAAATGGCAATGATTCCAATGCAGAAATTTTTCACCGCTTTCCAGGGACAACGCCGCCTGGTGTCCGGGCCGGCTGGAGAGGTCGCGCTGGTCGTCAAGCGGGTGGCGTCACAGCCGGACGAGCCAATCATCATCTTCGAGGACGCCACGGGCCGATCGATCGACTTCGATCTGCGTGGTGGAGATCGCGAGGTGTTGGCGCGCTTGGCGAAGCTTGTCCCGCCGTCGGCTGAGGCGACCGAAGCACCCGCAGAGCCGCGCGGTCGCGGCCGGCCGAAGCTCGGCGTGGTCGCGCGCGAGGTGACCTTGCTGCCGCGGCACTGGGAGTGGCTCAACGCACAGGCCGGCGGCGCTTCGGTCGCGCTGCGCAAGCTCGTCGACGAAGCCAGGCGCGCCAGCGGCGACAAGGACCGCGAGCGGCAGGCGCGCGATGCGGCCTACCACTTCATGTCGACCATGGCCGGCGATCTGCCGCAGTTCGAGGAAGCCTCGCGCGCCCTGTTCGCGGATGACCGGCGACGCTTCACCGGCCTGATCGCCGACTGGCCGACCGACATCCGCGACCACATCGTCAAGCTCGCCTACAGCGACCGCGCTTAAACCGCGCGCCGCTTCTCACGCCCCATCGACGGCCGAGCCGCGCATTGCGCGGCAACGGCTTCGCACGCCCTGATGAAAGGCCAATGCCATGTCTGCCGCAAAGCCGCTCTGGACCACATTCCTCCGCTTTCTCGCACCCCTGATGCTGAGCAACGCGCTGCAATCGCTGTTCGGCACCGTCAGCAACGTCTATCTCGGCCAGATGGTCGGCGTCGGCGCGCTCGCCGCGGTCTCGGCGTTCTTCCCGGTGATGTTCTTCCTGTTCGCCTTCGTCATGGGCCTCAGCACCGGCGCCACCGTGCTGATCGGCCAGGCCTTCGGCGCCGGCGAGCATGGCCGGATCAAGATCATCGTCGGCACGACACTCGCCGTCGGCCTGCTGCTCTCGATAGCGATTGCACTCGTTGGCGGGATCTTCAGCCGGCCCCTGATGGTGATGCTCGCCACGCCCGCGGACATTCTCGATGAAGCCAGCGCCTATGCGCGCATCATGCTGTTGACGATGCCGCTCGGCTTCATCTTCCTGCTGATGACGGCGATGATCCGCGGCGTCGGCGATGGACTGACGCCGCTGCTGGCGCTGGCCTTGTCGACGGCGATCGGCCTGATCCTGACGCCGATGCTGATCCGCGGCACGTTCGGATTGCCGGCCGTCGGCATCACCAGTGCTGCCTGGGCGGCTGCGATCTCGAACACGCTGACGCTGATCGTGCTGGCTGCCTATCTGCTGCGGAGAAAGCACGCGCTCGCGCCGGATGCGACGCTGCTGCGTCACCTCCGACTAAACGGCGCCGTGCTCGGCAAAGTCCTCGGGATCGGCCTGCCGAGCGCGATCGGCATGGTGGTGATGGCGATCGCCGAGCTTGTGCTGCTCGGCCTCGTCAACGGCTTCGGCTCGAATGCCACCGCGGCCTATGGCGCCGTCAACCAGGTGATGGGCTACACCCAGTTCACGGCGATGTCGATTTCGATCGCGGTCTCGATCCTCGGCGCCCAGGCCGTCGGCGGCGGCGACCGGGCCCAGCTTGACGGCATCGTGCGGATGGGCCTTGCGTTCAATATCGTCCTGACCGGCGGGTTGGTGGCGCTGATCTACCTCGCGCCACGCGCGGTGCTCGGTATCTTCATCACCGACGGCGCCGTGCTGGATCTGGCGAAGGGATTGCTCAACATCGCCTTGTGGAGCTCGGTGCCGTTCGGGCTCGCCACGGTGTTCTCGGGCGCAATGCGCGGCGCCGGCGTCGCGTTGACGCCGATGCTGCTGTCGATCTTCGCGATCGCCGCAATCGAGCTGCCGGCTGCAATCATCCTCAGCCACACGGTCGGCCTGACCGGCGTGTGGGCCGCCTATCCCATCGTGTTCTGCGCCATGTTGATTCTGCAGATGGGCTATTACCATCTGGTGTGGCGCAAGCGGGCGATGCAGCGCCTGATCTGACGGTCAAAGTATTATGACCGTCATTAAACGATAGACCTGTGGCGCGGCCTGCGCCACAATGAGAAAAAGCCGCTCAGAAAGCCAGGCCAGGGAGAATGATTTTGACCCGCACCGCCCCGCAATTCCTGTTCGATTTCGGTAGCCCCAACGCCTATCTCAGCCATCTGGCGATTCCAGCCATCGAACAGCGGATCGGCGTCAAGTTCGAATATGTGCCGATCCTGCTCGGCGGCATCTTCAAGTCGACCAACAACAAGTCGCCGGCCGAGACGCTCGCCGGCATCAAGAACAAGCGGGAGTTCCAGCAGGTCGAGACCGAGCGCTTCATCAAACGCTTCCATGTCCAGCCCTATGTCTGGAATCCGCACTTTCCCGTCAACACGCTGAACCTGATGCGCGCAGCCATCGCAGCGCAGCTCGAGGGCGTGTTCGAGACATATGTCGAGGCCACCTTCCACCACATGTGGCGCGAGCCGAAGAAGATGGACGATCCCGAGATCGCGGCGAAGGCGCTGGCGTCGTCTGGTCTCGATGCGCAAAAGCTGTTCGCCCGCGCCGGGGAACCCGAGGTGAAGGCCAAGCTGATCAAGAACACCGAGGAGGCGGTCGCCCGCGGCGCCTTCGGCTCGCCGACCTTCTTCGTCGGCAATGAAATGTTCTTCGGCAAGGAGCAGTTGCGCGAGGTCGAGGAGATGGTGTCGGGAAAGTGAAGCGCGCGAATGGCGGGTAGCGAATAGCGAGTGGAAATCGCGCCCACTATTCGCTACTCCCTATTCGCCATTCGCTAATAATACAAGCGGAGTTCTCCCATGCGCATCCTCGTGGTCGGCGCCGGCGCCATCGGCGGCTATTTCGGTGGCAGGCTGTTGCAGGCCGGCCGCGACGTGACCTTCCTGGTTAGGCCTCGCCGCGCCGACGAGCTCGCGAGCGCCGGCCTCGTTATCAAGAGCCCGAACGGCGATGTGACCTTGAAGAACCCGCCGACGGTTCAGGCCGACGCAATCAAGGACACGTTCGACGTCGTGCTGCTCAGCTGCAAGGCATTCGACCTCGACGATGCCATCAAGTCGTTCGCCCCCGCGGTGGGGCCGAACACCGCGATCATCCCGATGCTCAACGGCATGAAGCATCTCGACACGCTGGACACGAGGTTCGGCAAGGAGCGCGTGCTCGGCGGCCTCTGCGCCATTGCGGCCACGCTGAACGAGAAGCGCGAGGTGGTGCAGCTCCAGCCGATGCAGTCGCTCAGCTACGGCGAGCGCGACGGCGGGATGTCGGACCGGGTGAAGGCGATCGACGAGGCCTTCAAGAGCGGCATCCATGGCGCCAGCGCCAGCCAGAACATCATGCAGGACATGTGGGAGAAGTGGGTGTTCCTGTCCTCGCTCGCTGCAAGCACCAGCCTGATGCGGACGTCCGTCGGCAATATCCTCGCCGCGCCCGGCGGCCGCGATTTCCTGCTCGGCATGCTGGATGAGACCAGCGCGGTTGCCACGGCGTCCGGCTATCCGCCGGGCGGCCCGTTCTTCGATCGCGTCAAAGGCAATCTCACCACCGAGGGCTCGCCGCTGACGGCGTCGATGTTCCGCGACATCAAGGCCGGCCTGCCTGTCGAGGCCGATCACGTCATTGGCGATCTCATCGCGCGCGCCGACTCCGCCAAGGTGCCGGTGCCGAAGCTGCGCATCGCCTATACGCATCTGAAGGCGTATGAGAGGCAGCGGGCGGGGTAGGGCGTAACCACACATTCGGTGTCGTCCCGGGGCTCGCGACTGTGTCGCGCCCCGGGGATGACGAGCTGCGATTGACGAAACAGCTCAGCGCTATTTCAAGTGCGCGAGATAGTGCGAGACGGCGGTGATCTCCTCATCGCTCATGTGATAGGCGACGTCGGCCATCGCGGCGACGCCGCCGCCGACACGCTGGCCGGCCTTGTAATCGTGCAGCGCCTTGACGAGATATTCCTCACGTTGCCCCGCGAGCCGCGCCACCGCCTTGGTGCCGGCATAGCTGTCGGTATGGCATGAGGCGCAGCGGCGGCCGGCGGCCACCTGCGCCCCCTTCTTCGACAGGTCGGGATCCCCGTCTTCGGGTCCCTTCGGCGGCGCCAGCGAGGCGAAGTAAGCGCCGAAATTGCGGATGTCCTCGTTGGTGATCCCTTCCACGATCGGCTGCATCTGATCGTTCTTGCGCGCGCCGGCGCGGAAGAACACGAGCTGCCATTGCAGGAATTGATCGGGCTGGCCGGCGAGCGAGGGGATGTTCTCGGTCTGCGAAATGCCGTTCTCGCCGTGGCAGCCGGAGCAGGCGGCGGCCTTCTCCTTGATCGCGGCATTGTCGGCGGCTTCGGCTGGGATGAAGGCGCCGAGCATCAGGAGCGCAACCGCGCTGATTGCGTACGAAATGAACTGCCGGCGCATGGGGGAGGATTCCGATCTATCGAGCTCGTCATTCCGGGGCGCGCCGCTTGGCGCGAGCCCGGAATCCATAACCACGAGTCGGGGTTATGGGTTCCGGACTTGCGCGCAAGTGGCGCGCAATCCGGAACGACAGTTTGGGGCGTTAAACAAACGAGGCTGCGGCCGTCACCCGGTCGCAGCTTTCTCCGTCAGGTCGCGCTACTTCTTGCTGTAGCTGATGCGATAGATCGCGCCGGCCCAATCGTCGGCCACAAGGATTGATCCGTCCTTGGCGATGATGATGTCGTTGGGACGGCCGAGATAGCCCTGGTCACCCTCGAGCCAGCCGGAGGCGAAGACCTCCCGCTTCGGGTTCTTGCCGTCAGGCCCGACGATCACCCGCACGATGCGCGCGCCCTGGTACTTGTGGCGATTCCAGGAGCCGTGCTCCGCGATCAGGATGTTGTTCTTGTAGTCGGCGGGGAACTGGTCGCCGGTGTAGAACTTCATGCCGAGCGGTGCGACATGGGCACCGAGGTTCAGTACGGGCGGCGTGAACTCGGAGCATTTGTGGCCCATCGCGAACTTGTCGTCAGGCAGATTGCCCTGATGGCAATAGGGATAGCCGAAATGCTCGCCGATCCGGTTGATCATGTTCAGCTTGTCCGAGGGCAGATCATCGCTGATCCAGTCGCGGGCATTCTCCGTGAACCAGAGCTTGCCGGTGCGCGGATCGACGTCGCCGCCGACCGAGTTGCGGACGCCGAGCGCCCAGATTTCGGCGTTGCCGGTCTTGGGATCGACGCGCCGGATCTGCGACACGCTGGTCGGCGGAATGCCGATGTTGAAGGGCGGGCCGAACGGCAGGAAGAACCAGCCTTCCTTGTCGACCGCGATGTACTTCCAGCCATGCGCGGCATAGGACGGCATGTCGTCATAAACGACCTTGCCTTGGCCGAGATTGTCGAGATTGGCTTCGGCGTTGTCGTAGCGGATCAGCTTGTCGACGGCGATGACGTAGAGCGCGCCGTCCTTGAAGGCGAGACCGGTGGGCATGTTGAGGCCCTTGAGGACGGTCTTGACCTCCTTCTTTCCGTTGTTGTCCTTGATGGCATAGACGTTGCCGAGGCCGAACGAGCCGACGAACAACGTGCCCTTGTCGCCCCAGGCCATCTGCCGCGCGGCCAGCACGCCCGAGGCGTAGACCTCGATCTTGAAGCCCGGCGGCAGCTTGATCTTCTTGACGATGTTGGCGAGCTCGGCGTCGGAGGCGCCGGTCGGCGGGCCCGACGGCGGCGCGAGGCCCTTCTGCGCCTCGGTCTCGTCACCGAGGAACCAGTCATCCGGCGGATGGGTCCAGAACTCCTTGGTGCTGGAATCGTATTTCTTCAGCGGCTTGTTCTTGTCCTGCTGCTGCGCGTTGCCGGCGCCGGTCCCCGCGAGAAGGGCCACGGCTGCAAGCGCCAACACGGATCGATGGAACATCGATGTCATCGCATCACTCCCCTAAGGCAGCCATCAGGGCTGCGCGTTATTTTGTTTTGCTAGTCGAGAGGCGAAGTCTTGAGCCCGTCGGGACGACAGGCGCAAAAAGGGTAGCACATCTGCCCATCGTGAGAAGCGCGCCGGATGCAGCGCGGCTGCGCGCAGCAAAAATTGAGACGGAATGTCAATGAACGGATGAACGCTGCGACGACCGCGCCTCGCGCTGCAACGCGGAATCAACAGCGCGCGCGCAACGTCGTCAGGCGGTCCGCCGGGGTGGGCATACAAAAGTGCGAAAACAACCCCATGCACAGTAGAACTGCGCAAGTTGATCCGCGCGCGGTGACGCCGGACAATCATTTGAAGCGTCGAGTAAAATAATCGCGGCGCTCACGGGGCCACGGGGTAGGGTCCGTCGTCGAACAGCGTGTCGTGGTAGCCTTTCGATCCGACCTCACGCGCCAGCGTGCTGCGGACGTCGCGGCCATCGCGCAGGCTGCGCAGCACATGCGCGAAGTCGAATTCGGGTCGCCAGCCGAGCTCCCGCCGCGCGCGCTCGTTGACATAGACCCGGTCAATCGCGGGGAAGAGCCGCCAGCCGCGCGCCGCATAGAGCTGCGCGCACTCCGGATAGAGCTCGCGCACGACGCCGGCGGCATCGCGCGCCAGCGCTCCGAGATGACGTTGCTCGAACGGGCTCGTCGCCGAGACGATGTAGCGGGCGAAGCCGATGCCGGGCGCACGCTCGACGGCGAGCAGATGCGCGCTCACTGCGTCCGCGATATCCAGCCGGCGGTAGAGCAGCTCGTTGGCCTGCGCGTTGTCCAGCGTGTAGGCCGATCGCATCGCCGGATCGTCGTCGTCCTCCGGAAAGAAGCGCGAGGTCCGCAGAACCACGATCGGTAGCGCGCGCTCGCGAAAGAACAGCTCGCAGAGGTTCTCGGCCATCAGCTTGGTCGTGCCGTAGATGTTCTTCGGCACCGATGGCAGCTCCTCGGTGACCCACACCGCCGCCTGTCCCGCCTCGGGCCGCAGCTGCGAGCCGAATGCGCTGGTGGTGCTGGTGAAGACAAAGCTCTTCACGCCGGCCGCGACTGCCGCCTCGAGCAGGTTCAGCGTTCCTGACACGTTGGTGTCGACAAAATCCTGCTTGGAATGGGTCGCCACATGCGGCTTGTGCAGCGTCGCGGTGTGGATCACGGCAGTGACGCCGTCCATCTGGCGCCGCACGAAGGCGGGATCGACGATGGAGCCAACGGCATCGGTGAAGGGGGAGGGCTTGAGATCGACGCCGCGGGCGGGCGACCCGCGCCCACGGAGCGTCCGCAGGACCGCCTCCCCGAGATGGCCAGCGCTACCGGTGACCAGGATTGTCATTGCAAGTCTCGCCCGCCGTTGCGCTTGGCTTTTTGCTCTTCGTATTGCGCCTGGAGCATTGGATTGCTCGTCTCGCCTGCGACTGTGTCTGTGTTGCCGCCGTCCAGGCCCGGCGCGGCCTTGATCCCGTCGGCGATGTTGCTCTCCGAGCCCTTGCGGATGAATGGCTTAAGGTAAGCATCAAGTTTGCCCTTGCCCGGCTCTTCGAGCTCCTGCGTCAGGGCTGCGAGATACTGAACTTTGTCCGTGGCGGCCCAATCGATGCTGATGCCTGCACGCCGCGCAAGTTCCGCATGGATCAGCATGATAGTGCGGCCATTGCCGTCCAGGAGTTGATAGCTTTGCGGATGTCATTGGGATGGGCGAAGATCACAGAGCCCTTCTTTACGAAGATGTGGGACGCGTTCGTATGACGGTCCTCTCCAGCCCAGGGGAACACTCCTTCAAAGAGCGTTTTGTGTGTTTGGAGGACATCGGCGTAGCTTAGGGAAGGCTGCGCTTTGAGATGATCCAAGGCTGCATCGATGCCGGTCAGAAAGGAGTTGTGCAGGAGGCGCTGAACGATTCCGGGATCTTTGGCCTTCGCGACGTTGCGCAAATAACCGCGCGTCGCAAAATCTCCAAACGGATCAAACGTCACAGACGGCTTTCGCGAAGATAGCGCGCTTGAAGACGCACCGCTTGGACACGATCCAAAATCCCGGCGCGCTGGAGTGCGACGATGGTATTCTCGATAGGATCGAAATTCACGTCATCGCCGGAGAGCCGCGTCACGTGATGGGCAAAGACATCGTTCGATGTCGCGATCACTGCCACGTTGTTAGCAGCCGCCAACCGCTGGATTACACCAGCGGTATACTGGGCCTTGGTGGCGGAGCGCTGAGCAGACATGGAAACTCCTCTCCCCAAATATAGTGAACCAAGGCCTGAGAATCCATTGAGTTGCTGCCTTCCCGGCGTCTTCACTTGCCCGTAAACTACCGAAAGACCTTCAAAATTGCTCCGGCCTCGGTTTGAGGCCGCTCTCGCAAGCGCGGACAGCAAATCGCCGTACGAGGCGGCTCATGCCCAACAACAGCTCGCGCTTGCCCTTTGGAGTCTTTGAGGCTCATACAATGCTCTCCGAGGTTGGAGAGCGCTTCCTAGGCCAGCCTAGGAAAAACTGGAGCGGGCGAAGGGGCTCGAACCCTCGACCCCGACCTTGGCAAGGTCGTGCTCTACCACTGAGCTACACCCGCATCCTGTGTCGGTCGCGTGACGCGCCGACAACGGCTGTCGTATGCCAAAAGCGGGAGGGGAATGCAACAGCTACAGGCGGCCTCAATTCGCAATTCGGACCCCGTATGGAGCCCGAAGCCGGCCAAATCGACCGGAAACGTCTCGGAACCGGCGAATCGGGGTGCCTGGATTGAAATTCGGCCCATTCGGCCCAATTTAGGAGCCGACCACAAGCATATGACGCGGCGGCGTGCTAAAGAGCCGCCATTCCAGACATGACGAGGGAATCCCGTGACGATCATCGACCAGGGTAACGGAGCGGCGGGCCCGGCTGCGGCCGACCTGATCAAGGACACCACCACCCAGACCTTCGTGAAGGACGTCATCGAGGAATCGAAGCGCCAGCCCGTGCTGATCGATTTCTGGGCGGAATGGTGCGGCCCCTGCAAGCAGCTCACCCCCGTCCTGGAGAAGGCGGTGAAGGCGGCCAAGGGCAAGGTCAAGCTGGTCAAGATGAACATCGACCATCATCCGGCGATCCCGGGCCAGATGGGCATCCAGTCGATCCCGGCCGTGATCGCCTTCGTCAACGGCCAGCCGGCCGACGGCTTCATGGGCGCGGTGCCGGAGAGCCAGGTCAACGCCTTCATCGAGCGGCTGACCAAGGGCGTCACCGCGCCGGGCGAGGTCAACGTCGCCGAGATCGTGCAGGAGGCCGACGCGGTGCTCGCCGAGGGCGACGCGGCGGCGGCGGCGCAGATCTATGCCGAGGCGCTGCAGCATGATTCCACCAACATCGCGGCGCTTGCGGGCCTTGCGAAGTGCTACGCCGTTTCCGGCGCGATGGAGCAGGCCAAGCAGACGCTGGCCATGGTGCCGGAATCCAAGCGCAACGACCCGGCCGTGAAGGCCGTGCAGACCGCAATCGATCTCGCCGAGCAGGCGAAATCGCTTGGACCGGTCGCCGAGCTGGAACAGAAAGTCGCCGCAAATCCGCTCGATCATCAGGCCCGGTTCGACCTCGCCACCGCGCTCAACGCCCAAGGCAACCGCGCGGCGGCGACCGAGCAGCTGCTCGAGATCATCAAGCGCGACCGCAAATGGAACGACGACGGCGCCCGCAAGCAGCTGGTGCAGTTCTTCGAGGCCTGGGGCGGCACGGATGATGCAACCGTCGAAGGCCGCAAACGTTTGTCGACGATCCTGTTTTCGTAACGGCCTTTTTTGAGCATGATCTGTTCGGAAAACCGCTCCACACTTTGCGCTAACGCGGTCCTTCGGATCCGGATCATGCGCTAGCAACGCCAGGGGACCGGGCAGATGCCGATCAACATCGAATATCGCGGGCCCGCCGACCTCCCGGAGATCATTCCGGTCTTCCCGCTGCCGGGCGCGCTGCTGCTGCCGCGCGGCCAGATGCCGCTCAACATCTTCGAGCCGCGCTACCTTTCGATGGTCGACGATTCCTTCCGCGACGGCCATCGCCTGATCGGCATGATCCAGCCCGACATCGCGCATTCGCGGAAGGATTCCGACAAGCCGGCGCTGTTCCGCGTCGGCTGCGTCGGCCGCATCACCCAGCTCGCCGAGTCCGGCGACGGCCGCTACATCCTCGAGCTCACCGGCGTTTCGCGCTTCAAGGTGGTCGAGGAGCTCGAGGTGCTCACCCCCTATCGGCAGTGCAAGGTGGACTTCTTCGCCTACGTCGACGATTTCACCGCGCGCCGCGGCGAGGAGGAGGTCGACCGCGAGGCGCTGCTGGCGGTGCTGGCGGACTTCCTGAAGGCCAACAACCTCAAGGTCGACTGGGAGGGCGTCGAGAGCGCGCCCAATGAAGCCCTCGTCAATGCGCTCGCGATGATGTCGCCCTACGGCCCCGCGGAAAAGCAGGCCATGCTGGAGGCGCCCGACCTGAAGACCCGCGCCGAGATCCTGATCGCCGTCACCGAGATGGACCTCGCCAAGAAGCGCACCAGCGGCGACCCGCCGCTGCAGTGATCGTCAAGCGACCCAAAGCGCGATGCGATTAGGATGAATCCTCATCGCGCTTTGGGTTTTTTGGTTTGAGCATGATCTTTTCGGAAACCGCTACACACTTTGCGCTGACGCGGCCCTTCGGGTCCGGATCATGCTCTATGCGGCAAACTCGCCGGCCTCGGCCTTTCGATCCGCAAGCCGTGCGATCGTCGAGGCTCGTATCGGCGGGCTGAGGTGGAAGCCCTGGGCCTCGACGCAGCCCTCCTGGCGCAGGATGTCCAGCTGCTCGGCGGTTTCGACGCCTTCGGCGGTGGACGTCTTACCGAGACTCGTGGCGAACTGGACCACGGCCCGCGCGATCCGATGGGGCTCCTCCATCGGACTGGACAGCTCGCTGACGAAGCTGCGATCGATCTTGATCTTATCGAAGGGAAACTTCTGCAGAAAGCTGAGCGACGAATAGCCGGTGCCGAAATCGTCGAGGGCAATCCGCACCCCGAGCTCGCGCAGCTGGCTGAGTGCTGCGAATACGGTCCCGCTGTCATGCATGATGACGGTTTCGGTGACCTCGAGCTCGAGCCGGTCTGAAGCAATCCCCGACGCCGCCAGTGCGCTCACGATCGTCGACACGAGCTCCTTGCTCCTGAATTGCGCTGGAGACAGGTTGATCGCGATCTTCAGGTCGGAACGCCATTTTGCCGCTTCGGCACAGGCGGTTCTCAACACCCATTCCCCCAGCGGCAGGATCAAGCCAGTTTCCTCCGCGACGGGAATGAATTCGCCGGGCGAGACCAGACCCCGCTCGGGGTGATGCCAACGCAGCAACGCCTCGAAGCCACAGGTCTCGCCGCTCTTCAAATTGACGAACGGCTGGTAGTGGAGCTCGAATTCGCTCCTCGCAAGCGCCTTCCGCAGATCCCGCTCCAGGTTGCGGCGCGCATGCAGGAGCCGGTCCAGCTCCGGCTCGAAGAAGCGGAATGCACCACGTCCGCCGCTCTTGGCCGAGTAGAGGGCAAGATCTGCGCTCCTGAGGATCGTGTCGGAATCGGCGCCGTCTCGGGGCGCAAGGGCGATCCCGATGCTGGTGCCGACAATGACCTGATGATCGCCGAGATCGAACGGCTCGCTGAGCGCGCCATGGATCGCCTCGGCGAGAGAGGCCGCGTCCGCAGCCGGATTGGTCACGTAGTCGACGATTGCGAATTCGTCGCCGCCCAGTCGGGCGACGAACGTCGTTTCCCTGATGCAATCCAGCAAGCGCGCCGCGACTGAGCGCAGCAGCAGGTCGCCCGCCGGATGTCCGAGCGTGTCGTTGACCTCCTTGAAGCGGTCGAGGTCGAGCAGGAGAACCGCCAGATGGAGATTTCCGCCACGCGTATCGGCAAGTGCAGGCTCCAGACGCGCCTTGAGCAGCACGCGGTTCGGCAGCTCGGTGAGCGCATCGTGTTCCGCCATGTAGGTGATCTTCGCTTCGGACCGGCGTTGCTCGGTGACATCCAGATGCGTAGCCACCCAGCCGCCGCCGGCCATCGGCTGCCGCGTCACGCAGATCAGCCGCCCATCGGCGAACGCATCGATGCGGCTCGAGACGGCATGGATCGGCAGTGCTTCGAGCCTGGCGATCTGCCGTTCGGCGGCGAAATCGCTGGCCTCGCCTTCGAGTATGCCGCTGGTGACGCGATGACGGATGATGTCGCGGTGCGGAGTTCCCGCACGCAGCAATTCCGGCGGCAGCCGGTACAAACGGGCGTAACGCTCGTTGCAGATGACGAGCCGCTTCCCGGCGTCGAACATGCAAAGGCCCTCGACCATATGGTTGATGGCCGTGTCCAGCCTCAGCTTCTGTTCCTTGAGCTCGTTCTGCGACCCTTCGAGCTGCTGCCGGGCTATGGAGAGCTGGCTGATGATCTCCTCGAACCTGGCGGTTCTGGTCGCCAGACGACGATCGGCCAGCACTCCGATCAGGCTCATGCCCAGCACGGACAATGCGACGCCGGCGATGGCGAGCGCGAGGAAGGCCGGAGACAGCGAAAGCGTATCGGTCGCGAGCGCCGGATCCGGTGTGATCTGCACGGCGCCCATGGCCGTGAAGTGATGCGACACGATGGCGAGCGTCAGCAGGGTGGCGGCTGCCAGCGTGCCGCTATAACCCTGACGGGTGAGCGCTGCCGCCAGCGCAGCGTAGCCAAAACACATGCCCAGAACGATGGAGAGGAGCACGAGGTCTACGGACCAGGAGACTCGGCCCGGCACTTCGAGCGCCCACATTCCGAGATAGTGCATGCTGGCAATGCCGCCACCGATGATGACGCCGCCAGCCGCCGCGCGCCAGCGGCCGGACGTGACGACCGCGACGCCGAAGCCGACCGAGGTCAGCAGCATTGCCGCCGCGAGAGAGGACGCCGTCAACACGATGCCGTAGCCCGTCGTGACCCCGGGCTCGTAGGCGAGCATCGCGACGAAATGCGTAGCCCAAATGCCGTATCCGATGGCCGCGCCGGCAATGGCGATCCAGATCCACCGGGTTCTCCCGCGCGTTGCGATCGCGCGGTGGAAGATGCTGACCGCGACGATGCTGGCAACGAAGCAGACCAGAGCAGCGAGCACGACGAGCCGCCAATCGTGTTCGGCCGTAAGGCAGGAGAAAACGCGGAACATTCAGTTTCGCCCCATCGTCGATATTGTTGATGTTTGTCGATGCTGGACCGGCTAATCGCCCTTCGCGTTAATTTTGTGCCGCGCCTGATCGCATGCTTAGCGGCTTGCCAACACCGTCCGTAAAATTTGATCTGTGGGGCTAACACGGTCCGCGCGCCGGTCGCGCCGGAAGCCCGCTGCGCGCGTTTGCGGATGACTGGAGATGGACGCGGATGCGCTTGCGTCCGGTGATCATCGCGCTGCAGGAGTCCCATCAGCGCCACGCCAGCAACGTGGAGCACGAAAGGGACGAGACGGCATCCGAAGAATGCCTGGTCGATCGGTAACGGATCTGGTCCGCTTTAGATGAGTTCTAGTACCCGGCAACCGACATCACGACGACCGCACTGAGCGCCATCCAGCCGAAATGCCGGCCCCGCGTCGCCCAGGCGTTGGCGAGGGCGGAGCAGCCGAACACGCAGGCCATGGTCGCGACGATCCAGTGACGAGCCGGCTCCGATTGCATCCACGGCGCCGCGATCAGCAGCACGCCACCGCCGATCCAGGCCACGGTCGAGGCCTGCCACACCAGCCGGATCAAGGTGCGGAGGCGCTCCGGCTCGATGCGCGCGCGGGCGAAGACCTTGGCTTCGCCGAGGTAGCCGTGAACGAGCGCAACGGCGATGGTCACGACGCCCGCACACTGGAGCAGCAGATCCCGCATCGACGCCTCCATACACTCATGTATGTTTCGATAGCGTCTGGCCAAGCGCTTGTCAATACACTAGTGTATGGTGCGCTTTTCGGGAAACGACATGAACCAACAGCTCTCCGCTGACGATTGGACTGGCCAGGGCCTCAAGGCCCTGGCCAAGAGCGGCTTCACGGCCTTGAAGGCCGAGCCGCTCGCCAAGGCCATGGGCGTATCGCGCGGCAGCTTCTATTGGCATTTCGCCGATCTCGCCGCGTTTCACGCCGCGGTGCTGAAGCGCTGGCGCGAGATCGCGGCCGAGCGGATCATCGCCGACGTCGAAGCCGCCGGCGACGAGCCGGTCAAGATGCTGCTGCGGAGATCCTTCGGCGCGCGGCTCGACCTCGAACGCGCGGTGCGCAATTGGGCGGCGTTCGATGCGAGCGCGCAAGGGGCGGTGCGTGCCATCGATCGCCGCAGGCTCGATTATATCGAGGAGCTGCTGCAGAAGCGGGGACTCGCCCCGGCAACGGCGCAGGCCCGCGCGCAGATCCTGTACTGGACATTTCTCGGTTTCGCCCTGTCAGGCCCGTCAATCCCGGCCGCGCGGCTGCGGACCATGCTCGACGAGCTCCTGGCGATGGTCTCCGCCTAAAGCGCGATGGCGGGCGCGAATTTCTATGCTAAAGGCAAGCAAGTGCCGGAGACTTCCATGAACGCGCCCACCGAACGTCCCGAAGCCAGCGTCGATCCAAAATTGCTGGAGATCCTGGTCTGCCCGCTGACAAAGGGCCCGCTGGAATTCGATGCTGAGCGGCAGGAGCTGATCTCGCGCAGCGCCAAGCTCGCTTATCCCATTCGCGACGGCATCCCGATCATGCTGCCGGAAGAGGCGCGCAAGATCGATTGATAACAGCGAGTGGGGAGTGGCGAATGGCGAATGGGTCCACTCGCCACTCGATACTCACCATTCGCCCTTACAACGCCTCGCCCTTCAACAGCCGCGGCACCTCGCCGGTGAGGCCTGCGGCCTGGCGGATGAAGAGGTTCTTCAGCGGCGGGGCGCGGTCGACGAGGCCGAGGCCGATGTCGCGCACCGTGCGCAACAGCGTCGACTGGTTGGAGAACAGGAAGTTCAGCGAGTTGGTGGCGACGCCCATCGCCATGGTGTCGAACCGGCGCCAGCGCTGGTAGCGTTCGAGCACGTCCGCCCCGCCGATATCCAGGCCGAGCCGCGCGGCATCGACCACCACTTCCGCCAGCGCAGCGACGTCCTTCAGGCCCATGTTGAGACCCTGGCCCGCGATGGGGTGGATGACATGGGCGGCGTCGCCGACCAGCGCGAGGCGCTCGGCGATGAAGGACCGCGCGACGAAATAAGACAGCGGAAACGCCCGCGGCTTGTCGAGCACCTTGACCTCGCCGAGATGCAGGCCGAAGCGCTGCTCGAGCTCGGCGTGGAATTCCTCGTCGCTGAGGGCGATGATGCGCGCGGCCTCAGTGCGGCGCTCGGTCCACACCAGCGAGGAGCGTTTGCCGGTGAGCGGCAGGATCGCGAACGGGCCGGCCGGCAGGAAGTGTTCCTCGGCGCGGCCCTCGTGATCGCGCTCGTGGCCGACGGTGACGACGATGCCGGACTGATCGTACTCCCAGCCATGAGTGACGATGCCGGCGCGCTCGCGCAGCTTCGACCGCGCGCCATCGGCGGCGACCAAGAGGCCCGCCGCGATCACGCTGCCGTCGCCGAGCGTCACCTCGATGCCGTCGGTGCGCGCATCGTAGGAGGCGACCGGGGTGGCGCGAAGATCGATGCCGTCGGCCTCGGCGCGCACCACCAGCGCGTCGATCAGGCGGCGGTTCTCGATCATATGCGCGAAGGGCTCGCCCGGCGCGACGTCGCCGGCGAAGTTCAGGAACACCGGGCGGGTGGCGTCCTCGAGCTTGGAATCGGTGACGACCATGTCGAGGATCGGCTGGGCCTCGCCCCGGACGTCGTCCCAGGCGCCGATCGTCTCGAACAGGCGGCGGCAGGCGGCGACGATCGCGGTGGCGCGGGGGTCGCGGCTCGGCCGCGTGCCGAGCGCGGGATCGGCGACGATGATTGGGATCTCGGGCCCGAGCCCCTGGCGTAGCGCCAAGGCCAGCGCAAGGCCGGCAAACGCGCCGCCACCGATGACAATGCTACCCTGTACCGACATACCAAAGCTTCCCGGACAATTCTCGGTCTTGCTAGCAGACTTGAGCTGGGCGAAACAGTGCGGTGAAACGAGGACCGCTAGCCCTTCGTTCCGTCATTCCGGGGCGCGCAACGCGCGTACCCGGAATCCGGAGGTTTATCAGCTCGAGATTTTCGGGTTCGCACCGCGTGCGCCCCGGAATGAGGCATCACTGGAAAGCACCATCATGTCCAAAGGACTGATCGACCTCATCGGGATCCTCGACCTCGAGCAGCTCGAGGTGAACCTGTTCCGCGGCAACAGCCCGAAGACGAGCTGGCAGCGGGTGTTCGGCGGCCAGGTGATCGGGCAGGCGATGGTCGCGGCCTGCCGCACCGTGGAGGGCCGGCTGCCGCATTCGCTGCATTGCTATTTCATCCTGCCGGGCGATCCGCAGATCCCGATCATCTATCAGGTCGAGCGCCTGCGCGACGGCAAAAGCTACTCGACCCGCCGCGTCACCGCGATCCAGCACGGCAACGCGATCTTCTCGATCATGGTCTCGTTCCACGCCGAGGAGGAGACTGCGTTCGACCACCAGGACAAGATGCCGGACGTGCCCCCGCCGGAAAAGCTCACGGCGGAGGAGGTGGCGAAGCAGCCGATGTTCAAGGAGATGCCGGACTTCATCCGCCGGTATTACGAATCCGATCGGCCGATCGAGCTGCGCCCGGTCGAGCTCGGCCGTTATTTCGGCCAGAAGATCGACGACGGCCGCATCCACGTCTGGATCAAGACCGCCGCCAAGCTGCCCGACGATCCGGCGCTGCACATGTGCGCGCTCGCTTACGCCTCGGACTTCTCGCTGCTCGATGCGATCATGGCGCGCTATGGCCGCACGCTGTTCGACAAGCGCATGATGCCGGCGAGTCTCGACCACGCGATGTGGTTCCATCGCCCGTTCCGCGCCGACGAATGGCTGCTCTACGCGCAGGATTCGCCGAGCGCGCAATCGGGACGGGGGCTGACCCGCGGCTCGATCTTCAAGCCGGACGGCACGCTGGTCGCCTCCGTCGCGCAGGAAGGCTCGGTGCGCGAACGGAAGGCCTGATCGCTTCAAGCAGCGCCTGAAGCGTTCGGATCATGCCCCGAGCGAGCCGCGCGGCGCGAGCTCGGTCTGCGAGGCGAACCAGTTCATGATCCAGCGGTACACCCACGGGATCGGGATGATGAAGCACATCAGGATGGCGGCCACGATGCCGCGCCAGAGGATATCGAGGCCGCTGCCCTTGAAGACGATCTCGCGCCGGGTGCCCTCGACGTTGCGGCAGAACCAGCGCATCTGAGCCGCGGCCACCCAGGCCCAGCCGATGATGGTGATGATGGAAATCGCGAACAGCAGATTCCAGCCGATATAGGCCCAGACCGAACCGGTGAAGCTGAGGCCCAGCGGCTGCCCGTTGGAGGCGAGGTTCGCGACCATCCATTTGATCAGCAGCCAGTAGAGCACGATCTGCACGATGAACAGCAGGTTGCTCAATATCTCGCTGCCGACGAAGCCAAGCGCGATGGCGAGAACGATGAAGCCGAAATACCACGGCACCAACGTCATCGCATTGCCGGTGAAGCTGAGGTTCGGCCGCCCGGGGACGTTCACGCAGGAGACGATCCATCTGGTGTACCAGACGAAGGCCCAAGGCGCCGGGATGACGAAGATCATTCCGATCAGCAGGACGATGCTGCGCCAGGTGAATTCGAGGATGCTGAAATCGACCGAGAGCGATCCACCGCTTGCATAGCCGGCAGCGCCGCCATAGCCACTTCCGCCCGTCGGGACCATCGGCGGCGCACCGCCGCCGATCAGGCCGGGAATTTCGGCGGCCTTCTGCCAGCCGGCCATGCCCTCGGTCCAGACCAAGGTGTCCGGACGCACGACGCCCTGGGCAACGAGGTCGCGGAATTGCCCTTCCGGAAAGGGCCCCTGCTGCTTACCCTCGGATGCGTAGAACCAACTCGCCATGGAACGTCCCCCTCGAACTTAGGTGTGTACCGGCCGGGACGCTTCGGTTCACGCCTGGGTTCACCGCATCCATGCCAAAAATGCATTGTGAATGATGAACAGCTGCCCTGTACAGAGGCGGCCGTTCACATGACCGCCCTTGGCCAAACGTTTTTCCGCTTCAATCTGCAACTTTTTTGTGCCATTTGCCTGGAAAGATGCCAGATTGACGCAGCGCCGGGGACATACGGCGCGGCGCATCCCGGGGAATAGGCCTGACCATGAAACTCGTCGTCGCGATCATCAAACCCTTCAAGCTCGATGAGGTCCGCCAGGCCCTAACGGCGATCGGCGTGCACGGCATGACCGTGACCGAGGTGAAAGGCTATGGCCGGCAGAAGGGCCACACCGAGATCTATCGCGGCGCCGAATATGTCGTGAACTTCCTGCCGAAGCTGCGCATCGAGATCGCGGTCGCTTCCGACGTCGCCGACAAGGCGGTCGCCGTGATCACCGCGACGGCGCGCACCGGCCAGATCGGCGACGGCAAGATCTTCGTCACGCCGATCGACCACGCGCTGCGCATCCGCACCGGCGAGACCGACAGCGACGCGCTCTGACTTTTTGTTTTGACGCGTTTTCTTGTCACGCGAACCGGTATCCACTTCGCTCGAAAACGCTTTGACACGACTGCTTCGATCGCACCGGGCAAATACGCCATGATGTGCGACGCCAATTGATGCCGGGGGGAACGATATGGCGGGATTGTCGCGCCGCGCAGCTGCCAAGGCTGCGCCAATCGGATTTGTGTCCGTCCTAGCTGCGCCGGCGCACGCGGCGGCAAACGAGATCAGCACCGCCGACACCGCCTGGATGATCGTCGCGACAGCGCTGGTGCTGATGATGACGATCCCGGGGCTTGCGCTGTTCTATTCCGGCATGGTGCGCAAGAAGAACGTGCTCGCCACCATGGCGCAGAGCCTGGCCGCGGTGATGTTGATCTCAATCCTCTGGGTGGCGTTCGGCTACTCGCTGTGCTTCGTCGGCGACGGCCCCTGGATCGGCACGCTCGATCGCTGGTTTCTCGCCGGCATGACCATGGACAGCGTCAACCCCGCGGCGAAGACGATCCCGGAATCGCTGTTCATGCTGTACCAGATGACGTTTGCCGTCATCACGGTGGCGCTGGTCGCGGGCTCGGTCGCCGACCGCATGCGGTTCTCCGCCTATCTCCTGTTCTCGGTCGCCTGGTTCATCTTCGTCTACATTCCGCTGGCGCATTGGGTGTGGGGCGGCGGCTTCCTCGCCAGCATGGGCGTGCTCGATTTCGCCGGCGGTCTCGTCGTGCATCTGTCCGCCGGCACCGGCGGCCTCGTTGCAGCCAAGGTGATGGGACGCCGTCACGGCTACGGCACCGAGAATCTCTCGCCGTTCGATCTGTCGCTCGCAGTGATGGGCACCGGCCTGTTGTGGGTCGGCTGGTTCGGCTTCAACGGCGGCTCAGCGCTCGGAGCGAACTCACGCGCGGTGATGGCGATCATCGCGACCCATCTGGCCGCCTGCGCGGGCGCGCTGACCTGGGGCGCGATCGAATGGGCGACGCGGCGCAAGCCCTCGGTGCTCGGCATGATCTCCGGCGCGGTCGCAGGTCTCGGCACCATCACGCCGGCCTCGGGCTTCGTCGCGCCATGGCACGGCATCGTCATCGGCATCATTGCCGGTGCACTCTGCTACTGGGCCTGTACCTGGCTGAAGCACCGCTTCGACTACGACGATTCGCTCGACGTCTTCGGCGTCCACGGCATCGGCGGCCTGACCGGCACCCTGCTCGGCGGCGTGTTCGCCACCAGCGCCATCGGCGGCACCGCCGGCCTGCTGGAGGGCCATCCGCAGCAGCTCCTGATCCAGTTCTATGGGGTCGCCGTGACCTTCGTCTGGTCGGCGGGCGTCAGCTTCATCCTGCTCAAGCTGGTCGGCCTGTTCGTGCCCTTGCGCGTATCCCGTGAGCACGAGCTGGAGGGTCTGGATATTTCGCAGCACGGTGAAGCCCTGCAGTAGGCGCCGACGCTACGTAAATACCGCCTCGCTGCCCGACACGTGAGCAACATTGTGTCGGGAGCCTGTCTTGCCCTTATTTTCAGCAGGCGTGACCACGTTTTGAGCGCGACGTAATAGCGCACTGCATCGCAGCACCCGCCAAAGGCGAAAACCCCCGTCTTCATAGTCCGTTAGGCAATCCGCCTGATCTGGCACGGCATTTGATTCTAGGGGTCCGGCTGTGCCCGCGTAGTGAAACTTCTCCCTCGTGGCGAACCAGTCGAGAACGCCCGGCCACGTCCGGACCGGGCCCAAGCGGGGATAGGACCCATGAAAATTGTTATGGCGATCATCAAGCCATTCAAGCTTGAAGAAGTCCGTGACGCCCTGACCGCCATCGGCGTTCACGGTCTCACGGTGACGGAAGTCAAGGGGTATGGCCGCCAGAAGGGCCATACGGAAATCTATCGCGGCGCCGAATATGCCGTGAGCTTCCTGCCCAAGATCAAGATCGAGGTCGCTGTCGCCTCCGACCAGGTCGACAAGACCATCGATGCCATCACGTCCGCGGCGAAAACCGGACAGATCGGCGACGGCAAGATCTTCGTCATCAACCTCGACCACGCGGTGCGTATCCGCACCGGCGAGGCCGATGCCGCGGCCCTCTGATTTCGCGCTCAACCTTATCCAAGCAGGAGTAAACAATATGACGTTCAAGCGTCCCTATGGCGCGGGACTGGCGGCTCTCGCAGTCGGCCTGTTCGCTGCGACCGCAGCCTACGCCGAGCCAACGGTCAACAAGGGAGACAACGCCTGGATGCTGACATCGACAGTGCTGGTGCTGTTGATGACGATCCCCGGCCTCGCGCTGTTCTACGGCGGTCTGGTTCGTTCCAAGAACATGCTCTCGGTCCTGATGCAGGTGTTCTACACCGTCTGCGTCGTCTGCGTGATCTGGGCCGTATACGGCTACAGCCTCACCTTCACCGGCGGCTCCGACTTCATTGGCGGCTTCTCCAAGGCCTTCATGATGGGCGTCACCACCGACACGAAGGCCGCGACCTTCTCGGTCGACGCCAACATCTCGGAGCTGATTTACGTCTGCTTCCAGATGACCTTCGCGGCGATCACGCCCGCTCTCATCGTCGGCGCCTTCGCCGAGCGCATGAAGTTCGCGGCGATCGCGCTGTTCGTTCCGCTCTGGGTGACGCTGGTCTATTTCCCGATCGCGCACATGGTCTGGTACTGGCAGGGTCCGGACCTGATCCAGGATGCGGCCAAAGCGTTGGCTGCCGCTACTGACGCGGCGGCGAAGACCGCGGCCCAGGCCAAGCTCGACGAGCTCAACGCCGATGCCGGCTGGATCTTCAAGATGGGCGCGATCGACTTCGCGGGCGGCACCGTGGTGCACATCAACGCCGGTATCGCGGGCCTCGTCGGCGCTCTCCTGATCGGCAAGCGCGTCGGCTACGGCAAGGAGCTGATGGCCCCGCACTCGCTGACCATGTCGATGATCGGCGCCTCGCTGCTCTGGGTCGGCTGGTTCGGCTTCAATGCCGGTTCCAACCTCGAGGCCAGCGGCGGCGCTGCGCTCGCCATGACCAACTCCTTCGTCGCCACCGCAGCCGCCGCGCTGTCGTGGATGTTCGCGGAGTGGATCATCAAGGGTCATCCCTCCGTGCTCGGCGTGATCTCAGGCGCCGTCGCGGGCCTCGTGGCCGTCACGCCCGCCGCCGGCTTCTCCGGCGTCATGGGAGCGATCGTCCTCGGCCTCGTCGTCGGCGTGGTCTGCCTGTTCTTCTGCACCGTGGTGAAGAACGCGCTCGGCTACGACGACTCGCTCGACGTGTTCGGCGTGCACTGCATCGGCGGCATCGTCGGCGCCATCGGCACCGGCATTCTGGTCAACCCCGCGCTCGGCGGCGCCGGCATCATCGACTATTCGGCGATCCCGCCGAAGGTCGCCGATTACGACTTCGCCACGCAGATGCTCGCCCAGATCAAGGCCGTCTGCACCACGCTGGTGTGGTCGGGCGTCGGCTCGGCGATCCTCTTCAAGGTTGTCGATGTGATCGTCGGCCTCCGCGCCAATGTCGAGAGCGAGCGTGAAGGCCTCGACATCACCGAGCACACCGAGCGCGCCTACAACATGTGACCCTCTCCTCCCGGGCGCGGTCTCTTCGGGGACCGCGTCCACAACTACGGTTCGGGCACATACCCGGCAATGCCCTGACCGTTGAGGGGCTCCAGCGCAAGCTGGAGCCCCTTTCTTTTGATGGCTCCGCCTGCAGGCACCTCCGGGGGAGGGGGACCGTCCATGCACGCCGCTGTCTCCGGCCCCATTATTCCCGCTCTGGACGCGGGCGGCGGCCGATGGTTAATCGCGTCTTAACCTCGCCCTATCTATGGTGAACTGAACCGCTTCCCGCCGGCGCCTATGGTAGCGACCGGCCGTTCCAAGAGTACTGGCGCCCAACGAATGGCTCTGACCGCTTCATCCCGTGCGCCGCAGGGCGGTAATGGCTCCGATTCCGAACGCTCGCCCTTCGTCCGGCTGAACGAGCTGCTGGCCCCGCATCAGCCGGGCAAGCCCTTGATTTCGCTTGCGGTCGGCGAGCCCCAGCATCCCGTGCCCGACTTCGTCGGCCCGGTGCTGGCCAAGCACATCGCCGATTTCGGCCGTTATCCCGCGAACAAGGGTACCGATCCGTTCCGCAACGCCGCCGGGGCCTGGCTGTCGACGCGCTTCAAGCTGCCGCGGCCGCTCGACCCCGAGAGCGAGATTCTCGTCCTCAATGGCAGCCGCGAGGGGCTGTTCCTCGCCGCGATCGCGGCCGCGCGCTATGTCGGCCCGCGTCCGGGCAAGCCCGCGATCCTGATGCCGAACCCGTTCTATCCGGTCTACGGCGCGGGCGCGCTTGCGGCCGCTTGCGAGCCGGTCCATCTGCCGACCACGGTCGAGAACGGCTTCCTGCCCGACCTCGACGCGATCGACGAAGCGACCCTGGCGCGCACGGTGGCGTTCTACCTGGCTTCGCCCGCCAATCCGCAGGGCTCGGTGGCGAGGCCCGGCTACTTCAAGCGCTTGAAGCAGCTCGCCGACCGCTACGGCTTCGTGATCCTCAGCGACGAGTGCTATTCCGAGATCTACACCCGCGAGGCACCCGGCAGCGCGCTGGAATGCGCCGGCCCCGACTTCACGCGCGTGGTCGCGTTCCAGTCACTGTCGAAGCGCTCCAACCTGCCGGGCCTGCGCGTCGGCTTTGCCGCCGGCGACAAGAGGTTCATCGGCATGTTCCTCGAGCTGCGCAACATCGCCGCGCCCCAGGTGCCGGTGCCGCTGCAGCATGTCGCGACGGTCGCCTATGGCGACGAGGCGCATGTCGAGGAGAATCGGCGGCTGTACCGGATCAAGTTCGACCTCGCCGACCAGATCATCGGCAATCGTTACGGCTATCGCCGCCCCGATGCCGGCTTCTGCGTCTGGCTCAACACCTCCGAGATCGGCGACGACGTGTCGGTGACGCTCAAGCTGTTCAAGGAAGCCGGCGTGCGCGTGGTGCCCGGCAGCTTCCTGGCGCGACAGCAGCCTGACGGATTCAATCCCGGCGCAGGCTATATCCGCCTCGCACTGGTGCAGGACGGCGAGACCACGGCGCAGGCGCTGCACCGGCTGGTCGAGACTCTGGGTTAGGCGGGGCCCGTGAGCATGTCGGCAATCGAACGCGTCATTCCTCTGGTCGGCCATCTGCCGCCCTCGATCCGCGAGGGGCTGGCACGGCGCATGCGCGAGCTCGCCGGCCTCGGCCTGATCGCGCTGGCGGGCATCGCCGCGGCGGCGCTGATGACGTGGTCGGTGCAGGATCCCAGTCTCAGCCACGCGACCTCGCGGCCGATCCGCAACATCCTCGGCTATGCCGGCGCGATCGGCGCCGATCTCGCCATGCAGATCCTGGGGCTCGGCGCGATCATGCTGGTCCTGACCGTTGCGGTCTGGGGCTGGCGTATGATGACGCATCGGCCGTTCGACCGCGAGGCGCTGCGGCTCGGCTCCTGGATTCTCTGCACGGTGATCGCGGCAGGCTTCGTCAGTTGCTTTCAGCATGGCGGGGCCTGGCCGCTGCCGACCGGCCTCGGCGGCGTGGTCGGCGATGCGCTGGTGCGCGCGCCCGCGGTGATCTTCGGGCCGGCCGGTACGATCTATCGCATCGTGCTGGGCACGATCCTGTTCGCCGCGATGACAGCGACCTTCCTGATCGCCTGCGGCCTCGGCGCGCGCGAGCAAGACGACGAGATCGCTGAGGTCGCCGATGACGACAAGCCGCTCGACGAAGACGAGGAGAGCGATCGGGGTTCGGTCTCGCTGGGCTGGCTGTTCCATGCATTGATGAGCACCAAGGCGCGGCTGATCTGGCTGTGTGGTGCCGCCTACCGCTCGCTGGTCTCGAGCGGACCGAAGACCAAGGCCGCCCAGTTCAGCCGGCAGGAGCCGAATCTCGGCGGCGGCCGCTCGGCGCCGTCGATCTCACCGCAGTCTCAAGACGAGGACTACGAGGACGAGCACGAAGACGAATTGGAGGACGAGGAGGAGGAAGAGGAGGAGCCCGCCGCGCGCGCCCCGAAGAAGAAAGCCGCGCCGAAGCCCGCTTCCAAGAAATCCTCCGACAAGTTCGACCTCCCGTCCGTCTCCATGCTGGCCGCACCAAAGGCCGGCGATCGCCAGCCGCTCAGCAAGGCCGAGCTGGAGAACAATTCCCGTTCGCTCGAAGGCGTGCTGCAGGATTTCGGCGTGCGCGGCGAGATCGTGAAGGCCAATCCCGGTCCGGTCGTTACGCTGTACGAGCTGGAGCCGGCGCCCGGCATCAAGTCCTCGCGCGTGATCGGCCTTGCCGACGACATCGCCCGCTCGATGAGCGCGCTGTCGGCACGCGTCGCCGTCGTGCCCGGCCGCAACGCGATCGGCATCGAGCTGCCGAACGCGCATCGCGAGAAAGTCTATTTGCGCGAATTGCTGGTGGCGAAGGAGGCGACCGACACGGTGGCGAAGCTGCCGCTCTGCCTCGGCAAGACCATCGGCGGCGACCCCGTCATCATCGACCTCGCGCGCACCCCGCACATGCTGATCGCCGGTACCACCGGCTCGGGCAAGTCGGTCGCGATCAACACCATGATCCTCAGCCTGGTCTACCGGCTGCGGCCGGACCAGTGCCGCCTGATCATGGTCGATCCGAAGATGCTCGAGCTCTCCGTCTATGACGGCATTCCCCATCTGCTCACGCCTGTTGTGACCGACCCGAAGAAGGCGGTGGTCGCGCTGAAATGGGCCGTGCGCGAGATGGAAGAGCGCTACAAGAACATGGCCAAGCTCGGTGTGCGCAACATCGACGGTTACAACACGCGCCTGCTCGAATTGAAGGCCAAGGGCGAGGAGCCGACGCGCACGGTGCATACCGGCTTCGACAAGGAAACCGGCAAGGCGATCTACGAGGAAGAGAAGCTCTCGCTCGATCCGCTGCCCTACATCGTCATCATCGTCGACGAAATGGCCGACCTGATGATGGTCGCCGGCAAGGACATCGAAGGCGCGGTGCAGCGTCTGGCGCAGATGGCGCGGGCCGCAGGCCTGCACGTGATCCTGGCGACGCAGCGTCCGTCGGTCGACGTCATCACCGGCACCATCAAGGCGAACTTCCCGACCCGTATCGCCTTCCAGGTCACCTCCAAGATCGACAGCCGCACCATTCTCGGCGAGATGGGCGCCGAGCAGCTGCTCGGCCAGGGCGACATGCTCTACATGGCGGGCGGCGGCCGCATCAGCCGCGTGCACGGACCGTTCGCCTCCGACGAGGAAGTCGAGAAGGTGGTGCGTCACCTCAAGACGCAGGGACAGCCGGAATATCTCGAAGCCGTCACCGCCGAAGAGCCGACCGAGGACGAGGACGGTGCCGTGTTCGACGCCACCGGCATGGGCGGCGATGGCGGCGGCGATCTCTTCCAGCAGGCGGTCGCGATCGTCAAACGCGATCGCAAGGCCTCGACCAGCTACATCCAGCGCCGCCTGCAAATCGGCTACAACCGCGCCGCATCGCTGATGGAGCGCATGGAACTGGAAGGCATCGTCGGTCCCGCCAACCATGCCGGCAAGCGCGAGATTCTGGTCGAGGAAGAAGACAGCCATATGTGAGGCGAGGAGCCTCTGAGCAACATTTCACGCAAATTCGATATCTGCTTTTGCCCGAAATCACGGTAAAAGGGCGCCCAGCCACACAGGACGACGCGTTGATCAGACATCCGGACATTCGATTCGCTGCCACCATCGCCGCGCGAAGCGCGCGCATGGCCGGCGTGCTTCTCGTCACCGCCGC
The DNA here is from genome assembly GCF_020193715.1 of Bradyrhizobium sp. IC4060. Lineage (NCBI taxonomy): Bacteria > Pseudomonadati > Pseudomonadota > Alphaproteobacteria > Hyphomicrobiales > Nitrobacteraceae > Bradyrhizobium > Bradyrhizobium sp. IC4060. The sequence continues at coordinate 218,193 of NZ_JADYVJ010000008.1, read as the reverse complement.
GATGGTGACCGCTGCGTCTTTCGCGCAGACCGTGCCGGTGCCGAAGCCCGCGCCGAAGGGGCGTGACGGCGGCGCGACCGCCGGTGGGCCGGCCGTCACCGGCGCGACGCAGGCGCCGCCCAATCCGGTGATCCCGGATCCGCGGCGCAACGTTCCGAGCAGCATCTTCCAGACCTTCGACGCCAACCAGAAAGCGCAGGCGGCCAAGGTCAGCGCCTATCTGTCGTCGCTGCAGACGTTGGTCGGGAATTTCGTCCAGGTCGGTCCCGACGGCAGCAAGACGCAGGGCGACTTCTACATCCAGAAACCCGGCAAGGTACGCTTCGAATATGATGCGCCGAGCCCGATCGACATCGTCGCCGACGGATCCTCGCTCGTGGTGCGCGACCGCAAGCTCGCGACCCAGGACGTCTACCCGCTGTCGCAGACGCCGCTGCGCTTTCTATTGTCCGACCGCATCGACCTGATGAGGGACACCAATGTCGTTGGCGTCTCGGCCGACGACGTCTTCGTCAGCGTCACCATCGAGGAGAAGCAGGCCCTGGTCGGCACCAGCCGCTTGCTGCTGATGTTCGGCGCCAAGGACGGCCAGCTCAAGCAGTGGACCGTCACCGATCCGCAGGGCTACGACACGACGATTGCGGTGTACAATCTGGACTCGAGCAAGAAGCTCGACCCCAACATGTTCAAGATCGATTTCACCAATTACAACACGCCGTCGCGGGGTTGAGCGCTCCGCTGCCGTAGGGTGGGCAAAGGCGCTCTTGCGCCGTGCCTACCACCTCTCCTCACGGCCATCACGGTGGGCACGCTTCGCTTTGCCCACCCTACGAGAGCTCGCTGTGGACAAGCATTTTCCCCACGCCAATCCATGCTAAGACGCATTTCCTATGCGTCTTTCCCTGACAACCTGGAACATCAATTCGGTGCGGCTACGCATCGACCTGGTCGCGAAATTTCTCAAGAGCGCGCGGCCAGAAGTGCTGTGCCTGCAGGAGACCAAGTGCATCGACGATGCTTTTCCGCTGAAGCGCTTCAAGCGGCTCGGCTACGAGCACGTCGCGCTGAACGGTCAGAAGGGCTATCACGGCGTCGCCATCATCTCGAAGATCCCGTTCGAATCGAAGGACATCCGCACCTTCTGCGACAAGGTGGATTCGCGCCACATCTCGGTGTCGTTCGGTGAAAAGGCGGGCATCGCAAAACCACTGGTGCTGCATAATTTCTACGTGCCCGCGGGCGGCGACATTCCCGATCCCGCGCTGAACGAGAAATTCGACCACAAGCTCCGCTTCCTCGACGAGATGAAAGCGTGCGAGCCGCTGCATCCGCGCGGTGAGGACCGCCACATCCTGGTCGGCGATCTCAACGTCGCCCCGCACGAGAACGACGTGTGGTCGCACAAGCAGCTGCTGAAAGTGGTCTCGCACACGCCTGTCGAAACGGAGAAGCTGAAGGCGGCGCTCGCGGCCGGCGAATGGGTCGACGTCGCGCGCGAGCGCATCCCGATGTCGGAGAAGGTCTATACGTGGTGGAGCTACCGCTCCGCCGACTGGACCATCGGCGATCGCGGCCGCAGGCTCGACCACATCTGGGTCTCGCGCGCGCTGAAGGATGCAGTCAGCGATTTCAGGATTCTGCGCGATGCGCGCAGCTGGGAGCGGCCATCGGACCACGTGCCTGTGACGGTGACGCTGGAGGTGTGAGCCGCCCTCGTCATTCCGGGGCGCGCCACTTGGCGCGAGCCCGGAATCCATTCATCAATTGACTCTGCCGCTCAATGGATTCTCAGGTGCGCAATTGCGCACCATAGTTCGCGACTTCGTCGCGCCCCGGAATGACGAGGGCTCAGCTCGTCAGCTTCGCACCCGCCATCAGGATATCACTGGCGATCTGGCTGGAGCGCACCGCGAACTCGTCGCGCAGGCGCACCGCCGCAGCGGGATCGCTTTCGAGCACGCGCTGGAACAGGCTGCGGGCGACGCGGATGACGGAGGAATGCTCCAGCGCGACCGCGCTCGACGGCCGCTTCATCGGCACCACCAGCGCGAGCTCGCCGATCAACGCGCCGGGACCGGCGATCATTTCGGCGCCGGCGCCGTCCTCGACCCGGAAGGCGCCGCGCTGGACCACGAAGCCGGCGTCGGCGTCGTCGCCGAGATTGAACAGCACGTCGCCGCGGACGAAATCACGCTGCTCCGAGCCGATCGCCAGCATGCGCAACGAGGCGTCTCCCAACAGGCGCAGTGTCGGGACACGCTCGAGAAGCGCTACATCATCGTCGATTGACATTCAGGTCCGAGGCTCGAAGGCGTGCGATCTAAAACGATTCGCACGCCATCGAAGCGTATCACGGCACCAGCTTGTAGCCACCGGCTTCCGTCACCAGGATCTCCGGGTTGGCGGCGTCCTTCTCGATCTTCTGGCGGAGGCGGTAGATGTGGGTTTCCAGCGTGTGCGTGGTGACGCCGGAATTATAGCCCCAAACCTCCTGGAGCAGGGTCTCGCGCGACACCGGCATCTGGCCGGCCCGGTAGAGGAAGCGGAGAATTGCGGTTTCCTTCTCGGTGAGGCGGACCTTGCGGGCATTGGCCGCGGTGAGCATCTTCGAGCCGGGACGGAAGGAGTAGGGTCCGACCGAGAACACCGCGTCCTCGCTGGCTTCATGCTGACGGAGCTGGGCGCGGATGCGCGCCAGCAGCACCGCGAAACGGAAGGGCTTTGCCACATAGTCGTTGGCGCCGGATTCCAGGCCCAGGATCGTGTCGGAATCGGTGTCGTGCCCGGTCAGCATGATGATCGGGGCCTTGAAGCCGCCCTTCCGCAGCGAGCGGACAACCTCGCGGCCGTCGGTGTCGGGCAGGCCGACATCCATCAGAACCAGATCGGGGGAATTGGCCTTCGCGGCGCTGGCGCCCTTGGCGCCGGTATCGACCGCAGAGGCTTCGAATTCTTCGTGTAGCGATAATTGCTCCACCAACGTGTCGCGCAGATCGGTATCGTCATCCACGATCAGGATCTTGCGGGCATTGGCCATAGGGGGTCATCCTTTTGGGGTCCGGCTCGGCGGCACATCCATGCCGCACCCAGCCGCGAGGGGAAGTTTAAGGTCGCCGTGATTATTGTTGTTCGTGTTGAAGTAGTGGGCTGTTACCGATTCACAAGCCAGAAGCACTCTAACTCAGAATAGCAGGACGTTTGGATGAATGTCCTGTAATGAATTCGACATTGCACGTTCACATGAAAAACAAAGCAGCTTCAGTCGGTTACATCAGGAATCGAGGCCCCGGGCCGCTCTCGGCGATCCGCGTTAAGCCTGCTGCCGGCAATCCGCGTCGAGGCTGGCTGACGGCGGGAGCGCTGACCATTCCGGTTGCGCTGGGGCGAGGCGGCATTCTCGCCAACAAGCGCGAGGGCGATGGCGGCACCCCCAGAGGCAGCTTCCGGCCCAGGCAATTGTGGTGGCGGGGCGACCGGCACAGCCGTCCCCGGACGTTCCTGCCGGCCCGGATGATCACCGGCGTGGACGCCTGGTGCGAGGATCCGCGGGACCGCCGCTACAACCAGAGCATCCGGCTCGGCGAGGGGCAGGGCGGCGACCGGCTCCAGCGCGCCGACCATCTCTACGACTTCATCATCGAGATCGACCACAACACCCGACCCCGCATCGCCGGCCGCGGCAGCGCGGTGTTCCTGCACCTTGCCCGCGACAATTTCGGCCCGACCGCCGGCTGCGTCTCCATGACGAAATCCGCCATGCTGCAATTGCTGCGGCGCCTGGGCCCGCGCACAAAGATCATCATCGGGTGAGGCACACCGCCGTCATTGCGAGGAGCCCTTGCGACAATATTGACAGCGTTCGGGCGGCATCGGCCCTCGCCAACGGCAATTACCGATGCCCGAAGATCGCGCTGCCGACGCGCACATGGGTGGCACCCAGCATGATGGCGGTCGCGAAATCGGCGCTCATGCCCATCGAGAGATTCGTCAAGCCATTGCGCGCGGCGATCTTGGCGGTGAGCGCAAAGTGCGCGGCGGGCGGCTCGTCGACCGGCGGGATGCACATCAATCCGGAGATCGTCAGCCCGTAGGTGTCGCGGCAGCTTGCAATGAAGGCATCGGCCTCGCCCGGGGCAATCCCGGCCTTCTGCGGCTCCTCGCCGGTGTTGATCTGGACGAACAGCTGCGGGTGCCTGTTCTGGGATTCGATTTCCTTGGCTAACGCTTGGCAAATGCTCGGACGGTCGACCGAATGGATGGCGTCGAACAGCGCAACCGCCTCTTTCGCCTTGTTGGATTGCAGCGGCCCGATCAGATGCAGCGCGATATCGGGGTAAGCAGACGTTAACGCCGGCCACTTGGCTTTGGCCTCCTGCACCCGATTCTCGCCAAATACGCGCTGTCCTGCGGCGATAACCGGGATAATTGCATCCGCCGCGAACGTCTTGGACACGGCGATCAGCGTGACCGAGGCGCGGTCACGCTGCGCGTCCCTGCAGGCGCGTGCAATTTCGGCTTCGACCGCGGCGAGCGCGTTTGGTGAATGGCCGGTGACCGGCGCGACGTTGGCTTCCGTCATGACGTCTCGTGGTTGTGACCTTAGCCCGAGTTAGGTCCAATTTTACCGAGTTCAAGAAACAGTTTTTGAACCCTTCGCTTTACCTTAGCCCGCGGGGTGGGTAGCGAAAATGGCAAGCGTCAGTCTCAACCGCAAGCGCGCGAAACTCAAGCAGGTTCTCGGTATCCGGGCGCGGCTTGCGTTGCTCGCGGTGATTCTCGTGACGCCCTTGATGATCGAGCGCATCCGTTCCCTCGAAGACACGCGCGCGCGGCAAGTTGCGCAGGCCGCGGCTGAATTCACCACGGTGGCGAGGCACAGCGCCGATGCGCAGCGCCAGGTAATCTCGTCGGTCGAGACCATTCTGAAATCGGAGGCCTTCATCCGCGCCTCCGCCGGCGGCATCAGCAAGAGCTGCGACGTGCTGCGCGCGAGCCTGCCGTCGAGCCTGCCCTGGATCCGCACGCTTCTGATCGCCGGCCAGGACGGCCGCATCCAATGCGCCACCAACAACATGTATGTCGGCCTCGATCTCAGCGACCGACCGTACTTCCAGCAGGCCCAGGAAACCGGCCGCTTCGTGCTGAGCGACTTCATCATGTCGCGACCGGTACCGTCGCCAACGGTGATGGCGGTCTATCCGGTCTCCGCCTTCAGCGGTGTGGCCGATGCCGTCGTGCTCGCCACCGTCAATCTCGACTGGATGTCGAAGGTCATGAACAATCTGGGCGGTCGCGCCGGCATCACTGCGGTGCTGGTCGACAGCGCGGGCACCGTGCTGGCGGCCCCGGCCGATCAGCACAGCGCGGTCGGCCGTCCGCTCGACAACATGCCGCTGATGTCCGCGATCGCCGACAAGGCGCTGCGCTCTGATCAGGATGAGGGTTCGCTGTCCTTTCTCGCCGCCGACGGCTCCCGCCGCGCGGTCAGCTATATCCGCATCGCCGGCACCAATGCCCGCCTGATCGCCAGCATCGACGAAGACAAGGTATCCGCAGCGGTCAGCCGCGACATCCGCACCGCCTATCTGCAGCTCGCCTTCGTGCTCATGTTCGTCCTGCTCGGCGCGCTGATCGCCGCCGAAAAGCTCGTGATCAAGCCGATCGAGATGCTCGCCGACATGGCCAAGCGGCTCGGCGAGGGCGACCTGTCGGCGCGCGCCGCGCGCAATCGCCTGCCCGCCGAGTTCGTGCCGCTGGCCCGCGCATTCAACGCGATGGCCGCGCAGCTGAGCCAGCGCGAGCGCGAGCTGATCGCAAGCAACGACCGCCTGACGGTGATGGCGTCGATCGACATGCTGTCCGGTCTCGCCAACCGCCGCGGCTTCCAGAGCCGGCTGGATTTCGAATGGATGCGCGCGCAGCAATATGGCAGCGAGCTGGCGCTTCTGATGATCGACGTCGACCATTTCAAGCTGTTCAACGACACCTACGGCCATCTCGAAGGCGATTCCTGCCTGACGCGGCTCGGCGAATCACTGTCCGGCATCGCCGCCGACACGATGGGCTTCGCGGCCCGCTACGGCGGCGAGGAGTTCTGCCTGCTGCTGCCGAACACCGACGTGACGCGCGCCGTCGCGATCGGCGAGCAGGTGCGTTCGGCCGTGCTGAGGCTCTGCCTGCCTCACATCACCTCGAACCACATGATCGTCACGGTCTCGATCGGCGTCGCCGCGACCAAGCCGAGCGAATCCTTGCGTCCCGGCGACCTGATCGAAGCCGCCGACGCCGCGCTCTACGCCGCCAAGCATCGTGGCCGCAACAATGTCGTCGAGCACGGCGTGCAGGCGATCGCGACCGGCACGGCCGAGATGATGATGGTGGCGAGCGCCTAAAGCGCTGGTTCTTCACCTCGCTCCGCTTGCGGCGGGGCGATGGAGCATACCGTCGCTGACGGCTAGCCCGCAGCCCCGGCCCGCTCGAGCTCGATCTCCGTCACCACACGATTGCGGCCGCCGCCCTTGGCGAGATAGAGCGCACGGTCGCAGCGTTCGATCAGATCCGTGATCGCCTCGCCGACCCGGTATTGCGCCACGCCGATCGACACGCTGATGCCGGGCAGGGTCTCGCCGGTCGAGCGACGCGTGAGCGTGCAATCTGCGATCGCGCGCCTGATGCGTTCGGCGATCTCGGCGCAAGCGGCGAGATCGGCGTCCGGCAGCACCGCGATCAGCTCCTCGCCGCCATAGCGGGCCGGCAGATCTTGCGCGCGAACCTTCTCGCGCAGGACCTTGGCCATCAGGCGCAGCACCTGGTCGCCGACACCGTGGCCGAAATTGTCGTTGAACGACTTGAAGTAGTCGATGTCGAGCATCAGCACGCTGAGCGGCTCGCCCCATTCCGCCGTCGTCTGCGCCTTGCGCAGGAATTCGTCGAGGGCCCGCCGGTTCGCCAGCCCGGTCAGCGTGTCGGTCCGGGCGCGCTGCTCGGACCGCGACAGCGAATCGCGGATCACGTCGAGTTCGCGGGTCTTTTCCGCAAAGCCTGCCTCCAGCCGCGTCGCCCGCGTGGCCGCCCGCGCCAGCTCGTTCATGAGCTGGGCAACCAGCAGCTTTGGATCGACGCCGGCCTTGCCCTGGTCAGCCACCTGGCTGATGACCTGCATTTGCGAATGATTGTCGGCGATCGCCGTCGTCAGAAACTCCTTCGCCGTCCCCATCAGCGCCTGCAGCCGCTCGGACGTGTCGACCACGACGGCACTCACCTGGGGCGCGACGTAGGTCTCGAACAGATCCTGATTGGTTTGGGCGTCGAAGGGACGATTGTGGTCAATCAGGAGATCGATCGCGTTGCGCAGATCGTCATGGCTGCCCGCGAAGTACTGGAACCAGACGGCAAAGTTGGCGGGGGTCGGTGCAATCCGCTGTTCGGCCATGCTCCGCATCGCCCGCCCGGCGACGGACGCGGCATAGTCGTAATCGGGATCGTCGAAGCTGGAATCCATGTGCGGTAACGCGGCCTTGTCGGATCGCAACTTGGCACCGACGCCTTAATCACACCCCAACGCGGACCCTCGTAGTTATGCGGAGGGGGTCGGTTCCCAAAACGCGGCAACCCATTGACCCCTTAAGGGCTTCTATGGCCTAGTCCGCCGTCTTGAGACGGCCGAACCACGAAAACCCAACGATTCCATGACCTCCGAACGCTATAACGCCCGCGACGCCGAACCGCGCTGGCAACGCCTCTGGGACGAGCAGGCGATCTTCGTCTCCAGGAACGACGATCCGCGGCCGAAATATTACGTGCTCGAGATGTTCCCCTACCCGTCCGGGCGCATCCATATCGGCCATGTCCGGAATTACACGCTCGGTGACGTGCTGGCCCGCTTCATGCGCGCCAAGGGGTTCAACGTGCTGCATCCGATGGGCTGGGACGCCTTCGGCCTGCCGGCCGAGAACGCCGCGATCGAGCGCAAGGTCGCCCCGAAGGCCTGGACCTACGACAACATCGCCGCGATGAAGAAGCAGCTCCGCTCGATCGGGCTGTCGCTGGACTGGTCCAGGGAGATCGCGACCTGCGACCCCTCCTACTACAAGCACCAGCAGAAGATGTTCCTGGATTTCCTGCGCGCAGGACTTGCCGAGCGCGAGAAGCGCAAGGTGAACTGGGACCCCGTCGACATGACCGTGCTCGCCAACGAGCAGGTGATCGACGGCCGCGGCTGGCGTTCGGGCGCCGTGGTCGAGCAGCGCGAGATGAACCAGTGGGTCTTCAAGATCACGAAGTACTCGCAGGAGCTGCTGTCGGCGCTCGACGGGCTGGACCGCTGGCCCGACAAGGTGCGGCTGATGCAGCGCAACTGGATCGGTCGTTCGGAAGGCCTGTTGATCCGCTTCGCGCTGGATGCGGCGACGACGCCGGCCGGCGAGAGCGAGCTGAAGATTTTCACGACGCGCCCGGACACGCTGTTCGGCGCAAAGTTCATGGCGATCTCGGCGGATCATCCGCTGGCACAGGCCGCCGCCGCAAAGAACCCTGAGCTTGCGGCGTTCGTTGCCGAGATCAAGAAGATCGGCACCGCGCAGGAGATCATCGACACCGCGGAGAAGCAGGGTTTCGACACCGGCATCCGCGCGGTGCACCCGTTCGATCCCTCCTGGAAGCTGCCGGTCTATGTCGCCAATTTCGTGCTGATGGAATACGGCACCGGCGCCATCTTCGGCTGCCCGGCGCACGATCAGCGTGACCTCGACTTCGTCAACAAGTACGCTCTCGGCAACACGCCCGTCGTATGCCCGGAAGGCCAGGACCCGAAGAGCTTCGTCATCACCGACACCGCTTATGACGGCGACGGCCGCATGATCAATTCGCGCTTCCTCGACGGCATGACCATCGAGCAGGCGAAGGAAGAGGTGGCGAAGCGGCTCGAGACGGAGCTGCGCGGCAACGCGCCGGTCGGCGAGCGCCAGGTGAATTTCCGTCTGCGCGACTGGGGCATTTCGCGCCAGCGCTATTGGGGCTGCCCGATTCCCGTCATTCACTGTCCGAAATGCGACGTGGTGCCGGTGCCGGATGCCGACCTGCCCGTGAAGCTGCCTGACGATGCGACCTTCGACAAGCCGGGCAACGCGCTCGATCATCATCCGAGCTGGAAGCACGTCACCTGCCCGCAATGCGGCGGCAAGGCTCAACGCGAAACCGACACCATGGACACGTTCGTGGACTCGTCCTGGTACTTTGCGCGCTTCACCGATCCCTGGAACGAGGCTTCGCCGACCACGCCTGCGGTCGCCAACCGGATGCTGCCGGTCGACCAATATATCGGCGGCGTCGAGCACGCGATCCTGCATCTGCTCTACAGCCGCTTCTTCACCCGCGCGATGAAAGCGACCGGACATATCGCGCTGGACGAGCCGTTCGCCGGCATGTTCACGCAAGGCATGGTGGTGCACGAGACCTACCAGAAGGCCGACGGCAGCTATGTGCAGCCGGCCGAGGTGAAGGTCGAGGTCGGCGGCAACGGACGCCGCGCCACGCTGCTGACGACGGGCGAAGACATCGCGATCGGCCCGATCGAGAAGATGTCCAAGTCGAAGAAGAACACGGTCGACCCCGACGACATCATCGAGACCTATGGCGCCGACGTCGCCCGCTGGTTCATGCTGTCGGACTCCCCGCCCGACCGCGACGTGATCTGGAGCGACGAGCGCGTCCAGGGTGCCTCGCGCTTCGTGCAGCGGCTGTGGCGGCTGGTGAACGATGCCGCCACCCTCGGCAAGGCTGCGCCGGCAGCCCGGCCGGCCAGCTTCGGCCCGGACGCCACCGCCTTGCGCAAGGCCGCCCACGGCGCGCTGGACAAGGTCACCGCCGGCATCGAGCGGCTGCACTTCAACGTTTGCCTCGCCCATATCCGCGAATTCACCAATGCCTTCTCGGAGGTGCTCCAGCGCCCCGGCCAACCTGCCCCGGACCTCGCTCCAGATTTGGCTTGGGCGATCCAGGAGGCCAGCCAGATCCTGGTCCAGCTGTTCTCGCCGATGATGCCGCACCTCGCCGAGGAGTGCTGGCAGGTGCTTTTTGAGAATGGTCTTGGCCGAAAGGGGCTGGTTTCGGAGGCCGATTGGCCGCAAATCGAACGCGATTTGCTGGTTGAAGACAGCGTGACCCTGGTGGTGCAGGTCAACGGCAAGAAGCGAGGTGAGGTCACAGTTGCAACAGCGGCCCAAAATCCGGAAATCGAGGCTGCCGTTTTGGCCCTCGATGCGGTAAAGCTGGCCCTGGACGGCAAGCCCGTCCGCAAGGTGATCATCGTTCCCAAGAGGATCGTGAATGTTGTCGGCTAGGACCCGTATCGCAGCCCGCTTGCTGGCAGTTGCCGCGCTGGCGGCGCTGACGGCCGGCTGCTTCCAGCCGATGTATGCCGAGCGCAGCGACGGCACCCCGGGCCTGCGCGAGAAGCTGATGGGGGTCGAGCTGCCCCCGATCAACAAACCCAATGCGTCCCGCGAGGCCCGCGTCGGCGTCGAGATCCGCAACGCGCTGGCCTTCAAGCTTTACGGCACGGCGACGGGCATGCCGCCGACCCACCGGCTCGACATCCGCTTCACCACCAGCCGCTCCTCCCTGATCGTCAGCTCCGCAACGGGATTGCCGACCAGCGAAAATCTCGGCATCGACGCCCAGTACAATCTGGTCGAAGTCGTAACCGGCAAGTCTGTGATGACCGGCTCGACCTTCTCGCGCGTGTCCTATGACATGCCGGGGTCCTATCAGCGCTTCTCGCGCACCCGCGCCGTGCGCGATGCCGAAGACCGGGCCGCCAACGAGATCGCCGAGAACATCACCACCCGGCTCGCCTCGTTCTTCACCGCGGGAACGTAATACGCTTCCGTCATTCCGGGTTCGCCTTCTGACGAGGCATTCCGGAATGACGAGTATCGGACGATATGGTCGCACTGCGCGGAAAAGAGATCGACGCCTTCCTCGCCCGCCCCGATGCGGGCCGTCCGATCATCCTGCTCTACGGTCCCGATGCCGGCCTCGTGCGCGAGCGCGCCGACGCGTTGATCGCGTCCGGCGTCGACGATCCCAACGATCCGTTCTCGCTGGTCAAGCTCGACGGTGACGAGCTCTCCGCCGAGCCGTCGCGCCTGGTCGACGAAGCCATGACGGTGCCGCTGTTCGGCGGCCGACGCGCCATCCGCGTTCGCGCCGGCTCGCGCAGCTTTGCCTCCGGCATCGAGACTCTGGCCGAGATGAACGTGAAGGATTGCCGCATCGTGATCGAGGCCGGCGAGCTCCGCCCGGAATCGCCGCTGCGCAAGGCCTGCGAGAAAGCCAAGACCGCCGTGGCGATCGGCTGTTATCCCGACACCGAGCGCGATCTTGCCAAGCTGATGGACGACGAGCTGCGGATCGCGAATTTGCGCATCGCGCCGGACGCCCGCGCGGCGCTGATGTCGTTCCTCGGCGGCGACCGTCAGGCCTCGCGCAATGAGCTGCGCAAGCTGACGCTCTACGCCCATGGCAAGGGCGAGGTCACGCTGGATGACGTCATGGCCGTGGTCGCCGATGCCTCGGAGCTGAAGCTCGATCCGATCGTCGACGGTGCCTTCGCCGGGCGGCCCGACATCGTCGAGACCGAGTTTGCAAAGGCAATGATCGCCGGGACCTATCCCGGCGTGATCATCTCGGCCGCGCAGCGCCAGGCCGCGTGGCTGCACAAATCGGCGCTGGCGATTGCCGACGGCACGCCTGCCTCCGCCGTGCTCGACGGCGGCTTTCCGCGCCTGCATTTTTCACGAAAGCCCGCGGTCGAAACCGCGCTGCGCAATTTCAGCCCGGCGCGGCTCGCCGCTGTGATCGAGCAGCTGGCGACCGCCGCCCTCGACACGCGCAAACAGTCCACCCTCACCGCTGCCATCGCCCAGCGCGCGCTGATGGCAATCGCGGCGAATGCGAAACGGCGGGGCTAGGCCCCCGCTCTCACCACGTCATTGCGAGCGCAGCGAAGCAATCCAGAGTCCCTCCGCGGAAAGATTCTAGATTGCTTCGCCGCTTCAGCGCAAAATTGCTTCGCAATTTTGTCGCGAGCTCCTCGCAATAACGCGTGGAGAGAGTGGCGTCAAAATGGCGCTACAGCGCGCCCTTGGCCAGCCGCTTCATCACCTCGTCGAGCTGATCGAGGTTGCGGTAGTTGATCTGCACGGAGCCGCCGGGATCGCGGTGATTGACGGTGACCTTGAGGCCGAGCGCGTCGCTGACGCGCTTCTCCAGATCGATCGTGTCGGGGTCCTTCTCCTTGCCTCCGCTGGCGCGCGCCTTCTGCGGCTTGCGCTCCGGCACGCCCTCTTCATGCGCAAGCGCCTCGGCCTGGCGGACGTTGAGACCTTCCTCGACGATGCGCTTGGCGGCGGCGAGTGGATCGGGCACGCCGATCAGCGCGCGGGCGTGGCCGGCCGTCAGCTCGCCGGTCGCGATGAAGGCCTGCACTTCCGCTGGCAGCTTGGTCAGCCGCATCATGTTGGCGACGTGGCTGCGGCTCTTGCCGACGACCTTGGCGATGTCCTCCTGGCTGCGTTTGAACTCGTTGGCGAGCGCATGATAGCCCTGCGCCTCTTCCATCGGGTTGAGGTCCTCGCGCTGCACGTTCTCGACGATCGCGAATTCCAGCGCATCGCTGTCGCTGATGTCGACCGGGACGATCGGCACCTCGTGCAGGCCGGCCATCTGCGAGGCGCGCCAACGCCGTTCGCCGGCAATGATCTCGTAGCGATCCTGCGCGCCTTTCACCGGACGCACCACGATCGGCTGGATCACGCCATGCTGCTTGATGGACTCCGAGAGCTCCTTCAGCTCGGTGTCCGAAAAGGTGCGGCGCGGGTTGCGCGGATTGGCCTTGATGAATTCGATCGGCACCTTGCGCTGCGCGCGCGGACGATCGACATGCTGAGCCTCGCCGCCGACGTCACCGATCAGACTTGCAAGACCCCGGCCCAGTCGCGAACGCGCTTCGTCGGCCATCGCCAGCTCCCTTGGATTCACGGTGCAGCACTCCAGAACTGAATTATCGTAGGGTGGGTAAAGCGAAGCGTGCCCACCGATTGGGTGCGGAAGACGGTGGGCACGGCGAAGACGCCTTTGCCCACCCTACGGCATTGTCAATGCGTGGTGCGCAACTCGCGCTCGCGCTGGATCACTTCGGTGGCGAGGCGCAAGTAAGCTTCGCTGCCGACGCATTTGAGGTCGTAGACCAGCACCGGCTTGCCGTAGGACGGCGCTTCCGAGATGCGCACGTTGCGCGGGATCATGGTCTTGTAGACCTTCTCGCCCATGAACTGGCGGACGTCGGCGACGACCTGGTTCGACAGGTTGTTGCGCGAGTCGAACATGGTCAGCACGATGCCGTGGATCGACAGATTCGGATTGAGTGTCGAGCGCACCTGCTCCACGGTCTGCAACAATTGCGACAGACCTTCGAGCGCGAAGAACTCGCATTGCAGCGGCACCAGGATCGCATCCGAGGCCGCCATCGCATTGACCGTAAGCAGGTTGAGCGAGGGCGGGCAGTCGATCAGCACGTAGGTGTAGTCGGCGTCCGGCGAGACGTTGTTGTTGAGCGCGCCGATCGCATCGCGCAACTTGAAGGCGCGGCCGGGCGTGGTGCCGAGCTCGAGCTCGAGGCCGGAGAGATCCATGGTCGATGGTGCGATGTGCAGCCGCGGCACCGCGGTCGAGACCACCGCCTCGCGCAAGGCGGCTTCGCCGATCAGCACGTCGTAGGTCGAGCAGGAGCGGTTGCGGCGATCGATGCCGAGGCCGGTCGAGGCGTTGCCCTGAGGATCGAGATCGACGATCAGGACGCGCTCCCCGATCGCCGCGAGCGCCGTGCCCAAGTTGATCGCTGTGGTTGTTTTCCCCACCCCGCCCTTTTGATTCGCCAGCGCGAGGATGCGCGGATGGCCGTGGGGGACCTCGTCGGTCTTTTGGGCCGTCTGTTCTTGCTGCGGTTCGTCAATCACGCTCATCGCAATTCCCCACTCACCCCTCAGCGGCGCCATTCGGCGGCATTGAGCTCCACGATCCAGCCGTCGCCCGTGCGGCTTTGGTAGAGCTGTGGCCGAATATTCCAATATTTAGCGGCTTCGGTCAATTCAGCCTCTACATCTTGACCCTTGAGAAACAATGCCTTTGCGCCCTGGCGCATCAGCGGCTCCGCAAAGCCGATGAGTTGATGTAGCGGAGCCAGCGCACGCGCGGTGACGCAATCGACTGGGCCGGTGATTCTATCCACATTATCCCCGATCTCAGCGAGATGTACGACTCCCGGAGATGTGGTGACGCGGATCGCTTCGCGCAAAAAGGCGGCCTTCTTGGCGATTCGCTCGACCAGATGGACGCTCGCGCCAGGCGTGCCGGCCATGGCGCAGGCGAGCACGACGCCGGGAAATCCGCCGCCGCTCCCGAGATCAGCCCACCGTTTTGCAGCCGGTGCGAGATCGATGAGCTGGAGCGAGTCAGCGATGTGCCGGGTCCAGAGGTTTGGCAAAGTCGATGGCGCGACGAGATTGGTCTTGGCCTGCCACTCCCGGAGTAGCGCGATGTAGCGATCAAGCCGCTCCTCGGTTTCACGTGAAACGGGAGCGAGCTTCATAGCGGCGGTCTTGTCAGCGGCGATGATCGAATCGAGCACCTTGTCGTTGGCCGCGGCCTTGCTGATCTTCGGGCTGGCCACTCCAGGTTCACTTCGCTGCCCGGCGCCCTCACCCGCTCCGGGTCTTCGCGATGGCGGTCGATCTCCGCCCGATCCGCGCTGTTTCACGTGAAACGCCTATGCGATTGGCTTTATGCGATTGCTTTGGAAGTCTTCCGTGCCTCGCGGCGGAGATAGGCCGCGAGAATGCCGAGCGCCGCCGGCGTCATCCCGTCGATCCGGCCGGCCTGGCCGACGGTGAACGGTCGTGCCTTCTCCAGCTTGGCGCGCACTTCATTGGAGAGACCGGGCACGAGCTGGTAATCGACATCCGCCAGCACCATACCCTCGTCGCGCCGGAAGGCTTCGACGTCGGCGCTCTGGCGCTCCAGGTAGACGTCGTACTTGGCGTCGATCTCGAGATGGGTCGCGATGACGGGATCGATGGCCGACAGCTCAGGCCAGATCGCGCGGACCTGGCTCCAGCCGATCTCCGGATAGGCCATCAGCTCGAACGCCGATCGGCGTTGGCCGTCCCGATTCAGCGACAGCCCGTGCTTGATGGCTTCGTTCGGGGTGATGGTCAGGGACTTCGACAACGTCCGGGCAGCGTTCAGGGCGTCCATCTTGGCGCGATGATGCCTGATCCGGGCGCTGCCGACACATCCCAGAGCGATCCCTTTCTCGGTCAGACGCTGGTCGGCATTGTCGGCCCGCAGGGTCAGCCGGTACTCTGCCCTGGAGGTGAACATGCGATAGGGCTCGCTGATCCCGCGGGTGACGAGGTCGTCGATCATCACACCGAGATAGCCGTCGGCACGGTCGAACACTGTGAGCGCGGCACCGCTGGCCGAGAGCGCGGCATTCAGGCCGGCGACGATGCCCTGCCCGGCAGCTTCCTCATATCCGGTGGTGCCGTTGATCTGCCCGGCCAGGAAGAGACCACGCAGACGCTTGGTCTGGAGGGTCGGATCGAGCTCGCGGGGATCGATGTGGTCGTATTCGATGGCGTAGCCCGGGCGGACCATCTTCACCCGCTCCAGGCCAGGAATGCTGGCGAGGATCGCGAGCTGGACCTCTTCGGGGAGCGAGGTCGAGATGCCGTTGGGATAGACGGTCGTGTCGTCGAGCCCTTCCGGCTCCAGAAAGATCTGGTGACCGTCGCGGTCGCCGAAGCGGACGATCTTGTCCTCGATCGAGGGACAATAGCGTGGACCGGAGCTCTTGATCTGGCCGGAGTACATCGGGGAGCGATGGACATTGGCCCGGATCACCTCATGGGTCGCGGACGTGGTCCGGGTGATCCCGCACTGGATCTGCGGCGTCGTGATCCGCTCGGTCATCACCGAGAACGGCTCCGGCGGCTCGTCGCCGGGCTGCATCTCGACTGCGGACCAGTCGATGGTGGTGCCGTCGAGACGCGGCGGCGTCCCGGTCTTGAGACGTCCAAGAGTGAAGCCGGCGCGCTCGAAGGAGCTGGAAAGGCCCATCGCAGGCGCCTCGCCGACGCGTCCGGCGGGCCAGTTCTTCTCGCCGAGATGGATGAGACCGCGGAGGAAGGTGCCGGTGGTCACGACAACGGCCCCTGCCCGGAGCTCCCGGCCGTCGGCCAGGCGAAGCCCGGACACCCGGCCATCGACTACAACCAGCTCGTCGGCTTCGCCCTCGATGACGGAAAGACCTTCGGTCTGGCGGATCGCGGCCTGCATCGCCGCCGCGTAGAGCTTGCGGTCGGCCTGGGCCCGCGGACCGCGGACGGCCGGACCTTTCCGACGATTAAGAACGCGAAACTGAATGCCGCCGGCATCGCCCATACGGCCCATCAGGCCGTCGAGCGCATCGACCTCCCGGACCAGATGCCCTTTGCCGAGCCCGCCGATGGCGGGATTGCAGGACATCGCGCCAACGGTCGAGAAACGGTGCGTCACCAGAGCGGTCGTTGCCCCCATCCGGGCAGCAGCAGCCGCGGCCTCACAGCCGGCGTGACCGCCGCCGATGACGATGACGTCGAAGCTCTCTCGCTCTGTTCGCATGGACGGACTTCTAGCTTAGCGGCGAGAAAGCCGGAAGTAGAAACTCGGGTGAAGTGTTTCACGTGAAACAAGCGCGGTCCAGGTCGGAAGCACTTTCGCGAAAACAACCCCATGCACAGTAGGAGCGGCATTGAGCCATATGATGTTTCACGTGAAACACGATCGGGAGCTCACAGCGGCAGATGGCCAAGCACACAAGCCTTTATCACGTGCTCCTTGCCTGGTTACCGGAGCTGCGAGTCGAACGCGGGCAGCTGCATCATAGGTCAATGCGAGCGCAGCGAAGCAATCCAGAATCTCGCGGCGAAGACAGTCTAGATTGCCTCGTCACAAGGGCTCCTCGCAATGACGAGATTCGAAGCACGGTCGTCGCCTTGACACTCTCTTGGGAGATCGGAACGGCGACCGACACTCGCCCCGGCGCAGTTTCACGTGAAACAACTAAAAAGACCACTGCGCGGAACCGGGGTCCCTGTTTCACGTGAAACAGAAGAAATGGAACCAGCGCTAATTCTACAATGAAGAACTCTACTTTCCGATGCAGAACTTCTGGAAGATGGCCCCAAGGACGTCCTCGACGTCTACCCGGCCCAAGAGCCGGCCCAAGGCATAGGCGGCCGCCCGCAGCTCTTCGGCCGCGAGCTCCTCACCGTTTTCTACAAGGTCCAGACTCCGGCGCAAGCTGTCTGAGGCCCGGCTCAACAATTCGCGCTGGCGCGCCCGGGTTACCATGGCGCCCTCGGTCGTTCCAAAGAATTCCGAAGCGAATTTCACCAGCGCCTCGACCAGCTCAGGCATGCCGTAGCCCCGGCTTGCCGAGATCCCGAACTCGCTCGGCCCGCCTCCTCCGCCCCCGCCGAGATCAATCTTGTTGCGCACGATCCAGACCGAGCCGCCGGACGGAACAGCACCGTCCGCCGCTGTCCAACGTGAGCGCGTTGCATCCGGATCGACGGCTTGTCCGCCCTCCACCAGCCACAGCACCAGGTCGGCGTCCTCGGCGCGCGCGCGGGCGCGGCGCACGCCTTCCTGCTCGACCGGATCCTCGGTCTCACGGATGCCAGCGGTGTCGATGACCGTGACGGGATAGCCGTCGAGGTCGAGCTGCACCTCGATGACGTCGCGCGTGGTGCCGGCATGCGGCGAGACGATCGCGACCTCGCGGCGCGCGAGCTGGTTGATCAGCGTCGACTTGCCGACATTCGGCTCGCCGGCGATGGCAACGACAAGGCCCTCGCGCAGCCGTTCAGAATGCCCCTGTGCCGCAAGCACTTTCGTGATTTCGTCGTGAAGCGCTCTGATCGCTTTCACCGCCGGCGCCCGCAGCTCCGCCGGCACGTCGCCTTCATCGGAAAAATCGATGCCGGCCTCGATCAGCGCGGAGGCCTCGATGATGCGCTCGCGCCAGTCGCGCGCGCGGTCGCCAAGCAGGCCCTGCAATTGGCGCAGCGCTTGGCGGCGCTGGCGGTCGGTGTCGGCGTGAATGAGGTCGTCGAGCCCCTCGGCCTCGGTCAGGTCGAGCTTGCCATTCTCGAAGGCGCGGCGCGTGAACTCGCCGGGGTCGGCCGCACGCGTATTCGGGATATCGGAAATTGCAGCGAGGAGCGCCGCGAGCACCGCCCGGCCGCCATGAACGTGAAACTCGGCAACATCCTCGCCGGTGGCGCTGGCCGGTCCTGGAAACCAGAGCACGACCGCATCGTCGATCGGCTGGCCCGCGCCGTCCCGGAGCAGCCGACGGCTCGCCTGTCGCGGCGCCGGCAGGCGGCCCGCGAGCGCCGTCAACGCCGCGCCGGCTTGCGAGCCGGAGACGCGGACCACGGCGATCGCGCTGGGCGCCCGCCCGGATGACAGCGCGAAAATGGTCTGGTCTCGTGGATGCATAGCCTATTTGTCCGGCTGCGGCCGAAAACGCAAACGTCCGTTTCTCGCGATCGAGAGCAACCGGATTTGCTGCACCAGGTTCTGCAGCAAATCGATTTTGCACCGCAATATAACCGCAGCATTCTGCTGCAGTTGGCCTGATCGCAAGAGGAGGCCAACTAGGATTTCAAGAATTACTTTTCAATATCAAAAGGTTAGTGAGAAACCTAGGTCGAGCACCGGCTGCCGCTCATGCTGCACCTTCGCTGCAGCAAAACCGCAACAAAAAGGGCGCCCGAAGGCGCCCGGAAGTCCTTGTTGCAGTGCACTCAGGTGTTCATAGAGTCGAAGAACTCCGAATTGCTCTTGGTCGAGCGCAGCTTGTCGAGCAGGAAGTCGATCGCGTCCATCGTCCCCATCGGATTGAGGATGCGGCGGAGCACGTACATCTTCTTGAGCACCTGCGGATCTGTGATGAGCTCCTCCTTGCGGGTGCCGGAGCGCGAGATATCGATCGCCGGGAAGGTGCGCTTGTCCGAGACCTTGCGGTCCAGGATCAGCTCCGAATTACCGGTGCCCTTGAACTCTTCGAAGATGACTTCGTCCATGCGGCTGCCGGTATCGACCAGCGCGGTCGCGATGATGGTCAGCGAGCCGCCCTCTTCGATGTTGCGGGCCGCGCCGAAGAAGCGCTTCGGACGCTGCAGCGCGTTGGCGTCGACACCGCCGGTCAGCACCTTGCCGGATGACGGCACCACGGTGTTGTAGGCGCGGCCGAGGCGCGTGATCGAATCGAGCAGGATCACGACGTCGCGACCGTGCTCGACCAGGCGTTTTGCCTTCTCGATCACCATCTCGGCGACCTGGACGTGGCGCACCGCCGGCTCGTCGAAGGTCGAGGACACGACCTCGCCCTTCACCGAGCGCTGCATGTCCGTGACTTCTTCCGGACGCTCGTCGATCAAGAGCACGATCAAATAGCATTCGGGGTGATTGTGCGTGATCGAATGCGCGATGTTCTGCATCAGCACGGTTTTACCGGTACGCGGCGGTGCCACGATCAAGGCGCGCTGGCCCTTGCCGATGGGCGCGACGATGTCGATCACGCGTGCAGACAGGTCTTTCCGCGTGGGATCGTCGATCTCCATGCGGAAACGCTGATTCGGAAACAGCGGCGTGAGGTTGTCGAAATTGACCTTGTGCTTGGCCTTTTCCGGATCCTCGAAATTGAGCGTGTTGACCTTCAGCAGCGCGAAGTAGCGCTCGCCCTCTTTCGGGCTGCGGATGTGACCTTCGATGGTGTCGCCGGTGCGCAGGCCGAAACGGCGGATCTGCGAGGGCGACACGTAGATGTCGTCAGGACCCGGCAGATAATTCGCGTCAGGCGAGCGGAGAAAGCCGAAGCCGTCGGAGAGAACTTCAACGACGCCCTGGCCGACAATATCGGTCTCGGCGAGCGCCAGCTGCTTGAGGATGGCGAACAGCAGCTCCTGCTTGCGCATGGTGCTGGCATTCTCAACCCCATTCTCCTCCGCGAACGAGACGAGCTCGGCCGGCGTTTTGGACTTGAGGTCTTCGAGTTTGATTTCCCGCATTGGGGTGGTCCTGTGGGGTAACCTGAAAAGAGGGGGTGCGAGGAGGCTCTGAAATGCGGACGCGAGCAGGTGCAGGTAAGGTCCGCAGGTCTGGCAAGGTGAACGCCGGTGAGGCTTCAATCCTGATGCGGGGTCCGGCCTCTGGAAGGCTCGGACACAACCACATCCGCCTGCGTTGGGTGGGATATCGATAATATAGAAAATCGCCTAGCGCTCCGCAAGCCGAAGCGCTGAGCGAATCGTCGCGCAGTTTGCCTAGAACGGCTTCACGATCACCATGATAACGATGAAAATCATCAGGACGGTCGGCACCTCGTTGATAATCCGATAGAATTTCTGGCTTCGCGGGCGGCGATCGGCGGCGAAATCCTTGACCCAGCGTGAAAAATAGCCGTGGACCGCCGAGAGCACGAGGACCAGTGCCAGTTTGACGTGCAGCCAGCCGAACGAGAACCAATGCCCGGACCAGGCGAGATAGAGCCCGGCGAGCCAGGTGGCCATCATCGCGGGGTTGATGATCGCCTTGAGCAGCCGGCGTTCCATCACCTTGAACGTCTCCGACTGCTTCGAGCCGATTTCGGCCTCGCAGTGATAGACGAACAGCCGCGGCAGGTAGAGCATGCCGGCCATCCAGGAGATGACGGCGATCACGTGCAGCGCCTTGATCCAGAGATAGACGTCTTCGAACATTTTCGGGGGTCCGGCTTGCTGCCCAGCGCGGGGAACGCTGGGGATAGTAAGAACCCGTTAAGGTCTTACCCCGCACACATATCCCTCTGTAGCGCCTTCCTCAAATCTAGAATCTTAGATTCTTAAGGTTTGAGTCTATGTGACCGTGGATTGGACTCACGCAATTCCGTCCGCGCGTTCACGCGCGCTTGTTCACATCCATCCACATATTCCGGACAGCCTTTGTCGACTTCCGATAAGTCAGCCGGCTTCAAAGGCTTGCGCGATTGTATCGGCAGCTTATCAAGGGACTTGTCCGCGCAATCCCGCTTCCCTCTCGGCGGGGCGTCGGATTTGTCCTGACCGGCAGCGGTGTGAAGAAAATCACGCCTTGTCCCGCCCCTGGTGTCGCACATCCCTTTCCGAGAGGTTAAGCTCCACAGAAATCCACAAACCGCCCCAACGAAATTCAAAGGGTTTTTGTGCCGACCTCGAACAATTATTTCCATCTCCACCTGGTCTCGGACTCCACGGGTGAGACGCTCATCACCGTGGCGCGCGCGGTCGCGGCCCAATACGCCAACGTGACGCCGGTCGAGCACGTCTATCCGCTGGTGCGCAGCCAGAAGCAGCTCGACCGCGTGCTTGATGAGATCGAGGAAGCGCCAGGGATCGTGCTGTTCACGCTGCTCGAGAAGGATCTGGTCGCCAGACTCGAGGATAAGTGCAAGCAGATCAATGTTCCGAGCCTGTCGATCATCGGACCGGTGATGCAGCTGTTCGAGGCCTATCTGGGAGCAGCGACCACCGGCCGTGTCGGCGCCCAGCACGTGCTCAACGCGGAATATTTCAAGCGCATCGATGCCTTGAACTACACGATGATCCATGACGACGGTCAGCATGTCGAAGGTCTCGACGAGGCCGACGTGGTACTGGTCGGGGTGTCCCGGACATCGAAGACGCCGACATCGATCTATCTCGCCAATCGCGGCATTCGCACCGCCAACGTGCCGCTGGTGCCGGGCATTCCGGTGCCCCCGCAATTGGAGACGCTGACGCGGCCGCTGGTGGTCAGCCTGCACGCGACGCCGGAACGCCTGATTCAGATCCGGCAGAACCGCCTGCTGTCCATGGGCGCCGAGTCCAGCAGCGGTAGCGATACCTACACCGACAAGCAGTCGGTCACGGAGGAGGTCGCGTTCGCGCGCAAGCTGAGCGCCAAGCATGACTGGCCGCTGCTGGACGTCACGCGCCGCTCCATCGAGGAAACCGCGGCGGCGATCATGAAGCTGTATAGCGATCGTCAGCGCAACCGGCCGTCCGAGTAAGTGTCGCCGATGAGTCTGTGGCGCGGCAAAAGTCCGTTGATCCTGGCCTCGCAAAGCAGCGCGCGCAAAATGCTGCTGGCCAATGCCGGGCTCGCATTCGAGGCTGTCACCGCTGATATCGACGAGCGTGGCATCCAGGCCGCGTCAAAGCTCTCCAACCCGCGCGAGATCGCCCTGCTGCTGGCCCGCGAAAAGGCCAAGGCTGTTTCTGCCTGTTATCCCGGACATTATGTGATCGGCGCCGACCAGACGCTGGCGCTCGGGAGCCGTCTCTTCAACAAGCCGGCAGGCCGCGCCCAGGCGCTGGCGCAATTGCGCGATCTCGCCGGTCGGACGCACGAGCTGAATTCCGCCGTCGCCGTGGCGCAGGATGGCAGGATTCTCTTCGAGGACGTTTCCGTGGCGCGCATGACCATGCGGGGAATGAGCGAAGCCGATCTTTCGGCCTATCTCGACGCCGCGGGCGACGCTGTGACCAGAAGCGTCGGCGCCTATCAGCTCGAGGGCCTCGGCATCCATCTGTTCGAGCGCATCGAGGGCGACCATTTCACCATTCTCGGCCTGCCGCTGCTGCCGCTGCTTGCGTATCTGCGCAGCGAGCAGCTAATTGCGGTGTAGATGCGAGAGAAGGCTGGGTGCTGATGCGAATTCTCGGACTGACCGGCTCGATCGGGATGGGCAAATCCACCACCGCGAAATTGTTCGCGGAGGCCGGCGTCCCCGTCTACGACGCCGATGCCGCAGTGCATCAGCTCTATGAGGGCGAGGCCGCCCCCGCGATCGAGGCCGCTTTCCCCGGCACCACCGCGAATGGCAAGGTCGACCGGCAAAAGCTGTCGGCGCGTGTCGTGCACGATCCCGCCGCGATCAAGCAGCTCGAGCAGATCGTTCATCCCATGCTCGGCGCGTCCCGGCAGAAATTCTTTGCCGACGCCGAGGCCGCCAAGGCGCCGGTCGTGGTGCTGGACATCCCGCTGCTGTTCGAGACCGGCGGCGAGAAGCGGGTCGATGCCGTGGTCGTGGTCTCGACCTCGCCCGAGCTGCAGCGCCAGCGGGTGCTGGCGCGCGGCACGATGGACGAGGCCAAGCTCGATGCCATCATCGCCAAGCAGATGCCGGATGCCGAGAAGCGCAAGCGGGCCGATTTCGTGGTGGATACCTCACACGGACTTGACCCCGTGCGGGCCCAAATCGCGCACATCCTGGCCGAGGTCGTTAAGATGCCGCAGCGGCGGACCTGATTCGCCGCCTCACACGGCTTCCAAGAGACATGCGCGAAATCGTCCTCGACACCGAAACCACCGGCCTCGATCCGCTGCGCGGCGATCGGTTGGTCGAGATCGGCTGCGTCGAGATCTTCAACCGCATGCCGACCGGACAGACGTATCACGTCTACATCAACCCCGAGCGGGACATGCCGGCGGAAGCGTTTGCGGTACACGGATTGTCGTCCGAATTCCTGGCGACCAAGCCGTTGTTTCACGAGGTCGCCGACGATTTTCTGGCGTTCATCGGCGACGCCCCGCTGGTGATCCACAACGCCTCGTTCGACATCGGCTTCATCAATGCCGAGCTCGACCGCATCAAGCGCACCGCGATCCCGCGCGAGCGCCTGGTCGATACGCTGCTGCTGGCGCGTCGCAAGCATCCCGGCGTGTCCAACCGGCTCGACGATCTCTGCTCGCGCTATTCGATCGACAATTCACACCGTACCAAGCACGGCGCGCTGCTGGACGCCGAGCTGCTCGCCGAGGTCTATGTCGATCTGGTCGGAGCGCGGCAGTCGCAGCTGCTGCTGGCCTCGGACGCCGAGGAGATCAGGGTCAATAGCGCCGGCGATGCGCCGCGGCGGCAACGCCCGGTGCCGCTCGCGCCGCGGATTTCCGAAGCCGAGCGCGAGGCTCATCGGGCCTTCATCGCAACGCTCGGCGACAAGGCGATCTGGAACGAGTACCTGCCCGCTCCAGTCGCGCTGGCGGCGGCTCAGGCCTGACCGGCCTGTCCGCCCTGAGCGGCCATTTGCCGCTCCATGTTCTGGCGGTAGAGACCGACGAAGTCGACCGGATCCAGCATCAGCGGCGGGAACCCGCCATCGCGCACCGCCGTCGCAATGATCTCGCGTGCGAACGGGAACAACAGGCGCGGGCACTCGATCATGACCAGCGGGTGCAGGTTCTCCTTGGGCACGTTGACGATCCGGAACACGCCGGCATAGGCGAGCTCGAACGAGAACATCACTTTACCGGCGGTCTCGGCTTTGCCCTCGACCGACAACGTCACCTCGAATTCCTGTTCACTGAGATTGTTGGCGTTGACGTTGATCTGGATGTTGATCTGCGGCGGCTGGCTCTGCGGCTGCAGCGAGCTCGGCGCGTTGGGATTTTCGAACGAGAGGTCCTTGGTGTATTGCGCCAGCACGTTGAGCTGGGGAGCCTGGGCCGCCTCGGGAGGGGTACCGTTACCGTTGGTCATGAAAGTGTCTCCTTACCCGATTGGGGGCTGAATTTCGCGGCGGTTGGCTAACATAGGGCCGGCTCGTTCCACAAGGACGAACGGTCCCGGACCGGGAATTCGGGCCGCAATCGCGGCTTTGACGTTCCTCCTGCCTTTTCCGCGAAATTTCGCCTTAAACGATTGAAGATGCGCCATTTCCGGGCAGGATCGGGTTTCCCCTTAAGCATAAAACGCGCTACACTTGACGCTGTGCCAAAAGGCGCCATTGGCCGGGCCAGATTTCGTGCCTACATCCCACGGACCTGACGTGGACCCAAAATGGTGATGTAGACTTGCCGTTTATGTAAGGAACGGTCTACTGGCCGGATTGATTTTCCCGGCAACGAGCCCTGCAAAGACCAGAAAGCGAATACGACGTGGACATCTACACCATCATATTCCTGGCGCTGGCCGTCTTCATCTTCTTGCGGCTGCGTAGCGTGCTGGGGCAGCGCACCGGCAACGAGCGGCCGCCGTTCGATCGCACCGCCGCCCGCAACGCGCTCGGAGGCGCCCAGGACAACAACGTCGTGACCATGCCGGGCAAGGTGATCGACCAGGCCCCGCTGGCGCCGACGGCCGAGCCGACCGCGCCGTCCGATCGCTGGAAGGGGCTGACCGAGCCGGGCACGCCGCTGGCGCAGGGTCTCGATGCCATCGTCGAGAAGGATTCCAGCTTCGACCCGCGCCATTTCCTCTCGGGCGCGCGCGGCGCCTACGAGATGATCGTGCTGGCCTTCGCCAATGGCGACCGCCGCGCGCTGCGCGATCTGTTGTCGTCGGACGTCTATGAAAGCTTCGACGCTGCGATCAAGGAACGCGAGAAGAACGAGCAGAAGACCGAGACGCGCTTCGTGTCGATCGACAAGGCCGAGCTCGTCGGCGCCGAGTTGCGCGATCGCAGTGCGCAGCTCACCGTGCGCTTCGTCTCGCAGATGATCTCGGCCACCCGCGACAAGGCCGGCAACATCGTCGACGGCAGCGCCGACACGGTCGCCGATATCACCGATATCTGGACTTTCGCCCGCGACACCTCCTCTCGCGATCCGAACTGGAAGCTGGTTGGCACCGGAAGCGCGAATTAAGATCTTCCTGAAGAACGGCGCGACGGCGCTTTGCGCAGCTGCCGTCGCGCTGTCGTCGTTTTCGCTCGGCGCCGAGGCGGCGCGGCGTCACCATCGCAGCCACCACCACCATCTGCCGCGAACGCCTGCCGCTCCGCCACGAGCCTTGCCCTATCCGCAGCTCACCCTGCCCTTCGAAATTCCCGGCGCGCAATATCTGCCGCTGGCCTGGGCGGACGTGAAGGGGTGGGGCGACGACAATCATCTCGCCGCGTACAAGACCTTTCGCGCCAGCTGCAAGCCGATCAATGCGCAGAACGGCGAAGCCAAGGCCGAGCCCAAAGCTTTGGGCACATCGCTGGGTGAGCCCTGCCGCGTCGCTAAAACGCTCGATCTCGCCGACGACGGCAAAGCGAAGACCTTCTTCGAGGAGAATTTCACGCCGCTGCGGATCTCGCGGCTCGGCGAGCCCGAAGGCTTCGTCACCGGCTATTACGAGCCGGTGCTGGAGGGGGCGCGCACGCAGTCCGATGTCTACAACGTGCCGGTCTATCGCCGTCCCTCGAACTTGTTTGTGCGCGGCTACAAGCAGGATGCGCTCAGCCTGCCCAACAAGGGCCCGGTCTATCGCAAGATCGGCCGCCGCAAGCTGGTGCCCTATTACGACCGCGGCGAGATCGAGGACGGCAAGATCGCCGGCCGGGGGCTCGAGATCGCCTGGCTGAAGGATCCGACCGATCTGTTGTTCGCGCAGATCCAGGGCTCGGCCCGCATCAAGTTCGACGACGGCAGCTCGGTTCGACTCAATTACGACGCCTATAACGGCTATCCCTACACGGCGGTCGGTCGCATCCTGATCGAGCGCGGCATCATCCCGAGAGAGGAGATGTCGATGCAGAAGATCAGGGAGTGGATGGCGCAGAACCCCGACGGCGCCAAGGAGCTGCGCCGCGCGAACCGCGCCTACATCTTCTTCCGCGAGGTCAATCTCTCCGACAAGGAGGAGGCAGTCGGCGCGCAAGGCATTCCCTTGACCGCGGGGCGCTCCATCGCCGTCGACAAATCGCTGCATGTCTACGGCACGCCGTTCTTCATCGAGGGCGAGCTTCCGATCGAGTCAGAACGCGCCAAGACGCCGTTCCGCCGGCTGATGATCGCGCAGGACACCGGCTCTGCCATCATCGGGCCAGCACGGGCCGATCTGTTTTTCGGCGCCGGCGCGGATGCCGGCCGTGTCTCCGGCCGGCTGCGCCACCCCATGCAATTCGTGATGCTGGTGCCGAAGAGCCTCGATCCCGCCCCGCGCGCCGCGAAGCTGCCAATCCCGGACCCAAGGCCCGCCGAGAAGATCGCAAAGCTGTTTCCGCAGACCGATCCGGCAAAGACCGGCACGCCCGTCGCCGCGGCGGCGCAAGGCAAGACCGAAACAGTCGCCGTCGCCGGCCCGGTTCCGCTGCCGGTGCCGCGTCCCGCGATCGAGCCTGCCCCTGAGCCGCGCCGTCCGGCAAAGAATCGTCCTCATCGCCCGCAATGAAACGGCCGTCCCGTCCGCCCGTGCTGGAGCCTCGCCCCTCGCCGCGCCGTCGCGCGCTGAGCGAGGAGGAGCGCGAGCTGTGGGATCTCGTCGCAAAGCATGTCAAGCCGCTGCGGAAGCATCGCGCGGCCAAGGCGCATGCTACCCCGCGCGCCGAATCTTCGCCCGGGTCCCAGGTGACGAGGACTTCGCCACCGTCAAGGCCGGTTGCCGCTGCACCGGCGCCGCGCGCTGCAAAGCCGTCGATTCCGCCGCTAGCGCCGCTCGGCAAGCGCGAGCGAACCAAGCTGTCGCGCGGCCGCAGCGAGATCGAGGCACGGCTCGATCTGCACGGCATGACCCAGATGCGCGCCCATCGCGCGCTGGCCGGCTTCCTGCACCGCGCCCATCAGGACGGCCTCACCTTCGTGCTCGTCATCACCGGCAAGGGACGCAGTGGCGGCGAAAGCGGCGTGCTCCGCCGCCAAGTGCCGGAATGGCTCAGCCTGCCGGAATTCCGCGCCTTCGTGGTCGGCTTCGAGGAAGCCGCGATCGGCCATGGCGGCGAGGGGGCGCTGTATGTGCGGATCAGGCGGGCGAGAGGGTAGCAGTCTCGGCGCATGCGGCTTCCCTTGCCTCTCCCGCTTGCGGGAGAGGCCGACGCGCGAAGCGCGGCGGGTGAGGGCTCTCTCCTCTTGGGGAATCCCTCTGTGGAGACACCCTCTCCCCAACCCTCCCCCGCAAGCGCAGGGCAATCGCATATGACTTGTGGCGGCGGTCTGCGCGCACGCCTCGTCCTTCGAGACGGCGCTGACGCGCCTCCTCAGGATGAGGCTAATCGGCGTCAGTGCCCGTTGAAACTGCCACCGCGCACTCCGACCTCATCCTGAGGAGCCCGCCTCAAGCGGGCGTCTCGAAGGATGGCCGCAGGGAAAATCTCAAATGCGATAGCCCTGCCCGCAAGCGGGTGAGGGAGCTCACCTTTTCTGAGGCTGGGTCTACCTCTAAAACGGTCGGATGATTCCGACGCGTGGGATCAGCGTGAGGATCAAACCGAAAATGTTGGTCTTGCGATCCTCCGCCGGAATCAGCGCAGCTTCCTGCTTGGCCGGCAGCATGTTCACCGCGTGAAGGATCAGGAACATGCAGACCGCCCAGTTCGAGATCCAGCGTGAATAGTCGAACACCATCGCGAACATCACGAGATAGGCGACACTGATGCCGACCAGTGCTGCGATGACGAGCCGCTTGTGCAGATCGCTGGCGAGCGCGCCGATCAGGCTGGCAAAGAAGCGCCACAGCGGCGCGTGCAGCCAGATCAGAGCTGCGAACACGGGCACGCCGAGGATGTTGTGCGGCAGGCGGCCCCAGGTGTCGGCAACCTCCTTCGCCAGCGGCTGGTACCAGATGTAGGCGAATTGCAAGAGGTCGATGCGCGCAGGATCGGCCATCCGGCTTTTGAGATAGGCGACGAAGTCCGCTTCGGGGACCGGCATCGTTCCCAGAAACTGCGCGGCGAAGAACAGCGCGGAGACAATGGCGAGAGCGACCCCGCCGAAGACAACATTGCTGCGGTCACAACCGTAAGCAAGGTAATGCCGGATCACGACGATGGTGATGATCGTCGGCACGTACATCAAGAGATGAATGTGATGGATCAGCACGAGAACGATCGAGAACAGCGCAGCCGTCGCCACGAAGACCAGCGAGCCCGCCGGCATCAGCAGCAGGATGATCGCCAGCGCGCAGCCATAGATGTCGAAATGGCCAAGCGTGTGCATGAAGTTCTTCAGGAAGAACGGCGAGCCCGCGGTGAAGACGAACAGCGGCAGCGTTTTCGCGGAGAAGCCGAACGTGTTCTGGAACAGCCTGGCATAGAGGCCCAGCGTTGCCAGCCACGTCGCCCCGCCGAGCGCGAACACCAGCCACACCGGCACCTTGTCGGTGAACAGCGCGACGATTGCCCCGATCAGTGCGCGCTTGATGAAGCCGAAATGATAGTCGACCAGGAGATGGATGTACGGGACGTAAGGCGGCAGCTGGATCTTGTGAATGAGCACGCCGACGATGACCGCCGCGTTGATCGCGAGCAGGAGCCGCCAGGGATTTTGCAGGATGCGTACGGTCACGCCGCATCAATAGCGTGACCGCTCCGAATCACAAAATGAAGCGGCTCAGATCCGCATTCTTGGCGAGGTCGCCGATGTGCTTTTGCACGTAATCCGCATCGAGCCGGACCGTCTCGCCGTTGCGGTCGGGGGCGGTGAAGGAGATCTCGTCCAGCACCCGCTCCATCACCGTCTGCAGCCGTCGGGCGCCGATGTTCTCGACCGTTGAATTGACGGCAACCGCAATGTCGGCCAGCGCATCGATGGCGCTGTCGGTGATGTCGAGCGTCACGCCTTCGGTCTGCATCAGGGCGACATATTGCTTGATCAGCGAGGCCTCGGGCTCGGTCAGGATGCGGCGCATGTCGTCACGGGTCAGAGCCTGCAATTCGACCCGGATCGGCAGGCGGCCCTGCAATTCCGGCAAGAGGTCGGACGGCTTGGCGACATGGAAGGCGCCGGAGGCGATGAAGAGGATGTGGTCGGTCTTGACAGCGCCGTGCTTGGTCGAGACCGTGGTGCCTTCGATCAGCGGCAAGAGATCGCGCTGCACGCCCTCGCGCGAGACGTCGCCGCCGACCCGGCCGTCGCGAGCGCAGATCTTGTCGATCTCGTCGAGGAACACGATGCCGTTGTTCTCGACCGCGCTGATCGCCTCCAGCGTCAGCTGCTCGGTGTCCAAGAGCTTGTCGGATTCCTCGTTGACGAGGATCTCGTGCGAGCTCTCTACCGTCAGCCGGCGCGTCTTGCTGCGGCCGCCGAGCTTGCCAAAGATGTCGCCGAGCGAGATCGCGCCCATCTGCGCCCCCGGCATGCCCGGGATCTCGAACATCGGCATGCCGCCGCCCGACGACTGCGTCTCGATCTCGATTTCCTTGTCGTTCAGTTCGCCGGCGCGCAGTTTCTTGCGGAAGGATTCCCGTGTCGCCGAGCTCGCATTGGCGCCGACCAGCGCATCCAGCACGCGCTCCTCGGCGGCAAGCTGGGCGCGCGCCTGCACGTCCTTGCGCTTTCGCTCGCGCACCTGCGCGATTGCGACCTCGACGAGATCGCGGATGATCTGCTCGACGTCGCGGCCGACATAGCCGACCTCGGTGAACTTGGTCGCTTCGACCTTCAGGAACGGCGCATTCGCGAGCTTGGCGAGTCGCCGCGCGATTTCCGTCTTGCCGACGCCGGTGGGGCCGATCATCAGGATGTTCTTCGGCAGCACCTCCTCGCGCAAGGAGCCGGTGAGCTGCTGCCGGCGCCAGCGGTTGCGCAGCGCGATCGAGACGGCGCGCTTGGCGTCGCCCTGGCCGACGATGAAACGGTCGAGTTCGGAAACGATTTCGCGGGGGGAGAAGTCTGTCATGTCTGATTAGCTAGGGCGAGAGACGGCCAAGGACAAGCCGCATTTTGGGTCAGATGATCGGCGGGCCGGATTGCCACTGCTTCACGGCATCGATCGGATGGATCAGCATCAGGATATTGAGCGTCAGATTGTCGCGAATGTGGAGCGCCAGCACGATCTCGAAGGAGATGCCCAGCAGCACGGTCGCGGTGACAGGCAGCGCGCGAGCGGCCAGGAACCCCAAGATCATGGCCAGATTGTCCGAGACCGAATTGAGGATGCTGTCGCCGTAATAATCCAGCGAGATCGTGCCGGCGCGGTAGCGCTCGATGATGAAGGGCGAGTTCTCGACGATCTCCCAGGCGCCTTCGATCAGGATGGCGATGATCAGCCGTGCGGGCCAGGAGAGAGACAGCAAGGGAAACCGCGCGAACAGCAGCCAGGTCAGGCCGTAGAACAGGAAGCCGTGCAGGACGTGTGAGAACGTGTACCAGTCTGCAATCTGCTGAGAATTCTCCGAGCTGTTCACCACGCCGTGCCACAGCTTGATGGTGCCGCAGGCGCAGATCGGCACCCGCCCCATCGCCAGCAGGATCGCGGCCTGCAGCGCCAGCAGCAACAGCGCGATGCCGGCCCAGGCGAGCGGCGGGAATGTGGTCTTGGCGGCGGGGCTTGCGGCGAGCGTCATGGGTCTCGGATCATCAGGAGTGCGGGACCATCGGGCGTGACGATCTCGTGCTGCGGCACGAAGCCAGCTTTCTCATAGGCACGAATCGCGCGCGCATTGGAAGGACTCGGGTCTATCACGATGCGCGGCACACCGCGCGCGAAGAGCTGGTCGATGAAGGCGCGGATGAAAGCGGAGCCGTGGCCGCATCCGAGCATGTCGGCCTCGCCGATGAACTGATCGAGGCCGCGAGTGCCCACGGGCTGCGGGCCGAAGCTGATATGCCAATCGCCGAGCCGGTAGCACTGCAGGTAGGCGAAAGGCCGGCCGTCAAGGCTGACGATGAACTGCGCCAGGTCGGGATGATCGAGGTCGCCGCCGACGAATTCAAGCGTCTCCGGATCATGCCACCATTCGGCAACATGCGGTGCGGCGAGCCAGCGCCGGATCAGCGGCATGTCGGCCGCGGTCATGGGACGGAAGGCGTAGCTTTGCGTCATCTAGCGTCCACAGCGGTGCTGCTCTCCCTCTCCCGCTTGCGGGAGAGGGTTGGGGAGAGGGTGTTTCCGCAATGGGACAATCCCCCAGAGGGAAGAGCCCCCACCCGGCGCTTCGCGCCGACCTCCCCCGCAAGCGGGAGAGGTTGCACCGACCGTGCGGAGAGGCACTCGGACAAATGACCCCTCCGCCCTACCCCGTAGCCAGGCTCTCGATCGTCAGATTCCGGTTGGTGTAGACGCAGATGTCCGCGGCGATGTCCAGGGAGCGGCGGACGATGGTCTCGGCGTCCTTGTCGGTGTCGAGCAGGGCCCGGGCTGCCGCCAGCGCGTAATTGCCGCCGGAGCCGATCGCCATCACGCCGGCCTCGGGTTCGAGCACGTCGCCGGTGCCTGTCAGCACGAGGGAGACGTCCCTGTCAGCCACGATCATCATGGCCTCCAGCCGCCGAAGATAGC
This sequence comes from Bradyrhizobium sp. IC4060, assembly GCF_020193715.1. NCBI lineage: Bacteria > Pseudomonadati > Pseudomonadota > Alphaproteobacteria > Hyphomicrobiales > Nitrobacteraceae > Bradyrhizobium > Bradyrhizobium sp. IC4060. The sequence goes on along the minus strand of NZ_JADYVJ010000008.1, from coordinate 185,882 downwards.
GGTCGGTGCGCCAGTCCTTGGCGAGCTCCACCGCCGCCCGGGTCAGCTGCCCCGGATATTGCTCGAGCTTGGATTCGAGCCGCTCGAATAGCGTGAAGGCGTCAGCCGTGGCGCCGGCAAAGCCGCCGATGACGTCGCCCTTGCCGAGCTTGCGGACCTTCTTGGCATTGGACTTGATCACGGTCTGGCCGATCGAGACCTGGCCGTCGCCGCCGACCACCACCTTGCCGCCCTTGCGGACCGTTAGAATCGTGGTGCCGTGCCAGCCCGGCGAGCTGTTCTGGGAGTCCTGCATGAATACCTCACTGTCCGGCCTGATTTAGGCGGTCGAGACCAAGGGCACAACGGGCCGTTCCGGGCCGAATTTCGCTCACCATAGGCAGAAGTAGAGGTCCGGCCGGCCCTTCCCGCAGTAGCGAAGGTGTCATTTGGCTGTTAAGAGACTGGCGTTTTCGGCTCCCTAGCTAGGATGAAAGCCAGCTTTCAATGCGCACCGCGACGATCAAGCGCAAGACCAAGGAAACCGACATCGAGGTCTCCGTGAACCTCGATGGCACCGGCGTGGCCAATATCGCGACCGGCATCGGCTTTTTCGACCATATGCTCGATCTTCTCGCCCGCCATTCCCGCATCGACCTCACGGTCAAGGCGGTGGGCGATCTGCACATTGATTATCACCATACCACCGAAGACACCGGCATCGCGCTTGGCCAGGCGGTCAAGCAGGCGCTCGGCAACATGGCGGGTATCACCCGCTATGCCGGCGTGCACATGCCCATGGACGAGACGCTGACGCGCGTGGTGATCGACATCTCGGGCCGCCCGTTCCTGGTGTTCAAGGCCGACTTCCCCCGGCACAAGATCGGCGAGTTCGACACCGAGCTGGTGCGCGAGTGGTTCCAGGCTTTTGCCATCAACGCCGGCGTGACTCTCCACGTCGAGACCCTATATGGCGATAACAGCCATCATATCGCCGAGTCCTGCTTCAAGGGTCTGGCGCGGGCGCTGCGCACGGCCGTGGCGATCGATCCGAAGGCGGCGGGCGAAATCCCGTCCACCAAGGGCTCGCTCGGCGGCTGACATCTTCCGTCTTGCGGCGAACGCTGCTGGCGGCATCACTGAATTTCGAGAACGGGGCATCACCATGCCTGTCTACACAGTTCACGCTCCCTCACCCGCAGGAGCCGACCCGCGCGCGACCGACAAGTTCGTGTTCGTGCGCGACGGCTTTCATTTCTGGGCGATGATCTTCGGTCCGTTCTGGCTGTTGTGGAATCGGCTGTGGCTGGCGCTGATCGGCTATCTGATCTTCCTGGCCGCGTTCAACGCGGGGCTGTCGAGCCTCGGCGTCGGGCGCTCCTCGATCTTCTTCGCCGATTGCATCGTCGCGGTGCTGATGGGCCTCGAAGCCTCGAGCCTGCGCCGCTGGACCTTGTCGCGCGGAAAGTGGCGGCAGCTGGATATCGTCGTCGCTGATGACAGCGACACTGCGGAGCGCCGCTTCTTCGAACGCTGGAGCCAGAAGCAGAACGGCAGCGCTGGCGATCAATGGGCCGTCGATCGCGGCGGCCCGCCGCCGACCCGCAATGTGCCGGGTCAGCCATTCTCGAACCCGCCGCCGATTCCGGCCGGCGGCATCATTGGGTTGTTTCCAGAACCGGGAGGGTCAAGATGAGCGTCGCCATCATCGATTACGGTTCCGGCAATCTGCATTCAGCCGCGAAAGCCTTCGAGCGCGCCGCGCGCAGCCTGGAGAGCCCGCAAAAGGTCTTTGTTACCAGCGATCCGGACCAGGCTTACGAGGCTGACCGCCTGGTGCTGCCCGGCGTCGGTGCCTTCGCCGATTGCCGGCGCGGGCTCGATGCCGTCAACGGCATGGTCGAGGCCATCACCGAAGCGGTGCGCGTCAAGGCGCGGCCGTTCTTCGGCATCTGCGTCGGCATGCAGCTGATGGCGAGCCGCGGCAAGGAGCATGTCGTCACCGAAGGGCTGAACTGGATCGGCGGCGACGTCGAGAAGATCACGCCGCGCGATGAAAGCCTGAAGATCCCGCACATGGGCTGGAATACGCTGGACCTGCTGCAGGAGCATCCGGTGTTGAACAAGCTGCCGCTCGGTCCCAAGGGCCAGCACGCTTATTTCGTGCACTCCTATCATCTCAACGCCGCCAGCGAGGCGGACGTGCTTGCGCGCGCCGATTACGGCGGGCCCGTCACCGCGATCGTCGGCAAGGACACCGCCATCGGCACGCAGTTTCACCCCGAGAAGAGCCAGCGCTTCGGGCTGGCCCTGATCTCGAACTTCTTGCGATGGAAACCGTGATTCTCTTTCCCGCGATCGACCTCAAGAACGGCCAGTGCGTGCGCCTCGAGCAAGGCGACATGGCGCGCGCGACCGTGTTCAACCTCAATCCGGCTGCGCAGGCGCAGAGCTTTGCCGAGCAGGGCTTTGAATATCTCCACGTCGTCGACCTCGACGGTGCCTTCGCCGGCAAGCCGGTGAATGCCGACGCCGTGGAGGCGATGCTGAAGACGATCAAGATCCCGGTGCAGCTCGGCGGCGGCATTCGCGATCTCGCGACCGTCGAAGCCTGGCTCGACAAGGGCATCACTCGCGTCATCATCGGCACCGCCGCGGTGCGCGATCCCGAGCTGGTGAAGTCCGCCGCGAAGACATTCCCCGGCTGCGTCGCAGTCGGGCTCGACGCCCGTGACGGCAAGGTTGCGGTCGAAGGCTGGGCCGAGACTTCGCAGGTCACGGTGCTCGAGATCGCCAAGCGCTTCGAGGATGCGGGCGTTGCCGCCATCATCTTCACCGACATCGCGCGAGACGGCCTGCTCAAGGGCTTGAACTTAGAGGCGACCATCGCGCTGGCCGATGCCATCTCGATTCCCGTGATCGCCTCCGGCGGCCTCGCCTCGATCGAGGACGTGAAAGCCATGCTGACGCCGCGCGCGAAGAAGCTCGCCGGCGCGATCGCCGGCCGCGCGCTCTATGACGGCCGGCTCGATCCCGCCGCCGCCCTCACGTTGATCCGCGACGCGCGCAGGAGCTGACCCATGTTCAAGGTGCGCGTGATCCCCTGCCTCGACGTCAAGGACGGCCGCGTCGTCAAGGGCGTCAACTTCGTCGATCTCAGGGATGCCGGCGATCCCGTCGAAGCCGCCATCGCCTATGACGCCGCCGGCGCCGACGAGCTCACCTTCCTCGACATCACCGCGACCCATGAGAACCGCGGCATCATGCTGGACGTGGTCCGGCGCACGGCGGAAGCCTGCTTCATGCCTGTCACCGTCGGCGGCGGCGTGCGCGAGGTCAACGACATCAAGACGCTGCTGCGCGCCGGCGCCGACAAGGTCTCGATCAACAGCGCCGCGGTGTCGCGGCGCGAATTCGTCAAGGAAGCCGCTGAAAAATTCGGCGAGCAGTGCGTGGTGGTCGCGATCGATGCCAAGCGCATCAAGCGTCCGGGCGGCGACCGCTGGGAGATCTTCACCCATGGCGGGCGCAACTCGACCGGCATCGACGCGATCGAATACGCGCAGGAGGTGGTTTCGCTCGGCGCCGGTGAAATCCTGCTCACCTCGATGGACCGCGACGGCACAAGGCAGGGATTCGATATTCCGCTGACCCGCGCGATCGCCGACAGCGTTCCCGTTCCCGTGATCGCCTCGGGCGGCGTCGGCAATCTCGACCATCTCGTCGACGGTATCCGCGACGGGCACGCCACCGCGGTGCTGGCGGCCTCGATCTTCCATTTCGGGGAATTTACGATTCGTGAGGCCAAGGAGCACATGGCGCAGCGTGGGCTGCCGATGCGCCTGGATGCCTGACGACTCCGGTTCGTAACGATGCTACATTGGCGGACGGGGATGGCCGCCGTGGTCCCATGTGTTTCCGAGTGAGTCCGATGCCGCGTTTCACGATCCATGATCTGGCCGAAACCATCGACGCCCGCGCAGCGTCCGGCGGCGAAGCATCCTATACCCGCAAGCTGCTCGACAAAGGCCCCGAGCATTGCGCCAAGAAGTTCGGCGAGGAAGCAGTCGAAACCGTAATCGCTGCAGTCGAAAACGATCGCGCGCATCTGATCGCTGAAAGTGCCGACCTGCTCTATCATTTCCTTGTGCTGCTGAAGGCGCGCGGCATAAAGCTGGAAGAGGTCGAGGCCGCGTTGGACAAGCGGACCTCGATGTCGGGGCTGGAAGAGAAGGCGTCGCGCAAGGGCGGCTAGGCAAGGGCGAATAGATCGCAACGGAAAGGCGGCGTCATGGATATCCGCGCACCCGAGCAGCAGTACAATCCCTACCGCGTTTATACGCGTGAGGAATGGGCGCGACTGCGCGACGATACGCCGATGACGCTCGAGCCGGGCGAGTTCGACCGGCTGCGTTCGCTGCACGATCGCCTCGACCTGCAGGAGGTCGAAGACATCTATCTTCCGCTGTCGCGCCTGTTGTCGATCTACGTCGATGCCATGCAGCGGCTGTACTACGCCGAGCGCCAGTTCCTTAACATCAGGGACCGCAAGGTGCCCTACATCATCGGCGTCGCCGGCTCGGTGGCGGTCGGGAAATCCACCACGGCACGCGTGCTCCAGGCCCTCTTGGCGCGCTGGTCGCCGCGGCCGAAAGTCGAGCTGATCACCACGGACGGATTTCTCTATCCCAATGCGGTGCTCGAGCGGCACGGCATCATGCAGAAGAAGGGTTTTCCGGAGAGCTACGATCTGCCGATGCTGCTCAACTTCCTCTCCGACATCAAGGCCGGCCGCCGCCACGTCCGTGCGCCGGTCTATTCGCATCTGACCTACGACATCGTGCCGAACCAATGGGCCGAGATCGACCAGCCCGACATCCTGATCGTCGAAGGCGTCAACGTGCTGCAGACCGGCAAGCTGCCGCGCGACGGCAAGGCGGTGCCGGTGGTTTCCGACTTCTTCGATTTCTCGGTCTATATCGACGCCGACGAGGCGGCGCTGCGGCAATGGTACATCAAGCGCTTCCTGGCGCTGCGCGACACCGCATTCACCAATCCAAAATCCTACTTCAACCGCTATGCTCTGTTGTCGGACGAGGAAGCCACCGCGACCGCGATCGCGATCTGGGAGCGTACCAACCTCGCCAATCTCGAGGACAACATCCTGCCGACCCGGCCCCGTGCGACGCTGATCCTCAAGAAGGGCGCCGACCACACGGTGGAGAGCGTGGCGCTCAGGCGGCTGTAATCGCCTTGGTGCCCGGGCCCTGCCCATTCGCGCAGAGTATCTTTTGATGCAGACCAACGATGGGTATTCCGCTATTCCTTGGAAAACGGCGGGGGCACACCATGGTTGATCGTCTCAGGAGCGCTGCGGAGCAGCTGGAAGCTCCGGTCTGCCCGGACTGCCATGTCGAGATGAAGTGGTTCCGCTCGGAATTGCTCACGGACGAGCCGACCCCGGTCATCGCGCATCTCTTCGTGTGCCCCCATTGCAAGCGCGCCGCGCAGGCAAATACCGTCTTCCGGGGAGGCCAGACGACGCCGGACAAGCTGTCTGCACCGCGCTTTATTGTCTCTGCTGCATGAGATTGCGCATCGGCCGGATCGCCCGCTCCAGGCCCGGCATGACGATCATTTCGGGGCCCCCTGTTTCGACTTCGAGACGACGAAGATGTGCCACGTCGTCAGAAACATTGCAGCGACGAGCGGGCCGATCACGAACCCGTTCGCTCCGAACGTCGCAAGGCCGCCCAGCGTGGCGAGCAGCACGATATAGCTCGGCATCTGGATCGACTGGCCGACCAGGATCGGGCGGAGAAAATTGTCCGCAAGGCCGATCACGAAGGTGCCGAAAGCGAGCAGGATGAGTCCCTTCGTGACCGAACCTGCCACAAGCAGGTAAAGCGCAACCGGAACCCAGACCAGCGCGGAGCCGAGCACCGGCAGCAGCGAGAGCAGCGCCATCAGCGCGCCCGCCAGCAGCGGCGCGGTGAGGCCGAGCAGCCAGAAGATGAGCCCGCCGAGTGCTCCCTGTATCAACGCGACGAGAACGATCCCCTTGATCGTTCCACGAACCGCCAGGGTGAAGACATCGAGAATTTCCGCGGTATGGTTCGGGCTCAGCGGGAGCGCCTCGCGAATGCGGGCATTGAGCTCGTCACCGTCGCGCAGCAGGAAGAACAGCAGGTACAGCATCACGAGCAGGCTTGCGACGAACTCCAGCGTCACCTGACCGATGTTGATCGCATGCCCGGCCAGCTGTTGGCCGGCAGGGACGACCAGACCCGACAGGCGCTCCCTCAGGGCCGAAAAATCGATGCCGGCCAGACGATCCCCGAGCGACGCAGCCCAGGCGGGCAGCGCGGATTTCAGCTGCTGCAGGGGATGAGCGAGGCTGATCTCCCCGCTCTGAACGCGCTGATACAGCTCCCCGCCCTGGTCGATCAGCGACGCGATGATGATCGCCACGGGGATCAGGACCATGACGACCACCACGATGACGGTGACGAGGGCGGCAAGGTTGTGCTTTTCGGGCACGGATTTCAGGATCCGTCGATAGAACGGGGCGAAGATGATGGCCAGCAGCGTGGCCCACAACACGGCACCGGAGAACGGCCAAAGCACCCAGACGAACGCGACGGAGATCGCGCCGAGCAGGATGAGGAATGAACGATTCTCCGATGTTCTCACGTGTTCGCCAGCTCTTCGCTCGTTCGCCAGATGATGTCCGTAGCACAACATCGTGGCGGAGCGGCAGGTCCTCACCTGCCCGCTTTTGCGATCCAATCCGCAAGCGTGATGCGCCCTGCGAAGGTGGCGGGACCCGAGCTGCCGGCCTTGTAGACGAAGGCCTCGCCTTCCCCGACGTTGCCGGCGTCCTTGCCGAAGGCATCGGCGATGTTGGTCTTGTGGGTGACCAGGACGGTGTTGGTGCCGGCTTGCGGCGGCGCATCGACGAGCTGACGCACGGCCTGCCCGGCCTTGGCATTGGCGCCGGTCGGGTTTGCCATTCCCGATGCGCTGGCGTTGCTGCTGTCGGTCAGGGCATCGACCGGCTTGACCTCACGGCCGGAGATCAGCTTGCCGGCCTCGACCGCGCGGTTCAGCCGGCTGGTGTAGACGTCGCCGATGGGGATCGCGAGGTCCTTGATCGCCGTCCCGATCTGGCGCGCCGCGTCCCTGCCCTTCTCGCTGAGCTGACGCTGGGCACTCATGTCGTCGAACTTGAAGGGATAGACATCCTTCTGGCTGTCGTCAGTCGCGGTGTGTCGGAAGATCAGGACGTAGCCGCCCTGCTTGAGCGACGAGATGAGGTCCGGTGTGTCGGCGGCTGCGTGGCGGGAGATTCCAGCCAGAAGAACAATCAGGGCGAGGCGGCAAAGCACGTTCATGCGCAAATCCTTTGGTTGCAAAATGCCCCCGGTGGGATCGTGACGCGCAACGCGCTCAATTTCAATTGCGATCGTCAGACGAGATCAGGTTCCCGTGAGATCCGGAACCGTCTGGTGCCGGGATGCGGCGAGGCCCGCCAGAGCCTCCTCGAGTTTCTCACGGTCGACCGGCTTGATCAGAAATCCGTTCATGCCTGCCTCGAAGCAGGCATAACGATCCTCCAACAGCGTGTTGGCGGTGAGCGCCAGGATCGGCGTCCGGGAATCGCCCAGCGCGGCCTCGTGCGCGCGGATGCGCTTTGTCGCCTCGATGCCGTCGAGCTGCGGCATCTGGATGTCCATCAGCACGAGATCGTAGGGCGTGCCGGCCGATGAGGCGGCGAGCCAGGATTCCAGCGCGGCCTCGCCATGGACGGCAATGACGACGCGATGGCCGAGCTTGGTCAGCAGCGAGCGCATCAGCAAGGCGTTGATTTCGTTGTCCTCGGCGACGAGAATCGACAGGCCTTTCGCCGGCGCGGGGCCGGCGGAGGCCGGCGGCGGCTCCGGCGCGAGATCGGGCGAGGCGACCTCCGGCGTCAGGGCAAGGCGTGCGGCGAGCGAGGCCGCGCGCAGCGGCTTCACCAGAAAGCCGGTGAAAGCCGGCGACAGCTTCTCGTGGCGCGAGCTCGACGTCAGCAGAACGAGGCGCTGCAAGGCATGCGCGCGGGCGGCCTCACCGAGCTGATCGGCCGCGGCTGGGCCGATCGCCCGATCGATCAGCACCGTGTGCCAGGAGCGTTCCGGCAGCAATGCTTCGGCGACCGCCGCATCTGCAACCAGGCAGGTCTGGCCGCCCCAGCGTTCGAGGCGCCGCGCGATGAGCGAGGCTTCGATGCCGTCGGCGACGAGGAGCATCGACTTGCCGGTGAGGTCGGGACTCGGAAATGCGGTCTGCCCAGCGCCGCCTTGCGACGGCGGAAGCGGCACCGCGACCTCGAAGGTCGAGCCCTTGCCCGGCTCGCTCGTGAGCGTGATCCGGCCGCCCATGCGCTTGACGATGCGCTCGCTGATGGCGAGGCCAAGTCCGGTGCCGCCATAGGTGCGGGCGACGCGCTCGTCGGCCTGCTCGAATTCGCGGAAGATGCGCTGCTGGGCTTCGGCTGCGATGCCGATGCCGGTGTCGCGAACCAGGAAGCTGATTTCGGTCGGCCAGATGCCGGGCTCGACGATCAGTGCCACGCCGCCGCTGCTCGTGAACTTGATGGCGTTGCCGGCGAGGTTGAGCAGCACCTGGCGCAACCGCGCGGCGTCGCCGACCACTTCGAGCGGCAGGCGCTCGTCGACATAGGCGGCGATCTCGAGCGTCTTCGCCTGCGCGCGCGGCGCGAGCAGCTCGGTGATCTCCTCGACCAGGGTCGAGAGCGCGAAGGGACGTTGATCGAGGTCGAGCTTGCCGGCCTCGATCTTGGAATAGTCGAGCAGCTCCTCGATTAGCGCCATCAAGGCTTCGCCCGAGGTCTTCACCGCCCTGGCATAGGTCGCCTGCTCCGGCGTCAGATCGGTGTCGAGCAACAGGCCGCCCATACCGATGATGCCGTTTAGGGGGGTGCGGATCTCGTGCGAGGCCATCGCCAGGAAGCGCGACTTGGCGTGGTTGGCGGCGTCGGCCTGGTCGCGCGCGTCGGACAATGCGCGCTCGGTCTCGGTGCGGTCGGTGACGTCGCGTCCGACGCTCTGCAACTCGGCGGGCTGGCCGGCATCGAGGCGGACATAGCCCTCGCGCCAGGCGATCCAGCGCGCGCCGAGCGGGGTTGCGATCTTCTGGTCGTGGATGCGCGTGCCGCTGCTCTCGCGGGCACTGTCGCCCTGCTCCAGCACGTCGAAATCGAAGCGCGTGCCGACCAGCGCGCTGCGCGCCTGTCCTGCGAGCGCGCAATAGGCCTCGTTGGCAAAGGTGATGCGGCCGTCGGTAGCGCGCAGCACGATCAGGTCGCCCTGCTGCTCGAACAGGCTGCGGGCGCGCTCTTCCGCTTCCTTCAGCTCCCAATTGCGGTCGATCAAGGCCTCATTGTGGGCGGCGAGCGTCCGCAGCCGCTTATTGACGAAGCGCAGGCGCATGCTCAGCGTCGCAAGGCCGAGGCAGGCGAGCGCGAACAGGAAGCTGGCGCCGATCGCAAAGGTGTGGGGATCGTAGCCGGAATTGTCGGACCGGCTGCCGGAGACGAAACCATAGGCGCCGCCAAACGTCGCCGAGAAGATCATGAAGGAGCGGATCGCGAAAGCGAGCCTCGGATGCCGTCGCCTGAAACGACGCATGCGCACCTTGATCCGGAACGTCCGACCCATCGCAACCGACCCTTGCCTGAAACCCCGCCGCCGCGTGCGACGATGGCCCGCCGACCTTGCGAACAAATTGCGGCGGTGGCGCCGCCTCCGAACAGGGTTGACGAGACGTTAACGGGTCAGAGCATGATCCGGACCCGAAGGGCCGCGTTAGCGAAAAGTGTGCAGCGGTTTTCCTTCGCGACAAACGCGGAACGTGTTTGCGCGGAGATCATGCTCAAACACAAAGCTCTAAAGCGATGCCGCCTGGAAGCGGCCATGGCCGCCGCGGGCGCCGACGATCAGCGCCGCCGCCTCGCGCGGCGAGAACGTCTTTGAGCGCACATAGATGCGGTAATCCGCCGGTCCTTCGCTGGAGAGATAGACCACCTGGCCGCCGTCGACCGGCTGCGCGGCGATCGAGACGAGACGCGTCGAAGGGCTGGCCTGGCAGGTGTCAGGCTCGGAGCCGAGGCCGTCGTCGACCACGGCAAAATCCGCGGCGTCGGCATCCTCGGTGATCTGGACCCGCACCGTCGCCTGCGCGGGATCGTCGGTGAAGGCGACATGCACGCCGGCGGTCCAGAACAGCGAGGTGAGCTCGACCGATGTGTCGCCCAACGCGATGCAGGGATGCGACACCGATCCGATCTCGGCGCGGGCGAACACCGCAGCCGCCAACAGGGGAACAGCCGAGGCCAGGAACTTGAAACGCAACATGACGCTCTACTCGCTAGGCCCCGGGAACTCACAACCGAAACGCGTCGGGCCTTATGGTTTGCAGAGCGTAAAGGAAAGTCGTTACCGCCGGGTTGATGCGCGGAATGATCAAGCCAGCTGGCGCACATCCTCCGCGCGTGCGCGGTACGACAGCGCTTCGGCGAGGTGCAGCCGGCCGATCTTGTCGGCATGGTCGAGGTCGGCCAGCGTTCGCGCCACCCGCAGCACGCGGTGATAGCCGCGCGCCGACAGGCGCATGGTCTCCGCGGCGTCGCGCAGCAGCTTGGCGCCTTGCGCATCCGGCTTTGCGATCTCCTCCAGCACGGAGGCGGGGGCTTCAGCATTGGTGCGGAAATGGGGCAGGCCTGCATCCGCATAGCGCGCCAGCTGGATGTCGCGCGCCGCCGCCACGCGGGCGGCGACCTCGGCCGATCCTTCCGACGGCGGCGGTAGGATCAGGTCGGCGGCCGTCACCGCCGGCACCTCGATGCGCAGATCGATGCGGTCCATCAGCGGACCGGAGATGCGCGCCTGGTAATCGCCGGTGCAGCGGTCGATGCGGCCGCGCTTGCAGGCATAGCCGGGCTCAAACGCATTGCCGCAGCGGCAGGGATTCATCGCCGCGACCAGCATGAAGCGGGCAGGGTAGGTGACGCGATGATTGGCGCGCGACACCGCGACCTCGCCGTTCTCCAGCGGCTGGCGCAGCGAATCCAGCACGCGCGGATCGAACTCCGGCAATTCGTCGAGGAACAGCACGCCCTGATGTGCCAGCGAGATCTCGCCGGGCTTGGCGCGCGCGCCGCCGCCGGTGAGCGCGGCCATGCTGGCGGAATGGTGCGGCGAGCGGAACGGGCGCCGCGCCGTCAGCGCGCCGCCTTCGATCTCGCCGGCGACCGAGGCGATCATGGAGACCTCGAGCAGCTCGCTAGGCGACAGCGGCGGCAGGATCGAGGGCAGGCGCGCGGCCAGCATCGATTTGCCCGCGCCCGGCGCGCCGATCATGAGCAGGTGGTGCCCGCCGGCGGCCGCGATCTCCAGCGCGCGCTTGGCGCTTTCCTGGCCCTTGATGTCGCGCAGGTCGAGCGTCGAGGCGGCGGCCTCGTGCACCTTCGGCGTCGGCCGCGACAGCACCTGGGTGCCCTTGAAATGGTTGGCGATCTGGATCAGCGAGTGTGCGGCAATGATCTGGATGTCCGGGCTCGCCCACGCCGCCTCGGAGCCGCAGGACGCCGGGCAGATCAGTCCTTCCTCGCGCATATTGGCGCCGATCGCGGCGGGAAGGACGCCGGCCACCGGCGCGATCGAGCCGTCGAGGCCGAGCTCGCCGAGCACGGTGAAGCCGGTCAGCGCATCGGGCGGGATGGCGCCTATCGCGGCCATCAGCCCAAGCGCAATCGGCAGGTCGTAATGGCTGCCCTCCTTCGGGAGGTCGGCCGGGGCCAGATTGACGATGATCCGCCGCGCCGGCAGCGCCAGCCCCGAGGCGATCAGCGCCGAGCGCACCCGCTCGCGCGCCTCCGACACCGCCTTGTCCGGCAAGCCGACGATGGCAAAGGCCGGCAGGCCAGGCGCGACCTGCACCTGCACGTCGACCGCGCGGGCCTCGATCCCCTCAAAGGCGACGGTAGAAACCCGCTGAACCATGCCGAACCAGCCTGCCCATTGCTGCAATTAGGGGTAGCAGAGCGCGGCCGTTTCCGCAAGAACAATACGGGAACAATCGCTTGGCGGCCGGTCAAATCCTAACCAATCGTAAACGCAGCCCAGACACTACGTCTCGAATGCCGCCTTCTCTCCTCAGCACATTCCAACGAATGTCCGCTACTCCTAGGGCTGCGGGATGGGCCGTGGTCTAACGGGTGAACAGTTCAAATGCTTGCAAATCGCCGGAGAAGCGAACGTCGGGTGTGCAGCCGCCTCGCCAAGATCCATTTTGGCGCGGGCTCGCTGCCGCGGGATTGCACGATCACGGACATTTCGGATGGCGGCGTGAAAGTGGTGGCGGAATTTCTGGAAGTGCCGCCGCAATTCACCATCATCTTCGCGCCTGATTATTCCCGCCAATGCCGCCTGCGCTGGCGCATCGGCTGCGAATTCGGCGCCGAGTTCGTCGACTGAACCTCAACAGGCGCGCCTCCTTAACGGGACTTTAGCGTTAATGGGTAAGCATCTCTGATCAGTTGCCGAGTGATCAGAGTATGCCCAAGCGTTCGTTCCTCGCCTTATCCCCGGCGGGATATCTGTGTTCCGCCGTCCTGATCCTCGCCCTCGGCGGCTGTCAGACGGCCGGCATCGACGACGTCACCGGTGCGCTCGGCGGCAAGCGGGAGTCCGCCGCCAAGCTTGACGGCAAGTCCGACAGCAAGGCCGACCCCACGCCGGAGATGGACGCACTTCGCGAGCGTTATCGCGCCAAGCCGAGCGATCCCGCCATTGCTCTCGAATACGGCAAGGCGCTGCGTGGCAGCGGCCAGCGCGCGCAGGCGGTCGCAGTGCTGGAGCAGGCCGTGCTCGCCCGTCCCGGCAACAAGGCGCTGCTCGCCGGCTACGGCCGCGCCCTCGCCGACAACGGCAATTTCCAGCAGGCCTTCGACGTCCTCGGCCGGGCGCATTCGCCCGAGGATCCCGATTGGCGCATCCTGTCGGCGCAAGGGGCTGTGCTCGATCAGCTCGGCCGCAACGAGGAAGCCCAGCAATATTACGCCGCGGCGTTGAAGATCGTGCCGAACGAGCCGACCGTGCTGTCCAATCTCGGCCTGTCCTACATGCTGCAAAATAATCTCTCGAAGGCCGAACAGGTGCTCGGCCGCGCCCATCAGCGCAATCAGAACGATGCGCGGGTCCGCGCCAATCTGGCACTCGTGCTGGGATTGCAGGGTCGCGAGGCCGAGGCCGAAATCCTCGTCAAGGCAGATCTGCCGCCGGACCAGGGCGCGGCCAAGGTCGCGGCGCTGAAGCAGCTGCTGGCGAAAAAGCAGCAGCGGGCGGACAGGTAGTCCGCCCTAGAGCATGATCCGGACCCGAAGGGCCGCGTCAGCGCAAAGTGTGAAGCGGTTTTCCCTCGCGACAAACGCGGAAGGCGTTTGCGCGGAGATCATGCTCAAATAAGCCGCGCCTACGACGCCTTGCGATGCGGGGCCGAGCTGCGCCCCGACTTGCCCTTCAGCTTCTTCAAAAGCGGCTCGAGCAGCGAGCGCTTCGGCTTCTTCACCTCGCCGCGGCCGGCGAGGCGGTTCGCCATATTCTGGAACAGAACGGTGGTGCGGTGGGTCCTGGAGACCTCCGCGATCATCTGGCCGTTATTGGCCGCGGTCGAGAACAGTTTCGAATCGAACGGGATCACCGCGATCGGCTGGCTCTCCATGGTCTTGGCGAAGGCCTTGACCTCGATCTCCGCACGCTTGTGCATGCCGACCTGGTTGAGGCAGTACAGCGGCGGCCGGTCGTTCGGTCGCGCCGCCTTCAGCACGCTCAGCATGTTCTTGGTGTTGCGCAAGTTAGCGAGATCGGGCTCGGCCACGATCACGATGTCGTCGGCATTCACCAGCGCGCGCCGGGTCCAGCCGGACCATTGATGGGGCACGTCGAGCACGATGCAGGGCGTCGTCATGCGCAGCGTGTCGAACACGGCATCGAAGGCTTCGGCACCGAAATCGTAGACGCGGTCGAGCGTGGCGGGCGCCGCCAGGAGGCTGAGGCGATCGGTGCATTTGGCGAGCAGGCGCTCCATCAGCGCCGTGTCCGGCCGGTCCTGCGACAGCACCGCGTTGGCGATGCCCTGCACCGGATCCTGGTTGTAGTCGAGGCCCGCGGTGCCGAAGGCGAGGTCGAGATCGATCACGACGGAATCGAGCGAGAGATCGCGGGCGATGGTCCAGGCCAAATTATGCGCGACGGTGGACGCGCCGACGCCGCCCTTGGCGCCGACCACGGCGATGACGCGGCCGGTGATGATGGCTTCCGAGGCCGAGAACAGGCTGCAGATCGAGCGGACCACGTCGATGGTTTCGACCGGGCCGACCACGTAGTCGTTGACGCCGCGGCGCACCAGCTCGCGATAGGGCGCGGTGTCGCTGGGGCTGCCGATCACGACCACGCGTGTGCCGGGATCGCAGACGCCGGCGAGGTCGTCCAGTCCTTCGAGGATGTCGCGCGTGCCGTCGGACTCGATGACGATCACGTTCGGCGTCGGCATCGATTCATAGGCTTCGATCGCCGCGGCGAGGCCGCCGTCCTTGGCGCTGAGATGGGCCTTGGCGAGCCGGCGATCCTGGCCAGCCGCCGTCACCGCCTTGAGCGTCTGCTCGGTCTCGCAGAAGGCTTGCACCGAAATGCGAGGAACCGGCGCGATGTGTTCCTCGGGATGCTGCGGATCGTCCGCGTCTTCGTCGTGGATGCCTGTCATTTGGCGGTATCGCTGAGTTTGGCCTTGTCGGATTCGGGATAGGTGGTCGTCGTCGTCGTGCCCTTGCGATAGCGATCGAACGCGATCTCGCGCCGTGCGGTATAGGCGGGCGTCTCGGCGCGCGGTTGCTCTAGGTCAGCCGGGTTGTCGATCATCGCGGCGAGATTGCGCTGGCTGGCGCAGCCCAGATTGAAATAGGGCCGGTTCTCGGTGTAGCCGGGGTTGAGGATGTTGGGGCCGACGTCTTCGGGCCACAGCCCGCAGGGGCCGGCGACCGCGGTGATCTTGGAATAGCTCAGGCGGATGGTGGGCAGTAGCCCGGGATCATCGGGGCGATAGGGCCGCTGGACGATGGCGCGCGACGGCACGCCGCCGGACGTGAGCACCGAGCGGATCTCCTGATAGGTTGCGGCAGCCGCGCGCGAATTGGCGGTGTCGACCGGCACATCGACGGCGACCGAGCCGGTGCCTTCGCGCATCCAGTCCCGCGCGATGCCCGCGACGTCCGAATGCTGCGCAGCCGAGAGGCCGCCTCTGCTCTTGCCGACGAAGATCACGATCGACTTCTTGCCTTCCTGCACCGCAATCGGATGGCGCTGGCGATAATCGGTCGGCACCGTCTGGGTGACGATCTCGGTGGTGTTGCAGGCGCCGAGCATGACGGAGAGGCCCGTCAGTGCCAGCGCGAGCCGCAAATTGCGCCGTCGATCGGCTGATGTTGTCGTCATCCCCTGATCCCTCCTGCCCCTGCCTTGCCCGGTCCCCAAACCGTTCGTCTCAGTCGATGATGAAGCCGAAATCGCCCGGCGTGCCGGCGACCGGATCGACACGGCTCGCGATGCCATAGAGGCGGTTGACCCGGCCGAGCAGCGCCCTCTGTGCGTCCGAGGCCGGCGCGAAGCCGTCGTCGGGCCGCGACAATTCCTTCTGGGCAACCGCGCGCACCACGTAAGGCGTCACGATCACCATCAGCTCGGTCTCGTTGTTGACGAAGTCCTGGCTGCGGAACAGCGCGCCGATGATCGGCACCTGGTCGACACCAGGCAGTCCGTTGATCGCCTGCTTGGTCTGCTGCTGGATCAGGCCGGCCATCGCCATCGAGCCGCCCGAGGGAATTTCCAGCGTCGTTTCGGCGCGGCGGGTCTGGATCGATGGAATGGTGATCGAGTTGGTCGAGGACCCGGTCACGGCCTGCGTCAACGTGATCGAGTTGGTGTTAGACAGCTCCGAGACCTCGGTCATCACGCGCAGGCTGATGCGGCCTTCGCTGAGCACGACCGGGGTGAAGTTCAGGGAGATGCCGAACTTCTTGTAGGTGACCTGGGTGGTACAGACGTGAGTGACCGGATCGCAGGCATAGCCCCCGGGAATCGGGAATTCGCCGCCGGCGATGAAAGTGGCGGATTCGCCCGAGATCGCGGTGAGGCTCGGTTCGGCCAGGGTCCGCATGACGCCGGCGCTTTCCATTGCCCGCATCGTGGCGTTGACGGTGGCGACGCCCTTGGCGAGGCCGGTGACGCCGAGCCCATTGCTGCTGACGATCGGTCCGCCAGAGACCGAGAACGGATTGGAATTGTTGAAATTCACCACCGCCGTGCCGGCATTCAGGCTGGCGCTGAGATCGACGCCGAGCTGCTTGACGATGTCGCGGCGGACTTCGCCGACCACGACCTTGAGCATGACCTGGTCGCGGCCGCGCACGACGATGTTGTTGACGACCTTGTCCGCGCCGCCGACCAGCTTTGCGGCAACGTCGCCGGCCTGCTGGGCCTCGACCGGGCTCGACACCGAGCCGGTCAGCATCACGCTGTCGCCGACGCCCTCGATCTGCACGCCCGGCAGCGACTGGCGCAGTGCCGAACGCATGCCGTTGAGGTCGCGCTTCACCGCGATGTCATAGGAGGCGACCTGCTGGCCATCGGCCGCGAAGAACACGACGTTGGTCTGGCCGACCTGGCCGCCGATGATATAGGCGCGCTGGGCCGAGCGGATCACCGCATTGGCGATCTTGGGATCGGCCACCAGCACGTCCTTGACCTCGCGCGGCAGGTCGATGACGACGGACTTGCCGATGCCGAGCGACAGAAAGCGCGACCGCGCCGGTGCGATAGTCCCAACCGACGATAAGCCGAGATCCGACGCCTGCATCGGCGCCTGGTCGCCGACCGGCGCCTCCGCAGCACTGAGGACGCCGGAAGCCGCGAGCAGCCCCAGCACCAACATCGTCCCCGCCAGGACCGAGCGCACGCGCTTCCCCCGAATGCGCAAGCCCGTCCGATCACCCCCGTAGTTCATGCTGTCCCCATCACTTCTGTGACGTCAGTTGCCGTGCCTGGACGCCGTAACGGATTACGTTCACGCCGCCCGGGCGCTTGATCGCCTGGTCCTCGGGCGTGCCGTCGACTGCGTTGGCATCGACGATGCTGCGCAGCGCGAGTGTCAGAGTGCCGCCCTGCCGTGCGGCCGAAAGCGTGGCGATCTGGTCGGGCCGCAGCTCGAGCGTGACGGTCTTGCCGACCACCGCGTTCTGGCCCTCCTTTTCCTTCGGGGCCTGGTCGATCGCGAGCACACGGATGTTGGTGAGAATGACCTCGGACAGGATGAGGTCGTTGCCGCCGGTCGGGCCGTTGGTGATGCCGCCGTCCGGATTCTTCAGCCGGCGGGTCAGGACGATGTCGACGCGGTCATTCGGCAGGATGAAGCCGCCGGCGCCGGTTTCGGCTGAAATCTCGGTGGAGACGGCACGCATCCCGGACGGCAGGATCGCGGCCATGAAGCCGGAGCCTTCGGCCTTGACCAGCTTCTGCTCGCGGATCGGCTCGCCCTGCATCAACGGCACGCGCGCGATCGAGCCCGCGATCTGGGTCGGTGCCTCGGGCCTGCTGTCGCGGCGGATGAAGGCGCTGCTGGCGGTTGCCGCGGGCCAGGCCTGCCATTGCAGGTCCTCGGGCTTGACGGCCTGGCCGAGCTGGATGTCGTTCTTGGCGATAAGGACCTCGACCGTCGGCAGCTTCTCGGCGACGGGCAGGACGGCCGCGGGCGGATTCTGATAGCCGCTCGCCAGATATGCAGCGACGCCGCCGGCGCCGAGAGCGATGACGAGAACGACAATGCGTGCGGTATTCATACGCTTCTACTCTTACGCGGGGCACTCGAACCGCACCTGGCGTGTTCCCCCGCATCGATGAGTAGGCAGCAAAAGTATAAGGGGTGTTGCGAGGCCGACGTGATCGCCGGCCGCGATGCTGGTTTTCGGCAGATGGTGAACGCGGCGTTATTGGGTCGGCCAACAGCCCCGTAGTTTCACCTACGCGGGCACGTACGTTCGCACGGCGCGCGCGGCGTCATGGTGAATACGTCGTTAGCATCCCGGACTTCGCTAACGCTCCATCCGGGCTGCGCGCAGAGCTCTACTTCTTCCGCTTCGCTTCGATCACGTCCCAGATCTTCGCCGCGACATCCGGGCCGCCGAGCCGTGCGATGGCGCGGATGCCGGTCGGTGAGGTCACGTTGATCTCGGTGAGATTGCCGTTGATGACGTCGATGCCGACGAACAGCAGGCCGCGCTCGCGCAGCGCCGGGCCGACCGTGGCGCATATCTCGCGCTCGCGCGGGGTGAGCTCCGTCTCCTGCGCCGCGCCGCCGCGCACCATGTTGGAGCGGAGGTCGTCGGCGGCCGGCACGCGGTTCACCGCGCCGGCGAACTCGCCGTCGACCAAGATGATGCGCTTGTCGCCGTGCTTCACCTCGGGGATGAATTGCTGGATCACCCAGGGCTCCCTGAACGTCACCGAGAACATGTCGAACAGCGAGCCGAAATTCATGTCCTGCGGCATCACGCGGAATACCGCCGCGCCGCCATGGCCGTGCAGCGGCTTCATGACCACCGCGCCGTACTTGTCGCGGAACGCGTTGATCTCATCGAGGTCGCGCGAGATCAGCGTCGGCGGCATCAGCTGCGGAAAATTCATCACGAACAGCTTTTCCGGCGCGTTGCGCACCGAGGCGGGATCGTTGACGACCAGCGTCTTCGGATGGATGCGCTCCAGGAAATGCGTCGAGGTGATGTAGGCGAGGTCGAACGGCGGATCCTGGCGGAGCAGCACCACGTCGAACCCGTTCAGCGCCTCGCGCCTGGGCTCGCCGAGAGTGAAATGGTCGCCTGGCTCGTCGCGCACGGTCAGGAGCTGAACCGGCGCGACCAGCTCCTCGCCGACCATCGAGAGCTTGTCGGGGGTGTAATAGGACAGGCCATGGCCGCGCTTCTGCGCCTCCAAGAGCAGCGCGAAGGTGGAATCGCCCTTGATGTTGATGCGGGCGATGGGGTCCATCTGGACGGCGACGTTCAGTTTCATGGGCTGCCTTTCAGGTCGAGGCGTCGAATGCCGCCAACACATGGCGCGGAAGCGAGCGCGGCGCAATCAGCATGGCGTCGAATCGCAATTCGAATTCGGCATGCTCGGGATGCGCTGCGAGCCAGCCTTGGGCGGCGTCGATGATGCGCTGCTGCTGGCGCGGCGTCACGGCGAATGCGGCCTCGTCCAGCGTGGCGCGGGCCTTAACCTCGACGAAGGCGATCAGATTGCGGCGCCGCGCCACGATATCGATCTCGCCATGCGGCGTGCGGTAACGTTTGGCGAGAATGCGGTAGCCCTTGGCCATGAGGTAGGCGGCGGCGCGGCTCTCAGCGGAAATACCGGTCTGGAACGCTGCGACGCGCTCGGGCGACGCGACCTTCGGTTCCGCAGGAATCTCAGTCTTCGCCATCGCTGCCCCGCGAGTCCTTTGCGAGCTCGAGCGCGCGGGCATAGACCTCGCGGCGCGGACGGCCCGACAACGCGACCGCGTGCGCCACGGCATCCTTGACGCTGTGCGCGGCAAGCTGCTCGCGCAACAGACTATCGAGCGCGTCCGATGTCAGAACCTCGGCGTCGGCCGCGGGCGGAGCGATCACCAGCACGAATTCGCCGCGTGTCTCCAGCGTTGCAGCCTCGCGCGCCAGCTCGCTCAGCGTGGCGCGCGAAATCTCCTCATGCAGCTTGGTCAGCTCGCGGCAGATCGCGGCCTCGCGCGGCCCCATGATCTCGGCGAGATCGGCCAGCGTATCCTGCACGCGGTTGCCTGACTCGAACATCACCAGCGTCGCGTCAATGCGGGCGAGCTCGGTGAGACGGCTGCGCCGCGCGGCTGATTTCGCCGGCAAGAAGCCTTCGAAGAAGAAGCGGTCGGTCGGCAGCGCGGCGACCGACAGCGCGGCCAGCACCGAGGACGGGCCGGGCAGCGCATACACCGCATGGCCGGCGGCGCAGACCTCGCGCACCAGCTTGAAGCCGGGATCGGAGATCAGCGGCGTGCCGGCGTCCGACACCAGCGCGACCGAGCCGCCTTGCCCGAGGGCTTCGAGGATTTTGGGACGCGCGGCCTCCGCATTGTGCTCGTGATATGGCTTGAGCTGGGCCGTGATCGCATAGCGCTCGGTCAGGCGGCGCGTGATGCGGGTGTCCTCGCACGCGATGACGTCGACGCCGGCGAGGGTCTGCAGCGCCCGCAGGGTGATGTCGCCGAGATTGCCGATCGGGGTCGCGACCAGATGGAGGCCCGGCGCGGCCTTCGGCGCCGCGAGCCGATGGGCATCGATGGAGAAACCGCGCGAGGCGGCGTCTTGAGCTTCAGGCGTATTTATCGGGGCCGGCTTTGCGCGCATAATGGAGCCAACTTAGGCACGATCGCTAAGGCTGGGAACCGGCTCGCCGAAAAAGATCGTGCCCAAAGATCGTATCCAGGTGAGGGGCGAGGAACGGACGGGAATGTGATCGGTCGAGATCGCGCCGGGAGGCAATAGGGGCCCTCGCGCCATATTCGCGACGGAAACGCCGCCTTGATGAGTGAATGAGTGACGGCGAAGAGTAGCCGGGACGGGATTGCGGCCGCGTTAAGCGATTGTTATCCTTTTGTTTTGGTTAACTATTTGCCGACACACTGCCTGAATCCGCGGCCTGTGTCGCGGAAAGCAATGTCGTGATCGGCCGGCGAACGGCGGGTCGGAAGAGAAGCTGCCATGGTCGGCCCGCGTCATCCAAAGTCTCACCTTCCGGGGTCCCGATCGCCAGGGGCGACCCGGCGGACTGCGCTCGGCCTGTTGCTCGGCGCGCCCGTGCTGTCGGCCTGCGCCGGCGTGCAGCAAAGCCTCAGCCAGTTCTCCAACCCGTTCTCGAGCTCCGCGCCGCCCGCCCAGCCGGCAGGACCGCAGCAGCAGGCGACGACCGCCGGCACCGGCGGCGTGAAGGTCGGCCTGATCCTGCCGCTCTCCGCAGCCGGCAATGCCGGGCTCGCCGCGCAATCGATGCGCAACGCCGCCGAGATGGCGCTGGCCGAGTTCCAGAACCCGAACATCCAGCTCCTGATCAAGGACGACAATGGCAGCCCGCAAGGCGCGCAGGCCGGCGCGCAGCAGGCGGTCGACGAGGGTGCCGAGATCATCCTCGGGCCGCTGTTCGCGCAATCGGTGCCGGCGGTGGCGCAGGTCGCGCGCACGCGCGGCATTTCCGTCATCGCCTTCTCGACCGATTCCAGCATCGCCGGACGCGGCGTCTATCTGCTCTCGTTCCTGCCGGAGTCCGACGTCAACCGCATCGTCGAATATTCCGCCGGCATCGGAAAGCGCTCCGTCGCGGTGCTGGTGCCCGACAACGCCTATGGCAATGTCGTCGAGGCCGCGGTGAAGGCGGCGGTGCCGCGGCGCGGCGGGCGCATCGTTGCGTTCGAGAAATACGGTGCCGATCGCGCCACGCCCGCGCGCACCGTGGCGCAGCAGCTCGGCAGTGCGGACGCGCTATTCATTGCCGATGACGGCGATGCCGTCGTGTCAGTGGCGGATGCGATGACGGCCGCGGGCGCGAACCTGCGCAACATCCAGCTGCTCGGCACCGGCCTGTGGGACAATCCGCGCGTCTATGCCAGCGCCGCGCTGCAGGGCGGCCTTTACGCCGCGCCCGATCCGGCCGGCTTCCGCGCCTTCTCCGGCCGCTACCGCACGAAATACGGCGCGGAGCCGATCCGCACCGCGACCCTTTCCTATGACGCGGTCGCGCTCGTTGCCGCGCTGGCGCGCACGCAAGGCGGCCAGCGCTTCTCCTCCGACGTGCTCACCAACCCCTCCGGCTTTGCCGGCATCGACGGCCTGTTTCGCTTCCGTGCGGATGGCACCAATGAACGCGGACTTGCCGTGATGAAGGTGACGCAAGGCGGCGGCGTTGCGGTGGCGGGCTCGCCGAAGAGCTTTGGGGCGTAATGGTTTCGTAGCCCGGATGGAGCGCAGCGTAATCCGGGTTCTGTCCACGCGGTGAGACCGTCCCGGATTGCGCTACGCTCCATCCGGGCTACGAGATCCGCTAAGCCGCGAGATCCGCGACCACGGCATCCAGCACCGGAAAACCGCTGCTGGTCACGCGCAACCGTCCCGTTGCATCCACGGTGATCGCGCCTTCCTCGCGCAAGAGCGCGATGCGGCGGGGGTCGAGCGGGCGGCCGGCGAGGGCCTTGTAGCGCTCGGGATCGATGCCTTCGGCGAGCCGCAATCCCATCAGCAGGAATTCGTCGGCGCGTTCCTCGCTGTTGAGGAGCTCGTCGCTGACGACACCGTCGCCGTTGGTCTCGACCCGCATCAGCCAGGCCTCGGGACGCTTCTCGGTGGCGGTGGCGTGGCGCACGCCGTCGATGTCGAGACGGCCATGTGCGCCCGGGCCGATGCCGGCATATTCCTCGCCGCGCCAGTACACCAGATTGTGCCGGCATTCGGCGCCGCGCCGCGCGTGATTGGAGATCTCGTAGGCGGGCAGCCCGAGCTTGTCGCAGGTCTCCTGCGTGACGTCGTAGAGCGCGCGGGCGACCGCTTCGTCCGGCGTCTTCAGCTTGCCGGCCTGGTGCAGGCCGAAGAAGGGCGTGCCTTCCTCGATCGTCAATTGATAGAGCGACAGATGCTCGGCCGCTTCATCGATGGCGTGCCGCAGCTCGCCCGCCCACATCGCCGGCGTCTGGTCGGGGCGGGCGTAGATCAGGTCGAACGAATAGCGGTCGAACGCGCGGCGCGCGATGGCGACGGCATCGAGCGCTTCGCGCGCGCTGTGCATGCGGCCGAGCGCTTTGAGCGAGGCGTCGTCGAGCGCCTGCACGCCCAGCGAGACGCGGTTGACGCCGGCGATGCGATAACCGGCAAAGCGCGTGGCTTCGACGCTGGTCGGGTTCGCTTCCAGCGTTACCTCGACGTCGCCTGCGACGGTCCAGTGCTTGCCGATCGCGTCTAACACCGCGCCGACGGTGGCGGGCTGCATCAGTGACGGCGTGCCGCCGCCGAGGAAGATCGAGGTGACCTCGCGGCCGGGCGCGCGCTCGGCGGTCGTTGCGATCTCACGCCCGAACGCGGCGGCGAAGCGCGTCTCGTCGATCGCGGCATGGCGGACATGGCTGTTGAAGTCGCAATAGGGGCACTTCGACAGGCAGAACGGCCAGTGCACATAGACGCCAAACGCATCCTTGTTAGCGCGGCTCAAGGCAGATCTCCGCCAGTTTCCGAAAAGCGCGGGCGCGGTGCGACAGGCCGAGGCCAAGCGGCGGCAGGCCGTGCTTCTCGATGCTGGTCATCTCGCCGAAGGTGCGGATGTGCCCGTCCGGCAGGAACATCGGGTCGTAGCCGAAGCCGGCCGTGCCGCGCGGTGGCCAGATCAACGTGCCGTCGACGCGCGCCTCGACCTCCTCGCGATGATCGTCGGGCCAGGCCACGCAAAGCGCGGAGACGAAGTGGGCCTTGCGCTTGTCCGGCGTGGTGGCGCCGCGCTCCTGCAGCAGGCGCTCGATCTGCGCCATCGCCGCGTTGAAATCCTTGGTCGGGCCGGCCCAGCGCGCGCTGTAGATTCCCGGCGCGCCATCGAGCGCATCGACCACGATGCCGGAATCGTCGGCGAAGGAGGGCAGCTTGGTCGCCTCCGCCGCGGCGATCGCCTTGATCGCGGCGTTGCTGCGGAAATCGTTGCCGGTTTCCTCGGGCTCGTCGAGGCCGAGCTCGCCGGCCGACACCGCCTCGATCCCGTACGGCGCGAGCAGCTCCCTCATCTCGGCGAGCTTGCCGGGATTGTGGGTGGCGATGACGAGCTTGTCGGTGATTCGGCGGTGCATGGGCCTATTGACTACGCCACGGCCAGTTTCTGCAAGTCCACCAGACGCGCAATGCCCTTCTGCGCCAGGGCGATCAGCTTCAGGAACTCGTCCTGCGTGAACGGCTCGCGTTCCGCGGTGCCCTGCACCTCGATGATGCGGCCATCGCCGGTCATGACGAAATTGGCGTCGGTCTCGGCTTCCGAATCCTCGGCAT
This sequence comes from Bradyrhizobium sp. IC4060, assembly GCF_020193715.1. NCBI lineage: Bacteria > Pseudomonadati > Pseudomonadota > Alphaproteobacteria > Hyphomicrobiales > Nitrobacteraceae > Bradyrhizobium > Bradyrhizobium sp. IC4060. The sequence continues at coordinate 161,710 of NZ_JADYVJ010000008.1, read as the reverse complement.
AGTCGAGATCGAGCACCGGCGTGCCGTTGTAGATGCCGCAGGAGATCGCGGCGACGTTGTCGCGCATCACGTTGGCCTTCACCATGTTGCGCGCCTTCATCCAGTTGAGGCAATCGGCAAGCGCGACCCAGGCGCCGGTGATCGAGGCCGTGCGCGTGCCGCCGTCGGCCTGGAGCACGTCGCAATCGACCGTGATCTGGCGCTCGCCGAGAGCTTCGAGATCGACGATGGTGCGAAGCGAGCGGCCGATCAGGCGTTGGATCTCGACCGTGCGGCCGCTCTGCTTGCCGGCGGAGGCCTCGCGGCGGGTGCGTTCGGAGGTCGCGCGCGGCAGCATGCCGTATTCGGCGGTGACCCAGCCGCGGCCCTGCCCCTTCAGCCACGGCGGCAGGCGATCCTCCAGTGTGGCGGTGACCAGCACATGGGTGTCGCCGAATTTAACGAGGCACGAGCCTTCCGCATATTTGACCACGCCGCGCTCCAGCGTCACGGGGCGCAATTCGTCGGGCGCACGGCGGCTTGGCCGCATGGGAAATCTCCAAAACTCACGGGAATAGGCTGTTCGCGGTGCTTGTAGGTGGGGCGGGGGTGGGCGGCAAGGGCTTATTCACCCCCTGACCGTCGGCCTGCAAACGCCACGCTTGTCAGACGCGGCCCGGATGGACAAATTATAAGGATCTGAGAGGAGTTACCGTCTGTGGCCCATCACGATCCGATCCATCTGATCGCGCCGCGCGCAGGCCTTGCCCAGCTCAACGAGCGTTCCCGCGACATCTTTCGTCAAATTGTCGAAAGCTATCTCGCGACCGGTGAGCCGGTCGGCTCGCGCAACATTTCCCGCCTGATTGCGATGCCGCTGTCGCCGGCATCTGTGCGCAACGTCATGGCCGATCTGGAACAGCTCGGCCTGATCTATGCCCCGCACACCTCCGCCGGCCGACTGCCGACGGAACTGGGCCTGCGCTTCTTCGTCGATGCCCTGATGCAGGTCGGCGACCTCAACGAGGCCGAGCGGCAGGCGATCCAGAGCCAGCTCTCGTCCGTCGGCGAGGCGCAATCGGTCGAGGCGGCGCTGGACCAGGCCTTGATGCGGCTCTCCGGCCTGACCCGGGCCGCCGCCGTCGTGCTGACGCCGAAATCCAATGCGCGGCTGAAGCACATCGAATTCGTCCGCCTGGAACCGGAAAAAGCGCTGGTGATCCTGGTCGGCGAAGACGGCCAGGTTGAAAACCGCGTGTTGACGCTGCCGCCCGGAGTTCCCTCTTCGGCGCTGACAGAGGCCGGCAATTTCCTCAATGCGCGGATCCGCGGCCGGACCTTGGCCGAAGCGCGGCTCGAGCTCGAGACCGCACTCGGCGAGGCCCGTGCCGAGCTCGATCAGCTGACACAGAAAGTGATCTCGGCCGGCATTGCCAGCTGGTCCGGCGGCGAGAGCGAGGACCGTCAGCTCATCGTCCGCGGCCACGCCAATCTGCTCGAAGATCTGCACGCGCTGGAGGATCTGGAGCGGGTTCGCCTGTTGTTCGACGACCTCGAGACCAAGCGCGGCGTGATCGATCTGCTCGGCCGGGCCGAGACCGCCGAAGGCGTGCGCATCTTCATCGGAAGTGAGAACAAGCTGTTCTCGCTGTCGGGGTCCTCCACCATCATCTCGCCCTATCGGGATGCCGCCGGCCACATCGTCGGCGTTCTCGGCGTGATCGGCCCGACGCGGCTGAATTATGCCCGCGTGATCCCGACCGTGGACTACGCCGCCCGCATCGTCAGCCGCCTGTTGGGGGGCTGACCGGCCTTTCTGCCGATCACGGGCGCTTGATTTTCGCGGGCTTAAGCACGATATCCGGGCCAACATCCCTGAAACGAGTTCGAGATCAGAGCCGATGACCGAGCAAGACCGGCAACCCCAAGACACGACTGCAGCGACCGGCGAGCCCGTGGTGTCGAAACCCTACATCATGCCCGACGATCCCGAGCCGGGTTCGGTCGAAACCCTGCAAAAGGAAGCGGCTGAAGCGCGCGACCGCATGCTGCGGACGCTGGCCGAGATGGAGAATTTGCGCAAGCGCACCGCAAAGGAAGTCGCCGACGCCCGCCTCTACGGCATCACCGGCTTCGCGCGCGACGTGCTCGACATCGCCGACAATCTCCAGCGCGCACTCGATGCCGTTCCGGCGGAGGCGCGTGCTGCGGCCGATCCCGGCCTGGTCTCGTTGATCGAGGGCGTCGAGCTCACGGAGCGCGCGCTGCTCAACGCGCTGGAAAAACACGGCGTGAAGAAGCTCGATCCTCAGGGCCAGAAGTTCGACCCGAACTTCCACCAGGCAATGTACGAAGTGCCTGACGCGTCGGTGCCGTCGGGCACCGTGGTGCAGATCATGCAGGCCGGCTACACCATCGGTGACCGCGTGCTGCGCCCGGCGCTGGTCGGCGTCGCCAAGGGCGGCGCGAAGACTGCGCCCGCGGCGAACAACAACGAATCGAGCAGCGCGGCGAACTGAGTGTTGGCGTCATTGCGGGGCTCGGCGAAGTCGAGAACCCGGAATCCATCGAACAGCAGAGACAACCGCACAATGGATTCTCAGGTGCGCAAATTGCGCACCATAGCTCGCGCTGAAGCGCGCCCCGGAATGACGGAAGATGGCGCGCCGCCTACGCGCTCACCGCGATATCCGCAGACTGAATCCGCTTCACGCCCGCCTTGGCCATGTCGGCCCAGGCCTTGGCGAGCGAGCCCTGCGTGTCGATGCCGCGGCAGGCGTCTTCCACCACATAGACCTCGAAGCCCGCCTTGCGCCCGTCGAGCGCGGTCCAGGCGACGCAGAAGTCTGTCGCAAGACCAGCGACGAAGACGCGCTTGATCTTGCGGCCCCTCAGGTAGCCGGCGAGCCCGGTCGAGGTCTTGCCGTCGGCCTCGAGGAAGGCCGAATAGCTGTCGACGTTCTTGTGAAATCCCTTGCGGATGATGAGCTCGGCGTGCGGGATCGACAGGTCCTTCGACAGCGCCGCGCCCTCGGTGCCCTGCACGCAATGGTCCGGCCACAGCACCTGCTTGCCGTAGGGCAGGTCGACCGTTTCGAACGGCTTCTTGCCGGAATGAACCGACGCAAACGAAACGTGGCCCGGCGTGTGCCAGTCCTGCGTCAGCACCACATTCGCAAATGCCTTCGAGATCTTGTTGATGACCGGCACCACCTGCTCGCCTTCCTTCACCGCGAGGCTGCCGCCGGGCAGGAAGCAGTTCTGCACGTCGATCACGAGCAGCGCGGACGCTTCGTCCGGCTTGATCGGTGCGGCCGCGAACAGCGCGCTTGGCGCGAGCGTCGCCAGCGCCGTCGTTCCAAGCATTGCCAAGACCTGTCGCCGAACCAGCATGTCTACCTCCCCTCCAGGATGATCCAAAGGGAGGAAGCCTAGTTCCGTTCGTGTACGAACAGAAGCCTGAAAATGCGGCCGGTTCTGTCCAGCGCGTGGGCTGACAAAGCCCATAGCGCCGTCATCCCGGGGCGCGCAAAGCGCGAACCCGGGATCCATAACCACAGGGAGAAGTTGGGCGAAGGTTCTTCGTGAAACTGCGACCAACCACGATTAGCGCCGGCTGCGCCCTACCCCTTCGGCTGAATCCCGTCGCGCACGGCGCGGAAGCGGGTGAAGGCGACTTGCCATTGGTCGCGCGGGGCGCTGGCGATGATGCGCAATGATGCGCCGCCGCTCGAGAAGCGGATCCACTGCACCACCGTCACCGGGACCTTGTCCTTGCCGCTGACGCCGTCGATCCGGGTCTCGAAGCCTTGCTGGCCGTTGATGCGGATCGGCTCGGACATGGTGATGCGCGACTCGCGCACGCCGGGAATCTGGAGCGCCGCCTCCCGGGCGAAGCGGGCGCGGTCGTCGGCGGCTTGCGGGGTGGCGCCGATCAGGCCGAGGATCATGAACGGCCTCGCCTCGTAGCCCACGCTCTCATCGCCGTCGGCCAGGATGATGCTCGAGCCCGGTGCCAGGGTCTTGATGTCCTTGAAGTCGGCGAGATCGGTGATCTTGAACGGCAGCAGCGCGATCTGCTCCTCGGCCGAGACCTGCCTGCGGGTGGTGGCGCTCGCGAACATCTGTCGCACCGCCTCGTCCGTGTAGATCTTGGTCGCATTCTCCGGGATCTGTACCGCGACATAGCCGGAGAAGCCGGCGCCGGGCACGATCATCGAATACCGCTTCACCGGGGTATCGCCGGCCTTGCCGCTTTCGGTGGTGAAATAGGCAAGGCCAGCGGGGGTCTCGACCTTGTCCTGCTTGACGCCGCCGGTCCCGCCGGGATTGGAATTGAAGGCGCTCACGACCTCGCCATAGGCGGCCGGCGGCAGCTCGGTGACCAGCACCTTGACGTTGCCGTCCTCGCTCTCGAAGCCCGGAAAGGTCTTGGCCGTGCTGAGGCCGATCAGCGGCACCATGCCGAGACGCAAGCCGGGTGGGAAAACGACGTCGGCGGCGAAGGCCGGAAGCGCTGTTACGGCGAGGAGGGCGAGCGCGGCGAGGGGGCGGATCAGCTTCATGGCCACTCTGATTGGTTCACATTGAGGCCGTTCGATGGTCGGCCACCGGGCCGCTTTGTCGCGCGAAGCAGCTGCGCCGGCTGTGCGGTCGGTCCGCCTTTTAGCCGGTTTGGCCTCGCCGCAACAGGGCGGGCGGGCTTGCGGGTGCGGGGGCTTGCCGACGCCCGGACCTGTTAATAATTCCTCACCCGCAAGGGCGGTTGAGCCCGGATATCACCTTCCAAAACCCGATGTTTTAGCGGCAGAAACCTAGCTTCGGTCCTTGCGGGCCCCTCCCCCCCTCCTATATGAGCCTCAATCATCGCAATATCGCGGATGTTTGATCTTAGGGGGTTTCGGTTCGGGTGCCTCTTGGGCCCAGCCAACCTGCCGCAAAAAGAAGGATATCAGGACCATGGGAAAGGTCATTGGGATCGACCTCGGCACCACGAATTCGTGCGTCGCCGTGATGGATGGCAAGAACGCCAAAGTCATCGAGAATTCCGAAGGCATGCGCACGACGCCTTCGATCGTCGCCGTCACGGATGACGGTGAGCGCCTCGTCGGTCAGCCCGCCAAGCGCCAGGCCGTCACCAATCCCGAGCGCACCTTCTTCGCAGTGAAGCGCCTCATCGGCCGCCGCTACGACGACCCGATGGTCGAGAAGGACAAGAAGCTCGTTCCCTACAAGATCGTGAAGGCTTCCAACGGCGACGCCTGGGTCGAGGCCGACGGCCAGACCTACTCGCCCTCGCAGGTCTCGGCTTTCATCCTGCAGAAGATGAAGGAGACCGCCGAAGCCCATCTCGGCCAGAAGGTCGAGCAGGCCGTCATCACCGTTCCTGCCTACTTCAACGACGCTCAGCGCCAGGCGACCAAGGACGCCGGCAAGATCGCGGGCCTCGAAGTGCTGCGCATCATCAACGAGCCGACCGCGGCCGCGCTCGCCTATGGCCTTGACAAGACCAAGGCCGGCACCATCGCGGTATATGACCTCGGCGGCGGTACGTTCGATATCTCCATTCTCGAAATCGGCGACGGCGTGTTCGAGGTGAAGTCGACCAACGGCGATACCTTCCTCGGCGGCGAAGACTTCGACATGCGCCTCGTGGGTTATCTCGCCGACGAGTTCCAGAAGGAGCAGGGCATCAACCTGCGCAACGACAAGCTCGCGCTGCAGCGCCTGAAGGAAGCCGCTGAAAAGGCCAAGATCGAGCTGTCGTCGACGACGCAGACCGAGATCAACCTGCCCTTCATCACCGCGGACCAGACCGGCCCGAAGCATCTGACGATGAAGCTCACCCGCGCCAAGTTCGAGGCGCTGGTCGACGACCTCATCCAGAAGACCGTCGAGCCCTGCCGCAAGGCGCTGAAGGACGCCGGCGTCACCGCCGGTGAGATCGGCGAGGTCGTGCTGGTCGGCGGCATGTCGCGCATGCCGAAGGTCCAGGAAGTCGTGAAGCAGCTGTTCGGCAAGGAGCCGCACAAGGGTGTCAACCCGGACGAAGTCGTGGCGATCGGCGCTGCGATCCAGGCCGGCGTGCTCCAGGGCGACGTCAAGGACGTGCTGCTGCTCGACGTCACCCCGCTGTCGCTGGGCATCGAGACGCTGGGCGGCGTGTTCACCCGCATCATCGACCGCAACACCACGATCCCGACCAAGAAGAGCCAGGTGTTTTCGACGGCTGAGGACAACCAGAACGCCGTCACCATCCGCGTCTTCCAGGGCGAGCGTGAAATGGCGGCCGACAACAAGATGCTTGGTCAGTTCGACCTGATGGGCATTCCGCCGGCGCCGCGCGGTATGCCGCAGATCGAGGTGACCTTCGACATCGACGCCAACGGCATCGTCAACGTCTCGGCCAAGGACAAGGCCACGGGCAAGGAGCAGCAGATCCGCATCCAGGCCTCCGGCGGTCTGTCGGAAGCCGACATCGAGAAGATGGTCAAGGACGCCGAGGCCAATGCCGAGGCGGACAAGAAGCGCCGCGAGGCCGTCACCGCCAAGAACGAGGCGGATGGCCTGGTGCATTCGACCGAGAAGGCTTTGGCCGAGCACGGCTCGAAGGTTGCCGAGAGCGAGCGCCGCGCCATCGAGGATGCCGTCAGCGACCTCAAGGAAGCGTTGAAGGGCGACGATGCCGAGGCGATCAAGGCCAAGACCCAGACGCTGGCGCAGGCTTCGATGAAGCTCGGCGAGGCCATGTACAAGCAGCAGGCCGAGGCCGACGCCAAGAAGGATGCGGCCAAGGACGACGTCGTCGACGCGGAATTCACCGAGGTCGACGACGACAAGAACAACAAGAAGTCCGCTTAAGCCCCGAGAGGGTGACGATGCGGACGGCTTGGACCCCACACACGCTACCGGCCTCCTCCCTTGCGGGGGAGGCCGTCGTGTCGGGACGGACGGGCCAGGACTCCTTTCAAGGCTCCTTCAAAGTCGGCCCCGTTACGATCGATCAATTCCCAGCCGTTATTCTCAGCGCTGCCAGGCTGCCCTCCGCCGCAAGGTCGAAGGGCGCTCATACCGCCGCATGTCAGCGTTGTTCCGCGCCAACTTGAATCGCGATTGGATAGACCGAGCCCATCATGTCCACGTCCACCAAGCGCTGCTATTACGAGACCCTCGAAGTCGAACGCGACGCCGACGAAGGCAAGCTGAAATCGTCGTTCCGCAAGCTGGCGATGAAATTCCATCCCGACCGCAACCCCGGGGATGAGACCAGCGAAGTCAAGTTCAAGGAAATCAACGAGGCTTACGAGGTCCTGAAGGACAAGGACAAGCGGGCCGCGTATGACCGTTACGGCCACGCCGCGTTCGAGCAGGGCGGCGGCTTCGGCGGTGGCGCCGGTTTCGGTGCCGGCTTCGCCTCCTCTTTCTCCGACATCTTCGAGGACCTGTTCGGCATGGCCGGGCAGCGCGGCCGCGGCGGCCGCGAGCGCGGCGCCGATCTGCGCTACAACATGGAAATCACCCTCGAGGAAGCCTTTGGCGGCAAGACCGCGCAGATCGAGATTCCTGTCTCGGTCACCTGCGAGGCCTGCTCGGGCATCGGTGCCAAGGCCGGCACCAAGCCGAAGACCTGTTCGACCTGCGGCGGCGCCGGCCGCGTGCGGCAGTCGCAGGGCTTCTTCACGCTGGAGCGGACCTGCCCGGGCTGTCAGGGCCGCGGTCAGATGATCGAGGACGCCTGCCCATCCTGCTCGGGACAAGGGCGGGTGACCCGCGAGCGGACGCTCTCGGTCAACATTCCGCAAGGTGTCGAGGACGGCACACGGATCAGGCTCGCCGGCGAGGGCGAGGCTGGCGTCCGCGGCGGGCCGCCCGGCGATCTCTACATCTTCCTCTCGCTGGCCCAGCATCAGTTCTTCCAGCGCGACGGCGCGGACCTGCATTGCCGCGTGCCGATCTCGATGGTGACCGCCGCGCTCGGCGGCGAATTCGAGGTGCCGACCATCGACAAAGGCAAGACCAAGGTGAAGGTGCCCGCCGGCACCCAGTCGGGCCGCCGATTCCGCATTGCATCAAAGGGTATGCCGGTGCTGCGGTCGCGCCAGATGGGCGACATGTACGTTCAGGTCATGGTCGAGACCCCGCAGAACCTCACCAGGAAGCAGCAGGAATTGCTGGCCGAGTTCGAGAAGCTCTCCTCCGGCAACACCCAGCCGGAAGCCGAGGGTTTCTTCGCCAAGGTCAAGGATTTCTTCGGCAATCGGGCGAACTGACGCGTCTTGACCGTATCGCCTCCGGCCTATACGTCTTTATGACCATTTTCTGACACGCCGCGGTCCTGCGGTTCCGTCCGGTCCCGACATGCCATTGCCATCGTCCGCGCGTGCGTTGAAGAAGCCTCGTCTCGATGACGAGGTGCGCTTTCTCAGGTCGTGGATCGAAAAGCCCTTGCACATGGGCGCGGTGATGCCGTCCGGCAAGCTGCTGGCGCGGACCATGGCTCATTATGTCGATCCCGATTCCGACGCACCGGTGGTCGAGCTCGGACCCGGCACCGGCGCCATCACGTCCGCGCTGATCGAGCGCGGGGTCGACCAGAAACGTCTCGTTCTCGTCGAATACAATCCCGGCTTCTGCGCGCTGCTGCGCGACCGCTACCCGCAAGCCAAGGTGGTGCAGGGCGATGCCTACCGCCTGCGCGACACGCTCTGGAATGTCTTGAGCGCGCCGGCCAGCGCGGTCGTGTCCGGCCTGCCGCTCGTCACCAAACCGATGCTGACGCGGCTGCGGCTCATCCGCGATGCCTTCACCGCGCTCGCGCCCGGTGCGCCCTTCATCCAGTTCACCTATGCGGTGGTGCCGCCGATCCCGAAATCGCTGTCCGGCGTGTCCACAGAGGCCTCGGAACGGATCTGGATGAACCTTCCGCCGGCCCGCGTCTGGGTGTATCGCAAGCATTAAATCCGCCGGCTCCTCTTTGCGCGGCGGGCTCGTTTCGCCGAATGCATGAGATTGGATGCCAGCCCCCAAGATCCTGATCATTCCCGGCTCGCTGCGCACCGGCTCGCACAATGCGAAGCTGGCGGCTGTGGCTGCTTACGAATTCGTCCAGGCCGGCGTCGACGTCACCCGCATCTCGCTCGCCGATTTTCCGCTGCCGATCTATGACGGCGATCTCCAGGCCAAATCGGGCGTGCCCAAGCACGCGATCAATCTGAAGCGCATGATCGGCACGCATCACGGTGTCCTCATCGTCTCGCCCGAATACAACGCCTCGGTGCCGCCGCTCCTGAAGAACGCGATCGACTGGGTCAGCCGCGTGCACGAGCTGCACGAGGCGCGCGGAGAGGTGTTCCGCAACCGGGTCTTCGCGCTTGCCGGCGCGTCCCAGAGCCGGTTAGGTGCCGCCCGCGCGCTGCAGGCGCTGCGGCTGATCCTCTCCGCCTGCCACGCCAACGTGATTGCCAGCCAGCTCACGCTCGCCTTTGCCGACCAGGCCTATGACGACAGGGACAGGCTGAAGAACGAGAGCGATATCGCCGCGCTGAAGCAGCTGGTGACGCAGTTGATCGACGTTTCCCAACGCATGATGTGAGGTGACATGACGCCAGCCGAGATCGCCCCGAAGGACCGCCTGATCGTTGCGCTCGATCTGCCGAGCGTTGATGCCGCGGAGGCGATGATCGCGAAGCTCGGCGACAGCGTCACGTTCTACAAGATCGGCTATCAACTCGCTTATGCCGGCGGCCTGCCGCTGATCGGCAAGCTCGCTGATGCGGGCAAGAAGGTGTTCGCCGATCTCAAGATGCACGATATCGGCAACACCGTGACGCGCGGCGTGGAGAGCGTCGCCAAGCTGGGCGCGACCTTCGTCACCGTGCACGCCTATCCGCAGACCATGAAGGGCGCCGTCGAAGGCCGCGGCAGGGCCAGCCTGAAGATCCTCGCCGTGACGGTGCTGACGTCCTACGACGACGACGATTTGCATGCGGCCGGTTATCGGCTCAGCGTGTCGGAGCTGGTCGAGGCGCGTGCGCAGCAGGCGCAGGTGCTCGGTGTCGATGGCCTCGTGTCCTCGCCGGAGGAGGTGGGTAGCCTGCGCAAGATCGTCGGCCACCAGATGAGCCTCGTCACCCCCGGCATTCGTCCGGCGGGCGCCGCCAGCGGCGACCAGAAGCGCATCATGACGCCTAGCCGTGCGATCGCCGCCGGCGCGGATTATCTGGTCGTCGGGCGCCCGGTTGTGGAAGCCGCCGATCCCAAGGCGGTCGCGGACACCATCCACGCCGAGATCGCGCAAGCGCTCGGCTAACCCACTAAACAACAGGGAGAAGAACAATGGCAAAAGGCTACTGGATCGGGCGTGTCGACGTCAGCAATGACGAGGGCTATAAGCCCTACGCCATCGCCAACGGCCCGATCTTCAAGAAATGGGGCGGCCGCTTCGTCGTCCGCGCCGGCAAGTTCACCGCCGTCGAAGGCGCCAGCCGCAACCGCAACGTCGTGATCGAATTCCCTGACTACGAGACGGCGCTCGCCTGCTACAACTCGCCGGAATACCAGGCCAACATCAAGGTGCGCCAGCCGCACTCGATCGCCGACCTCATCGTCATCGAAGGCTACGACGGCCCGCAGCCGCAGGACGGCTGAGGCTCGATCCCGTCTTACCCTCCCTGGAGGGGCCTGGAGGGGAAGGGTCGATCGCGCGCAGCGCGAGCGGGGCGGGGTGATCTCTCCACCGGGCACTGTTCGTCGCGGAGAGACCGTCACCCCACCCCGTCACGCAATCTCGCTTTGCTCGATCGCGTGCCGACCCACGGGCGAGCTACGCTCGTTCCGGGCCCCTCCAGGGAAAAAGTAAGAGCGCCTGCGCCCCCCGATCGCCCCTCGGTTGCCGGAACTGCCTCCCCCCGCTACAACGGCCTCGAAGAGGATCACACCATGTCCGACATGCGCTTGATTGTTGCGGGAGCCGGCGGCCGGATGGGCCGGGCGCTGGTGCGGGCGATTGCTGAAAGCGAGGGCGCCGTGCTGGCCGGCGCGCTGGAGGCGCCGGGCTCCCAGCTGCTCGGCAAGGACGCCGGCGTGCTCGCCGGCCTGCCCGCCAACGGCATCAAGCTCTCCGCCGATCTCTGGGCGATGTGCAAGGAGGCCGACGGCATCCTCGATTTCACAGTGCCTGCGGCGACCATCGCCAACGTCGCGATCGCCGCCGAACGCGGCCTCGTGCACGTCATCGGCACGACCGGCCTGTCCGGCTCGGACAATGCCGTGATCAAGAGCGTCACCAATCGCGCCGTGGTGGTGCAGTCGGGCAATATGAGTCTCGGCGTAAATCTGCTCGCCGCCGTGGTCAGGCGCGTTGCCAAGGCGCTCGACCAGAGTTTTGATATCGAGATCGTCGAGACCCATCACCGCATGAAGGTCGATGCACCCTCGGGCACCGCGCTGATGCTGGGGCAGGCCGCAGCGAGCGGCCGCGGGGTTACTCTCGATGACCATTCCGAACGCGGCCGGGACGGCATCACCGGCGCCCGTCGGCCGGGCAATATCGGCTTCGCCTCCTTGCGCGGCGGCACCGTGGCCGGCGATCACAGCGTGACCTTCCTCGGCCCGTTCGAGCGCCTGACGCTGTCGCATCAGGCCGAGGACCGCATGCTGTTCGCCCATGGTGCGCTCAAGGCGGCGCTGTGGGCGCACGGCAAGAAGCCGGGGCACTACACCATGGCCGACGTGCTCGGCCTCGACGATATCTGATCCAATCAAGCAACGGAAAGCAGTCAATGAGCGAACGCCTTCTCGTGCTCGTGCGCCACGGCCAGAGCGAATGGAATCTGAAGAACCTGTTCACGGGCTGGAAAGACCCTGACCTCACCGAGCTCGGCGTGAAGGAAGCCAAAGAAGCCGGCCGCAAGCTGAAGGCACAGGGCCTGGTGTTCGACGTCGCCTACACCTCGGTGCTGACGCGCGCGCAGCACACGCTCGATCTCATCCTCGCTGAGCTCGGCCAGGAGGGTCTGCCGACTTCGAAGGACCTCGCGCTCAACGAGCGCGACTACGGTGATCTCTCCGGTCTCAACAAGGACGACGCCCGCAAGAAATGGGGCGAGGAGCAGGTGCTGATCTGGCGCCGCTCCTACGACGTGCCGCCGCCCGGCGGCGAAAGCCTGAAGGACACGCTCGCGCGCGCGTTGCCGTACTACGTGCAGGAGATCCTGCCCGGTGTGCTCAACGGCAAGCGCACGCTGGTTGCCGCCCACGGCAACTCGCTGCGCGCACTGATCATGGTGCTGGAGAAGCTCTCGCCCGAAGGCATTTTGAAGCGCGAGCTCGCCACCGGCGTGCCGATCATCTACCGCCTCAACGCGGATTCGACCGTGGCGTCGAAACTGGATCTGGCGGGGTAGACTTTGCCGCAAGCGCGGTGCCGTAGGGTGGGTTAGACGGCGACTGCGCAAAGCGCAGTCGCTGGCGTAACCCACCACTTCTGTTCTGCGGAAACCAGAGAGGTGGGTTACGCTGCGCTAACCCACCCTACGAAATCCTACTGCATCTTGCCTACTGCAGCCCCAGCTGCCCGGCCTCCCAGCCCAGCATCGCCTGCTTGCGGGTGATGCCCCAATGATAGCCGGTGAGCGTGCCACTCTTGCCGAGTGCGCGATGGCAGGGCACGACGAACGAGACCGGGTTCTTGCCGACGGCGGCACCGACGGCGCGTGAAGCCTTGGGATTCCTGATGTTGCAGGCGATGTCGGAATAGGACACTGCGCGGCCCATCGGAATCTTCAAGAGCGTCTCCCACACCCGCACCTCGAAATCGGTGCCGATCAGCACGACGCGAAGCGGCTGGTCCGGACGCCACAGTTTTGGATCGAAGATACGCGCTGCGAGCGGCGCGGTGCCTTCGTGATCTTCCACATAGGTGGCGTTCGGCCAGCGCCGCGTCATGTCGGCGAGCGCGATCTTCTCCTCGCCGTGATCGGCGAAGGCGAGGCCCGACAGGCCGCGGTCGGTGGCGATCACGATCGCTGTGCCGAACGGCGAGGAATGGAAGCCGTAGCGCAGGGTGAGGCCGGCACCGCCGTTCTTCCATTCGCCCGGCGACATCGCTTCATGGGTGACGAAGAGGTCGTGCAGCCGGCCCGGCCCGGACAGGCCGGAGTCGAGCGCCGCGTCAAGGATGCTGGCGGAATCCCTGAGCAGGTTCTTGGCGTGGTCGAGGGTGAGTGCCTGCATGAAAGCCTTCGGCGTGATCGAAGCCCAGCGGCGGAACAGATGGTGCAGCTCATCCGGCGTGACGCCAGCGGCATCCGCCATCGCCTCGATGGTCGGTTGCGCGCGCCAGTTCGCCGAGATGAAGGCGATCGCCCGCCGCACCGAATCATAGTCGCGCAACGCGGCGTTCTGGGTGCCCGGCCTGGCCAGGCGCTGGTCATGTATCGCAAGGGTCATCATGACCGGAAATGTAGGGGAGGGACTGGCGCGAAACCACCCGATTTCCGACTGTGCTCAGGTCGCCGGATGATAGGTCGGGCCACGCCGCGCGGCGTTGAGGGCCTCAACCAAAGCCTTGTAAAAGCTCGTCTTTTCTTCAGGCCCGAGAAAGCCTGCGATGAGCAGGCGGCGGCCGCGAGAGATCAGATAAAGGTGCTCGATGCCGTATTCCTCATCGACCTCCTGGTCGAGCCGGACCCAGAGCGGATTGAAGGTCCATTCGGCAACCTGGCCACGATGGCTGACGCGCCGCACCCGCAATTCCGACGGCGTCACCACGATTTCCTCGCTGGCCCGTGCCGCGCGAAAATTGACCTTGAAGGCCCACCAGATCACGAGCACGTCGAGACCGAAGAAGCCGAACACCGGCCAGGCGCCCATCATCAGGAAAGCGAGGCCCGTGACGAAGCCGACGGCGCTCAGGAACAGCATCACGGCGAGAAAGCCGGTGCGGTTCAGCGAGCGGTGCGGCGTCAGCAGCGCGGAGAAGATCTGAGGCTCATCCTCGCTCTCAGATCGCGATCGCGCAATTTCGTTGCCTGTGCTCATCGTCCATCAGTATATCCCGATCATGGCGAAAATCACCCGCAAGCCGGTCCCGCGCAAAGCGGCGGTGCCGAAGAAAATGGCAAGACCGGCCGCGACCAAGCCGAAGGCGCCCGCGAAGAAATCACTTAAAGCCACAAGACCGTGGACGCCGGCCGAGGTCCACGAAGTCTTCAGCCGTTTCCGCAAGGCCAATCCGGAGCCCAAGGGCGAGCTCGAGCACGTCAACCCGTTCACGCTGCTGGTCGCGGTGGTGCTGTCGGCACAGGCGACCGATGCCGGCGTCAACAAGGCGACGCGTGCGCTGTTCGAGGTTGCCGACACCCCGCAGAAGATGCTCGATCTCGGCGAGGAGCGCTTGCGCGAGTACATCAAGACGATCGGCCTCTACCGCACCAAGGCCAGGAACGTGATCTCGCTGTCGGCCAAGCTGCTCAGTGAATTCGGCGGCGAGGTGCCGCGCACGCGGGCCGAGATCGAGTCGTTGCCCGGCGCAGGTCGCAAGACCGCCAACGTCGTGCTCAACATGGCCTTCGGCGAGCACACGATGGCAGTCGACACCCACGTCTTCCGCGTCGGCAATCGCACGGGCCTAGCGCCCGGCAAGACGCCGCTCGAGGTCGAGCTCGGCCTCGAAAAAGTGATCCCGGCCGAGTTCATGCTGCACGCGCATCATTGGCTGATCCTGCACGGCCGTTATACGTGCATCGCGCGCAAGCCACGCTGCGAAGTCTGCCTGATCAACGATCTCTGCCGCTGGCCGGAGAAGACGGTGTGAGGCAGCGCTGCCTCGGCGCCGCTATCGCACCTGCCGCGCCGGCTCGATCAACTCGGGCCGCGGGCCTGACAGGCGCTTGTGCATGTGGACCATGAAGGCCATGCCGAAGATCGGCGTCGCCAGATTGACGATCGGGATCGAGACGAAGGCGGCGATGAACAGGCCGGCGGTGAAGATGGTCGCGGCATTGTCGCGCCGCATCGCCTTGGCCTCCTCCGGCGGGCGGAAGCGCATCGCGGCGAGCTCGAAATATTCGCGGCCAAGCAGCCAGGCGGCGGCGAGGAAGAAGATCAGGAAACCGGCGCCGGCGAACAGCACCAGCGGCAGAGCGGCGAGATAGACCAGGATGGCCACGAGCGCGGTCTTGATGCCCTCGAGCATCGCCCGGCTGAACGGCAGTGCCGCGCCCGGCCGCTCGGCCGGATAATGCTCGCGCTCGACGATGTCGGCGACGTCGTCGACGAACAGGCTCGCCACCAGCGAGGTGATCGCCGGCATCAGGAAGATGCCGCCGAACACGACGCCGAGACCCGTCACGATCGAGACGATCCAGGAGAGAACCTCGATCGAAGAATGCCAGCCCGGCCCGAGCAGGCCTTCCAGCCACACCTCGCCGGAGGTCGCAAACCAGCTGAGCAGCCGCTGCAAGCCGATCGCCAGCACGGTGATCAGCACCAACGCGAGCCCGATCGACCGCCACAGGATCGAGCGCATCGGCGGCGAGATCAATTGCGACAGCGCCTTAATGGCGGCATCCAGCATGGGGGACCCTCTGAGGTAGACACTGCGCGAGAGGTAGACACCGGATGCGGCTTCGGCAAGGGCGGTGGGCCGTCTCCCCTTGTCGGTGAAGGTGGCGCGATTTCTTCTTTACCCTCCCCTGGAGGGTAAGATTCAGCCTAATCGTGCCTATGCCCATGCTTGCGCGCCTTCGCCGGCTTGCCATCCCCGGTCGGGATCATCACCACGCGGCCGTAGCGTACGCCGCGTTCGGCGATGATGTGGTCGGCGAAATGCCTGACCTCGGAGGCCGCGCCGCGCAGCGCCGTCATCTCCATGCAATTGTTGTCGTCGAGGTGGACATGCAGCGTCGCCAGCGCGAGGTCGTGGTGGCCGTGGAATTCCTGCACCAGCCGTTTCGACAGATCGCGCGCTGCGTGGTCATAGACGTAGATGAGGCCGGCAACGCATTGGCCGGTTTGCGCGGTGTCCTCGGCGCTCCGCTGCAGGCCGGCGCGCGCGAGGTCGCGGATGATCTCGGAGCGGTTCTGGTAACCGCGCGCTTCGGCCGCGGCGTCGATCTCCGCCAGGAGATCGTCCTCGATCGTGATGGTAATCCGCTGCATCAGATGCTCCCGCTTATGTCCTCTGAACCGTAGCCCGGATGGAGCGAAGCGCAATCCGGGACGGTGCAATATGCGGCAGGACCCCCGGATTTCGCTTACGCTCCATCCGGGCTACACAGCGTCCTTACAGCCGCGTCGCACGCAGCCGCAGCGCGTTGCCGACCACGCTCACCGAGGACAGCGCCATCGCCGCCGCGGCGATGATCGGGGAGAGCAACAGACCGAACGCCGGATAGAGAACGCCGGCGGCGATCGGAATCCCGGCGGCGTTGTAGATGAAGGCGAAGAACAGGTTCTGCCGGATGTTGCTCATCGTCGCCTGCGACAGTTTTCGCGCGCGGACGATGCCGACGAGGTCGCCCTTGAGCAGCGTCACGCCGGCGCTCTCCATCGCCACGTCGGTGCCGGTGCCCATGGCGATGCCGACCTCGGCCGCCGCCAGCGCCGGCGCGTCGTTGACGCCGTCGCCGGCCATGGCGACGCTGCGGCCGGCCTTCTGCAGCTTGGTCACTACCGCGCTCTTCTGGTCCGGCAGCACTTCGGCCTCGACCTCGGCGATGCCGAGCCGGCGCGCCACGGCCTCGGCCGTGGTGCGGTTGTCTCCGGTCAGCATGATCACCTTGATGCCTTCCGCCGCTAGCGCCTTCAGCGCCTCCGGCGTCGAGGCCTTGACCGGATCTGCGATCGCAAACAGGCCGGCAAGCCGGCCGTCGACGGCCATGTTGATCACGGTGGCGCCGTCACCGCGCAGCCGCTCGGCTTCGGCGGCGAGCGAATGGGTGTCGACGCCGATCGACGACAGATATCTGGCATTGCCGAGCACGATGGTCTTGCCGTCGACCTTGCCCGTCGCGCCCTTGCCCGTCGGCGAGTCGAACTGCTCGACCTGGCCGAGGGTGAGCTGCTTTTCCTTGGCCGCGCGCACGATGGCGTCGGCCAGCGGATGCTCGCTGGCGCGCTCGACGGTGGCCGCCAGCCGGAGGATGTCTTCTTCCGCGAAGCCGGACGCCGGCGCGATCGTCACCACCTTGGGCTTGCCCTCGGTCAGCGTGCCTGTTTTGTCGACCACGAGCGTGTCGATCTTCTCCATACGCTCCAGCGCCTCGGCGTTCTTGATGAGCACACCGCCTTGCGCGCCGCGGCCGACGCCGACCATGATCGACATCGGCGTCGCGAGGCCGAGCGCGCAGGGACATGCGATGATCAGCACGCTGACAGCCGCGACCAGGCCGAAGGCCAGCCGCGGCTCCGGTCCGAACCAGGCCCAGGCACCGAAGGCGGCGAGGGCAACGACGATCACGGCCGGCACGAACCAGCCGGAGACCTGGTCAGCCAGGCGCTGGATCGGGGCGCGCGAGCGCTGCGCGTCCGCGACCATCTGCACGATCTGCGACAGCAGCGTCTCGCGCCCGACCTTGTCGGCACGCATGATGAAGCTGCCGGACTGGTTCAGCGTGCCGGCGATGACCTTTGCGCCGGTCTCCTTGGTGACCGGCATGGATTCGCCCGTTACCAGCGATTCATCGAGCGACGAGCGGCCTTCGAGGATGATGCCGTCGACCGGCACCTTCTCGCCGGGACGGACGCGCAGGCGATCGCCGGCGTGCAGCGTGTCGATCTCGACCTCGTGCTCGCTGCCGTCGGCGTCGACGCGGCGCGCGGTCTTCGGCGCGAGCTGCAGCAGCGCCTTGATTGCGCCCGAGGTCGCATCGCGAGCGCGCAGCTCCAGCACCTGGCCGAGCAGCACCAGGACGGTGATGACGGCGGCCGCCTCGAAATAGACCGCGACCGCGCCCTCATGGCCGCGGAAGGTGGCGGGGAAGATCTGCGGCGTGACCGTGCCGAGCACGCTGTAGACATAGGCAACGCCCGTACCCATCGCGATCAGCGTAAACATGTTGAGATTGCGCGTCAGCAGCGACTGCCAGCCGCGGACGAAGAACGGCCAGCCGGCCCACAGCACCACGGGTGTTGCGAAGATGAGCTGGATCCAGTTCGACAGGGTCGGATCGATCCAGCTGTGGGGGCCCGCGAGGTGGCCGCCCATCTCCAGCGCGATCGGCGGCAGCGACAGCACGCCGCCGATCCAGAACCGTCGCGTCATGTCGGCGAGCTCGGGATTGGGGCCGGTCTCAAGGCTTGCGACCTCAGGCTCCAGCGCCATGCCGCAGATCGGGCACGTGCCCGGACCGACTTGGCGGATCTGCGGGTGCATCGGACAGGTGTAGATCGTGCCCGCGGGCATCTCCGGTTCGGGCACCTTGTCCTTGGCAAGATACTTAGCGGGATCGGCGGCGAACTTGGTGCGGCAGCCGGACGAGCAGAAATGGAAGGTCTCGCCGTGATGTGTGATGCGATGCTTCGAGGTCGCGGGATCGACCATCATGCCGCAGACGGGATCTTTGACCTTGGTTGCGGCGTCGCCGTGATGATGGTCGTGGCCGGCGTGATCGCCGTGGCCGCCGCAGCACGAGGTAGCCTCGGGCTTCGCCGCCGGCGCTGCAGCTTTCGTGGAACAGCCGCATCCGGAATGCGTTCCCGCGCTGTGACGATGCTCGTGCTCGTTGTTGTTCATTGCCATGTTCCGGCCTTTGCGCTTGCTCTTGAAACCTATACCCGGTAGGGGTATATAGACCCCATGCGCAAGGACATCAAGGCATCCGTCGGAAAACGCCTCGGCCGGATCGAGGGCCAGGTTCGTGGCCTCTCGAGAATGGTAGAGGAAGACCGCTACTGCATCGACATCGTGACGCAAATCGCGGCGGTGCGCGCCGCGTTGCGCCGGGTCGAGGAAGAGGTTTTGAAGGATCACGTCGCCCATTGCGTCGAACACGCCATCGCGAGCGGCGACAAGGCCGACCAGCGCGCCAAGATCGCGGAGCTGATGGCGGTGATCGGACGGGCGGATCGGTAGCGCGCGCTCTCTCCACCGTCGTTGCTTCGCTGCGCTCGTGGCGAAGTCTCGTAGGGTGAGCAAAGCGGAGCGTGCCCACCATCGATCAGTGATCGCGCCAGAAAGTGGGCAAGGCGCTTTGCGCCTTTGCCCACCCTACGAGACCGTGCGAACCTAAGCCGTCATCTCCCGCGCCCGCGCGCGATACATCGCGAGCTCGCTCAGTTGTACAAAATGCTCGGAGAAAGCCACGCTGGCTCGCGCAGGCGGCGCGCTCACTTCTTGAGCCGGAATTTCACCCGACGTCGCTTCGTCAGCCGCTTCAGGAGCGAGCGGCGGCGCCACGAGCGCTTCTGGAAACACACTGAATGAGCCCGCCACCTCCTCGAGCGGCTTCTGCTTGTCTGCCCAGTGCAAGGCGGTGTAGTCGAACCCGTGCACGATGGTGGGTTTGACGACTTCGAAATAGGGCGAGATGTCGAAGTCGCGGGGCATGTAGAGCGAGGAATCGCGGATGTGCAGGATCTCGCGCCGTGCGGCGCGGCTGCCGGCCTTGGTGATCTTCGGCAGGATCGGGTAGCGCACGGCGTCGAAGGCCTGCGCGATCAGCGCCGAGCAGATGATCTTGGTCGGGTCGCCCGAGCCGATCGCGATCATGCGTCGGCGCCAGCGCTGCGGTATCGGCAGCGGGAACAGATAGCGCATGAGGTCGACGATGTTCTTGGTGTCGTAGCCGAAGCCGATGCGGTTGATCGCATAGCGGCACACCGTGGTGCGATCCTCATAGGACAGCCCGACCGGACGGCAGACGCGGGTGTGATAGGGGAAATATTTCGACAGCGGCGCCGAGGTGACGCCCTCGCCGATATTGGCCTCGATCAGAACATGCGGCTCGCCATTGGGCTCCTCTGCCCCATCGATCGGACCGACATAGAGCGCGGCGTGCGACCAGGTCGACTGCGTCAGGTATTTGATGATGCCGGAGATGCGGTTGTTGCCCTCGACCAACAGCACGTCGCCGGGCTCGATGATGCCGCGCAGATGCTCGGGGTCGCTCGGCGTGAACGGCTCATAGCCCGGCACCTCCTTTGAGAGGTACGCGGCAATCACCTTGCCGACAGAATCCAGGACCGTCCCCATCTCAACCCCCCACGGCCTTTTCCGGCCGTCTTTTTCCCTTCTCTATCATGGTCGAAACGTGTTGCAATTCGGTTCATCACTCTGTGAGATCAAGCATGGTTGATTCACCATCCTGGTTGCTGCGCAACATCGGATACGGCAAGGTTCGCGGGCTGTTCACGTTCGCCGCAAGTCCCCGGAAACCATGACATGACAATCACGCGCCGCGGCTTTCTTTCGGCGTCGGCGGCCCTTGCGGCGATGCCGGTGCTGCGCGCATCGGCCGCGCCCCTGCCGCGCGAGGCTGACATCGTCGTGATTGGCGCGGGGGCGGCGGGAATTGCCGCGGCGCGGCGCATCATCGCGACGGGCCGCAAGGTCATCGTGGTGGAGGCGGCCGCGCAGGTCGGCGGCCGCTGCATCACCGACAGCACCACTTTCGACACGCCATTCGACCGCGGCGCGCGCTGGATGTACAATCCCGACACCAACCCGATGATCCGGCTGGCGCGCAGTGCCGGGCTGGACGTGCTGCCGGCGCCCTCGGGCCAGAAGATGCGCATCGGCCGCCGCAATGCCCGCGCGGGCGAGACCGAGCAGTTCCTGGCCGCCCTAGTGCGCGCCAACCGCGCCATCGACGAGGCCGGGCGGGGCAAGCTCGACACCTCCTGCGCATCGGTGATGCCGAAGGATCTCGGCGACTGGGCCGGCGCGGCCGAGTTCATGCTGGGCGCGAGCTTTGCCGGCAAGGACCTGAAGGAGCTCTCCGCGATCGACAAGGGACGCGCGCAGGACCGCAACGCGGCGATCGCCTGCCGCCAGGGTTTGGGCACACTGATCGCTAGGCTCGCCGAGCAGGCGCCGGTGGCGCTGTCGACGCCGGCGAGCCGCATCGCCTGGAGCAATCGCGACGTCAGCATCGAGACGCAAGCCGGCAAGATCGCGGCGCGCGCCGCCATCGTCACGGTCTCGACCAATGTGCTGACATCGGGCGCGATCAAGTTCGCGCCCGACATTCCCAAGCGGACGCTGGATGCGGCATCGAAGCTCAGCCTCGGTAGCTACGATCGCATCGTGCTGCAGCTGCCGGGCAATCCGCTCGGCCTGTCGCGCGACGACATCCTCATCGAGCAGAGCAACTCGACCCG
The DNA here is from genome assembly GCF_020193715.1 of Bradyrhizobium sp. IC4060. Classification (NCBI taxonomy): domain Bacteria; kingdom Pseudomonadati; phylum Pseudomonadota; class Alphaproteobacteria; order Hyphomicrobiales; family Nitrobacteraceae; genus Bradyrhizobium; species Bradyrhizobium sp. IC4060. The sequence goes on along the minus strand of NZ_JADYVJ010000008.1, from coordinate 140,410 downwards.
CACGGCGCTGATGTTCGCCAATATCGGCGGCTCCTTGCTGTGCTCGATCGATGTCGGCGGCTCGTTCGGCCGCGATCTCGCCGAGCAGGGCGAGAAGGCGATGGTGGCTTTCGCCAGGGAATGGATCACGAAGCTGTTCGGCAGCGAGGCCGCTTCCGTGGTGCAGAAGACCAGCGCCACGCGCTGGAACGCCTCGCCTTACGTCATGGGCGCGATGTCGGCAGCCTCGCCGGGCGGCCAGCTGTCGCGAAGGACCCTGGCCGAGCCGATCGGCAATGTGTTCCTCGCCGGCGAAGCCACGCACGAGACGCTCTGGGGCACCGTCGACGGCGCCTGGGAAAGCGGCGAACGCGCCGCGGACGCCGCCTTGCGCAAGATCGGCGCGCTGAAGGACGAGCCGGCCGACGTGCCGACCCAGTCGACGAAGAAGCGGCGTGTGCCGCGGCAGTAGCTACCGCAACACCCCGTCCAACGCCGGGAGCCCGAAAATCACGGCCATCGCAATCAGCGCGTAGCAGATGCCGCGAAACACCTTCTCGCTGGCGCGGCCGAACAATGAGCTGCCGAACGCAACGCCAACCGCATAGACCGGGCCGACGATCAGCGACAGCACCAGCGATTCGCGGCTGATCAGGCCGGTCGCCGCGTAGCTGATCATCGAGAAGAAATCCGAGGCGCCGAAGAACAGCACGATATTGGCGCGCGCGACCATCGGCGCGATCGGGCGGCCGAGCCAGTAGCCGACGATCGGCGGGCCGCCGGTTTGCGCGAGCCCGCTGCAGAAGCCGGAGAGGCCGCCGATGCCCACCGACAGCCAGGCATGGTCCTTGCCGCGATAGCGCCAGCCCGACAGCAGCAGAAGGAGCAGCGCCGCTACGAAGCAGGAGATGATCCAGCGCGTGGTAACGGGTTCGAGCACGCTGAGGAAATAGGTGCCGATGGGTACGCCGATCAGCGCGCCCAGCACTATCACGGCCGTGGCCTTGCGATCGGCCTTCCGCCATGCATCCGGCAGCAGCGGCGCGGCTGCGACGAAATCGATGACGAGAAGCAGGGCAGCAACGAGCCGCGGTGCCGCGATGCTGCTCGCCAGCGGCATGAAGATCAGCGCCGAACCGAAGCCGGAGAAGCCGCGCGCTGTGCCCGAAACGAAAGCGACGGCGCAGAGCGCCGCCGCGATCGTGAGGCTGACGTCCTTCGGAAGGAAGTCAGCAGGACTCATCCGCGCAACGTGCCGCCGGTCTTCTTGGTGACCTCGGCCACGATCTTCGTGGCGACGGCCTCGATCTCCTGATCGGTCAGGGTTTTCTCGCGCGGCTGCAGCGTGATCGCGATCGCGATCGACTTCTTGCCGTCATCGATGCCCTTGCCTTCGTAGATATCGAAGACATTGACGCCGGTGATCAGCTTCTTGTCGACGCCTTGCGCCGCGCGAACGATGTCGCCGGCCTTGACGGCGCGGTCGACGATGAAAGCGAAGTCACGCGACACCGGCTGGAAGGCCGAGAGCTCGATCAAGGGCTTGGCGCGCGTCGGCTTCTTCTTCGCCTCGGGGATGCGGTCGAGGATCACCTCGAACACGACAAGCGGCCCGTCGGCGCCGAGCGCTTCGAGCGCTCTGGGGTGCACTTCGCCGAAATATCCGAGCACGTTCTGCGGCCCGATCTGGATCGTGCCGGAGCGGCCCGGATGCAGCCAGCCGGGACCACCCGCCACGATCTGCAGCGCCTGCATCGGCGCGCCGGCGGCCGCCAGCACCGCCAGCGCATCGGCCTTGGCGTCGAACACGTCGGCCTGCGCCGAGCCGGTCCAGTGCCGGCCGAGCCCTTCGGACGAAGCAAGGCCGCGGCGCACGCCACTCGCCGCCATGAACTGGTCCTGCGGGCGATCGCCCTTGAACACCTGGCCGACCTCGAACAGCGCGACATCGCCGAAGCCGCGATCGGCATTGGCCTGCGCCGCCGCGATCAGGCCGGCCAGCAGGGTCGGGCGCATGTCGGAGAGATCCGAGGCGATCGGGTTGGCAACCTCGAGCTCGCGCTGTCCGCCGCCGAACAATTCGGCCGCAGGCTTGGCGATGAACGACCAGGTCACGGCTTCGACCATGCCGCGGCTCGCGAGCGCGCGCCGCGCGCGGCGGGTGCGCAGCTGCAGCGGCGTCAGCACCGGCTTGCGCGGCTCGTCGCCGCGCTCGAACGGCGTCATCGGCACCTTGTCGACGCCGAAGATGCGGACGATCTCCTCGACGATGTCGGCCTTGCCGTGCACGTCGGAGCGCCACGAGGGCACTGCGACCTTTACCACCGGGCCGGGACCCGCCATTATGAAGCCGAGATGGGTCAGGATGCGCTTCATCTCAACCTGCGGCACCTCAATGCCAGACAGGCGCTTGACTTCGGTGATCGGGAATTCGATCAGGCGGTCGTCGCCAAAGGTCTTGCCGACCAGGACGGTTTCAGAGGGCGCGCCGCCGCACATCTCCATCACCAGCTTGGTCGCGAGCTCGATGCCGGGCACCATGAAGGCCGGATCGACGCCGCGTTCGAAGCGGTAGCGCGCGTCCGAATTGATGCCGAGCTTGCGGCCGGTCTGGGCGATGTTGATCTCGTTCCACAGCGCCGATTCGATCAGCACATCGGTCGTGTTCTCGTCGCAGCCCGATGCTTCGCCGCCCATGATGCCGGCGAGCGATTCGACGCCGTGCTCGTCCGCGATCACGCAAATGGCGGGATCGAGATTGTAGGTGCGGCCGTCGAGCGCCAGCAGGCTCTCGCCCTCGCGCGCGCGGCGCACGACGAGATTGCCCTTCACCTTCTTGGCGTCGAACACGTGCAGCGGGCGTGCGCGGTCGTAGGTCATGAAATTGGTGATGTCGACCAGCGCGTTGATCGGACGCAGCCCGATCGCGGTCAGCCGCTTCTGCAGCCATTCCGGCGACGGCTTGTTCTTGACGCCACGCACGAGGCGGAGCGCGAAGCCCGGGCAGAGCGTGGCATCCTCGACCGTGACCTTCACGGGGCAGGGGAATTCGCCTTTGATCGGCTTGATCGTGGGATCCTTGAACTTGCCCATGTCGGCGGCGGCGAGATCGCGCGCGATGCCGTGCACGCCGGTGCAGTCCTGCCGATTCGGCGTCAGATTGATCTCGATGACGGGATCTCCGAGGCCGGCCCATTCGGCATAGGCAGCACCGATTGGCGCGTCCGCCGGCAATTCCATGATGCCGTCATGATCGTTGGAGATCTGCAGCTCGGCCGCCGAGCACAGCATGCCGCGGCTCTCGACGCCGCGGATGGTGCCGACACCGAGCGTGATATCCTTGCCGGGAATGTAGGTGCCGGGCGGCGAGAACACGCTGACGAGCCCGGCGCGCGCATTCGGCGCGCCGCACACCACCTGCACCGGCGCACCACCGTCGCCGGTGTCGACCATGCAGACGCGCAGGCGATCCGCATTCGGATGCTGCTCGGCCGAGATCACCTTCGCAATGGTGAACGGCTTCAGCGCCTTCGCCTTGTCCTCGATGTTCTCGACCTCGAGTCCGATCATGGTGAGCTTGTCGGCGAGTTTTTCGAGCGGCTCGTCGGTCTCGAGATGATCCTTCAGCCAGGAGAGGGTGAATTTCACGTGCTGAGCCCTCCGGCAAGCGTTGGCACTTCGAGCGGCTTGAAGCCATAGTGGCTCAGCCAGCGGACGTCGCTGTCGAACAGCTGGCGCAAATCGGCGATGCCGTATTTCAGCATGGCGATGCGGTCGATGCCCATGCCCCAGGCGAAGCCCTGGTACTCGTCGGGATCGATGCCACAGGCGCGCAGCACGTTCGGATGCACCATGCCGCAGCCGAGAATCTCGAGCCAATCCTCGCCCTCGCCGAAGCGGATCTCGCCCTTGTCGCGGCGGCACTGGATGTCGACTTCGAGCGAAGGCTCGGTGAACGGGAAGAACGAGGGCCGGAAGCGCATGTTGATGTGGTCGACCTCGAAGAACGCCTTGCAGAACTCGTGCAGGATCCATTTGAGATGGCCGAGATGCGAGCTCTTGTCGATGACGAGGCCCTCGACCTGGTGGAATTGCGGCGTGTGGGTCGCGTCCGAATCGATGCGATAGGTGCGGCCCGGGCAGATCACGCGGATCGGCGGCTTCTGGCTCAGCATGGTGCGCACCTGCACCGGCGAGGTGTGGGTCCGCAGCAGCATGCGCGAGCCGTCCTGCTTCGGATGGAAGAAGAACGTGTCGTGCATTTCGCGCGCCGGATGGCCTTCCGGGAAATTCAGCTTGGTGAAGTTGTAATCGTCCGTCTCGATATCGGGGCCTTCGGCCACCGAGAATCCCATGTCGGCGAAGATGGTGGTGAGCTCGTCCCAGACCTGGCTCAGCGGATGGATGCGGCCGGCCTCAGCCGGCGCATCGCGCAGCGGCAGGGTCACGTCGACGGTCTCGGACGCCAGCCGCGCATCGAGCGCCGCCGACTTCAGCACGTCGCGCCGCGCAGCAAGCGCCTGGCTGACTTCGTCCTTGGCCTGGTTGATCGCCGCGCCTTGCGTCTTGCGCTCGTCCGGCGACATCTTGCCGAGCGTGGCGAGCAGCGCCGAGATCGAGCCCTTCTTGCCGAGGGCTGCAACACGCACGGCCTCGAGCGCGGCCTCGTCGGCAGCGGCGGCGATGTCGGCGATGATCTGGGCTTGGAGCTGGGCAAGATCGGTCATGGCAATCCCTTTTGGCCAGGATGCTGAGCCGATGATCCTAGCCCGTCACGCCCGGCCAAAAGCGCGAAGCGCATCTTCGCGTTAGATTCGCCGGGCATCCACGTCGGAGAAGTGTATGCGCGAGAGATGACGGCCGGGGCGATGAACGCGCGACACGCGCCTCTGCCCGGGCCATCACAAGCTGAACGCTGCGCAAGTCGCGCAGTGGGGCGGCTTACGCCGCCAGCGCGGCTTTGGCCTTCTCGGCGATCGCTTGGAACGCGGCGGGCTCGCGGATCGCGAGATCCGACAGCACCTTGCGGTCCACGGTGATGCCCGACTTGGCAAGGCCGTCGATAAATCGGCTGTAGGTCAGGCCGAACGGACGGACCGCGGCGTTGAGGCGCTGGATCCAGAGCGCGCGGAAGGTGCGCTTGCGACGCTTGCGGTCGCGGAAGGCGTATTGCTGGGCCTTTTCCACGGCCGGCTTGGCGGCGCGGATGGTGTTCTTGCGGCGGCCATAGAAGCCCTTGGCGGCCTTGTAGACTTTCTTGTGCTTGGCGTGGGCGGTCACACCGCGTTTGACGCGAGACATGACGAGATCCTTCAGAGATGACTTGGTTATCGGATCGCCGCGGGATGCGCGGCAGAGGTGGCAATGATCGTGGACCCGATCAGGCGTTCGGCAAGAAGTACTTCTTGACGTTGTCGCCGTCGGTCTTGAACAGCACGCGGGTGCCGCGGAGCTGACGGATCTGCTTCTTCGTCCGCTTGATCATGCCGTGACGCTTGCCGCGCTGGGCGTGCATCACTTTGCCGGTGGCAGTCACCTTGAAGCGCTTTTTAGCGCCCGATTTGGTCTTCAGCTTGGGCATTTGGCTCTCCTAATGGCCACAGAGATCCGCCCGCGAAGGCGGCTGGACCGTCAAAAATGCTCGTTAGAGCGTTGATTGTGCTCAAGTTTTGCGAACAGGCGCGAAACCCGCACGAGACACCGCCACGGCAGCCCGTAAATCAGCCGGGCGGTGAAGGCTGGGCTTATGACAGAGGAGAGGCCAATTGGCAACGATGAACCGCCGCAACCTGCCCGCCGACTATTGAACGCTGCCACCCCTCATGTCCAAGCCTTCTCGCCTGAAGCAGGTCCAAAATGGCTCATTTCCCGCAACTTCTGATTTCATTCGCCCGCCCGCGCCCTCTGGCGCTGTTCGCCGTGCTCGCCGCGGCTGCGCTGCCACAGGCGGCTGACGCCCGCGCCGGCGGCTATGACGGCATCTGGAACGTCACCTTCGCCACCACCCGCGGCAATTGCAGCTCGGGCTACAGCGTTCCCTTCACCGTGACCGGCACCCGCGTCTCCTCCGCCGGCGGCGGCCGGGTCTCGGGCCGGGTCAACCGTTCCGGCGCTGTCGCCGTGCAGGTCTCGGTCGGCGCCTCCCACGCCAGTGGCGGCGGCCGGCTCGCCGGCGTGAACGGCGCCGGGTCGTGGAAGGGAATTATCTCCGGCGACCAGTGCAGCGGAACCTGGCAGGCGACGAGGACCTGACACACAAAACGGCCCGCCGGGGATCCGGACGGGCCGTTGAATTCTCGAGGTCCTAAAGCGTTGCGCGTCAGCGCGGCGCCAGCACCATTACGACCTGGCGACCTTCGAACCGCGCGTCCTGCTCGACCTTGGCGAGCTCGGCGACGTCGGTCTTGATCTTGTCGAGCAGCTTGGTGCCGATCTCCTGGTGCGCCATTTCGCGGCCGCGATAGCGCAGCGTGATCTTGACCTTGTCGCCCTCTTCGAAGAAGCGCTGCATCGCGCGCATCTTCACGTCGTAATCGTGGTCGTCGATCATCGGACGGAGCTTGATCTCCTTGATCTCGACGGTCTTCTGCCGTTTGCGGGCTTCCGCGGCTTTCTTCTGAGCGGAATACTTATACTTCCCGTAGTCCATGATCTTGCAGACGGGAGGGCTGGTATTCGGCGAAATCTCGACCAGATCCATCCCGACTTCCTGCGCCATGCGGATGGCGACGACGGTCTCGACCGTACCTTTGTTGTCACCGGTCTGGTCGATCAGCTGGATCTGCGCATTGCGGATATCATCATTGATGCGCGGCCCGTCTTTGCTGGCAGCGGGCGGAGCTTTATTAGGACGGCGAATGGGTGGTTCTCCAAAGTTGTGAAAGAAGCGGCTATTTTGAAGGAAGATGCGTTTGCCGGCAAGCAAGTCGCTGGTGCGAGGCGCGAAAAACCCTCAAATGCGAGGCATTTTGGTCACGGCCCTCGGCACGCTGACCGACATAGACACCTTGCCTCTGTTCCGCAAGCGTCCCAAAGGACCAATACCGATGCCGGTCGTGCTTTCGGAACAGGTCCGGACAGCTCAAACCGCACAGCCAGAGTAAACGTTCCATGACCGACGCAATTCCCGATGCGGTGCTTGAGTTCATCGATGTGGGCGAGGGGCCGTCCGCACGCAGGATCGCGGTGCGCCGCCGTCCCGGAAAAGGCCCCGGCCTGGTCTGGCTGGGCGGATTCAAGTCGGACATGCAGGGCGGCAAGGCCGTGGCGCTGGATGCCTGGGCCCACGAGCGCGGCCGCGCAATCGTCCGGTTCGACTATTCCGGCCACGGCGAATCCAGCGGCGATTTCGCCATTGGGACGATCGGCAGCTGGCTCGAGGATAGCGTTGCGGTGTTCGAACGCTTCTGCGACGGCCCGCAAATCCTGATCGGCTCGTCGATGGGCGGCTGGATGGCGCTGCTGCTCGCCCGCGAGATCAGGAAGCGTGCCGGCAAAGCGTCGCTTGCAGGGCTCGTGCTGATCGCGCCGGCGCCCGATTTCACCGAAGAGCTGATGTGGAAGAATTTTTCGCCCGCAGTGAAGAAGGAAATCGAGACCAAGGGTTTCTGGCTGCGCCCGTCGGAATATGGCGACGGCTCGCCCTATCCGATCACGCGGAACCTGATCGAGGAGGGACGCAATCACCTCGTGCTGGGCAGCGCCATCGATCTCGGCTGCCCCGTCCGCATCCTGCAAGGCGCGAAGGACCCTGATGTGCCCTGGCAGCACGCGTTTGCGCTGACTCATCGCCTGCCGGCCGACGACGTCGTGCTGACCATGATCCAGGACGGCGATCACCGCCTCTCCCGCCCGCAGGACATCGCGCGCATTCTTGCGGCGGTGGCTGAGATCGGGTGATGTGTCATCTTCCTTCTCCCCTTGCGGGAGAAGGTGGCTTCGCGAAGCGAAGTCGGATGAGGGGTTCTCTCCACGGGCCCGAATGAGAGTTGGACTCGCGGAAGCAACCCCTCACCCGAACGAAATGCGCGTCAACGAGCGGAGCTGGCCTCTCCCGCAAGGGGAGAGGGCATAACAACTGGGAGGCAACGCCAATGACCACCACCGCCATGCTGCGCGCCTTCTGCGATGCCGTCGAGCAGCGCAACGGCGAAGCCTTCGCCCAGCTGTTCACCGAGGACGGCGTCTATCACGATGTCTTCTACGGCGCCTTCGCCGGCCGCGCGAAGATCGCCGCGATGATCGACGACTGGTTCTACCGCACGGCGACCGATTTCCGCTGGGACATGCATGATCCCGTCACCGACGGCACCACGCTCTATGCGCGCTACACCTTCAGCTATAGATCGACCCTGCCGGAAGCAAACGGCGCGCGGGCGATGTTCGAGGGCGTTGCGATCATGACGCTGAAGGGCGGCAGGATCGCGAGCTATCACGAGGTCGCCAACACCGCGCCGGCGTTCGTCGATTTGAACTTCGCCCCGGCGCGGATCGCGAAGATCGTCGCCAAGCAGGGTGCCGAACTGAAGGCGCGGCCAGAGATGCAGCGGCATTTGGACTAGGTCGTCATTCCGGGGCGCGCGAAGCGCGAACCCGGAATCCATTTCAACTCTTGGCCTGCGGCCCGATGGATTCCGGGTCTGCGCCTGACGGCGCATCCCGGAATGACGACCGGAGAGAGGCGCGCGCTCCTACCGCTTCGACGGATTCACCATCGGCTTGCGCTGCGCCAGCGCGGCCACCGTCGCGGTGCCGATCGGACCCTGTTCGTCATAGAGCCAGCATTCGCCGATCGCGACGCCGTCGGTGGCTTGGTGGTTCACCACCTCGAAGCCGATCCACTCTGTCACGGGCAGGCGGTGCAGATAGATCGTGACATCGCTGTTGATGTAGCCGAGCCCCTGGTCGCCGGCATTGGCAAACGGGCTCGCAAAATCGGCGCCGGTGGCGACGCGGACGAACGGCGTCATCGGGGTGCCCGCGACGAGCTCACGCACCTCGCTCATCCACAATCTGCGCGGGCCGAGCGAGCCCATATGGCCGACGATCGGGCGTGTCGCCCATTTGCCGTTCATGCCGAGCCTGGGATCGGCCGGCTTGGGGATCTCGGCCGGCTTCGGTGCGTCCCAGTTCGGCGGCGACCAGACATTGCCATCGGGATTTTGGGTCTTGCGCAGCAGCTGGCACGAGGCGCGCGCCATGCTGACCCCGCCGGAAAAGAACTCCGCTTCCACCACGCGGATGCGCATGCCGTCGCGCACCAGCCGCGTCGTCACTTCGATCGGCTTGTCGATGGTCGGCAGCCGGAACATGTCGACCGTGAGCCGCGCCGGCACGAATTCGGGCCCGGAATGGCGCTCCTCGATGACGAAGCCGAGCAGGCCGACGATGACGCGTCCGTGCAGCGATTTCGGATCCCATGGACCGTTGGCGACTTCCGTCGGATGGAATGTATCGCCGTCGCGGGTGAAGAAAGGCATGCTTGTCATGACGCGCGAGATTGCGGGAATGGGCGGGGAAATCAAGGGTGGTGAGAGCATGTGCCAGCCACAACACGAGTGTCATCGCCCGGCTTGACCGGGCGATCCAGTACTCCGCGGCAGTTGTGATTGAATCGATAGGCCGCGGCGTACTGGATTCCCCGCCTTCGCGGGGAATGACTACGGTGAGCTAGGAAGCGGCGCGCCACTCCTTGCGCACACTCTCGTCGTGCTCGTTACTGATCGCAGCACCCTTCATCGCCTCAAACTCTTCGCGCGCCAGCAACTGGCCCAGCGCCCACACCGCCGCGCCGCGCACCAGCGGACTTGCGTCATCCAACAATCGCCGCGCCGCCTCAGCCAGCGCCACCTCGCCTGAGTTGCCGATCGCAATCAGCACATTGCGCACGAACCGGTCGCGGCCGATGCGCTTCACCGGCGATTTCGTGAACAGCGCCCGGAATGCCGCGTCGTCCAGCCGTGCCAGCTCAGCGAGCGAGGGCGCGCGCAACTCGTCGCGCGCGGCGAGTTTTGCCTCACGCCCCTCTTGCGCAAACTTGTTCCAGGGGCAGGCGGCAAGGCAATCATCGCAGCCATAGATGCGGTTGCCGATGCTCTTGCGAAACTCGTGCGGGATCGGGCCCTTGTTCTCGATGGTGAGATAGGAGATGCAGCGCCGCGCATCGAGCTTGTAGGGCGCTGGAAACGCCGCGGTCGGGCAGATGTCGAGGCAGGCTCGGCACGAGCCGCAATGATCGATCTCGGGTTCGTCGCGCGGCAGCTCCAGCGTGGTGTAGATCGCGCCGAGAAGCAGCCACGAGCCGAACTCGCGCGAGACGAGATTGGTGTGCTTGCCCTGCCAGCCCAGATGCGCGGCCTGCGCCAGCGGCTTCTCCATCACCGCCGCGGTGTCGACGAACACCTTCACCTCGCTCGGCGCGGTCGCGACCAGCCAGCGCGCCAGCGCCTTCAGCCGCTTCTTGATGAGGTCGTGATAGTCGTCGCCTTGCGCATAGACCGAGATCGCCGCGCGCGTGCGCTGCTTCAGGATCGCGAGCGGATCGGTGTCGGGACCGTAATTGACGCCGAGCATGATCACGCTGCGCACATCGGCCCACAGCCCGCGCGGGTCGACGCGGCGCTCCGGCTGGTTCGCAAGCCAATCCATGTCGCCATGGCCGCCCGAGGCGATGAATTCGAGGAAGTGTTGTCCGGCTGCATCGATCGAGCCCGGCGCGGTGACGCCGATGCAGTCGAAGCCGAGCGCGTGCGCTTCGCGCGCCAGCGCCGCCTTCAGTTCAGTCGGGTCGCAGCTCAGAAATCCAGGTCCACATAGGTCCGCGACGCCGGCACGCCGGCCAGCCATTCGCTGAGGAGCGGACGGAACGACGGGCGGGATTTCACCCGCGCGTACCACGCCTTTGCTGCGTCGTCCTCGCTCCATGGCACGTCGCCCAGATAGTCGATCGCCGAAAGGTGCGCCGCGGCGGCGAGATCCGCGTAGGTGAGCCGGTCGCCGGCGAGGAAGTTGCGGGTCTGCGCCAGCCAGCCGATATAGGCCAGATGATAGCGCACATTGGCCTTCGCTGCGCGCATCACGTCGGCCGAAGGCGGCCCGCCGCCGTTCTCCTCGCTCATGAAGCGCTTGTAGATGCGCTCGGTGACGAGAGGATGCGAGACCTCCTCGAAGAACTTTTCGTTGAACCAGGCCATCAGCCGGCGCACCTCGACACGCTCGGCAAGCGTCTCCGGCATCAGGCGCTTGACGCCCATCCCGCCGCCATAGGCCTCGTCGACATATTCGGCGATGATGGCCGCGCCCGGAATCGGCGGCTGTTCGTCGTCCACCAGCACAGGCGTGGTGCCGGCCGCATTGAGCAGCAGAAACGCCTCGCGCCGCTCCCAGCTGCGCTCCTCGATCAGCTTCAGGTCGAGCCCGTATTCACCCGCGATCAGGCGAATGAAGCGCGAATGCGGACAGAACGGATGATGAAACAGCGTAAACATGAAGCCTTTGACTATGTGATGGTGCTTAAGAATCCATCAATGTTTGTGCGGCGCCACACTAGTCCTTCAAAACCTCGAAGCAAGGGCGTGATTTGGCATTTTGCGATTGCGGCACGGGGTCGAATAGGCGAGAAGAGCCCCGCTTTTCCAGCCGAAATGGACCGTAAATATGTCAGACGCTATACGGGCAGTGATCCTCGGCATCATCGAGGGCGTGACCGAGTTCCTTCCCGTATCCTCGACCGGCCACCTCCTGATCGCCGAGCGCTTCTTTCATCTCGGCGAAGGCGCGTTCTGGGATTCGTTTACGGTTCTGATCCAGCTGGGCGCGATTCTCGCGATCGTGGGGCTGTACTTCCGCAAGCTGTGGGACGTCGTGATCGGCCTGTTCACGGGCGATGCCTATGCTCGCCGCTTCGTGATCGGCGTGCTGGTCGCATTCCTGCCCGCTGTCATCGTCGGCCTCGTCGCCGGTAAGTACATCAAGCTCCTGCTGTTCAATCCGTGGGTCATCTGCTTCACACTGATCGTCGGCGGCGCCGTCCTGCTCTGGGTCGACAAGCTCGAGCTCAAGCCGCGCGAGTATGATGCCACCAGATTTCCGCTCTTGATGTATCTCTATATCGGCATCGCGCAGTGCGTGGCCATGATCCCGGGCGTGTCGCGCTCCGGCGCCAGCATCGTCGCCGCGATGTTGCTCGGAGCCGACAAGCGCGCGGCGGCGGAATTCTCGTTCTTTCTGGCGATCCCCACCATGATCGGCGCGTTCGCCTACGACTTCTACAAGAGCCGCGCCGAGATGACGATGGACCACATCAACATCGTCGCGATCGGCTTCGTGGTGTCGTTCATCACCGCGATCATCGTGGTGAAGACGTTTTTGACCTATGTCACCCGGCACGGTTTCCTGCTGTTCGCCTGGTGGCGCGTCATCGTCGGCACCCTCGGCCTGATCGCGCTGGCGCTGGGACGGTAGGCCCTGTGTCCGTAGCCCGGATGGAGCGCAGCGCATCCCGGTCCGTCATCACTTGGGGCACGATCCCGGAATACGCTGCGCTCCATCCGGGCTACGCTTTCAACGCAATATAAGCTTTTGATCGGTACTCAGTTTCGCAATGCCGGGCGGCGCGCCCGGCGCAGGAGCTGAGCCATGACCCTCGTCAGCGGCTGGGGGCGCTTCCCGGTCGTCGATACCGAGATGCTGCGTCCGCGCGCGTTCGCGTCGGTTGCCGACGCCATCGTGTCCGGCACCGTGGCGCGCGGCAATGGCCGTGCCTATGGCGATGCCGCGATCGGGACCGTCAGGACCGTGACGATGACGGGCTTCGACCGCATCAGGTGGTTCGATCCGGCGACCGGCCGAATCCGCCTCGAGGCCGGCGTGCTGCTCTCGGACCTGATCGAGACCTTCGGCCCGCGCGGCTTCCTGCCCTTCGTGCTGCCCGGCACGCGTTTCGTGTCGATTGGCGGCGCCATCGCCGCCGACGTGCACGGCAAGAATCACCATTGTGAAGGCGGCTTCGGCCGCTATGTCGACAGCATCCTGCTGCGCACGGGCGAGGGCGAATTGATCGAAGCCTCGCGCGAGCAGAACTCCGACGCATTCTTTGCGACGATCGGCGGCATGGGCCTGACCGGGGTCATCCTCGAAGCGACCTTGCGGCTGCGCAAGGTCGAAACGGGGTGGATTCGCGAGCGCGTGATCTCGGCATCCGACCTCGATGCCGCGATGCGCGCGCTCGATGCAGGCGATGCCGCGACCTATTCGGTGGCCTGGATCGATTGCGCCGCCCGCGGCAAGGATCTCGGCCGCTCGCTGATCTATCTCGGCGAGCACGCCGGCAAGGACGAGCTTCCTGCCGGCGCCGCGGCGTTTCCCGCCGGCAAGCATCCCGGTCTTGGCGTGCCCATCGATTTGCCCTCGATGACGCTGAACCGCTTCAGCATCCGCGTTTTCAACGAGCTGTATTATCGCATGGGCGCGCGCCGCGCCGGCGGCAGCCATGTGGTCTCGCTCTATCCCTATTTCTTTCCGCTCGACAGCATTGCCGACTGGAATCGCATCTACGGCAAGCGCGGCTTTCTGCAGCATCAATGCGTGATCCCGGAGAACGGCGCGCGGGACGTGGTCGGCGAGATTCTGGGTCGCGTCGCGCGGCGCGGCGATGCCTCCTTCCTCGCGGTGCTGAAGAAGCTCGGCGAGGGCGAGGGCATCCTGTCGTTTCCGCTGCCCGGCTACACGCTGGCGCTGGATTTCCCTGTGCGCGGCGACATCCTGAATTTTCTCGACGAGATCGACCGTCTCGTTGTCGCGGCCGGTGGCCGGCTCTATCTTGCCAAGGATGCGCGCCAGTCGCGCGAGACGCTCGAAGCCGGCTATCCCGCCCTGCCGCGCTTCAACGCGATCCGCAAAGCGCTCGACCCCGCCGGCAACATCCGCTCCAAGCTTTCACAACGTCTGTTCGATGAGGTCTAGGCCGTGACGTCGCGCAAGTCTGTACTGGTGCTGGGCGGCTCATCCGACATCGGCCGCGCCACGGCGCGCGCCTTTGCCAAAGCGGGATACGATGTGGGGCTCGCCGGCCGCGGCGTCGGCGCGCTGGAGCCTGACGCCGCCGATCTTCGCGCGCGCTACGATGTCGAGGTCGGTGTTCACACATTCGACGTGCTCGACACCGCCTCATTCGAGGGCTTCGTCGGCGGCCTGCCCGCGCTGCCCGATGTCGTCATCTCGATCGTCGGCCTGCTTGGTGTGCAAGAGAGCGCGCAGAGCGATCTCGCCCAGGCCACCGCGATCATGCGCTCCAACTACGAAGGTCCGGCGCTGATCCTCGGCCTGTTCGCGGAGAAGTTCTTGGGCCGCGGCAGCGGCACGCTGGTCGGCGTGTCCTCGGTCGCCGGCGATCGCGGCCGCGCCTCCAACTATGTCTATGGCTCGGCCAAGGCCGGCTTCTCCGCCTTCCTGTCCGGCCTGCGCGCCCGCGCCAGCCGTGGCGGCGTGCACGTTGTCACGGTCAAGCCCGGCTTCGTCCGCACCAGGATGACCGAAGGCATGAAGCTGATCGGCCCGCTCACCGTCGAAGCCCCCGTCGTCGGCGCTGCGATCCTTCGCGCCGTCGAGAGCAAGACCGACATCGTCTATGTCAGCGGCAGATGGCGCCTCGTGATGCTGATCATCAAGACGCTGCCGGAAGCGGTGTTCAAGAAGCTGAAGTTTTGAAAGTCGTGTAACAGGCCAGTCTTCGCTCCAGCGACAGTGCACCCCCTCGCCCCGTTCTTACGGGGAGAGGGTTGCGGTGAGGGGCCTCTCTCCGCACGAGCGGTCTTCGAGAGACCTGTACCCCCTCACCCGGATTGCTGCGCAATCCGACCTCTCCCCGCAAAGCGGGGCGAGGTAAAGAAGATCCCTCACACGCTCATGCGCTGGAACTGGCCCTGCGGGCGGAAGCGCCAGAGATATTGCGGGGCGATCGCTTCCAGCGAGTCGGCCTGGATGCCGAGGCCTTCCAGCGTCAGCCCGGCCGCCTTCGCCGCATCCGACACGATATTGTCGCGCTCGAGCAGCGTGACCTGGTCCGGCGTCAGCTTGAACGCGCCCGGCGCGAATTGCAGGAAGTTGGCCTGGAAGCGGGCGAGGCCGAACGTCAGCGGCACCAGCATGCGCTTGCGGTCGGTGATTTCGAGGATCGCCTCGATGATCTCGCGCATGGTCAGCACTTCCGGCCCGCCGAGCTCGTAAGTGGCGCCCGCCTTGGCTTTGCCGTCGGCAGCATCCGCGATCGCGCTGGCGACGTCGCCGACATAGACCGGCTGCATCTTGGTCTCGCCGCCGATCAGGGGCAGCACGGGCGACATCCGTGCCAGCGCGGCAAAGCGGTTGGTGAACTGGTCCTCGGGGCCGAACATCACGGAGGGGCGGAAGATCGTGGCGGAGGGAACCGCGGCCATGACCGCGGCTTCGCCGGCCGCCTTGGCCCTGGCATAGCGTGAGGGCGACTGCGCATCGGCCCCGATCGCCGAGACATGCACCAGCGCGCTACCTGCGGAGGCAGCCGCCTTGGCGACGGTCTCGGCGCCCCTGGCCTGGATGGCGTCGAACGTCTGCTTGCCGCTCTCGGTGAGCACGCCGACC
Organism: Bradyrhizobium sp. IC4060; assembly: GCF_020193715.1. Taxonomy (NCBI): domain Bacteria; kingdom Pseudomonadati; phylum Pseudomonadota; class Alphaproteobacteria; order Hyphomicrobiales; family Nitrobacteraceae; genus Bradyrhizobium; species Bradyrhizobium sp. IC4060. The sequence goes on along the minus strand of NZ_JADYVJ010000008.1, from coordinate 124,813 downwards.
AGATTGATCACGACATGCGAATCACGCAGCGCCGCCTCGACCGAGGCCGGATAGCGCAGATTCGCCTGCACGGTGTGAACCTGCCCGACCCGGCCGAGCGGCTGCAGGTATCCGGCGAGTTCCGGCCGCCGCACCGCAACCCGAACCCGGTAATCCCGCTTGCACAGGGCGCGGACGACGCTGCGGCCCAAGAACCCCGATCCGCCGAAAACCGTGACCAGCGTGTCCAGATTCGATGCCATGGGAGCCGTTCCTGCGGAAAAGAGTGCGTCTTGTCAGGCTTGTATCGGGCCGGTTTGCGATGCGCAATCGGCATCCCGACCCCGGCCTCACGCATGAATTGACAACGGCGTCACCGAACCGTAGTAACCGCCTCCGTGCCCCAAACGGCATGCCCAGGTGGTGGAATTGGTAGACGCGCTGGCTTCAGGTGCCAGTGGCTTAACGGCCGTGAAGGTTCGAGTCCTTTCCTGGGCACCATCCCCTGCTCAAGCGATTGAAATCGCTCATCCGCAGGACATCGAGCTGCTGACCGGTCCGCGACACCGAAGCACGGCGCTCATGGCGCCGAATGGCCGTCGTCGCCACGTCGGAAGGTGCCGGCAAGGCCGGTGACCCGAGCCCCCCTAGGAAGCCTCAGTGCTCGTTGACCGCAGCGCCCAGCTTGATCAGGCTCAGCGAGCGGTTCGCGGTCTCGCGCAGGCGGCAGTAGCTCGCGCCGCCCCGGTACATGCCGGGGTCGACGTTGTCGAAGACCGCGCAGAGGCGATCACGCGAGGCGGCGAAAACTTTCTGCGAGTCATTGACGGCCTTGATCGCGTCGGCGAACCCGCCGGCCTGAACCTTCTTCAGCGCCTCACTGGTTTTCTGCGTCCAGACGGCGAGTTCGCGCGCCGCGCAGGCCTTCCATCTGGCGACATCGTCATTCGCGCCCTCTGCCGCCTTGATGCAGGGGTCGGCGACGAGCCCGACGCAGGCGCTGCCGAAACCGCCGGTTTTCTCCACCTTCTTCAGGCAGGCATCGATCACGGCAAGGTCGGCTGGCGCGGTGCTCTGGGCGGTGTCTTGGGCGAAAGCCATCGATGCCAGCGGGAGGCCTGCGGCGAGAATCGCGGCGGCAAGCTTGAATTTCACGGGAGATCTCCGTTCGGCGCATCGATGCAACCTTGGTCACCGGAGGCCCGGCGTGGGTTCACCCGTATGTGGAGCAGGAGCCGTTCCTCACACCACCTTCTTCCCGGTCCGCTCCGCCACCGCCTTCTGCACGTCATATCTGGAAACCATCTGGGCGGCTCCGCAACGACGACCGTGCATTTGACACGCCGGCAGACGCCCGGAGTGTCGCCATGATCCGCTCGATGTCGGCTGGGCGCCGAATACGGAGAGCCACGACGAGCAAAGCGGGCTGGGCTACTAGGCCGCGACGCGGCTAATCCGACGGCTTGACGCCGAGATCGCCCAGGATGCGGAGCATCACGTCGCTGTCGCGCTTGAAGATCCGATTCGTCGTTTCGAAATCGGCCGGCGATGACAGGATGAAGTTGTTCAGCATCTGCTGAACTTTCGGATCGGTTCCGGCTTGGATCAGCAGCGGCGAGAGGCGATCGACGATATCCCGCGGCGTGCCGGACGGCACCGCAAACGTGGTGAAGGGACGCAGATTGTAGAAGTCGCCGACGGCGCCTTGCTCGGTCATGGTCGGCGTGTCCGGATGGGGCGGCAGACGGGTGCCGACCACGCCGATCAGGTTGCCGGTGCCGGCTTGGATGACGGGCGCGGCTGCGGCATAGCTCCCGGCGGCGCCATCAAGCGTCTGTCCGGCGACGTCATTCCACATCGGCGCCTCGCCGCGATACTGGATGACCTGAACCTTTATGCCGTATTGCTTGGCGATCGTCTCGATCAGGACGTGCGGCGTCGAGCCCACGCCGTAGGATCCCCAGTTCACGCTGCCGACTTTCTTGCAGTATTCGATGAACTCGCGCAGGTTGGTCGCACCGGTCTTCTTCGCCGCCACGACCGGACCGCCAGCGCCGATGACCATCGTCAGATAGGTAAAATCATTTTCGGGATCGTAGGGCAGGTCTCTTACCGTGACGCGGTTCTGGATCAGCGACGACGAGATCGTGCACAGGATGGTGGTGCCGTCCGGATCGGCGCGTTTCGCTTCTGCCACGCCGATGACGCCGCCGGCGCCGCCCTTGTTCTCGACGATGACCGGCTTGCCCACCTGCCGCGCCAGGAAGTCGCCGAACGCGCGCGCGATGCCGTCGGTCTGGCCGCCCGGTGGATAGGGCACGATGATCCTGATCGATTTGGACGGCCACGCGGATTGCGCCTCGGTCCTTACAGCCGGCGCGCACAAAGCGACGGCCGAACCCATCACGAATGTTCGTCGTGTCAGCTTTCTCATTTCCCGCCCTTGGTCTTGTTGTTTCTTGTCGAGTCGCGAGGACCGATCGAATGAAACTAGCGAAGAACGTGGCTGCGTGACGTGCGGCACTGTGTCCGCAACAAAGCAGGTGACTTCCACCGCGCGGAAAACGAATTCGGACGGCGGCTCCTCTCCCCCTCACACCACCCGCTTCCCCGTCCGCTCCGCCACCGCCTTCTGCACGAAGTACATCATCACCAGCGTGATGATCGTCGTGGTCACGACGACGTAGCCGATCCGGTCAAAATGGAGCAGCGCGCCGTCCGCGCCTTGCGCGATGATCGCGCTGGCGAGCACCGAGCCGAGCCCACCGGAGAGTTGCTGCAGCGAGGCGCTGACCGCGCTGAACGAGCCGCGCTGGCTCGCATCGGGGATCGCCGACATCAGCGCCTGCGAGGGGATCATGCGCGAGAAGATGCCGACGAACATCAGCACGTTGACGATGATTGCGGTCGCGAGCGAGACGTGGCCGAGATGGGTGTAGATCAGCACCATGAGGACGGTCATGGCGCAGCCGAACACGAAGGTCGGATATTTGCCGAACGCGTCGCTGGCGCGGCCGACCAGAGGTCCCGTGACGATGCTGAACAGGCCGGAGACGAGATAGATCGTCGGCAGATGCGTGATGTCGATGCCGAGATTGTGCACGGTGTAGGCGCTGGAGAACGGCATCAGCATGTAGCCGCCGGTCGCCAGCAGCGTCGTGACGGCGAAGGCGAGCGTGTAGCGCGGCTCACCGACCGTCGCGACCAGATGGCGGAACGGGTTTCTGTCCTGCTTCAGCTTCAGATGCGCGTCGACCGGCTCCATGGCAAAGGCGATGATGGCGATCGTCACGATCGACAGCACCACGATGGCGATGAAGCAGACATGCCAGCTCCAGTAATTGGCGAGAAACAGGCCGGCGGGAATGCCGAGCACCTGGCTGGCGGCGAACGCCGTCTGGATGATTCCCATCACGCGGCCGCGCATCTGCAACGAGAACAGGTCGGTGATGATGGCGAGCACGACCGCGCCGATCACGCCGCCGAACAATCCGGTCACGATCCGGCCGATCAGCAGCACATGGTAGTTCGGCGCCACCGCGCACAGCAGCGTGCCGAGCGTGAAGCCGACATAGAAGAACAGCAGGAGGCGCTTGCGATCGAACCGATCGGCAAAGCCGGCGGCGAGGATGCCCGATAGTCCCGCACTGAACGCGTAGGCCGATACGGCAACGCCGAACTGCCCCGCCGTGATGCCGAGCGCGGGCATCAGGATAGCGCCGAGCGGCGACATGATGATGAAATCGAGGATGATCGTGAACTGCGTCAGCGCCAGCAGCGCGATGAGGAGCGCCTGGTAGCGCGAAAATCCGCGCGGACGCTGGTCGTCGATCGGCGCAGCGAGCGTTGGTTCGGTCATGGCACCTGATCCAGGGTGGGACCCCCGGGGAGGGAAATTGGCAGATAGGGTGGGCCGGGACGATATCCACGGCGCGCGAAGCAAAAGTTCTGACGGTACAGGAAGCTCGCGCCGGATTGTGGGATCCGGGCAACAGCGCCTCGGGCGGAAGCCGCCCCATCTCTCCAGGTGAATTAAGCCGCCTTTAGTGAATGTTCCCATAGGGTTGGCCGTCCAATTTCCTGCTCCCCCGGCCGAATGCCGGTCATGTCACGGCAAGTCAGAGCTTTTTCGGATGGAGCAGCGTGCCTCCCAGTATGATCCTGGCCTGTCCGAGCCGTCGGCGGCCCGGACCCTCGTCATCGACCTCGGAGGCGCGCTGCTGCGTTCCGAGCTGCTGATGGAGGCGCTGTTCTCCAGCCCCGGCCGCATGCTGGCGCGCTTCGGTGCGGGCGGACGGGCGGGGATGGCGGCGCTCACGGCGATCCTGGCGCGAGCCGAGATCGACTACGCCCATCTGCCCTATGATTCCGATGTGATGAACCGGGCGCTGGCGGCACGGGCGCGCGGTGAGAAGATCTATCTCGTCGCGGATCGGCTCGCCGCTCATGCCGCGGCGATGGCAGCGCATCTCGGCTTCGATGGCGTCGTCACGCACGCCGATCTCGCGGCGGGGCGCGTGCCGTTCGATTGTGCCTCCATCACGCGCATCGAAAATCGCGAGGTCCGCAGAGCCGGCCTCGCCACCTGGGTGAAGGCGCTGCGGGTTCATCAATACGCCAAGAACACGCTGGTGTTCGTGCCCGCGCTCACGGCGCATCAGCTGGACCTTTGGACGCTCGGCTACGCGCTGCTCGCATTCCTGGCGTTCTCGGCCTGCGCTTCGGGCGCCTATCTGATGAACGATCTGCTCGATCTCGCCGCCGACCGGCAGCATCCGAGCAAGCGCCACCGCGCGCTCGCGGCCGGCGATTTGCCGATCTCGTCGGCGCTGTCGGCCATTCCTGCATTGTGGTTGTTCGCGCTTGCCGCCAGCCTCTGCATCTCGCCGCTGTTTCTCGGCGTGCTCGGCCTCTATCTCGGCACCACGATCGCCTATTCGCTCGTGCTCAAGCGCAAGATGCTGGTCGACATCGTCACGCTCGCCGGCCTCTACACGCTTCGCATCGTCGCCGGCGCGGTCGGCGTCGGCGTGGTGCTGTCGGAATGGCTGTTGATCTTTTCGCTGTTCGTGTTCACCTCGCTCGCCCTGATCAAGCGCTTCAGCGAGCTCAGCATGCGCGAGAGCGTGGGCCTCGCCGATCCCTCCAACCGCGACTATCGCGTCACCGACCTTAACGTCATCGCCGCGATGGCGGCGGCAAGCGCCATGAACGCGGTGACCGTGTTCTCGCTCTACGTCTCGTCCTCGGCGGTGACGCCGCTCTACAGCCGCCCCTGGATGCTGTGGCTGCTCACACCGCTGCTGCTGTACTGGTTCGGCCGTGCTCTGATGATGGCGCATCGCCGCGAGATGCCGGACGATCCGATCCTGTACGCGTTCCGGGACGGCCCCAGCCGCACCGCAGTCGCGGCGATGATCTGCATCATGCTCGCCGCGATCTGACCGACCCGTAAGATCACGGCCGCTTGCGTGACCTGTTGCGACTGGCTACATCGCGATCCATTCGACTAAAGCGCGATGCGATTAAGATGAATCGTCATCGCGCTTTAGGTTATTGATTGAGCATGATCTTTTCGGAAAACCGCTGCACACTTTTCCGGATCATGCTCTAGCCTATGATATCGACGCACCGATTCGACCCGAGGGTTTCATGACCGTACGCCTGCACCGCGGCGACCTGCCCGACCTGTCCCGCTACACCGGAGCGGTCGCGATCGACACCGAGACCATGGGGCTGAACCCGCACCGTGACCGGCTCTGCGTGGTGCAGCTCTCGCCCGGCGACGGCAGCGCCGACGTGGTGCAGATCCCCAAGGGCCACACCGACGCGCCGAACCTGAAGGCGCTGCTGGCCAACCCGGCGGTCACGAAGATCTTCCACTTCGCGCGGTTCGATGTCGCGGTGCTGTACCAGACCTTCGGCGTCATGACCGGGCCGATTTATTGCACCAAGATTGCCTCCCGCCTGACCCGCACCTACACCGACCGCCACGGCCTCAAGGACCTCGTCCGCGAGGTGCTCAACATTGACCTCTCCAAGCAGCAGCAGTCCAGCGACTGGGGTTCCGACAGCCTGAGCGAGCCGCAGCTCGCCTACGCCGCCTCCGACGTGCTGCATCTGCATGCCTTGCGCGAGCGGCTGGACGCCATGCTGGTGCGGGAAGGCCGCAGCCAGCTGGCGCAGGCCTGTTTCGACTTCCTGCCGACCCGCGCCCTACTGGACCTCCAGGGCTGGGCGGAAGAGGACATTTTCGCGCACTCCTGAAGGCCCCCCGTGGCGGTTGGCCCGGGATTGCCGCCCCGTTTCGGACACTTTCGTAACGGCCTGTCGCCGGCTGCATATTTGGGCGGCGACGGATAGAATGGGGTGCGCCCCCTCGACCGGATAAGGGCGAGCGATACGTCAGGAGACAGGTAAGCAGGAACCCCGGTGAATTCGGCCCAGAACCCCACCTACGACGCCGCGCTTGCGGCGAAGTTTGCCAGCGCGGCCCGCCACAGCCGCCTGGTGCGGATTCTGCGCATCGCGGTCCCGAGTGCTGTGGTGCTGTCCATGGCTGTCATCGTCGGCGTCTCGATCTTCAATCCGTTCCGCATGCTGATGCCGAAGCTGCCGCTCGACTCCGGAAATCTGGTGGTGTCGGGCACCAAGATCACGATGGAATCGCCGCACCTCGCCGGCTACACGCCGGACCAGCGGCCCTATGAGCTCTGGGCCAAGACCGCGACGCAGGACATCACCGATCCCGATCATGTCGATCTCAATGACCTGCGTGCGAAAGTGCTGATGGAGGACAAGTCGACCCTGTTCCTCGATGCCCGCACCGGCCGCTTCGACAACAAGCAGCAGCAGCTCGATCTGCGCAAGGACATCTTGCTGCGCACCTCGACCGGCTACGAGGCGCGGCTCAATTCCGCCTTCGTCGACATGGGCAAGGGCACGGTCTCCTCGGACGAGCGCGTCGACGTCAAGCTGACCAACGGCACGCTGAGTGCGGATCGCCTGCGAATTACCGAAGGCGGCGACGTCATCCGCTTCGAGGGCAATGTGGTGATGCATCTGGACAAGCTGGATGAACCCGCCGCTGCTCAGCCTGGACCTACCGAGCCTGCGCCGACGAAGACGCGCACGCCTCAGAACAAGTCTGCCAATTCGAAGTGATTTTCATGATGAAGTTCTTCTCGCGCAACGACAACAGGCGCAGCGCGATCGTCAGCGCAGCCGCGCTTGCCTTTGGTGTCTTGATCGCATCCGGTGAAGGCCGCACGCAGAGTTCGGCGACTGCGCCCAACAACGCGCTGCAGGGCTTTACGCAAAACCGCGATCAGCCAATTCAGATCGAAGCGGCCTCGCTCGAGATGCGCGACAAGAAGAAGGAGGCGACCTTCTCCGGTAATGTGAAGGTCGTGCAGGGCGACACCACCATGACCTCGAAGACGCTGGTGGTGTTTTACGATTCGGGCGGCGGCGACAAGCCGGCCGCGCCGCAGCCTGCGGCGAAAGCGACCAAGAGCGCGCCGATGCAGTCGGCGCAGCCGGGTCCGGGCGGCAGCTCCTCGATCAAGCGGCTCGAGGCGCGCGGCAATGTCGTGGTCACCCAGAAGGACCAGGTGGTGACGGGGGAGACCGCCGTGTTCGACACCAAGACCAACCTGATCACCATGTTCGGCGGGGGCTCGGGCCAAGTCGTCATGACCCAGTGCAAGAACGTCATGCGGGGCGATCGGCTGACTGTCGATATGACGACCGGCGTGTCACGTGTGGAATCCGACAGCGGCCGGGTTCAGGTCCTGCTGCCGCAGGGCTCCAGCAATGATTGCGGTTCGGGCAAGCCCGGCGGCGCGCCGCCTTTGCAGTTACCCGGTGCAAGTAAACCAAAATGAATTCAACGGCTTGGTTCTGATGCGGCCGAACCGAGGGTTGAAGCCTGCCCGGCGAGCCTGTATCTAGCGCGCAGGGCTTTCGAAGCGGGTCCGCCGCTTTTCGGGCGTGTTTCACTGGGCATGAGACATTCCTTCACCCATGCTGCGTCGGCCAATCGCTCAGGCTGGCGCGACAGATCGCGCGGATTTCGCGCAAGACGACGCCAAAGGCTAGAAGGCGGGGATGGTCGATCTCTTCAGCATGTTCCGTCGGCGCCCCGCCAAGCGCGGCCGGCCAGGATTTGCGCGTCAGGACATCACTGCGCTCGGGGACAGCGTCGGCGGCCTCGTGCCCAGTCCCGTCAGGGACACGCCGATTGCCCGCGACCAGCCCCGCGGGCCCGACCAGTTCCAAGGTGACTACACGGGCGACTACGAGGCCGACTATCAGGCCGAGCCGCGTCCGCAGGCGGTTCATCCCGTCCGAACGGCCGCCAGGTCCAACGGTGCCGGCGCGCCGCAGCTGTTGAAGCGGCCCGGCTTCCTGGCTGTGCATAGTGTGGAAAAGGCCTTCGGCAGCCGCCAGGTGGTGCGCGGCGTCAGCATCTATGTGCGTCGCGGCGAGGCCGTCGGCCTGCTCGGCCCGAACGGCGCCGGCAAGACCACCGTGTTCTACATGATCACCGGCCTGATCAAGGCCGATCGCGGCGCGATCGAGCTCGACGGCCACGACGTCACCAAGCTGCCGATGTATCAGCGCGCGCGGCTCGGCATCGGCTATCTGCCGCAGGAAGCCTCGATCTTCCGCGGCCTCACCGTCGAGCAGAACATCCGCGCCGTGCTCGAAGTGGTCGAGCCCTCGCGCAAGAAGCGCGAGCAGCAGCTCGACTCGCTGCTCGACGAGTTCAACATCACGCGCTTGCGGAAATCACCGTCGATCGCGCTGTCCGGCGGCGAGCGTCGCCGCGTCGAAATCGCGCGCGCGCTGGCGACGCGGCCGAACTACATGCTGCTCGACGAGCCCTTCGCCGGCATCGACCCGATCGCGGTCGGCGACATCCAGGACCTCGTCCGCCATCTCACCAATCGCGGCATCGGCGTGCTGATTACCGACCACAATGTCCGCGAGACGCTCGGCCTCACCGACCGTGCCTATATCGTCTATGCCGGGGAAATCTTGACCGAGGGAACCCCGGATGAGATCGTTGCCGATCCGGACGTGCGCCGCCTTTACCTTGGCGAGGAATTCCGCCTCTAGCCCTTTTTTCCAATTCGTCAAGACGTGTACATCGGGCTGAGACTAGGATAAGCAAAAATCGGACCAACTTTTGGGATCGGTTCTTGCTTCATGGCGCTTACGCAGAGATTAGAGTTCCGGCAATCGCAGTCGCTGGTCATGACGCCGCAGCTGATGCAGGCGATCAAGCTGCTGCAATTGTCTAATCTCGATCTCACGACCTTCGTGGAGGAGGAGCTCGAGCGAAACCCGCTGCTGGAACGGGCCAGTGACGAGGCCCCCGCGGGCGAAGCTCCGGCCGAGGCGGCCAATTACGGCGATTCCGACGGCCAGAACGACGGTCCGGGCGAGGACGGCTTCGGCGGCAGCGCGGAAGGCTTCGAGCCGGGCCAGGAAGAATGGATGAGCAAGGATCTCGGCACCCGCGCCGAGATCGAGCAAACCCTGGACACCGGCCTCGACAACGTCTTCTCCGAGGAGCCGGCCGAGGCGGCCGCGCGCAACGCGCAGGATGCCGCGCCAACCACCTATACCGAATGGGGCGGCGGCGCCTCCGGTGACGAAGACTACAATCTCGAAGCTTTTGTCGCGGCCGAGACGACGTTGTCGGGCCATCTCGCCGAGCAGCTCTCGGTTGCCTTCACCGCGCCCGCGCAACGCATGATCGGCCAGTACCTGATCGACCTCGTCGACGAGGCCGGCTATCTGCCGCCCGATCTCGGCCAAGCCGCCGAGCGTCTCGGCGCGTCGCAGGCCGAGGTCGAAAGCGTCCTCGCCGTGCTGCAAAAATTCGATCCGCCCGGGGTCTGCGCGCGTTCCTTAAGCGAATGCCTGGCGATCCAACTGCGCGAGCTCGACCGCTACGACCCCGCGATGCAGGCGCTGGTCGAGCATCTCGATCTGCTCGCCAAGCGCGACATCGCGGCTCTCCGCAAGATCTGCGGCGTCGACGACGAGGACATCGCCGACATGATCGGCGAGATCCGCCGCCTCAATCCCAAGCCCGGCATGAAGTTCGGCTCGGCGCGCCTGCAGACCATGGTGCCCGACGTCTATGTCCGCCCGGGTCCCGACGGCGGCTGGCATGTCGAGCTCAACAGCGACACCTTGCCGCGCGTGCTCGTCAACCAGACCTATTATTCCGAGCTGTCGAAGAAGATCGGCAAGGACGGCGACAAGTCCTATTTCACGGATGCGTTGCAGAACGCGACCTGGCTCGTGCGCGCGCTCGACCAGCGCGCCCGCACCATCCTGAAAGTGGCGACCGAGATCGTGCGCCAGCAGGACGGGTTCTTCACCCACGGTGTCGCCCATTTGCGCCCGCTCAATCTGAAGGCCGTCGCCGACGCCATCCAGATGCACGAATCCACGGTGTCGCGTGTCACCGCCAACAAATACATGGCGACCAACCGCGGCACGTTCGAGCTGAAATATTTCTTCACGGCCTCGATCGCCTCGGCCGACGGGGGCGAAGCGCATTCGGCGGAAGCGGTGCGTCACCACATCAAGCAGCTGATCGATTCGGAGGAGCCCTCCGCGATCCTGTCGGACGACACCATCGTGGAACGCTTGCGCGCCTCGGGCATTGATATTGCCCGCCGCACGGTCGCGAAGTACCGCGAAGCCATGCGCATACCTTCCTCGGTGCAACGCCGCCGCGACAAGCAGAGCGCTCTTGGTAACGTCCTCTCTACCGCCTTGTCCGATCGCTCCCGCAATCCCGAACCGGCCTGATTGCGCTGGCGCCAAATCGCGCTACTCTCGATGCCCCATCGAGACCGATCCAAGCTGGGCACCAACCAAGCGAGGCATCACATGACTCTCAGAATCTCGGGAAAGAGCATCAGCGTCGGCGAGGCGCTGCGCGGCCGCGTTGCCGACCGCACCGACGAGGTGCTGCGCAAATATTTCGACGGCAATTATTCCGGCCACATCACGCTGAGCAAGGACGGCTTCGGCTTTCGCACCGATTGCGCCCTGCATCTCGATTCGGGAATCACGCTGGAAGCCGATTCGAACGCACCGGATGCCTATGCCAGTGCCGACCAGGCGCTGGTGATGATCGAGAAGCGGCTGCGGCGCTACAAGAACCGGCTCAAGGACCGCTCCGCGCGCAAGGCCCATGCCGCCTCCGAGGCGATGGCTGCGCTCGACGCCACCAGCTATGTGCTGGAAGCGCCCGGAGAGGGCGAAGAGGAAGTCGCCGGCTACAGCCCCGTCATCATCGCCGAGCAAACCACGTCGCTGAAGCGGCTCTCGGTCAGCGAAGCCGTCATGGAACTCGACCTCAGCGGGGCACCCTGCCTGGTATTCCAGCATGGCTCGTCCGGCCGGGTGAACATCATTTACCGCAGGGCGGACGGCAATGTGGGTTGGATCGACCCGCCGGGAGCCAAGGTGGACGGCCAGGGCGGTGGCTAGGCCCGCCAGCCGGCGCCCGTACCATCCCGGCCCTTAACAATGACGGGGGCAAAGCCGTACGCGGGAGTTGGCACCGGGATTGCGTTGGAGTAGAAGCCCCCCACATCTGGATCGGGGCTAAGTCCGCCTCCTGCTTCATGTTATTGACGCCGGCCGAGCTTGGTCTATCAAGCTGGCCAAATCGGAACCTGACGGTTTAATTCACCTCGGAAAGCTTCCATGCCGATTACCGATCTGGTCGCACCCGAGGCGATTCTCCCGGCATTGAAAGTCAACAGCAAGAAGCAGGCCTTGCAGGAGCTTGCGGCCAAGGCCGCTGAGCTGACCGGGCAGAACGAGCGCTCGGTGTTCGAGGTGCTGCTGCAGCGGGAGAAGCTCGGCACCACCGCGGTCGGCTATGGCGTCGCCATTCCGCACGGCAAGCTGCCCAAGCTGGAGAAGATCTTCGGCCTGTTCGCGCGGCTCGATCGTCCGATCGACTTCGAGGCGATGGACGGCCAGCCGGTCGATCTCGTCTTCCTGCTGCTGGCCCCCGAAGGCGCCGGCGCCGATCACCTCAAGGCGCTCGCCCGCATCGCCCGTCTGCTGCGCGACCAGGACATCGCCAAGAAGCTCCGCGCCTCGCGCGATGCGCAGGCGATTTATTCCGTGCTGGCGCTGCCGCCGGCAACGGCGGCGTAACGTTTCTTTTTTCCCGCCCGGCAAGGGCCCAATCGTGTCTCGCACCTGATTGTGAGGGCGGCGTCCCGTCATGCCACCTTGATCTCAAAGGTAGAAGGTAGGACAATCTTCCCGCCTGAGACGCACGGCACAGTGGGCGGCGCCAAAATCCGCTGAGAGCCGTTCGAAGCCGTGGACCGAGCGGACGTGACTGGGAATGGAATGACGCCGTTGCGCCTCGCCGCCGCGGCGGGAGAACGGCTCTGGGAATCAGGCCTCGACCGGCCGATGCCCGCGGTAGGCGCGCGTGCGAAGGCGCTCGTAGTGCACGGTGTGGGAAGATCCGCCGCGCTTCAGGCGGTCCGCTCATGACCAGCCTGCACGATTCCGAGGAGGACGCCAGCGCGATCTGGACAGCGCCCCGCGTCGGCGTGGAGAAGCTCGCCAGAATCGTGATGCGTGGCTCGATCACCGTCAATGTGATCGCGTCGATGGGTGTCCTGCAGCCCGCGCTGCTTCCCGCAGAATGGAGCTTCGTGCAACAGGCCGTTGCGCTTCTGATGTGGGTCATCCTGATCTACGCCAGTGCGTTCGTGCGACCCTGCCTGCGGGTGCAGCCCAATCCCGATTTCATCGCGCTGGTCGCATTCTATGCTCTCGCCGCTGTTTCCGTGCTCTGGACCGGCCTCGCCACCGCGGCGATCATGAAGAGCGCGGCCCTCGTGATGACGACCTTCGGTGCGTACTGCCTGATCACGCGGATCGACATTGACGAGATCGTCGGAGCGACGGCGCTGGGGCTCTTCATCTTGGTCGCCGCCTCGGCCCTGTGTGCGGTTTTCGTGCCCGAGATCGGCGTCGATCAGAGCTGGATGCACAACGGCCAGTGGCAGGGAATCTACGAATCGAAGCAGACCCTCGGCTTCATCAGCGCCTATCTGATGTTCTTTGCCTGCTATCAGAAGATGACGGGCCAGGGCTGGACAGTTTTTCTGCTTACGTTTCTCCTGGGATCGACATGCGTCATCGCCTCGGAATCGCGTGGTGCCGGTGCCGTTGCAATTGCCGCCGGTGCACTGCTCATGACCTCCCTATGGTCGATCCGCTGCATGAGGATTTACGCGGTGCTGCCGGTCGTCATGTGCATCCTGGCTGCGCTCCTGATCCTGTATTTCTATGTCACGGGCTACGATTCCATCCATCTCGGCGAATCGACCATCAATCTGACCGAGCGAACCTTCATCTGGCAGTACGCCATCAGCCATTTCGACGATGCGCCGCTGCTGGGCTTCGGCATCAACGGGTTCTGGACGCGCCCTGCCATTTACGACTACTTCAACCAGAACCACGGCTGGGTGCTGGACAATTATCATAGCGGCTACATCGCGGTGGCGATGGAAACGGGATTCCTGGGATCCGTGCTTTTCGTGGCGAGCGTCTATCTGTTCTCGGAAAAGGTCCTGTACCTGATCGCCACGCGGACGATCGACCGTCGCCACTGCGCTCTCATCATCGGATTCGTCGTCCTCAGCTTTCAATCGAATTTCACGGAGACGATGTTCCTTCGCTCGACCATGTTCACCTCGGTGCTGCTCGTTGCATTCTTCTTCGCAGTGTGCCGGCCGGTGCCGCAGCAGGGCCTGCAGAAATGATGGGGCAGGCGGGATGAATGCCATCTGCGTCCGCTGGGCTGTAACTTTCGGTCTCGCAATGACGCTATCCGTGCTTGCAATCTGCTCCCCGGCAGAAGCAGCCGGACAGGCCGCGTCCGCGCCCCCAAAACTGGGGCGCGGCATCAACATCCTCGGCTATGACGGCATTTGGGAGGGAGGCCGGAACGCGCCATTTCGTCTGGACAACCTCACCACGATCAGGCGCGCCGGGTTCTCGCACGTCCGGATCAATTTCTTCGGCTTCAAGTTCATGGACCCGGAGAATGCGCTGGATGAGATCGTCTTGAGGCGGCTCGATGCGGTGATCGAGGAGGTGCTCGCCCGAAATCTCATCCCCATCCTGGACGAGCACGATACCCATATCTGTCAGCGCGACGTCTCCGAGTGCGCCGGGAAGCTGAAAGCGTTCTGGACGCAAATCGCCGCGCGCTATGCCGGAAAATATCCGAGGCTCGTCTTCGAGGTGCTCAATGAGCCGGGCGGGCAGATGACGTCCGCCGCCTGGAACGCCCTTCTGAACGAATGTCTCGGCATCATCCGCGCCACCAACCCCCGGCGGCCGGTGATCGCCGCGGTTCTCAACGTCGACGAGATGCCCGTCGAGGACTTGGTCCTGCCGCCGGATGACCGAAATATCATCGTCACGTTTCACTATTACGCGCCGATCCGCTTCACCCATCAGGGCGCACCGTGGTCGCCGACGTTCTCGCAATTAGGCCCGCTCGATTGGGGCACGCCGGAGGACGAGCAGAAGGCGCGCGCCGATTTCGACAAGATCCGGTCCTGGTCCGAACGGGAGAAGCGTCCGATCTATCTCGGTGAGTTCGGCGTATACGAGGCCGCGCCAGCCGAAGCACGGACGAGATATCTGTCGTTCGTGGCGCGAAGCGCGGAGCGGCTCGGCTGGGCCTGGGCCTATTGGCAATTCGATCATGATTTCGCAGCCTTCGACAGCGCGCGTCAAAGCTGGAAGCCGGAGATCATGCGGGCGCTGATTCCGGCGGGGCGGTGAGGCAGGGGCGTGACCTGAACTCGGCCGCGCCGGTGCGAAGCCATCCGACGATCGGATAGTTCAGCCTGGAGCGCCGTCATCAGGCTTAAGGCGCCGTGTTGCGGCGCGTTGTGATCAAACAGTATCGAAGTACCAAATGTATCGGAGTGTTGCTCCTCGAATACAGCGCGCGGAGGCCGGCCGATGTACCTTACCGGAGATTTCTATCGCTGATTGCTTCGGGGGTGACGAATGAAACGACTGCTGCTGGCGACGTCGGCTCTGATTGTCGCAGGCTCCGCTCAAGGTGCCGATCTGGGAGCTCGTCCCTACACGAAAGCGCCGGTTGCGGCGGCCGTGCCTTTCAGTTGGACCGGCTGCTATGTCGGGGGTCATGTCGGCGGCGGTGCGAGCCGAACGGGCTTCACGGATCCCGGCATCGGAACGGGGGCGGTCATCTCGCCTGCAATGACTATAGGCAGTGTGCCTGGTGATCGCATTGGGGTGAACGGAGACGTCGGAATTGTAGGAGGCGTTCAGGTAGGTTGCGACTACCAATTTGCCAGCAATTGGGTGCTCGGGATTGCCGGCGATTTCACGGCCACCGATCTTCACGGCACCGCCAACGATCCCTTCTTCGCCGGAAAGACCGGCGCGCCCGCCACTCTATCGAGCCGCACCGACTGGGTCGCCAGCGTCACGGGTCGGGTCGGCTACACATGGGATCGCTTGCTCGTTTATGGCAAGGGCGGCGTCGGGTTTGCGCATGACCGATACAATCTGAACAATTTCTCGTCGATTGGCGGCTTCTTTTGTCCCGGTGTGGGATTCCTCGTTTTTGAGCCCTGCAATTCAAGCGCCAGCGCCGATCGTGTCGGCTGGGTGGCAGGTGCCGGTGTCGAGTGGGCCTTCGCCCCGAACTGGTCGGCCTTGGTCGAGTACACTCACTACGGCTTCGACAGCAAGCGCGTGGGATTCGCCAATCCAGCCGCCGCCACCACCGCGTTGATCGATATTCGTCAGGACATCGATATCGTGAAGGTAGGTATCAACTATCGGTTCGGCGGGTCACCCGTCGTCGCGAAGTACTGATTGATCGCTTAAGCAGACAAAGGGAGCGGCCGGGGCTCAACCTCGCGCCGCTTCCATGCGATTCACGATCCGCTGCCCGATCGGGCTCTTCAACCAGGCCTGGAAACCGGGCCGGTGCCAGATCATCCGACGCAATACCAGAAGCGATCCATCCGTATGCGATCGCACCGGTTTTTCGGGTTCGGGCTCGAGCGTCCATCCGAGCTTGGACAGATATTGAATGGTCGTCTGATTGCGCTCCAGCACGAACGCGCGGATGCGGCTCAGCTTGAGATCGTCGAACACGAACCTGAGCAGCGGAATGAAGGTGTTCACCGTCGCTCCGGCATTGCGGTGCTCCTTTTCTCCGATCACGGCGCTGACGAGCGCCTCGCTCGCCGCCGCGTTGATGTCGAGGCGGATGAAGCCGACATGGATGCGGCTGCCACGCTCGAATATCCCGAGCAGGAGCCGTTCGCGCTGATCGAAGGATTTGATGTAGTCGGCGATCTCCGCCTTGGTCATCGCGCGCGGTGACGTGTTGAGGACATGCACCGTCCAGGGATCGGACAACCAGTCCGCCCAGCGCTGCGAGGCGTCATCGCGCTTGATGGTGCGCAGAAAATAGCGCCCGGCCGGAAACCACAATTGCTGCTTGGGCAGACGTTCGACTTTCGGCGGCATGCCGCATCTAAGCAGTTTCGAGACGGACGATCAATTTGGATGGCGCTAACGTGCAGGTCTCGTGCGGCGACGCCTTCGGGGGCGCCGCTTCCGCGCTTCAGCAGACCGTCGGCAGCAGGCGCCGGACTTCGTCGAGCAGTTCGGGGACCGCCCTCTTGTCACCCGCGAGGTGCTTGAGCAGCGCACTCTGGAACAGACCGTCGAACAGCGCGTAGAGCGCGCCTGGCGACGACGCCGGCCGCTTGCCGCCGAGCTCGGCATAGCGCGAGGCAATGCGCCAGATCATCGCTTCCAGGCTCTTGTCGATCTCGAGGACATCCTTGCGAAACGCCGCCTCGAACATCGCCTGCGAGCGCAAATCGTACCAAAGCCGGTGCATGCGGGCTTCGTTCTGCAGCGTTGCTGCGAGCTTGGCGAGGAAGCCCTCCGTCAATTCGTCGCGGCTCGTCGCTGTCGCGACGACCTCGTCATAGCGCGTCACGCACTTGGCCTTGTAGTGGCGAACGCAGCAGCAGATCAGGTCGAGCTTGTCGCTGAAATAATAGTGGAACACGCCGTGCGTGAACGCCGAGTTCTGCGCGATCTCCCGCAGGCTGGTCCGGGCGAAGCCGAGCTCTCCAAGCGTTTCGAGCGCGGCCTCGGCAAGCTCGATGCGTCGCGCGTTGAACTTGTCGTCTCGCACGATCTCCGCCACGGCCTCTCGCTTCGCCGCTCCTGTCGCTTGCCGCGCCATCGTCGCGCTGTCTCCCGTCTCTTGGTCACCACGATCACGTCGTCGGTCATCGTCTACAGACCATCCTCTTTGACAACTGTCAAATTTTGTCCTTGACAACTGTCAAGTTCCGGGAGGAGTGTGCGCGCCAAGAAATTTGGACAGTCGTCAAGACGTCAGCAAATGGAGGAAATGCACTCGCCGGCGCCGCGCCGCCGGAACGGACTCGCATGCCGTTGCGCAACCGCGCCGGCACCGTGCTGCCAACCCAGCACGCACCGATCATCAGCGAACAGATCAGTCCAACAGATCAGTCCAAGCCAAGGGAGGACGTGCGATGAGTGAGAAGAGTCTTGATGGCCGCAAAGCCCTGGTCACCGGCGGAGCCCGCGGGATAGGAGCGGCTATTGCAGAAGCACTGGCGCGCTCCGGTGCGGCGGTCATGATCGGCGACATTCTCGATGACGCCGGCAAGGATAGCGCCGGCAAGATCGCCAGGCTCGGAGTGAAGACCGGCTTCGTGCATCTCGATGTCGCCGACGATGCGCAGTGGGAGAAAGCGACTGCTGCGACGGTCGCCACCCTCGGCGGCTACGACATCCTCATCAACAATGCCGGCATCGAGATCACGTCGCTGGTCAGCGAGATCAGGGCCGAGGATGCGCGGCGGATGTGCGACGTCAACATCGTCGGCACCGTGCTCGGCATGAAGCACGCCTTCCGCGCGATGCGGCCGGGTGGAGCGGCGGGCAAAGGCGGCGCGGTCGTCAACATCGCGTCTGTCGCGGCGACGATCGCCTTCCCGAGCATCGCGGTCTATTCCGGCACGAAATCCGCGGTCGATCGCATGACACGGGTCGCTGCGATGGAGGCCGGCAAGCTCGGTTATGGCGTCCGCGTCAACTGCATCTATCCTGGCTTGATCCCGACCGACATGGGCCTGCAGCTGGCCAACGACATCGTCAAGATCGGTCTCGCGCCCGACGTCAACGCCGCGGTCGGCTCGGTGGTGGAGCAGACGCCGCTCGGCAAGCTCGCGGAGGTCGGCGACATCGCCAATGCTGCGGTGTTCCTGTGCTCGAACGAGGCGCGCTTCATCACCGGCATCGGACTGCCGGTCGATGGCGGCATGGGAATGTGAGCTGCAAACCTGACAACGAACATTTCGGAGGAACGACAATGAGCGCGAAGAAGCCCGTCATCGTCTATGGCGCGTCCGGCTACACCGGCCGCCTGGTCTGCGAATACTTACGCGAGTACAACATCCCCTTCATCGCCGCGGGGCGCAGCGCGGAGAAGCTCAACGCCGCAATGAAGGCGAACGTGGCCGGTATCGAGACCGCCGACTACGAGGTGGTGGAAGTGCCGCACACCGTGAGCGCACTGACGGAGTTGTTCAACGGTGCCTCGGTGGTGCTCAACACCGTGGGCCCCTTCGCCAGGTTCGGCGCCGAGGTGGTGCAGGCCTGCTGGGCGTCCCGATGCCACTACACCGACACGACAGGCGAGCAGGACTGGCTGATCACGCTCGAGCAGGAATGGGGCACGAAGTTCGCCAATGCCGGCCTGCTGCTCGCGCCGGGCATCGCGCAGATGTACACCACCGGTGAGATTGCGGCGCAGCTGTGCCTGGAGACGCCCGGCCTCGACACGCTCGACATCGCCGTGTTCTGGGGCGGCAGCCCGACCATCGCCTCGACGCAGACCATCCTGGTCAACGCCGCGATGGCAAAGGCCTACTATCTGGAGCAGAACAAGTATGTCGAGCATCAGGTGGATGCCGGCCTCTACAACCTCGCCATCCCCGGCCAGCATGAGCTCGCACTGGCGCTGCCCTGGGGCGGCACCTCGCATCCGGTGTGGTTCAAGCGCGATCCGCGTGTGGCCAATGTGAAGGTGCTGGGCGGCGTGTTCAACCGCGCGCTGATGCTGGGCGTGCCGCAGATCGTCGCCGCCGCGCTGGACGCGACCAAGGACATGAACCCCGACGACCGCTACGCTGCTTTGGCGCAGACCGCCGCCGGCGTGATGAACACCATGCCGCCGCGCGAGAACCCGCGCGTCAACAAGTCGCTGGATTCGGTGCATGCCTCCGGCCCATTGGGGCGCGCGCACTGCGTCATCAACGGCAACAGCAATTACAAGCAGACCGGCTTGCTGCAGGCCTATGCCGCGGCGCACCTGCTGCAGCAGCCGCCCAAGCGCGTGGGCTTCGCCTCCGGCTGCCAGGCATTCGGTCACCACGAGCTGCTCGGCCAGCTGCGCAGCTTCGGGCTGGTCAGCAGACCGATCCTCACCGTGCACGACTGAGCAAGATCACGGGTGGCGCGGCCGCGCGCCACCCGCCAGCTGCTTCCGGGATTGATCATGCGCTTCATCGATTACCTCGACAAAGGTGCCTCGCTCGGCCCCGATGCGCCGTGCCTGACCATGGACGGGCGCGATCTCAGCTACCGCGAGGTGCAGTTGCTGAGCTATCGCGTCGCGCGCGGGCTCACGCGATCGGGTATTGCTGCCGGCGAGAAGGTCGCAATCCTTTCCGGCAACGATCCGGTCGCGTTTGCATGCGTGTTCGGCATTTCCCGCGCGGGCTCGGTTTGGTGCCCGATCAATCCGCGCAACGAGGCGGCCGAAAGCCGGCTCATCCTCGACCAATTCGATTGCAGCCTGCTGCTGTTTCACTCGAGCTTCGCGCCGATGGTCGAGGCGGTGCGTGCAGAGCTGCCGAAGCTGCGCGTCCTCGTCTGCCTCGATGCCGAGTTGCCCTTCGCGCCCTCGTTCGACGGCTGGCTCGCTGGCCTTGCCACCGACCAATATCAACGCGAGACGGTCGACGATCTCGCGATGCTTCCGGGCACCGGCGGCACCACCGGAAAACCGAAGGGGGTCATGCTGTCGGGCCGCAACATCGAAGCCATAACGGCGCTGACGCTGATGGGCTATCCCTTCAGGGGGCGTCCGATCTATCTCGCGCTCGCGCCGTTGACCCATGCGGCCGGTGTGCTGTGTTTCCCGATCATGGCGCTCGGCGGCCGCGTCGTGATCATGCATCGCCCCGACACCGCCGAATTCCTCGATTTGATCGAGCGCTACCATGTCACGCACACCTTCCTGCCGCCGACATTGATCTACATGCTGCTCGATCATCCCAAGCTCGACTCCGCGAAGCTCGGGTCTCTGCAATGCTTCTGGTACGGCGCGGCACCGATCTCGGCCGCACGGCTTGCGGAGGCGCTGCGGCGCATCGGGCCCATGGCGCAGTTGTTCGGTCAGACTGAAGCGCCGATGATGATCTCGATGATGGCACCTGACGAGCATTACAATGCCGATGGCACGATCGCGATGGAGCGCCTCGCCTCGGCGGGGCGGATCAGCCCGTTGGTGCAGGCCGGCATCATGGATGGCGACGGCAATTTGCTGCCGACCGGTTCACGCGGCGAGATCGTGGTTCGCGGCTCCCTGGTGATGCAAGGCTATTACAAAAATCCTGAGGCCACGGCGGAGGCTTCCGCGCATGGCTGGCACCACACCGGCGACGTCGGCTACATCGACGACGATGGCTACCTCTATATCGTCGATCGCGCCAAGGACATGATCATCACCGGCGGGTTCAACGTCTACTCGATCGAGGTCGAGAACGCGCTGCGGGCGCACGAGGCGGTCCAGGATTGCGCCGTGATCGGCCTCGCCGACGAGAAATGGGGTGAGCGGATCGTCGCCGTGGTGCAGCCCCGTGCCGGCCAGAGCGTCGATGCGACGGCGCTGGCGGCCTTCGTCAAGCAGCGGATCGGCAGCGTCAAGACACCGAAGCAGATCGAAGTCTGGGACGATCTGCCGCGTTCCAAGGTCGGCAAGGTGCTGAAGCCGGATATCCGTGCGCGGCTGGCAGGTCGCTCAGGCGGCTAGAGCGTAATGGGTGTAGGTTGCATCGATCGCCACGGGCTCGGTGCAACCTCTCCCGCTTGCGGGAGAGGTCGCGCCGAAGGCGCGGGTGAGGGCTTTCTCCCCTTGGGGATTGTCCCATTGCGGAAGCACCCTCTCCCCAACCCTCTCCCGCAAGCGGGAGAGGGAGGGCACCTCCGTCGTTGCGTGATCAAGCCTCATCTCATCGCGCTTTAGCCCGAAAGCTGCTCCAGCACGTCGCGCACCAGCCCTTGCAGGAGATCGAGCTTGTAGGCCGTCATCGGCAATGGCTTGGCACCCGAGCTCGCCGCTTTCGCCGCCTCTGCGATCGATGCCGCATTGGCAAGCTTGCCGCTGAGCTGGACTTCCACGGCGGTGAGGCGAAGCGGCACGGGCGCGACGCCGCCGGCAGCGAGACGCACCAGCTGGAACTTGCCGCCGGCGATCACGACGCGGGCGCAGAGTTCCACCAGCGGCCATTCCGCATAGGTCCGGCTGATCGCCCGCTTGTAGGAAGCGCGCTCGCCCTCGAGCGGAGCAGGAAGCGCAATGTTCTTGATCATCTCGCCTGCTGCGAGTGTATGATCGGCGTGCGCGACCGAGCCGTCGCCGAGGAGACCGCTAATCGTCAATCCGCTGCGCCGGTCCGTGGTGATGGTCGCATCATAGGCGAGCAGAGCCGCCGCCATGGTCGAGGGATGCGGCGCGATGCACGGTCCGAGATCGAAGGCAACGCCATAGAGATGATTGCCGGAACGGGCAGGGCAGGTGCTGCCGCCTTTCTTCAGGCAATCGATGTCGGCCCGGCGGAAATACCAGCAGCGTGAACGCTGCGCGAGATTGCCGCCGAGCGTGGCAACGTTGCGCACCTGTGGCGTGGCGAGTCCCTGCGCGCTCGCCGCAATGCCGGGATAAACGGCGAGGATGCGAGCGTCGGTCGCGATCGTGGCGATGGTGGCGAGCGCGCCGATCCGGGCCGCTCCATCGGCTCCCCAGCTGATCGTCTTGTCGCCGCTGGTCGAGATATCGATCAGCATTCCCTGCGACACCCCGCTGCGGCGGCGTTCGCTGAAGTCGGTGCCTCCGGCGCGGAATTCAGGCGTGGGATTGGCGGTGATGACGGCGACACTCATGCTGCATCCCTCCCTTTCAGCGCGGCCACAAGACGATCGGGCCGGAACGGAATTTCAGTCAGTCTCACGCCGATCGCATCGCGGATGGCGTTGGCGATCGCGGGCGAGGTCGGCACGGTGGCGACTTCGCCGATGCCGACGCTGCCGCCCGGCACATGCTCGAAACCGGCTTCGTCGAAATGCACGTCCAGTTTCGGCATGTCGGCGATCCCCGGAATGCGGTAATCCTCCATGCTGCCGCTCAAGATGTGGCCGCTCGAAGGATCGGTCTCCCGCGTCTCATAGAGTGCGTAGCCGATGCCCTGGATCACCGCGCCCGCGGCCTGGCTTCGCGCCAGCGCCGGCGCGGCGAGCTTGCCGACCGCGAGGCCCGTATAGGCGTTGAGCACGCGCACATGGCCGAGCCAGGTGTCGACCTCGACTTCCATCACCTGCACCGAGCTCGGCACGCCGGCGCCGACCACCATGTGGCTCATCAGACGCAGCACCCAACCGAACACCCGGCCCATGATGCCCGCCTCGTGCAGCGCGGGCCTGACGCCGGGCGGCGGCTTGCCGTCCTCCTGGCGCTTGGCCGACACGGCGATATCAGGAGAAGCCGCGATCATCTCGCGCCACGGCGCGTTCGAGCCCGGAGCAGGTGTGCGAGAGGCGGTGCGCCTGATTTCCGCTTTCAGCTTGTCGATGGCGAGCAAGGTCGGCGGCACCACCGAGGCGGTGACGCGGCTGCCGCCGGAGCCCGGTCCGCGCGGCAGGCTGGAGCGGCCGATGCGAACGTCCACATCATGCGGCTCGAGATCGAACGCCTTCGCGACGGTGTTGGCGATCACGCTGCGTGTGCCCGTGCCGATATCCTGGACCGCGCAGCTTGCGACGATGCGGCCGCCCTTGATCGCGAGTTCGACCGAGGAGCCGGTCTGCCAGAGATAGAGCCAGTAACCGGTGGCGACGCCGACGCCTTGCCGGTAGCGGCCGGTCTGCGATGCGGCTGGCTTGCGGCTCTTCCAGACGTCGAGGCCGGCAGCCCAGTCGTACAGTCGCTGGCGGTTGGGATCGGGGTCCCAGAGCTTGCGCAGCTGAATCGGATCCATCTTCATGCGCAGCGCCGCCTCGTCGACCGCCTGCTCCAGCGCAAACGACATCGGCGGACCGCCGGGGCCGCGGAACGGCGCGCCGGGCGGCAAATTGCTGAGCACGTCGAAGTCGACGAGCTCCTTTGCTTCGGCCGGATAGATCAGCCGCGCCAGGCCCGCGATCAGCGAGTTCACGGCGGCGCCGGTGTCTGCATGGGCAGTGAGCGACAGCGCCTTGAGGCGGCCTTCCGCAGAAGGCAGCAAGGACAGCTTCAGCTCGGCGGCCGGACGATAGCCGGTGACGGAAAGCTCCTCTTCACGATCGAAGGCGACGCGCACCGGCGCTTTCGCGGCGCGCGCAAGCTCGATCGCGGCGATGGTCTCCAGCCCAACGCTGCCTTTGGAGCCGAATCCGCCGCCGACATGATCGGCGATCACACGCACCTTGTCGTGCGGAAGGCCATAACGCTTGGCGAGCTTCTCCATGCTCTCGTGGATGGCCTGGGTCGAGATGTGCACAATGAGCTGATCGCCATCGAACCTGGCCACGGCGGCATGTGGTTCGAGGCTTGCGTGCTGTTGCGTCGAGACGCGAAAGGTCTCCTCGACCAGCAGCGGATTGCGTTGCTGGCGCGCCTCGTCAAGCCAGCTCTTGGCGCGCTTGGCTTTCTGCGAGAACGGCGCCGAGGGCCCGCGCACATTGCCCTTCCACGACACCGGAGCGCCGCCTGCGCCCTCGGACACGTTGCCGGCACGCTTGCGGTCCTTCTTTTCGAACACGACCGGTGCATCGTCGCGTCGCGCTGCATCGAGCCCGATCACAGCGGGCAAAGGCTCGGGCTTGAAGCTGATCGCGGCGATGGCCTGCAGTGCGGTGCGGCGATCCTTGGCCGCGACGGCTGCAATCGGCGCGCCGACGAAGCGGACCATGTTGTCGTCGTCGAGCAGCGGAACGACCGCGGCAACACCGGCAATGGCGCGGGCCGGCGCCAGATCAAGCCCGGTGATCCTCGCATGCGCGACGTGCGCGCGCAGGATGACGCCTTCGAGCTGTCCGTCATGGTGGACGTCGACGGCGTAGCGGGCCAGTCCCGTCACCTTGTCGCGGGCTTCCAGCCGCGGCGCGATGGGCTCGTTACCGTCGAAGCGGCCCGAGCATGCTTCGGCGACGGCGCGATAGATGCCTTCATAGGCGCCGCAGCGGCAGAGATGTCCCGATAGCGCGGCGGCGATCTCCTCGCGCGAGGGTGTCGCCGCGCCCTTGGTCGCGCGCCAGCCGTCATGGAAGGCGGCGGCTTCGACGACGAAGCCGGGTGTGCAGAAGCCGCATTGCAGGGCGTCGTGCGCCATGAACGCCTTCTGCACCGGATGCAATCCGGCCGCCCCGACGCCCTCGATGGTCGTCAGCGATTTGCCCGCGGCCGCCTGCGCCGGCAACAGGCAGCTCACGACCGGCGTGCCGTCGAGCAGCACGGTGCA
The DNA here is from genome assembly GCF_020193715.1 of Bradyrhizobium sp. IC4060. Taxonomy (NCBI): domain Bacteria; kingdom Pseudomonadati; phylum Pseudomonadota; class Alphaproteobacteria; order Hyphomicrobiales; family Nitrobacteraceae; genus Bradyrhizobium; species Bradyrhizobium sp. IC4060. Next base: position 99,932 of record NZ_JADYVJ010000008.1, on the reverse strand, counting down.
GGCGCCGCAGACGCCGGAGCCGCAGACGAGTTTGGTGCCGGTGAGGCCGCCATCGCGGATCACGTCGATCAAGAGCGCATCCGGATCGTCGGGCAGCGCCAGAGGCCGTCCATTGATGGTCGTGCTGGTCATTTTCGAACTCCCGTTTTGCGTTGGGACTTCTTTGCGGCCGGCGCCATCGCGCCGGCGATCAGCATGCGCAGCATGGTCTCGAGCTGTTTCAGGAACGCGTCGACCGGCTGCATGGAAGGGAAGGCGGATTTGGCGCCGTGGATCGCCATCTCGACGCAGCGCGCGAGCTCGCGCACGCTGATGCCGCTTTCGAGCCTGAGCTTTCGCTTGCGGCACACCCGCGCGATCGTTGTTGCGATCTCGTCGGCGAAACGGCTGGAATAGCTCTGGTAGAGGTCGCGCGCCTGCGCGAGGTGCTCGGAAAACAGCTCCTCGGTATGGGGCGAATCCTTGAGCGAGGCGAGGAGCGACTGCATTCGCGCGCCGATCTCGGCGACCAGGATGTCGGCAAGATCGAGGCCCGCTTCTTCCGCCGCCTTCGCTGCCGCGATTTCGGCAGCGAGCCCCTGCGCGTAGATCCGCTCGAGCACGGCGCGAAACAGCGCCTCCTTGGAGGCGAAGTGATGATAGAGCGCCTGCCGCGTCAGTCCGGCTTCCTCCGCCGCCAGCTCGATCGAGGAGCGGCGGAAGCCGTGGCGCCGGAACACGCGCAAGGCACCGTCGAGGATCCGGTCCTGGGGAGGGGCCTTGGCCTGCATTTTGTCAGATTTGACAAACCCGAACTAAATGTCAAATCACGGATTGATGACGGTCTCGTGCGTGCAAGAGCCAAGGCCGCCCGCACGCCAGCGATATCGCATTTGAGAGTTTTTCCTGCGGCCATCCTTCGAGACGCCCGCTGGAGGCGGGCTCCTCAGGATGAGGTCGGAGTGCGCGGCAGCAACGGGACCTGACGCTGATTAGCCTCATCCTGAGGAGGCGCGTCAGCGCCGTCTCGAAGGACGAGGCGTGCGCGCAGACCGCCGCCACAAGTCACATGCGATTGCCCCGCCGCACGCGGGCGGGGACGTCACCGAATTCCCGTCGGCTGGCGATGGCGACGCGAATACCTCGCCGCCCAAATGAAAACGGGCACGCCTTCTTGCGAAGGCATGCCCGTTTGAAACCCTATTCGTGCGACGCGCGCGCTTTAGTGCACGCTCACCGCTTGCAGCTCGTTGCTCCAGGCGTTGGCGATCGCAGCTTCTCGGCTGTCGGTCAGCATGATGGGCGTGCCGTCGGCGGCATGGAGCGCGAAAAGCTTGAGGCCCGGCGCGATCTTGGGTGCCTCGGGGAACAGGCCCGGCACGTCCTCGGAGCGGATCTGTTTCACATAGGCGATATGGCCTTCGCCCAGGGTTGCCAGCGTCTCCGGAGAGACGTTCTTGGCTTCGTATTCGAACGCAACGTGACCTTCACTCATGGTCTCGACTCCTCTGGAACACTAAGCGGTCGAGTCCGCTACTCGTTCCATTATTCGTGCTCATTGATAGCGATTGTCTTAACGATCCGCTCCGGTTCAGGCCGGGCCAGATCGATCGACAACAGCCCGTTCTTCAGATCCGCACCCAGCACCAGCATCCCCTCCGCCAGCACGAAGGTGCGCTGGAAGTGGCGCGCGGCGATGCCGCGATGGATGTATTGCCGGGTCTTGTCGTCCTGCTGCCGCCCGCGGATCACGAGCTGGTTTTCCTCAATGGTTACATCGAGTTGGTCGCGCGTAAATCCGGCGACCGCCAGCGTGATGCGCAAACGCTCGGGCTGGCCGTCCGTGCGGTCGCACCTCTCGATATTGTAGGGAGGATAACCGTCGGCGCCTTTGACGACCCGATCGAGCACGCGCTCGATCTCGTCGAAGCCCAGCAGGAAGGGACTGGAGAGCGTTGGAACACGAGACATAGTTTACAAAGTCCTCGCAGAAAGCGACTTTGGTGCATCAGGGCCCGCGAGCGGCGCCCCTTGATCAGCAATATGGGCATGTTCCCCTGTGGGTTCAAGCAGGTAGCGGGAGAGGCTGTGGACGGGCCACTTTCCGCCAAGCCCGAGCGCCTGGTTCGTCATGTTGGCATGACGCGTCGTGCGAGGCGATTTATCCCAACGAAAACAGAGCCCCTTCTACTGTGCATGGGGTTGTTTTCGCACCTTTGTCGTCGGGCCCCGGAGCCGCTCAGCCCTTGAGCCGCGTCCGCCCGTCGTCACTGAACAGATGCAGCTTCGCCCGCACCGCCGCGACACGGATTCTCGCGCCGATGGCGGGCGCTTGGGTTCCGGGAATGCGGACGATGACCTCGCCGGGCGGCAGCTCGCCGGGCGTGGCGGCGACGCGCTGGTCCTCCTGCTCGCGGGAGCCGTAGACGAAGGTCTCGGCGCCGACGCGCTCGATGGCTTCGACGGTGAGCGGCAGGGCGAGGCCGCCGGCCGGCGTCTCGTCGGTGATGACAAAATCCTCCGGGCGGATTCCGACGATGCCGGCATCGGCCGCGGCGCTGCCGGCGAGCTGCGACCGGATCTCCTCGGGCCGCGTCGACATCAAGTTCATCGGCGGCGCGCCGATGAAGGAGGCGACGAAGGTCGTCGCCGGCTTCTCGTAGATATCAAGCGGATTGCCGACCTGCTCGACCTGGCCGCCGTTCATCACCACGAGGATGTCGGCCAGCGTCATCGCCTCGAGCTGGTCATGGGTGACGTAGATCGACGTCGTGTTGAGCCGGCGCTGCAATTTGCGGATCTCGACCCGCATCGCGATGCGCAGCTTGGCGTCGAGGTTGGACAGCGGCTCGTCGAACAAAAACACCTTCGGCTGGCGCACGATGGCGCGGCCCATGGCGACGCGCTGGCGCTGGCCGCCGGAGAGCTGGCGCGGCTTGCGCTCCAGCATGGCGGAGAGCTCGAGCACGCGCGCGGCTTCCTCGACGCGGGTCTTGATCTCGGCCTCGGCCATGCCGCGGTTGCGCAGGCCATAGGCCATGTTGTTGTAGACGCTCATATGCGGATAGAGCGCGTAGTTCTGGAACACCATCGCGATGTCGCGATCGGCGGGCTCTACTCCGTTGACGACGCGGCCGCCGATGTCGATCTCGCCGCCGGTGACCGTCTCCAGCCCCGCGACCATGCGCAGCAGCGTGGACTTGCCGCAGCCGGAGGGGCCGACCAGCACGCAGAACTGTCCGTCGCCGACATCGACGTCGACGCCCTTGATGGCCTCGAAGCCGCCGGGATAGGTTTTGCGGACGCTGCGCAGGGTGACGTTGGCCATAAGTCTCTACTTCTCCGTCTCGACCAGGCCGCGCACGAACAATTTCTGCATGACGACGACGACGAACACCGGCGGCAGCATGGCCAGCACGGCGGTTGCCATCACGATCGGCCATTCGGTCAGCGCGTCGGTGGTGGTGATCATCTTGCGGATGCCGATCTGGATGGTCTGCATGTCGTCGCGCGTGGTGATCAAGAGCGGCCAGAGATATTGATTCCAACCGAGGATGAACAGGATCACGAACAGCGCCGCCATGTTGGTGCGCGACAGCGGCAAGAGCGTATCCCAGAAGAAGCGGAAGGGGCCGGCGCCGTCGATGCGCGAGGCCTCCAGCAGCTCGTCCGGCACGGTCATGAAGAACTGGCGGAACAGCAGCGTCGCGGTGGCCGATGCGATCAGCGGCAGCGACAGGCCGGCATAGCTGTCGAGCATGTGCAGGTCGGCGACGATCTTGTAGGTCGGATAGATGCGGACTTCGACCGGCAGCATCAGCGTGATGAAGATCAGCCAGAACAGCGCCATCCGGAACGGGAAGCGGAAATACACGATCGCATAGGCCGAGATGATCGAGACCGCGATCTTGCCCAGCGCGATCAGCAGCGCCATCACCAGCGAGTTCAGCATCATGTTGCCGACCGGCTCGCGGGTCGAGCCGCTCGTGCCGATGAAGATGGTCTGGTAGTAGGTCTGGAAGAAATGACCCCCGGGCAGCAACGACATCTGCCCGTTGGCGATCACCGCGTTGTCCTGGGTGGACGCCACGAAGGCGAGATAGACCGGGAAGGCGACGATCGCGATCCCGATCCAGAGGATGATATGGGCAATGTAGCGCCGAAAGCCTTCTTCCTCGACCATCAGTAGGTCACCTTGCGTTCGACGAAGCGGAACTGGATGCCCGTCAGCACGATCACCATGATCATCAGGATCACCGATTGCGCCGCGGAGCTGCCGAGGTTTCCGCCGAGCAGGCCGTCGGTATAGACCTTGTAGACCAGCGTCTCCGTCGACTTGCCCGGACCGCCGCGGGTCATCGTGTCGATGATGCCGAACGTGTCGAAGAAGGCGTAGACGATGTTGACGACCAGGAGGAAGAAGATGGTCGGCGACAGCAGCGGGAAGATCACGGTCCAGAACCTGCGCATCGGGCGGGCGCCGTCGATCGCAGCCGCCTCGATCACGCTTCTGGGGATGCTCTGCAGGCCGGCGAGGAAGAACAGGAAGTTGTAGGAGATCTGCTTCCAGGCGGCGGCCAGGATGATCAGCGCTGCGGCCTGGTCGCCGTCGAGCAGTGGATTCCAGTCGATGCCCAGCGCCCGCAGGTAGCGCGAGAGCACGCCGAGCGAGGGATGCAGCATGAAGATCCAGAGCACGCCGACGACCGGCGGCGCCACCGCATAGGGCCAGATCAGCAGCGTGCGGTAGAGCATCGAGCCGCGCAGCGGCTTGTCTGCCATCACGGCCAGCAGCAGCGCGAACGACAGCGACGACACCGCGATCGCGAACGAAAAGAAGAAGGTGCGCAGGATCGCCTCGAAATAGGCGGGCTCCTTGAACAGCTCGATATAGTTCTCGAACCAGACGAAGCTGGTCGACAGGCCGAAGGCGTCCTGCAGCAGGAACGACTGGATCATCGCCTGCAAGGCCGGCCAGTAGAAGAAAATCAGGACGATCGCGAGTTGCGGCGCAACCAGCGCATAGGGCAACAGCTTCGATTGGAAAATGGCTTGCTTTTGCATGATGCCCCAGCGCGGCAGGCCGGGGGACCGGCCTGCCGCTTGTCGCCTTACTTCACGGCGGTCTTTTCGAACTGGCGCAGCATGGTGTTGCCGCGCTCGACGGCCGCGTCCAGCGCCTGCTTGGCGGTCTTCTTGCCGGCCAGCGCCTGCTCGATCTCCTCCGCCCAGACGTCACGGAGCTGCACCATGTTGCCGAGGCGCAGGCCGCGCGAATTCTCGGTCGGCTCCTTGTTGGTCAGCTCGAGCAGCGGCGTCTCCAGATAGGGCTGATCCTTGTAGAAGCCATCCGCCTTGGCCTTCTCATAGGCTGCCTTGGTGATCGGCAGATAGCCCGAGGCCTTGTGGATGTAGACTTGGCGATCGGTGTCTGAGAGGAAGGAGAAGAATTTGGCGACGCCCTTGTAATCGTCCGCCGGTTTGCCGCCCATTACCCAGAGCGAGGCACCGCCGATGATCGAGTTCTGCGGCGCGCCCTTGGCGTCCGGGTAATAGGGCATCGGCACCGCGGTGAAGGCAAACTTGGCCTGCGCCTTGACGTTGCCGAAGAACGCGGACGAGGTCAGGTAGAGCGGACATTCGCCCGACGTGAAGCGGCCTTCGCCGGTGTTGGTGCGGCCGGCATAGTCGTAGGTCTTGTCCTTCTGGAGCTCGACCAGATTTTCGAGATGCTTGACCTGGAGCGGACCGTTGAAGGACAGCACGGTGTCGAAACCGTCGAGGCCGTTGGCCTTGCTGGCGAGCGGCACGTTGTGCCAGGCGGAGAGCTGCTCGAGATTGACCCAGGTGACCCAGGAGTTGGAGAAGCCGCAGGTGGCGTGGCCGGCCGCCTTCAGCTTCTTGGCGGCGTCGAACACTTCGGGCCAGGTCTTCGGCACCTCGACATTCGCTTTCTTCAGTGCGTCGAGGTTGACCCACATCACGGTCGAGGACGAGTTGAACGGGAAGGACAGCATCTCGCCCTTCGAGGTCGAGTAATAGCCGGTGATCGCAGGCAGATAGGCCTTCGGATCGAACTTCTCGCCGGTCTCGGCCATCAGCTTGTAGACCGGCTTCACGGCGCCGGTCGCTGCCATCATGGTGGCGGTGCCGACCTCGAACACCTGCATGATGTGCGGCGCGTTGCCGGCGCGGAACGCGGCGATGCCGGCGTTCATCGTGTCGGCGTAGTTGCCCTTGTAGGTCGGGATCACCTTGTAGTCGCTCTGCGTGGTGTTGAAATCGTTGGCGAGCCTGACGATGACGTCGTTGTTGGCGCCGGTCATCGCGTGCCACCACTGGATTTCGGTCACGGCAAGCGCCGGCGACGCGCCGAGACCAATTGTGAGTGCGACGGCCGCCGCCGTGCCAAAATGTCGAAGAGCCATCAAGAACCTCCCTTGCCCGTCACTAAAGAAGCGCTTGCGCTAGCAGCGCCATATGACGTTCACATGACTGTGTAAGCGGGAGAAACGAAAGCAGCAAGCGCGGCCAAATGGGAAGTTGTCAAATAGGCCAAGACGGAGCCGTCAGCCAACTCGTTCGCGCTGCACATGCGTGCGCGCGCCGCAGTGCGGCATTGAGATGAGGCACTATCGTGCCGCGGGCTCCGAACCTCTCCCACTTGCAAGCGGGAGAGGGAGCGCACCACCGTTGACGCTCGCCTTAGCTCAGCGTTTCCGCTCGGGACCGCAGACCGTGCCTTTTTCGACCATCGCGTCGATCTCGGTCTTGGAATAGCCGAACTCGCCCAGCACCTCGGCCGCATGCTGGCTGAATTTCGGCGGCACGCGGCGCAGGCTCGGCTTGCTGCGGTCGAGCCGGATCGGCGAGGCCACGCCCTTGTACCAGTCCTTCTCGATAATATCGCCACGCGCGATCGTGTGCGGATTGGTCAACGCCTGGTCGATCTTCTGCACGGGACCTGCAGGCAGGCCGGCCGCGAGCAGGCGGTTGCACAGCGGCTCGGCCTCGTGCTGGCTGAACACGGCGGCAAGCTCGGCGCGCAGTGCCTCGCGATTGGCGATGCGGTCCTTGTTGCGGGCAAAGCGCGGATCGGTGCCGAGCTCGGGCTTGCCGATCTCCTTCGCCAGCTTGCGGAAGGTGCCGTCATTGCCGACGCCGATGAAGATGTTGTCGGTCTTGGTCGGGAAGATCGCGTAAGGCACGAGGTTCGGATGCTCGTTGCCGGTGAGACCCGGCGGCTTGCCATGCATGAAATAATTCGCGGTGTGCGGATGCATGATGGCAAGGCCGGTCTCGTACAGCGTCGTCTCCAGGAACTGCCCCTTGCCGGAGCGCTGCCGCTCCGACAGCGCCATCAATATGCCGATTGCCGCATAAAGTCCGGTGGTGATGTCGACCAAGGGCACGCCGATCCGCATCGGCCCGCTCTCGGGCGAGCCGGTCGCCGCGATCATGCCGGTCATGGCCTGGATGATGGCATCATAGCCGGGGTTGCCGCCGCGCGGGCCGTCGGCGCCGAAGCCGCAGATCCGGCAATGCACGAGGCGGGGATATTTCTTGCTGAGGACGTCGTTGCCGATGCCCCATTTCTCCAGCGTGCCCGGCTTGAAATTCTCGATCAGGACGTCGGCGGTCTCCAGCATCTTGAGCAGCACGATTCGGCCGCCCTCGGAGGCGAGGTCGAGGCCGATCGAGCGCTTGTTGCGGTTGATGCCGACGAAATAGGCCGCATCCTCCTCGTGGAACGGAGGGCCCCATTCACGCACCTCGTCGCCCGCGGGCGGCTCGACCTTGATCACGTCGGCGCCGTGGTCGGCGAGGATCTGGGTGCAGTAGGGACCGCCGAGCACGCGCGTGAGATCGATGACGCGCAGTCCGCTCATGGCGCCCGTTGCTGCTTCAGTCATGCCTTCGCTTCCCTGTGTCGATCATTGGCTCACAGGCCTAGCGAGGTTTGTTTGCGCCGGCAATGGCGCCGAGCGTGGAGCCGCATGCGCCGGCGTGCAGCCATGCCGCGGGGTGGCAAATTCCCTCGGATGCGGCCGGCCCGAGGGGGGATTCCCGGGCCAGCCAATCCGCGCTGCCGATCAGACCACCGTCAGGCGAACGTCGACATTGCCGCGCGTGGCATTGGAGTACGGGCACACCTGATGCGCCTTCGCCACCAGCGCCTCGGCGTCTGCGCGGGCAAGGCCCGGCAGCGAGACCGCGAGGTCGATATCGAGGCCGAAGCCGCCCTCGGAGCGCGGGCCGATGCCGACGGTCGAGGTGACCGAGGCGTCGGCAGGCACCTTCGGGCCGCCCTGCGAGGCCACGAACTTCATCGCGCCGATGAAGCAGGCGGCATAGCCGGCCGCAAACAGCTGCTCGGGATTGTTGCCAGCGCCGCCGCCACCGCCGAGCTCCTTCGGCGTGGTGAGCTTGACGTCGAGCGCGCCGTCGAGGGTCGCAGCATGGCCGTCGCGGCCGCCGGTGGCCTTGGCGCTGGTCTTGTAGAGGACGTTCACAGACATTGTCGTCTCCTCGGGTCTTTCCGGGTTGGGGTGCAAGCTTTATCGCAGACAATTAGATTGCGCGCAATCTAATTCGTCGCGCCTCACATTTAATTGTTCGCAATTGAATCTGGCGCCGGCCGGGCCCAGAATGGGAGAAACGCGCAGGATTCTTCATGGCCCGGAAATCAACGGCGGTAGACCCGCTTCGTCTCGACAACCAGATCTGCTTCGCGGTCTATTCCGCTACGCACGCCTTTAACCGCGTCTACAAGCCGCTGCTCGATCGGCTCGGCCTGACCTATCCGCAATATCTGGTCATGCTGGTGCTGTGGGAGCGCGACGACGTGCCGGTCAAGGAGATCGGCGAGAAGCTGTTCCTGGATTCGGGCACGCTGACGCCGCTGCTGAAGCGCCTCGAGGCCGCCCATCTCGTCAGGCGCACCCGCTCGCGTGAGGACGAGCGCCAGGTTCTGATCGGACTGACGCCGCAGGGCCATGCGCTGAAGGAAAAGGCCCGCAGCGTGCCGCAATCGATCCTGGCGGCATCGGACTGCTCGGTGTCGGAGCTGGTCGCGATGAAGGACGAGATCGTCGCGCTGAGGGATCGGCTGAATGCGGTGATCGGGGAGTAGGGGTTTTCGTAGAGTCCGTCTTCGCCCTTCGGGCTTCGCCGGACACCACGCTTCACCCTTCGGGCTCCGCGCGGCTGCGCCACGCGTAGCCCGGAGGGCGAAGCGTGGTGGAGCCAGGCGGGATCGAACCGCCGACCTCTTGCATGCCATGCAAGCGCTCTCCCAGCTGAGCTATGGCCCCTTAACCCTAGACGGAGTGAACCTGGTCGATCACCCCGGACCGGCGAGCCTTCCGACTCGCGCGGTGCACCCTTTTTCACAGATCAGGGCTGATCTCAAGTCTCTTCATCACCGCCGACATCACCAATGATGTCGGTCACGTCCTCATCGCCCTCTTCCTCGTCGGCAATGAAGGTCGAATCGTCGTCGTCATCGTCATCGAGGGTCTCGTCGACCTCGATATCGTCCTCCGATTCGGGCACGACCGCCTTGACCTTGCCGGTGTTCTCCTCGGCATCGGCCTCCTCGAGCGAGACCAACTCCTCGGTCTCCGCCGGCTCCGGCGCGTTGTCCTGGGCCATGTTGCGGGCCTCGGCCGCACGGGGGCCGCGGGCAGGAGCGACCGGGGCGATCGGCACCACTTCGCCGGTATAGGGCGAGATCACCGGATTCTTGTTGAGGTCATAGAACTTCTTGCCCGTGGTCGGGCAAATACGTTTGGTTCCGAGTTCGGACTTGGCCACGGCAGGAATCCTGGGAATGTCTGAAAAGCGGTGCTTCACTTGGCTAGTTGGCGGCCCGCTGTCAATAGCGCATTACGGGAGAACGACATGCCCGTGACGGGGCGCGGACCATGTGGTACCTGCGCGCCAGCCCACCGGGCCTATTCAAGGACACAATCTTGACCCATTCCGACCAACCGAGGCCGCTCCAGTCTCGCGCCAGCGGTCCCCTGACCGGGAAAGTACGGGTGCCCGGCGACAAGTCGATCTCCCACCGCGCCCTCATCCTGGGCGCGCTCGCGGTCGGCGAGACCAGGATTTCGGGCCTGCTCGAGGGCGAGGACGTCCTCAACACCGCCAAATCGATGCAGGCGCTGGGCGCCAGCGTCGAGCGCACCGGCGATTTCGCCTGGACCGTCAACGGCGTCGGGGTCGGAGGCTTCGCCCAGCCCAAGGCAGCACTGGATTTCGGCAATTCCGGCACCGGCTGCCGGCTGGTCATGGGCGCCGTCGCCGGCTGCCCAATTTCGGCGGTGTTCGACGGCGACGCCTCGCTGCGCAGCCGTCCGATGCGCCGGATCCTCGATCCCCTGGAAAAGATGGGTGCCAGAGTCACCGCCGGCGGCGAGGGCGGGCGCCTGCCGCTGACCCTCCAGGGCGCGCGCGACCCCCTGCCGATCGTCTACAAGACCCCGGTCGCCTCGGCCCAGATCAAATCGGCCGTGCTGCTGGCGGGCCTCGCCGCTCCCGGCACCACCACGGTCATCGAGACCGAGGCCAGCCGCGACCACACCGAGCTGATGCTGAAGCATTTCGGCGCCGACATCACCTCGGTCCAGGAAGGCCGGCACGGCCGCCGCATCACGCTGGTGGGCCAGCCCGAGCTGCATGGCGCCAATGTCGTGGTGCCCGCCGATCCCTCTTCGGCTGCGTTCCCGATCGTCGCGGCGCTGATCGTGGAGGGCTCCGATGTCGTGCTGTCCGACGTCATGACCAATCCGCTGCGCACTGGGCTGTTCACCACGCTGCGCGAAATGGGCGCCTCCATCGAGGAGAGCGAAGTGCGCGGCGATGCCGGCGAGCCGATGGCGCGCTTGCGCGTGCGGGCGTCGAAGCTGCGCGGCGTCGAGGTGCCGCCCGAGCGCGCGCCGTCGATGATCGACGAATATCTGGTGCTGGCGGTGGCGGCGTCGTTCGCCGAAGGCACCACGATCATGCGCGGCCTGCAGGAGCTGCGCGTCAAGGAATCCGACCGGCTTGAAGCCACCGCCGCCATGCTGCGCGTCAACGGCGTCAAGGTCGAGGTCTCCGGCGACGATCTGATCGTAAGGGGTCGCGGCCACGTCCCGGGCGGCGGCACTGTCGCCACCCATATGGACCATCGCATCGCGATGTCCGCGCTGGTGATGGGCTGCGCCTCCGATCAGCCTGTTACGGTCGACGACACCGCCTTCATCGCCACCAGCTTTCCGGATTTCATTCCGATGATGCGTTCGCTAGGGGCCGAGTTTTCATGATCATCGCCATCGACGGGCCCGCGGCTTCGGGCAAGGGGACGCTCGGCAAGCGTCTCGCCCACCATTACGGCTATCGTCATCTTGATACCGGCGTGATCTATCGCGCGGTCGCCTACGCCTTGATGCAGTCGGGGCACGATCTCAACGATGAGGCGGCCGCGGTGCAGGCCGCGTTGGAGCTCGATCCCGAAAAGTTCGGTAATCCTGCGCTGAAGACCCAGAAGGCCGGCGAGGGGGCCTCGATCGTCTCGGCAATCCCTCGGGTTCGCGAGGTCCTGGTCAATTTCCAGCGCCAGTTCGCCGCCGATCCGCCCGGCGCCGTGCTCGACGGCCGCGATATTGGAACCGTGATCTGCCCCCATGCCGACGTGAAGATCTTCGTGGTCGCCGACCCCAAGGTCCGCGCGCGGCGCCGCACCATGGAGGCCAAAGCGCGGGGCGAGGAGGCGGACGAGGCGGCCGTGCTCGCCGACATCCTCCAGCGTGACGAACGTGACAAGAATCGGCCGATTGCGCCTCTGAAACCGGCCCCGGATGCTTACTTGCTAGATAACTCCCAACTGGATATAGAAGGCGGCGTCCGGGCCGCCATCGACATTATCGAGGCTGTCCGAGCGGGCCGGTCGCGGGGTTAAGCCGCCGCCGTCATTGGAGGAAGTGCCCGCTCCCGCTCTTTGAGGTCGATACGCTTCGTCCCGGTTTCGGGACCGGCGCGATCCAGGTTCCGGACAAGCTTTCAACGTATCGAACGCGCGGGCCTCAGCCGGCCCGCTTCCGCTGTTCTGGTCGCTAGATCAGGGCAACGAGCGGTCGCTCGAAGGTCTTGCGGACCTTCCGACACTGCGCGCGCGATGCGCCCATGAACCCAACGGCCGGCAAGACATCCGCAACTGGAGAACAAATGGCTTCGACTTCTGCTGATACCTATAGCCCGTCGCGCGACGATTTCGCCGCGATGCTCGACGAGTCCTTCGCAGGTGGCAACCTGCAGGAAAGCTCCGTCGTCAAGGGCAAGGTGGTTGCAATTGAAAAGGACATGGCCGTCATCGACGTCGGCCTGAAGACCGAGGGCCGCGTCGCGCTGCGCGAATTTTCCGGCCCCGGCCGTGAGAGCGACCTCAAGGTCGGCGACGAGGTGGAAGTGTTCCTCGATCGCATCGAAAACGCTCTCGGCGAAGCCGTGCTGTCGCGCGACAAGGCGCGACGCGAAGAGAGCTGGGGCAAGCTGGAGAAGGCGTTCCAGAACAACGAGAAGGTCAACGGCGTCATCTTCAACCAGGTCAAGGGCGGCTTCACCGTCGACCTCGACGGTGCCGTGGCCTTCCTGCCGCGCTCGCAGGTCGACATCCGGCCGATCCGCGACGTTGCGCCGCTGATGAACAACTCGCAGCCGTTCCAGATCCTGAAGATGGACCGCCGCCGCGGCAACATCGTCGTGTCCCGCCGCACGGTGCTCGAAGAGACCCGGGCCGAGCAGCGCCAGGAGCTGGTGCAGAACCTCGAAGAGGGTCAGGTCATCGACGGCGTGGTCAAGAACATCACCGATTACGGTGCGTTCGTCGACCTCGGCGGCATCGACGGCCTCCTGCACGTCACCGACATCGCGTGGCGCCGCGTCAACCACCCGACCGAGGTGCTCTCGATCGGCCAGACCGTGAAGGTCAAGATCATCAAGATCAACCACGAGACGCACCGCATCTCGCTGGGCATGAAGCAGCTGCTGGACGATCCGTGGCAGGGCATCGAAGCCAAGTACCCGCTGGGTGCCCGCTTCACCGGCCGCGTCACCAACATCACCGACTACGGTGCGTTCGTCGAGCTCGAGCCGGGCATCGAAGGCCTGATCCATGTCTCCGAGATGTCGTGGACCAAGAAGAACATGCACCCCGGCAAGATCGTGTCGACCTCGCAGGAAGTCGACGTGCAGGTGCTGGAAGTGGATTCCGTCAAGCGCCGCATCTCGCTCGGCCTCAAGCAGACCATGCGCAACCCCTGGGAGGTCTTCGTCGAGAAGCACCCGACCGGTTCGGTGGTCGAGGGCGAGGTCAAGAACAAGACCGAGTTCGGTCTGTTCCTGGGCCTCGAGGGCGACGTCGACGGCATGGTCCACCTCTCCGATCTCGACTGGAAGCTTCCGGGCGAGCAGGTGATCGACAACTACAAGAAGGGCGACATGGTGAAGGCCGTGGTGCTCGATGTGGACGTCGAGAAGGAGCGCATCTCGCTCGGCATCAAGCAGCTCGAAGGCGATCCCTTCGCCGAGCCGGGCGATGTCAAGAAGGGTGCGGTCGTGACCTGCGAAGTGCTCGAAGTGAAGGAAAGCGGTATCGAGGTGAAGATCGCCGGTACCGACTTCACCACCTTCATCAAGCGCTCCGAGCTCGCCCGTGACCGCAACGACCAGCGCGCCGAACGCTTCGCCGTCGGCGAGAAGGTCGATGCCCGCGTCATCCAGTTCGACAAGAAGGCCCGCAAGGTCCAGGTGTCGATCAAGGCGCTCGAAGTCGCCGAAGAGAAGGAAGCCATCGCGCAGTACGGCTCCTCGGATTCGGGTGCGACGCTGGGCGACATCCTCGGCACCGCGCTGAAGAACCGCGACAGCAAGTAAGCGAAACGTCCGTTTTGCGACATCAAGGCCCCGGCGCAAGCCGGGGCTTTTTTGTTGCTGTCTCCACGAACTCCGCTGTCGTCCCGGACAAGCGACGCGAAGCGGAGCGCCGATCCTGGACCCATAACCCCAGGGAGGAGTTTGACGAAGACTCGGAGTTGCCAGCTCGCTCGACGACTCCTCCTTGGGGTTGTGGGTCCCCGCCCCCGTGCGCAATTGCGCACTAGGCGGGGACGACGACCGAGTCTGCGACGACTTGCTTGCCCCACACGAGGCCTTGTTTTCTTCAAATTGCGCCGCAATTGATGTATCGAGATAGGCCAATGGTCACGCCGTGACGGCACAACGCGCCTGATCTTTCATTTGGAGATATTCCGATGTCGCTCGATTCGGACATCATCGTCGATCGCCGCAGGATCCGCCGCAAGCTGACGTTCTGGCGGGTGATGGCGGCGCTGATCGCGATCGCGGCGATTGCAAGCTTCGCGCTGATTGCGACGCCCGGTGCACGCGGCACCCTCGCATCCGCCGGCTCGATCGCGCGCGTCCAGATAGAGGGATTGATCCGCAGCGATTCCGACCGCACGCAGGCGCTGGAGCGGCTCGAGAATTCGCAGGCCGCCGCCGTCATCGTTCACATCAACTCGCCCGGCGGCACCACCGCAGGCTCCGAGCAGCTCTATGACTCGCTGGTCCGTCTCAAGGCGAAAAAGCCGCTGGTAGTGGTGGTCGAGGGGCTGGCCGCCTCCGGGGGCTACATCACCGCGATTGCGAGCGACCACATCGTCGCCCAGCAAAGCTCCCTGGTCGGCTCCATCGGCGTGCTGTTCCAGTACCCCAACCTCTCCGAGCTCATGAAGACGATCGGCGTCAAGGTCGAGGAGGTGAAGTCCTCGCCGCTGAAGGCGGCGCCCAACGGTTTTGAGCCGACCAGTCCCGAGGCGCGCGCCGCGCTCGATGCGCTGGTGAAGGATTCCTATGCCTGGTTCAAGGGGATGGTGAAGGAGCGGCGTGGCATGGATGACACGCAGCTCGAAAAAGTCGCCGACGGCCGCGTCTTCACCGGGCGCCAGGCGATCGATCTCAAGCTGATCGATCAGATCGGCGACGAGAAGACGGCCGTGACCTGGCTGGTCGAGCAGAAGGGCGTCAAGAAGGGGCTACCGGTGCGCGACTACAAGCTCCAGCCGCGCTTCGGCGACCTGCCGTTCCTGAAGACGGCGGCCGCATTGACGCTGGAAGCGCTCGGTTTGGGCTCGATCGCGCACCAGATCGGGCAAACCGGCGTCGCGCAGGCGGTGGATCGGCTCGGAATGGATGGAATGCTGGCCTTGTGGCAGCCGGCTGCGTCCAACTGACCGTCGGCAGGCGAGTTTCAGAGCTTTTTCGCGTCTGACGCGTGCTGGCGCAGCCTGCTTTTTCGGCATTTGTCACGCATTTTCACGACGCCCATCCTTGATTTAGCGTCTTGACAGATCACGGTATTTTCACGGAAATGGTCATCCGCACGCTCCCGGGTCCTATCTCTCGATGATCAAATCCGAACTTGTTCAGCGTATCGCCGAGCACAACCCGCATCTGTACCAGCGGGATGTCGAGAACATTGTGAATGCGATTCTCGAAGAGATCGTAGCGGCGCTTGCACGCGGTGATCGCGTGGAGCTGCGCGGCTTCGGTGCCTTCTCGGTCAAGCATCGCCCTGCGCGTGCAGGGCGCAATCCACGCACCGGCGCCCATGTGCCCGTCGATCAGAAGAGCGTTCCGTTCTTCAAGACCGGCAAGGAAATGCGCGAGCGGCTGAACCGCGACCATCCGGATCCCGGCGGCGTAGACTAGAGCGCGATGTGAGCGCGCTTTGGGGTTTTTCGCGGTCGCACAGGATGCGGCCGCAAGCTTGATTCAAGGCGAGCGAAGCCAGATGCGAAAGTTCCTGACCGCGCTGATCGTACTTCCGCTGGGCCTGATCCTGGTGGCGTTCGCCGTCGCCAACAGGCATTTCGTCACGGTCTCCTTCGACCCCTTCATTGCCGACGACCCCTCGCTGTCGATCACCCTGCCGCTGTTCCTGTTGCTGATCCTGGCGGCGGCCCTGGGCGTTGTCGCGGGCGGCTCCGCCGTCTGGCTCGGCCAGCGGCGCTGGCGGCGCGCGGCGCGCCGGAATGACGCGGAGGCCCGGGCCGTCAGGGCCGAACTGGCCGATCTGCGGGCCCAGGCGACGGCAGCGAAGGCGGAGTCCCAGCGCCTTCCCGTTCCCTCCGGGATGGGCCTGTACGGGCCCGTCGGGCGAGACAAGCAGCGCGCGACGTTGTAGAAGCGGCCCCGACCGAAAAGCCCCGTTTTCCGGCCGCGGACCCGCGGCCTCTACCCGCTTTGAGACCATGTCCCTGCTCGTCAAGATCTGCGGCCTGTCCACGCCCGAGACGCTCGAAACGGCGCTCGAGGCGGGCGCCGACATGGTCGGGTTCGTGTTCTTTCCGCCGTCGCCCCGGCACCTGTCCCTGGAACTCGGCCGTGACCTCGGCCGTCAGGTCAAGCGGCGCGCGCTCAAGGTGGCGCTCACGGTCGATGCCGATGACGCAACGCTCGACAACATCATGGACGCGCTGTCGCCGGACATCTTCCAGCTCCACGGCGGGGAGAGCGTGGCGCGGCTGCGCGACCTCAAGCAACGCTTCGGCCGCCCGGTGATGAAGGCGGTCCCGGTCGCGACAGCGGCCGATCTCGCGGTGCTGCCCGGCTACGCCGCGGTCGCCGATCGCATCCTGTTCGATGCGCGCGCGCCGAAGGACGCGACGCGGCCCGGCGGTCTCGGGGAGCCCTTCGACTGGCACCTGCTCGAAAAGCTCGATCTGAAACTGCCCTATATGGTTTCGGGGGGGCTGCACGCCGAGAATCTCGCCGAGGCCCTTCGTGTCACCCGCGCCAGCGGCGTCGACGTGTCCTCGGGCGTCGAGAGCGCGCCCGGCGTCAAGGATCCTGACATGATCAAGGCCTTCATCCGCGCCGCGCGCGCCACCCAAGAGTTAAGCGTCCGATGAACATTGCCAAGCCAAACTCCTACCGCAGCGGCCCCGACGATCGCGGCCATTTCGGCATTTTCGGCGGACGCTTCGTCGCCGAAACTTTGATGCCGCTGATCCTCGACCTGGAGAAGGCCTACACCGAGGCCAAGGCCGATCCGGCGTTTCAGGCCGAGATGAACGGCTACCTCAAGAACTATGTCGGCCGGCCCTCGCCGCTCTATTTCGCCGAGCGCCTGACCGAGCATCTCCGCGGCGCCAAGATCTATCTCAAGCGTGAAGAGCTCAACCACACCGGCTCGCACAAGGTGAACAACGTGCTCGGCCAGATCATGCTGGCACGGCGCATGGGCAAGAAGCGCATCATCGCCGAGACCGGCGCGGGCCAGCACGGCGTTGCCACCGCGACGCTGTGCGCACGCTTTGGCCTCGAATGCGTGGTCTATATGGGCGCCGTCGACGTCGAGCGGCAGCAGCCCAACGTCATCCGCATGGAGATGCTGGGCGCCAAGGTGATGCCGGTGCAGTCGGGCACGCGCACGCTGAAGGATGCCATGAACGAGGCGCTGCGCGACTGGGTCACCAACGTGCATAACACCTTCTATTGCATCGGCACGGTGGCCGGTCCGCATCCCTATCCGACCTTGGTGCGCGATTTCCAGTCGGTCATCGGCGACGAGACCAAGGCGCAGATGCAGGAGATCGAGGGGCGCCTGCCGGATTCGCTGGTGGCCTGCATCGGCGGCGGCTCCAACGCGATGGGCTTGTTCCATCCGTTCCTCGATGATTCCTCCGTGGAGATCTTCGGCGTCGAAGCCGCCGGCCATGGCCTGACGCAGCTGCATGCGGCCTCGATCGCGGGCGGCCGCCCCGGCGTGCTTCACGGCAACCGCACCTATCTCTTGATGGATGCCGACGGCCAGATCCAGGACGCGCATTCGATCTCGGCCGGTCTCGATTATCCCGGCATCGGCCCTGAGCATTCCTGGCTGCACGAGGTCGGCCGCGTCAATTATCTCTCCGCGACCGATGACGAGGCGCTC
Source organism: Bradyrhizobium sp. IC4060 (assembly GCF_020193715.1). NCBI lineage: Bacteria > Pseudomonadati > Pseudomonadota > Alphaproteobacteria > Hyphomicrobiales > Nitrobacteraceae > Bradyrhizobium > Bradyrhizobium sp. IC4060. Next base: position 81,970 of record NZ_JADYVJ010000008.1, on the reverse strand, counting down.
GCCGCGTTCCAGCTGCTGTCAAAGCTCGAAGGCATCATCCCCGCGCTCGAGCCCGCGCATGCCATCGCCAAGGTGATGGAGCTCGCGCCGAAGCGGCCGCGGGACCACCTGATGGTCGTCAATCTCTCCGGCCGCGGCGACAAGGACGTCCCGCAGGTCGGCGACATCCTGAGGGGCAAGAAGTGACCACGCGTATCGATACCCGTTTTGCCGAGCTGAAAAGCCAAGGCCGCGCGGCCTTTGTCACCTATGTGATGGCCGGCGATCCCGATCCCGCGACCTCGCTCGAGATCGTCAAGGCGCTGCCGAAGTCCGGCGCCGACGTCATCGAACTCGGCATTCCCTTCACCGATCCGATGGCGGATGGTCCTTCGATCCAGGCTGCAGGCCTGCGTGCGCTCAAGATCGGCATGACCTTGAAGAAGACGCTGGAGCTGGTGCGCGACTTCCGCAAGGACGACAATGTCACGCCGCTGGTGCTGATGGGCTATTACAATCCGATCTACATCTACGGCGTCGACAAGTTCTTGGCTGATGCCAAGACGGCCGGCGTCGACGGCCTGATCATCGTCGATTTGCCGCCGGAGGAAGACGACGAGCTCTGCATTCCTGCGCTGAAGGCGGGGCTCAACTTCATTCGCCTGGCGACGCCGACCACTGACGACAAGCGCCTGCCTGCGGTGCTCGCGAACACATCAGGCTTTGTCTATTACGTCTCGATCGCCGGCATCACCGGTGCGGCGGCGGCGGACGCCAATGCCGTCGGTGAAGCTGTCGCGCGCATCAAGCGGCATACCAGGCTCCCGATCTGTGTCGGTTTCGGCATCCGCACGCCGGAGACGGCGCGCGCCATTGCCGAGAAGGCCGATGGTTCGGTGGTCGGCACCGCGCTGGTGGACGCCCTCAAGAATAGCCTCGATGCCGAGGGACGGGCGACCGCCAAGACCGTTAACGCCGTCGCCGAATTGACGGCCGCTCTGGCCCAGGGCGTCAAGGGCGCGCAGCAGGCGGCGGAATAGGCCATAATTCCGCTGTAGCTCTTTAGTTTGAGCATGATCTGGTCGGAAAACCGCTTCACACTTTTCCGGATCATGCTCTAACGCGGGCGACACGGCGGCTTGCCGGGCAGATGTCCGGCCGCCATATATCCTTCAGGCGATTCCCAGCGGGATCGCACATCGGAGCAAACCATGAACTGGCTTACCAACGTGGTCCGGCCGAAGATCCGCAACATGCTGCGGCGGGAGACGCCGGAGAACCTGTGGATCAAATGCCCGGATTCCGGGCAGCTCGTGTTCTACAAGGACGTCGAGGCCAACCAGTTCGTCATCCCCGGCTCGAACTACCACATGCGCATGGGCGCAGTGGCGCGTCTCAAGTCGATCTTCGACAACGAGACCTGGTTCGACATCGCGCTGCCCGAGGTCACGCCTGACCCGCTCAAGTTCCGCGACGAGAAGAAATACGTCGACCGCATCAAGGACGCGCGGGCACGGACCAATCTGAACGATGCGGTCAAGGTCGGCTACGGCAAGCTCGAAGGCGCCGCCGTCGTCGTCGCCGTGCAGGATTTCGACTTCATGGGCGGTTCGCTCGGCATGGCCGCGGGCGAGGCCATCGTGCGCGGGATGGAGCTCGCGGTCGAGAAGAAGTCGCCGTTCATCGTGTTCGCCGCGAGCGGCGGCGCGCGCATGCAGGAAGGCATCCTGTCATTGATGCAGATGCCGCGCACCACCGTTGCGGTGCAGATGCTGCGCGAGGCCAAGCTGCCCTACATCGTCGTGCTGACGAATCCCACAACCGGCGGCGTCACCGCGTCGTATGCGATGCTCGGCGACGTGCAGATCGCCGAGCCCGGCGCGCTGATCGGCTTCGCCGGCGCGCGCGTGATCGAGCAAACCATCCGCGAGAAGCTGCCTGAAGGCTTTCAGCGCGCCGAGTACCTCAAGGAGCACGGCATGGTCGACATGGTCGTGCACCGTCATGAGCTGCGCCCGACGCTGGCGCGGCTCTGCCGCCTCTTGACCAAGGCGCCGGCGCAGGAAGGCGCATCGAAGTCCGTGCAGCCGGTCGCAAGCCCGGCGCAGATCGTATCGGCCGCCGAGACGGCGCCGGCTGCGCCGCACGCGTGAACGCCTCCCCTGACCGTGCAAGGACACCGCTCGATGAAGTGATCGGGCGGCTGTCGGCCCTGCATCAGAAGCGCATCGATCTCGGGCTGGAGCGGATGCACCGTCTGCTCGAGCGGCTCGGCCACCCCGAGCGCAAGCTGCCGCCCGTGATCCACATCGCCGGCACCAACGGCAAGGGCTCGACGCTGGCTTACCTGCGCGCGACCCTGGAGGCTTCAGGCCTGCGCGTCCACGCCTACACGTCCCCCTATCTCGTCCGCATCAACGAATGCTTCCGGCTCGGCCGCCTCAGTGGCGGTGTGCTCGTCGGCGACGACGAGCTGCGTGCCGCGCTTGAAGAGGTCGAGCGCGTCAATGCCGGCGAGCCCGCCACATTGTTCGAGCTGAAGACCGCGGCCGCCTTCCTGCTGTTCGCGCAGAACCCGGCCGACATCGTGCTGCTCGAAGTCGGCCTCGGCGGCCGGCTCGATTCGACCAATGTGGTCGATCAGCCCACGGCCTGCGTGATCACGCCCGTCAGCATGGATCACATGGATTTCCTCGGCGATACGCTGGCATCGATTGCCGGCGAGAAGGCCGCGATCATTAAGCGCGGCGTGCCCGTGATTTGCGCCGAGCAGATGCCGGAGGCGATGGGCGTGATCGAAGCGCAGGCGCGGCGCATGCGCGCGCCGCTGTTCGCCGCAAACGAGAGCTGGCACGTCAATGTCGAGCGCGGACGTCTCGTCTATTCCGATGATCGCGGCTTGATGGACCTGCCGGCGCCGCGTCTGTTCGGGCGCCACCAATTCGCCAATGCCGGGCTCGCGATCGCGACGCTGCGCGCGCTGCCGACCATCAAGGTCAACCACGGCGCCTTCGAGGCCGGCATTGTCGGCGCCGACTGGCCGGCGCGGATGCAACGCCTCACCTCTGGCGAGCTGCTGTCCTGGGGTCCGCAGGGCTCGGAGATCTGGCTCGACGGCGGCCACAATGCCGAGGGCGGGCGCGTTGCGGCGGCCGCGCTCGGCGACCTCGAGGAGCGGGTGTCCCGGCCGCTGGTGATCATCGCCGGCATGATGGCCAACAAGGATGCGCACGCCTTCCTCGCCAATTTCGCCGGCCTCACCCGCCACATCATCGCAGTGCCGATTCCCGACACGGAGAATGCGATGCCGGTCGACCGTCTCGCCGATGCCGCGCGCAGCCTCGGCATGCGCGTCGAGCCTGCCCCCGGCGTCGAGGCCGCCCTGCGCGCGCTGGCGCAGCTCGCCTACGAGCTGCCGCCGCGGATCCTGATCACCGGCTCGCTGTATCTCGCCGGCCACGTGCTGGCCATCAACGGCACGCCGCCTGCATAGAGGTTGCCGTAGCCCGGATGGAGCGAAGCGCAATCCGGGATCGTGCCACAAGCAAGGAAGGTCCCGGATTACGCTGCGCTCCATCCGGGCTACAGGAAATGCCAATGCGCTTTGCCGCGATTGCCGACATCCACGGAAACTATCTCGCGCTGGAAGCCGTGCTCGCCGACATCCGCGCGCTCGGTATTGCCGACATCGTCAATCTCGGCGACATGCTGAGTGGCCCGCTCGATGCGCGCCGCACCATTGAGATCCTGATGCCGCTCGACGCCGTGCACGTCCTCGGCAATCACGACCGCTATTTGCTCGACCGTCCGCCGGAGAAGATGGGGTCGTGGGATCGTCCCGCCTATGCAGCCCTCGATGCCGGGCAACTCGACTGGCTGCGCGCACAGCCGATGACCCGGGTGTTCCGTGACCAGGTGTTTCTCTGCCACGCGACGCCACACAATGACGAGGTGTACTGGCTCGACAGCGTGCATCCCGACGGCACGGTGGCGCTGTCCGCGCTCGACCACATCGAGCAACTCGCCCAAGGCATCACGCAATCCCTGATCCTGTGCGCCCACACCCACCTCGCCCGCGCCGTGCGCCTGCGCGACGGCCGGCTGATCGTCAATCCCGGCAGTGTCGGCAGCCCCGGTTTTCGCGACAAGCATCCGTACCCGCATGTCGTCGAGGCCGGCACGCCGCACGCGCGCTATGCGATCCTCGAACGCGTCGATGCTGCCTGGCAGGTGACGTTCCGGCATGTCGCCTACGATCACGAGGTTATGGCGGCGCTCGCGCGGCGCAACGGTCAGCCCGAACTGGCGAACGCGCTGGCGACGGGGTGGATCTAGTAGGTGTTGCTGCGTAGCCCGGATGGAGCGGAGCGCAATCCGGGGCCATCGTTGCTTGGGGCATGATTCCCGGATTACGCTCCGCTCCATCCGGGCTACCGGGCTACTTCAACAGCTTCATCGGATCGGCCGCCTTCTGCTTCAGCTGCTCGAATGTGCATTGCCGCGGCGCCTTGTCCGGGCGCCAGCGCAGGATCGAGGTGCCGTGGCGAAAACGTTCGCCGCTGAAATGGTCGTAGCAGACCTCGATCACCAGCTTCGGCTTGAGCGGACACCACTTTGCGGAACGCTCGGTCGACCAGCGGCTCGGCCCGCCCGGCGCGTTGCCGGTGAAGCCGGGCTCGCCGATCAGTGCTTCGAGCCGATCGGTCATACCAGGCTTCGCCTCCGCCTTGATCGCCGAGGTGAAGCCGACGTGATGCAGCAGGCCGTCATCGTCGTAGAGCCCGAGCAGCAGCGAGCCGACGACGTTTCGGCCGGCGATCTTGTTGGTGGCGTAGCGGAAGCCGCCGACCACGCAATCGGCGCTGCGGAATTTCTTGATCTTCTGCATACCGTCGCGATTGCCCGCCTGGTAGGGCAGATCGATCCGCTTGGCGATGACGCCGTCCGAGCCGCCGCCGGATCGCGCCAGCCACTTTTTGGCCGTGGCGTAGCTCGTGGTCGCCGGTGAGAGGCGGAACAGGCTGCCCTTGATGTTGGCTTTCGCGAAGGCTTCCAGCGCCGGCCGGCGCTCGCGCAGCGTCTTCTCAGCCAGGCCCTTCTGCCCGGATGTCGCGAGCAGATCGAAGACGAGGTAGAGCGCCGGTGTCTCCACCGAGAGCTTCTTCACGCGGCTTGCCGCCGGATGAATGCGTTGCAGCAGCGCGTCGAAGGAAAAGCTCTTGCCGTGCGGCACGACGATTTCGCCGTCGAGCGTGAAACGGTCGGCCTTCAGCTCCAAGGCAGCAGTGACGACTTCCGGGAAGTAGCGCGCGAGGTCTTCGCCCGATTTGGAGCGCAGGTCGACCTTGCTGCCGTTGCGCGCCAGCAGGCAGCGGAAGCCGTCCCACTTGGGCTCATATTGCCATTCACCGCCGCGCGGGATCGCGTCGACCGAACGCGCCTCCATTGCGGCGAGAGCGGTTGGCTTGCGGTCGCGCTTTCGGGGAGGAACAGGCAAGGGCAGGACTCGTCATACGCTGAACACGCCCCATCAACGCCAAACGGCCGGCTTTCGCCGGCCGTTGTCGAAAATAATCTTGCGCCAATAATCCTGCGCCAGTGGATCAGACCGCGGAGGTGATCCATTGCTGCAGCTTCGCCTTCGGCGCAGCGCCGACCTGGCGCGAGGCCATCTCGCCGCCCTTGAAGATCATCAGGGTCGGGATCGACATCACGCCATACTTCGAGGCGGTCTTCGGGCTCTCGTCGACATTGAGCTTCACGATCTTGACCTTGTCGCCCATCGCGCCGGCGATCTCGTCGAGTGCGGGTGCGATCATGCGGCAGGGGCCGCACCATTCGGCCCAGAAATCGACGACCACGGGGCCGTTCGCCTTGAGCACTTCGGCTTCGAAATCGGCGTCGGAAACCTTGCTAACGGCCATTGGGAGTACCTCACTCGGTTGAAAGAGAATCGGCGCGACCTGGAATCGCGCCCGGGATCATGGGGTGAACCTATGAACGGCCCCTTGCCGGGTCAAGGACGCTCACACCGAGATGAAGGGATGCCAGCGCCGCGTCCAGCGCGGGGGCCGAAATCTCCATATATTCAAGGGCCTCGGTCCAGAGCAGGACGGCCCTGACGGACCTTTGGGGATAAAGCCGCGACAGCACCGCCCGGTACAGCGCAAGCTGGCGGACATAGGTCGCCGGCGCCTCGGCCGCGCTTTTGGGCGCTGCCTGGTTGGTCTTGAAGTCGACGATCAGGACTTCCTCTGGGCGCACGACCAGCCGGTCGATCTGTCCCGATACCAGGGCCGGCGTGCGGCCCGGCCGCTCCAGCCGCCCGGCGATCGCGACCTCCGCCCGGCTGCCGGCGGCAAAGACGGGCGCGAAACGCGGCTCCGTGATCAGGGCGAGCACCTTGTCGGCCAGTGCGATGCGATCGGCCTCCGGCCAGTCCGCGGCGTTGCGCGCCATGAAGCCGAGCGCGGCCTCGCGCCGGCGCTCGCCGGCGATCTCGGGCAGCGATTGCAACAGGCGATGCACCAGCGTGCCGCGTTGCAACGCCAGCGCGCGCGACTGCACCGATTCGCCCGATCGGACGCTGCGGCCCTCCTCGGCAGGCTGGCCCGAGGGGCGCACGGGATCCTCGTCGATGGTCTCGCGCGGGGCCGGTGTCCGCAGCCACTCCGGCAGCGCGATGGTCTGGTGCACGGAGGCCGCCGGCGCGCCCAGCGCCGCGACGTCCTCAGGACGGGCGAACCGGGTGACCTTGCCGAGCGGCGTCTCGATCACCTGCTTGTCGAGGCCCGAGCCTTTGAGCCCGGTGTCGACGAGGTCGTACCAGCTCAGCTTGCGCACCGTCTTCACGTTGCCGGGCATGCAGCCGCCGACGATCAGCCGATCGGCCGCGCGCGTCATAGCGACGTAGAGCAGGCGGCGATATTCGTCCTCGGTCTCCTCCAGCATCGCCTTGCGCGCCTCGGCGACAGGCCTGGGATCGTCGGCCTTGCGGCCGGCCCAGACCACGACCTCGCCGCCATTGCCGCGCGGTACCTGGATCAGCCGCAGCCGCTGCGAGTCCGCGGGCGAAGACGTGGTGTCGACCATGAACACGACCGAGGCCTCCAGGCCCTTGGCGCCGTGTACGGTCATGACCCGCACCTCGTCGCGCGAGATCTCCATGTCGCGCTTCACTTCGGTGTCGGCCGAGCGGAGCCAGGCCATGAAGCCCTGCAGCGAAGCCGGCGCCTTGCGCTCGTAGTTCAGCGCGAGCTCCAGGAATTCGTCGAGCGCGTCATTGGCCTCGTGGCCGAGCCGGCGCAGGATGCGCGCACGCCCGCCATCGCCGCCCAGCAGCCAGGCGTAGAACGCGAACGGCGTCTCCTCGCGGGCGCGGATCTCGCAGGCTTCCAGGCGACGCAACGCCGTGGTGAATTTTTCGCTTGTGGCCGCGTGCTCGCCGAGCGCGCGGCGCAGCGAGCCCTTGCGGTCCCAGGCGAGAGTGAACAAATCGTCGTCATCGAGCCCGAACAGCGGGCTCTTCAGCGCCACCGCGAGCGCGAGATCGTCCTGCGGCAGCAGCAGCGCGTCGGCCAGGTTCATCAAGTCGATGATGGCGATGTGCTCGGTGAGCTTGAGGCGGTCGGCACCGGCGACCGGAATGCCGGCGTGCTTCAGCGCCTGGATCACGGCATCGAATGCGTTGCCGCGCCGGCGCACCAGGATCAGCATGTCGCCATAGCGCAAGGGACGGCGCTCGCCCTCGTGCCCTGTCAGCGTGCCGCTCTCGACCAGCCGCTTGATCTCGGCCTGGATGCGTCGGGAAAGCTTGACCTCGGGGCTGGTGACTGCGACGCCATCGAACGGCGCACGCCAGCCCTCGATGTCCTGCCGATCGTCGGCCTCCGCGAGGTCCCACAGCTCGATCACGCTCGGGCCGGCATCGCTCAGCGAATTGTGCAGGGGATGGCCGATCTCGACCGAATGGATGCTCTTGTAGATCGCGGGATCGCGGAAGACGTGGTCGACCGAATGCAGGATCGTCGCACCCGAGCGGAACGAATAGGTGAAGGCGACCGGATCGAATTTCAGGCCGGCGGCGGTGAACTTGCGATGCAGCTCGCGCCTGCGCGCGTCGAACTCGTGGGGAGCTGCGCCCTGGAACGAGAAGATCGACTGTTTCTCGTCGCCGACAGCGAAGATGGTGCGGTTCAGCCCCTCGCGCGCACCTTCGCCGGCGGTGAACTCGGAGATGATGTGCGCGATGATGTCCCATTGCCGCGGGCTGGTATCCTGCGCCTCGTCGATCAACACGTGATCGACGCCGCGGTCGAGCTTGTAATGCACCCAGCCCGAGGCGATGCGGTCCAGCATCGCCAGCGTCTTGTCGATGAGGTCGTCGTAGTCGAGCAGGCCGCGCTCCTGCTTCTCGCGGCGGTAATTCGCGGCGGCCGCTGTCGCGATATGCAGCAGGGCCGCGGTGCGGTCCCGAACCGTCACGGCGCGGCGCTTTTCGATCAGCCCTGCAAGGCGCTGCGCCTCGGCTTCGAACAGGCGGGCCACGGAGGGATTGTGATCGCAGAACTTCTTGGTCAGCACCGCCTTGCGCGGCAGCTTGTCGTCGGTGAGGAAGACGGACAGATAGGCGTCGACCTGATCGCTGCCGGAAAACACCTTTGCCGCGCGCAGCCGCCCTGCCTGGTCATTGTCGGATTTGCTGCCGTCCTCCAGCGCGAAGGCAATGTCGTCCCAGCGCGCGCGCGGCAGGAACGGGCCGTCGAGAATTTCCGTCTCGACGGCTTCGATACGGTCGCCGATGTCAACGCCCAGCACCGCAGCCATCTGCGCCGCTGCGGCTTCCGCATTGCCGGCCTGGTCGGTCCAGGCCATGAAATGATCGCGGCTGAGGCACGCCTCGCGCACGACCTCCTTGAAGGTGACATCCGCGGCGCTCGCCATCGCCGTCAGCAGCGCGCGGCCGGTGACGCTCTCCGGATCGCGTGCGGCTTCCAGCAGCACCTTCAAATTGGCGCGTTCCATCATGTCGGTCTGGTCGCGCTCGTCGATCACGGCGAAGCGTGCGGGAACGTTGGCCTCGAACGGAAATTGCTGGAGCAGGCGGGTACACAGTGCGTGGATGGTCTGCACCTTCAGCCCGCCCGGCGTCTCCAGCGCGCAGGCGAACAGCTTTCTCGCATCGCGGCGCAGTTTTGCGCCGGGATGCGGGATGCCGACCGCGCGGATCGCCGCGTCGAGCGCGTCATCGTCCAGCGTCACCCAATGACCGAGCGTGGTGAACACGCGCTCGGCCATGTTTGCGGCGGCAGCTTTTGTGAAGGTGATGCAGAGAATTTTCTCCGGTGGCACGCCCGAGAGCAGCAGGCGGATCACGCGCTGCACCAGCACATGCGTCTTGCCCGAGCCGGCGTTGGCCGAGACGAAGGCCGACGCGGTCGGATCGGATGCGCGCGCCTGCCGCGCGCGCACCTCGTCGGGGATGGGACGCGGCGCCTTCACCATTCCTCGATCCCCAACCCGCCGGCCGCGGACCATTCCTTGATCCGGGCAAGGTCGTCATAGGTGCCGTAGCGATTCGCCCACATCGGCAGGTTCAGCGATGTATAAGCTTGGTTCTCGTCCTCGAAGGCGCGGATCAGCGCTTCCAGCTTTGCCCTCGCCTCGGCGGCCGCGGTGTCCGGCGGCTGCGGCTCGTCGCCCGGCTTGAACTTGAGCTCGAGGATGCGCTCCTCGCCGGGTGGATTGTTGCCGCTGAGGCGGACATAGACGAGCTGGCTCACGGAGGCGCCGGCGTCGATGTCGGGAAAGCCGCCCTCGCGCAGGATCGCGGCTTCCAACGTCAGCTGCGGCGACAGGCCCATGCGGACCTGCTTGCCGGTCGGCGGCTGGCCGGTCTTGTAGTCGAGGATGGCGTAGCCGCCGCCCTGGCGGCGTTCGATGCGGTCGGCGCGCGCGGAAAGGCGGAAGCTGCGCTGAGGATCGAGCATGATCGAGATCTCGCCACGGGTCTCCGCGACGATCGCCGCGATCGCCTCGCGCCGCGACGTCTCCCATTCGCCGAACCAGCGCGCGATGCGCTGGAAGCGCGGCCACCACAGCGCCCGTGCTTCGGGCCGCTCCATCAGCGGTGCAAAGTGCTTCTCGCCGATCGCGCGCAGCACCCGCGCGGGATCGTCGGGCAGACGCGCCGCATAGCTTTCCGTGAATTCGCCGATGGCATCGTGAATCGCCGATCCGCGGTCGGCGGCCGAGAGCGGCATGTCGACGGGATCGAGCGCATCGAGCCGCAAGATACGTTTGGCGTAGATCGTGTAGGGATCGCGCAGCCAGTCCTCGATCTCGGTGACGGACATCTTGAGCGGCCGTGTCGCGCGCGGCGGCCGTGGTTCCGGCTGCTTGATCGGCTTGACCTCGTCGGGCTGGTCGAGCGCCGCGGCGAACTGCACATATGTCTCGCCGGCGCGAACCGCCGCCTTCCAGAGCTCATCGCCGGCCACCGCCTCCAGCCGATGAAGGAAGCGCGAGGCCACCGCCGGCGCGCCGCCGGCCTTTGCGGAATGAGTGAGAATGACCTCGTCGCCGCCGAGCAATTGCGCGAAGTCATGGGCGGACAGGCCGATGCGGCGCTCCGGCAGATCGAGCCCGAGCTCGTGGCGCATCGGCCGGCTGAGCCAGGGATCGATGCGCGGCGCCGGTGGCCAGACGCCTTCGATCAGGCCGCCAATGATGATGCGGTCGGCCTGCATCAGGCGCGATTCCAGCGGGCCGTAGATTTGCAGCCGCGCGCCCGGCCTGTCGCGCCGCCGCACCGCGCGATCGCTGAACGCGGTCTGGAAGACGTCCGGGTAATCCGCTAGCTGCACCAGCAATCCGCTGGTCGTGCCGCCGCGCAAGAGATCGTCGAAGGCGCCGGCGAGCGCGAGACCATCGCGATCCTCGAAGGCGAGCGGAATGCCCTGCTCGTCGCGCGACAGCTCGATCATGATCTCGCGATGCCGATGCGCAAGCTCCGCGAAATCATACGGCTTCGCCGGCGGCAGGCTCTCGATCGACGCCAATGCCTTTTGCAGGGCGTCGATCAGAGCCTGGATGCGATCGAGATCCTCGGCCTTGAGACGCGCCCGCGGCTCGGCGCGATGCAGTGCGGAGACCTCGCTGCGCCACAGCTTTGCCAGCTCCTCGCGGAAGCGGTTGAACTCGCGCAGGAGGCCGGCCGTGCCTGCCGGCGGGCGCGTGCCGCGCAGCAGCGCAAGCTCCAGGCTCTCGATCGCCATCTTCCACGCCCCCGGCGCGCGGCCGAGCCGGCACAGCGGATGCTTCAGCATCGCCAGCAGCGTCGGCGGCTCCAGGCCCTTGGTGGCGGCCTCTGCCGCAAGGCGCGCAAACGTGCCAGCGGATGTTTCCATCAAGACGTCGCCGCCGGAATCATCGAAGGCGAGATCCCATCGGGTCAGCGCCGCCATCACCCGCCGCGCCAAGGCGCGGTCGGGCGTGACCAGCGCCGCGGATTTGTCCAGGTGCCTGGCCTCGCGCATCGCAATGGCGATGGCGAGCGCTTCCATTTCAGGATTGGGCGCTTCGACCACCGCGAGGTTCTTCATGCCGCCCGCGATCTTCGCGGCGACATCGGGCTGCTTCAGCCGGTCGTGCCAGACCTCGGTCTTGGCGGACGGCCGCATCGATTCCGACGCGAGCAGCTCGCGGCCGTCTTCCGCCGGCGGCTGCAAGATCTCGACATCGCTGCGCTTAATGCCGAAGCGTTGCAGCAGCGCATTCATGGCGTATTGCGGATGGTTCGACGCCGGATGCTCCGCGAACTTGCCGAGCGCATCGCGCACGCCGCCGATGCTGCGCCAGGAATCGTCGTCGAGATCGGTGTCCAGACCGGGCAGCACCACGGCGCCATGCGGCAGCGAGGCGACCGCATGCAGGAACTTTGCGGTGGCCGGCATCGAGCCGGTCGAGCCGGCCGCGATGACGGGGCCATGCGGATCCGCGATCAGCCGTTTGGCTTCCGCTTCGATCAGTTGGTCGCGTCGCGCAGCTGGCTCGATCCGGTTGATCTCGGTGAGATGATTGGGCCAGGCGATGCGGGCGATGCGCAGGAATTCGAGCGAGTGCTGCCAGTAGCGGTCGAGGTTATCAGGCACGAGGCCGTCGAGCGCGCTCCAGTCGACGCCGCGCGTCACCATGTCGTCGATCAGGCGCGCGAGATCGGACGCCAGCGCCAGCGTCGAGGCGGGGCCGCCGACGACCAGCGGCGCCAGCACCGGGCCCTTGGCCCAGGCGGCGACGAGCTGCGCCAGCGTCAGGCGCCGTTCGAGCTCGCCCAGGCGCGGCGGAATGTCGAGCGGCGCGGTCCCGGAAAACTGCTCGCTCTCGCCCGCGAAAGCGAGCTCGTCCTCGTCGATATCGCCGAGCGCGACGATGCGCGGCAGCACGACGGCATCCGCTTTCATTTCATCGAGGAAGATTTCGCGCACGATCCGCATGGCGCGCCGCGTCGGCAGATACAGCGTGGCGTCCGCCAGCCGCGCCGGTTCCTTGCGCGCCTCGAATCCCTCGACCAGCCGCCCATCGAGCAGGGCGGTGACGACCGTGCGCAGGAACGGAACTGAGATGGGAACGCTGAAGACGCGCATGAGCTGCCTGATTCGAAGGATCAGGCAATATAGGGAGACGGGGTCAAATGGTCATGGGTGCGGGCGAGTAGTCCCCGCTGTTCGCCGGACCGAACAGGTCTCGTAGGGTGGGCAAAGCGAAGCGTGCCCACGCATTTTTGAGGTCGAGACAGATGGTGGGCACGGCGCAAGGGCGCCTTTGCCCACCCTACGGCACCGTCTTCGAGGCAGCCCCTACGCCACGCTCTCCAAAAACGCCTCTTCCGCGGCGTGCACGGCGTCGGGCGTGCCGACATGCATCCAGACGCCGTCGAGGCGCAGGCCGAACAGCCGTTCCTGCTCGCCCGCGCGATCGAACATCTTCGTCAGCGAGAATTCGCCCTGAGGCGCGTCCGCGAAGATCGCGGGCGACATGATCGCCGCGCCGGCATAGACGAACGGAACGACCTCCTTCTCCTTGCGCTTGCGCAAGGCGCCGTCGGCCAGCATGCCGTAATCGCCGCGGCCGCCATAGCCGATGCTGGTCGCGGTCGGCGCCATCAGGAGCAGGATGTCCATGCGATCAGGATCGAAGTTTTCGGCGAGCCGCGTCAGGTTGGAGCGCACGCCGTCGATCCACAGCGTGTCGGAATTGACGTGGAAGAACGGCGCATCGCCGAGCAACGGCAGCGCCTTGACGACGCCGCCGCCGGTGCCGAGCACCTGGTCGCGCTCGTCGGAGATCGTCACGCGCGGAAGCTGGCGTGATGCGACGTGGTCGATGATCTGGTCCGGCAAATAGTGCACGTTGACCACCGCCTCGGTCACGCCGGCCTGGCCGAGCTTGTCGAGCACGTGGTCGAGCAGCGGCTGTCCTGCGACCGGCACCATCGGCTTCGGCATCTTGTCCGTCAGGGGGCGCATGCGCAGGCCAAACCCTGCGGCGAGCACCATGGCTTTGGTCGGTTTGACGGACATCCTTCCCCTTCTCAGACCTTTTCGCGTCGCAATCCTAACACGAGGCTCGAATCGCCGCACCGCATCTCGACCGCCTTAACCACCCGCCGTGACGGTTGTACGACGGGTGTTGCCGTCACGCCCCAACGGCTGTGGAACGTACCTTCTTCTTCTTGTCGCCGACTTTCAGGAAATTGACGCCGATCTGGTCGCCATTGACCCAGGCCAGCTCGCAACGCCGGTAGGCGAGCCCCGTGGACGACAGCAGGAGAAAGAATTCCTTCAGATGCAGGCCTTCGACCGAGCCGTCGATGGTCAGCTTGGCGCCGCTCTCGGAGACGTCCTCCATGGTGCAGTCGCGCCGCCAGGTGCCGTCGATTCCCATCATCTGGGCCGAAAACCCGCGCTCGAAAATAACCCGGCTATTTCCGCGCTGATCCGCTTTCGCTGCCATCTGCCCCCGCTCCAGCCCCGCAATGTTCCGGCTCCCTCGGCGCCAGAATAGCGACATCTTGGCTAACGGCCGGTAAATCGGTCCTGAATCAGCCCGGCGGCGGGACGTTGGCGAGATACCAGTCGCGCAGATGGGCGAGCGCGGGATGCGCCAGCGAGCGCTGGAGATAGGTCCAGATCCGCGGCTGATGGCGCAGGTAATGCGGCTTGCCATCGCGGCGGTTGAGCCGGGCGAAGGTGCCGAGCAGGCGCGTGTTCCGCTGCGCCGACATGATCGCGTAGAGCTCGGCGAAGCCGGCGGCGTCGAAGCTCGTGTCCTGCGCCCGCCGCGCCTTGATGTAGCGCGACAGCAGCGTCAGCTCGATGGTCTCGGGGACGTCGATGCGAGCGTCCTGGAGCAGCGACACCACGTCGTAGGATTGCGGCCCCAGCACGGCATCCTGGAAATCGATCACGCCGACGCGTTCGATGCCGCTGCGGTTGCCGAGCCAGATCAGGTTGGGCGAGTGATAGTCGCGGATGATCCACGTCCTCGGCGCCGCCAGCGGCCGCTTCAGCAATTCGCGCCACATCGCAAAAAATTCCGCGCGCGCCTCATCGCTCAGCGGCGTGTTGCGATCGGGCAGATACCATTCCGGCATCAACCCGATCTCGATCAGCAGCGCCTCGACGTCGAAGACCGGGATCGCGTAGGTCTGCCCGTCCAGCGGCAGCGTCTCCGGTAGCGTCTTGCCGTGCAGCATCGCCAGCACGTCGGTGGCGGCTTCGTAGCGCCCGAGAATTGGCCGCGGCGGATCGCCCTCGATCACGCCCTCGCTGCCGAAATCCTCGGAGATCAGAAAGCCCTGGTCGAGATCGAAATGATGGATCGCAGGCGCGGAGATCCCCTGCGCCCGGAGGCCTTCGTCGATGGCGACGAAGGGTTTTACGTTCTCGGCCAGATGCACCGCGGCGCTGTAGGATTTTCCGTCGTAGAGCGCCGCGCCGTCGGGCCGCTGCGGGAAGTTCATGAGGATGACGATCTCCTCATCGCGCACGAGCCGCGCGTAGGAGCGTGTCGAGGCGTCGCCCGGCATGCGCCTGCGCGTCGCATCGATGTAACCGGATGCGTCGAGGAAGTCGCGCAGCGCCTTCAGCCGCGCAACTGTAGCTGCGCTCTTGCCATGGCCTGTGATGTCGGCGGCACGCGCGCTCGCGCCCAGCGCCGGCCGGTGCGTCAGCGCGATGTCGATGCGGTCCTCGGGCATCGCCGACGGAGCGCGCTCCGGCCATTCGATCAGCACCAGCGTGGCATCGGGCAGCGGCGACAGCCCGATCTCCTCGAGCTCGCTCTCCTCCTCGACACGGTAGAGATCGGCATGCAGCACCGGGAAGGGTGGCAGCTCGTAGCCCTGCACCAGCGTGAAGGTCGGGCTTGGCACTTCCAGCGCGTCGTCGGCGGCGAGATAGCGGATCAGGCTGCGCGCCGCCGCAGTCTTGCCGGCGCCGAGATCGCCGGTGAGGGTGATGACGTCACCGGGACCGACCAGCAGCGCGAGGTCGGCCATCAGCTGCGCCGTGGCCGTCTCGTTGTGAAGCGCGACGGAGAATGTGGTTGTTTCCGTCATTCGGCGGCGTCGCGATGCGCCGCCTGGTCGGTCGGGAAATCGCAGATCACGACCGTGCCGCGGCCGACGATCGAATCCACCCGCACCTTGCCGCCATGCAGCTCGACGAAGGAGCGCACCAGCGACAGGCCGAGTCCGGCGCCGCGGTGACGCGAGCCCTGCGAGCGGCTTTCGAACCAGTTGAACACCTTGTCTTTCATGTCGGCAGGTATTCCAGGGCCGGAATCTGTCACGGTGAAGACCACGCTGCGTTCGGTGCGCCGCGCGCTGATGCCGACGGTGGAATCCTGTGGAGAAAACCCGACGGCATTGGCGAGGAGGTTATAGAGCACCTGCACCACGCGCTTCTCGTCGCCGACGAAGCTGCCGACGTCGGGCGCGATCTCGACCTTGAGGCGGATGCGGTCGGTGGCGAGCCGGTCCTGGATGCCCTCGGCGGCAAGCTCGATGGCCTTGCTGACGTCGACCTGCCCGAGTTCCAGCTTCATCGCGCCGGCGTCGATGGTGGCGAGATCCAGGATGTTGTTGGTGAGCGCGAGCAGAGCGTTGGTCGATTTGGTGACGTAGTCGAGATATTCGGCCTGCTTCGGCGTCAGCGGTCCGGTCGAGGGATCGCTGAGGAAATGCGCAAAGCCGATGATAGTGGTGAGCGGCGAGCGCAGCTCGTAGGAGACGTGGTGGACGAAATCCACCTTCATCTGGTCGGCCGCCTCCAGCGCCTCGTTGCGCTCGCGCAGCGCGCGCTCGACATTCTCGGTGTCGGTGATGTCCTGGAAGGTCAGCATGGTGGCGCCGTCCGGCAGCGGCCGGATCATGCCGTCGAGCACGCTGCCGTCCTTGCGCTCCAGCTTCAGCGGCAGGTCGGCGCGGTTCTCGATCGCGGTGATGGCCTCGCGGATCTGGCGCCAGACTTGCGGATCGTCGAACAGCTGATGGCACCAGCCTTCGACGGTCTGGATATGCGGCTCGTCGCGCATGGCATCGCTCGACAGCTTCCACATCCGCACGAAGGCCGGATTGAACAGCTGCGCCTTGCCGTTGCTGCCGAACACCGCGACCCCCTCGGCGAGGCTGTCCAGCGTCTCGCGCTGGACGCGGATCAGGCCGTCGAAGCGGCGGGCGAGGTCGAGGCTTTCGGTGACATCGTCGAACAGATAGGTGACGCCTCCTTCCGGGTTCGGCGTGGTGACGACCGAGAGCGCGCGGCCGTCAGGCAGGAACCAGGTGTCCTTGGCGGTCTCGACCGCGCGATAGGCCTCGTGCAGCTTGGCCTTCCAGGCGCGGAAATCCGGCTGCTCCGGCAATTTGCGCGCGGCGCGGAGCTGGTCGAGCACGCTGGAATCGTCCGGATGGGCGTCGAGGAAGTTGCGATCGAGATCCCACAGCCGGCGATAGGAATCGTTGTAGAAGGCAAGGCGCCGCTGGCCGTCGAACACGGCAACGCCGGAGGAGAGCTGGTCGAGCGTGCGGCGGTGCGCCTCCGCCATGCGCACCAGCGCCGAGCTCAGCGCATCCGCCTCGCTGGCATCGATGGCGACGCCGACGCTGCCGCTGCCGACATTGACAGCGCGCACGTCGTAGATGCGCCGTTCGCCGCCGACCACGATCGGCAGCCGCGAGGTGAAATTGGCGGCGTCCTTGAGCCCCCGCTCCATCGCATTGCGGTCGTCACTGTCGAGCAGCTCGAGCTTGCGCTCCTGGGCATCGATGGCGCTGGTCGCCTCGGTGGCGCGCACATAGGCCGGGTTGGCGTAGGTCAGCGCGCCGTTCTCGCCCTTCGCCCAGATCGGCCACGGTGCGGCCGCGGCAAAGCCGCGAAGCATCTCGGTCTCGTCGGAGAGCGCCTTGTAGCGCAGATTGGTTTCGGCCAGATCACGGCGGAGGCCCGAGAGCTCGCGAATGCGGACGATGGCCTGGCCGCCGATGGCGCGCCCGATCGCTTCCAGCATATGGCCGTGCGCGGTGGTCAGCGTCAGCTGGAACCCGTCGCCGCGCTCGCGCAGCGCATCGACCGCATGGTCCATCAGCAGCGCCGGTTCCGGCGGCAGCCAGGTTCCGAACGCCAGCACGCGCTGCGGCGAGGAATCGCGCGGCAGCACCAGCGCGATATCGCCGGAAATCTGCGCGCGGTTGTCGCCCGCCGGCCATGAGATCAGGATCTGCGGCTCGGCGAACAACAGTGCGCCGAAGCGGTCGGCCTGGAGCTGAAGTTCCCCGATCCGCGCGCGCAGCCGCGCCTCGTTCTTCGCCGTGCGCACCCGCGTGCGCATCAACAGGATCGCGGCCATCACCGAAAAGCCGAGCAGGGCCAGCGCGGTGGCGAGCACCGCGAGTTCCTGCCGGTTGAGATCCATCACGAGGGCGAGGGTGTCGATGAGGTCGGCGGCCTTGGCCGGCGCAGCCGGCAGCAGCGCTGCGAGAGCGCCTCCCACCAAGCCGTTGCGCGCCAGCGAGGTGCACGACAGCAGCGTCCGACGCATCGACACGATCACGCCTGACATAGTTGCCCCAAGACGCGGAAATTCAAGACCGCACGAATCTGCGCGCGGCGACCCCCGTCGCGCGCGAATCAAAAGACAATACCCTCACCGCGACTCCGCCGGTAAGAGTCCAGATCGTGAACGCAAAGGCGGCCCCAAAAAAATGCGGGCCGCGCGGTTCCAAGGCGCGTGATTCTGCGGATGATTCGGCTGGAGTTGTCTTGGGTTAGCGCCCGGTCGAACCAAAACCGCCGGCGCCGCGGTCGGTCGACGACAATGTGGCGACGGGAACCAGCGCGGCCTGCTGCACCGGCGCGATCACCATCTGGGCGATGCGCTCGCCGCGCTTGATCACGAAAGGCGCGGTGCCGTGGTTGATCAGGATCACCTTGATCTCGCCGCGGTAGTCCGCATCGATCGTGCCCGGCGAATTCAGCACGGTGACGCCATGCTTGGCCGCCAGCCCCGAACGCGGCCGCACCTGCGCCTCGTGTCCGGGCGGCAAGGCGATGGCAAGGCCCGTCGGCACCAACGCGTATTGGCCTGGTGCGAGCGTCATGGGCTCGTTGTCCGGCACCGCGGCCATCAGATCGAGGCCGGCGGCTTCGCTGGTCTGATAGGCCGGCAGCGGCAGGCCCTCAGCGTGGGTGAGGCGTTGCAGCTCGACGGTCACCTTCGTGCTCAAGATGCGGACTCCAGGGATTTGCCGGTCACGCTCTTCGCGATATGCGCGACCAGTTCGATGGCGACCTGTTCCTTGGTCATCGCCGGCCAGGAATCAACTGCAATCTCGCCGTCCGGCGCACCGGTCTTGCGGCTGAGCAGGTGGACCGTGTTGCGGTCGCCGCCCATCACGCCGGTGGCGGGCGAGACGTCGTTGGCGACGATCCAGTCGCAGCCCTTGCGCGCTAATTTTGCTTTGGCGTTGTCGATGAGGTGCTCGGTCTCGGCGGCAAAGCCGATCACGAGCCTCGGGCGCTTGTCGGCGAGCTTGGAGATCGTGGCGAGGATGTCGGGGTTCTCGACCAATTGCAGCGGCGGCATGCCGGCCGCGGTTTTCTTCAGCTTCTGCTCGCCTTCATTGGCGACGCGCCAATCGGCGACTGCGGCGGCGAAGATCGCGACGTCGGTGGGAAGCGCGGCCTTGACCTGCTCCAGCATCTGCCGCGCCGATTCGACATGCTTCACCGTCACGCCCGGGGGATCGTCGAGGTCGACCGGACCGCTCACCAGAGTAACCTCGGCGCCCGCGGCCTGCGCGGCGGCGGCAATGGCAAAGCCCTGCTTGCCGGAGGAACGGTTAGCGATATAGCGCACCGGGTCGATCGCCTCATGGGTGGGACCGGCGGTGATCAGCACGCGCGTGCCCGCGAGCGGCTTCGGCGTCGGCGGCCGCAGCAGGCGCTCGGCGGCATTGGCGATCTCGATGGCTTCCGACATGCGGCCCGTTCCGGCTTCGCCGGCCTCGGCCATCTCGCCCGCATTCGGGCCAATCAGCACAACGCCGTCGCGCTGGAGCTGGGCGACGTTGCGGCGCGTCGCCGCGTTGCTCCACATCAGCGGATTCATCGCCGGCGCCAGCAGCACCTTGCGGTTGGTCGCGAGCAGGATGGCGCTGGCGAGGTCGTCGGCATGGCCGTTCGCCATCTTCGCCATCAGGTCGGCCGTGGCCGGCGCCACCACGATCAGGTCGCAGTCGCGCGCGAGGCGTATATGGCCGGCATCGAACTCGCTCTGCGGGTCGAACAGGTCGGTATAGACGCGCTCATGCGACAGGGCGCTCGCGGCCAGCGGCGTCACGAATTGCTGCGCCGCCTTGGTCAGCACGCAGCGGACCTCGATGCGGCGCTCCTTCAGCCTGCGGATCAGGTCGAGCGACTTATAGGCCGCGATCCCGCCGCCGATGATCAGGGTGACGCTGACCTCGGGAACGGCGCCGCTGCGCTGCGGCGTCGGGGCGGCGGAGGGCACCGCAAACGGCGTCAGCGGCTCCTCGCGGCCCTCGATCAGCTCCCGCAGGATGACCCGGACCTCCTCTTCGACCGACCTGTGGTTCTTGGCCGAGCGCAGCCGCAAATAGGTTTTGACGGCGTCGTCGAGCTTGCGGATGGTCAGGCTTGCCATGACGCCCTCCGGCACGGAATGATAGCGATGCTATCACTCCAGTGATTGCAGTGCAATCACAGATTCCGGACGGCGATCAGAATCCCGATGAAGGTCGCGGCGATGATCCAGAGCGCCACGGTGCGCCAGCGGTTCTTGCGGCCCTCGCTGCGTCCCATCGCCGCGATGCTCTCCGGCGAAAGCCTGATGCCCTCCCGCGTCATGGTCTCGAGCTGCTCGAGCACCTTCACCGACCGCTCGGCGATCTCAGGCAGGCGCATCAAGACCCGCGCGATGTCCCCGGTACCGGCGAGCGCGCCCTCGATGCGGCCGATGGGTCCGAGGTTGCGCTCGATCCATTCGCGCACCACGGGATCGGCGATCCGCCAGATGTCGAGCTTGGGATCGAAGCCGCGCGCCACGCCCTCGACCACCACCATGGTCTTCTGCAGCAGGATCAGCTCGGGCCGCGTCGTCATGTCGAACAGGCCGGTGACCTCGAGCAGCAGCGTGAGCAGCCGCGCCATCGAGATCTCTTCCGCCGTGCGGTTGTGGATCGGCTCGCCGATGGCGCGGATGGCTTGGGCAAAATTCTCGACCGAATGATGCGCGGGCACATAGCCGGCCTCGAAATGCACTTCGGCCACGCGGCGATAATCGCGGGTGATGAAGCCGAGCAGGATCTCGGCGAGGAAGCGCCGCTCCTTCATGCCGAGCCGGCCCATGATGCCGAAATCGACCGCGACGAGGCGGCCGGCGTCATCCAGGAACAGATTGCCCGGATGCATGTCGGCGTGGAAGAAGCCGTCGCGCAGCGCGTGGCGCAGGAAGCTCTGGATCACCTTGCGGCCGAGATCGGGCAGGTCGACCCGCGCCTCGGCGAGGCGCTTGTGATCGTTCAGCGCGATGCCGTCGATCCATTCCATCGTCAGCACGTTGTGCGTGGTGCGGTCCCAGTCGACGGCGGGCACGCGGAAATCGGGATCGTCGCGCGTGTTCTCCGCCATCTCCGACAGCGCGGCAGCCTCTAACCGTAGGTCCATCTCCATCGCGACCGAGCGCGACATGGTGTTGATGACCTCGATCAGGCGCAGGCGCCGCGCCTCGGCCGAATAGGCCTCAGCCTTGTGCGCGACGTAGAAGAAATCGGAGAGATCGCGGCGGAAGCGCGCGGCGACGTTGGGTCTCAGCACCTTGATCGCGACGGACTTGCGGATGCCGTCGCGCACCACCTCGCCGCGATGCACTTGCGCGATCGAGGCCGCCGCGACCGGCGGGCCGAAGCTCACAAAGATGTCCGTCAGCGGCCGTTCCAGCGAGGTCGCGATCGTGGCCTCGGCTTCCTGCTGCGGAAACGGCGGCAGGCGGTCCTGCAGGCTTTCGAGGTCGCGCGCCATGATGACGCCGACCACGTCGGGGCGCGTGGCCAGGAACTGGCCGAGCTTGAGATAGGCCGGGCCCATCCGCGTCAGCGCGCGCGAGATCCGCGGTCCCTGCTTGGCGCCACGGCGCTCGATGATGCGCGCCAGCTTCAGCGCGAGCTGTCCCGGCGGCGGCACCAGGCTCGGATCGACCGCGCCGAACACGCCTTCGTGCGCAAACACGAACGCGGCGCGGATCAGGCGCGCAATGTGGGTGACGGCAGAGATCACAAACGCCAGCCCGAATGCAATGCGACGATGCCGCCGGAGAGTGTCTGCCAGCTGACGCGGGCAAAGCCAGCCTCGCGGATCATGTCGGCGAAGGCGGCGGGCTTCGGAAATTTGCGGATGGACTCGACGAGATACTGGTACGATTCGGCGTCGCCCGTGACCATGCGCCCGAGCGGGGGGATCACCTTGAACGAGAACAGATCATAGAGCTTGCCGAGGCCGGGCATCTCGACAGTGGAGAATTCCAGGCACAGGAAGCGGCTGCCGGGTCTCAGCACGCGATAGGCCTCGCGCAGCGCAAGGTCGATCCGGGGCACGTTGCGGATGCCGAAAGCGATCGTATAGGCATCGAAGCTGCGGTCGGCGAAGCCGAGCGATTCGGCATTGCCTTCGACGAAATCGACCTGGGTGTCCAGATGACGCTTGGCGGCGCGTTCGCGCCCCACGGCCAGCATGTCCGCATTGATGTCGCACACCGTGGCGTGGAAGCCGGGGCCGGCGGACTTGGCGGCACGGAACGAGATGTCGCCGGTGCCGCCGGCGACGTCAAGCAGCGCGAACGGCCGGTCGCCCCTCGGCGGATCCAGCGCGGTGATCATGATGTCCTTCCAGACCCGGTGCAGGCCACCGGACATCAAATCGTTCATCAGGTCATAGCGCGACGCCACGCTGCGAAACACATCGTTCACCAGCGTCTGCTTGTCCCCGAGGGGAACGTCCCTGAAGCCAAAATGCGTGGTTTCGCCCGGCCGATCCATTACTCTACTCCACTCGGCGGACCATAGGCCCGCCCGCCGCAATGGCGCTATCACACCGCCTTCATAAGGTGAATGCCCGACCATGCCTGAATTGCCCGAAGTCGAGACCGTCCGCCGCGGTCTTCAGCCCGTGATGGAGGGCGCGAAAATCCTCGACGCGGAGGCCCGCCGGCCAGATTTGCGCTTTCCGTTCCAGCCCGACTTCGTGGCCAGGCTCAAGGGGCAGGTCGTCACGGGCCTCGGGCGCCGTGCAAAATATCTCATGGCCGATCTCGCCTCCGGCGACGTGCTCTTGATGCATCTGGGCATGTCGGGCTCGTTCCGCGTCATCAAGCCGGACAACGAGGCTCAGCCCGGCGAGTTTCACTATCCGAAGGCCAAGGATTCCGCCCACGACCACGTGTTGTTTCGGATGTCCTCGGGCGCCGACATCGTCTTCAACGATCCGCGCCGCTTCGGATACATGAAAGTGATTGCGCGTGGCGCGCTCGAAGACGAGCCGCTGCTGCGCGGGCTCGGCCCCGAGCCGCTCGGCAACGAATTCGACGCCGCGATGCTGGCGCGCTCCTGCCAAGGCAAGACCACGAGCCTGAAGGCCGCGCTGCTCGACCAGCGCGTGGTGGCCGGGCTCGGCAACATCTATGTCTGCGAGGCGCTGCACCGCTCGCATCTGTCGCCGCGGCGCATTGCTGCGACGCTATCCACCAGGAAGGGCGAGCCGACGGATCATGCGCAGCGCTTGGTCGGCGCGATCCACACCGTGCTGAACGATGCGATCAAGGCCGGCGGCTCCAGCTTGCGCGATCACCGCCAGACCACCGGCGAGCTCGGCTATTTCCAGCACTCGTTCAAGGTCTATGACCGCGAAGGCGAAAAATGCACGACGCCGCGCTGCGGCGGCACGATCAAGCGGTTCGTGCAGAACGGTCGTTCGACCTTCTGGTGCCCGAAATGTCAAAAGTGACCGTCGGGATTGCCGCAGCGTCGTAGCCCGGATGGAGCGCAGCGTAATCCGGGGCCGGCCTCTCCGCGGAGAGACCTTCCTGGATTGCGCTTCGCTTCATCCAGGCTACGGGAGCCCTCGCTACAACGCACGAGGCGAAGCAATCCGGCCGGGCTGGTGGCCGAACTGCTTCGTCGCTTGGGCCCGTTCACCGGATGGCGAAGAGCCCGACTGTCGTCCGAGCGATCGCCCCGCTCAGGACGCCAGTGCCGTGGTCTCGTCCGCCGCCTGTTCCGCAGCGATCTGCAGCATGCCGTGCGCAGCCGAGATGACCTGGTCGATCAGGACATTGGTGGTGGCTTCGAGCTCGAGCCGGGTCTCGATCCAGCGCCAGAGGCCGCGGATCTCGTCCGCCGATTTGCCGTTCGGCCCGAATTCACTCACGGCAAGGCCGCTCGCAAGCGCGTCCTGGTGATCGTTGCGCATCACGATCAGCGGACGCGCGAGCACCTCGGCAAGATCGAGCGCGGCTTCCTCGGCGAGCGCGGTCGCGGCGTTGTCGATGCGCTGTCCGCGGATCGGCGTCTGGTTGAGCACGAAGCTGTAAGGCCGCTTCCAGGCGCGGGCGACGCTGAGCGTCGAGACGGTCGCCTCGATGTCGGCGACGCTGGGACGGGCCGGGATCAGGCAGAGGTCGGAATGGCGGATCGCGGCGGTGGTGGCGGCGCTGAGGCCGGCGGCGGTGTCGACGATCGCGAGCTGGAGGCCGCTGTCGGCGAGCATCTTGAGACGCGGCGCGATATCGGCGGCGTGATAGATCGGCTCGACGACGAGATCGTCGGTAGAGCGGCGGCGCTGCCAGTTGGAGAGGGTGCCCTGCGGGTCGGTCTCGATCAGGCGGACGGTGAAGCCGGCCTGCTTGGCGGCCAAGGCGAGGCCGACGGCGAGCGTGCTCTTGCCGCTGCCGCCCTTTTGGGTGGCCAGTACGATCGTGTGCATTGAAGGTCAATCCTTTGGAGTGCTGGGTCAGGGATACGCCACGCGAACGTGCATCGCTTCTGGATGCTGAGCGCTTCTCGCTCAGGACGTGCCGGCCCGATCCAAAGGGGATCGCGGAGGTCCGAATCAACGGTAACGATGATGGCGGAATCGCGAATACCAGCGAATCCGTACCATTACCGGCTCCGTAGAGGTACGTGAGGCGGTTCTCTCCGCCGTGGCCCGGACAAGGCGCAACGCGATAGCGGTGCGCTGCAGAGCCGGGGCCCAGAAGCCACAAGCGCGACTGTTGGGATCTGGGTCCCGGCGCAGCGGAGCGGCATTTCATGCCGCACCGCGTCCGGGACACGAGAGAGTGGTGCGCTCGCGCGCCCTACTTCCGCACGCAGATCACGCGCACGACGGAGGCCTTGGCATCGGTCGACGCGCCGTTCGCCGTGACCCCGTTCGCCTTCAGGAATCCGCGCACCGCCTCCGCCGAGACCATCAAAGCCTGTGATGCCGGGACCGAGGTCGCAGGCCCTGCGACCATGGCCGGCTTGAGCAGCGCAATGCCGGCAAACTTGCCGTCGGCGTCGACCGCTGGGCTGCCGGAGAAGCCGACCGCCGGCGGCGGCGCGAGCGCGGAATTGCCGCTCGTCGCCGGCGTCAACGCGGCCTTGAGGCTCGACACCGCGGCGGCGCCGCCCTGGCTTTGCGGATCGGCGATGCCGACGACATCGACATTGGTCTTCGCGGCCCCTCCGGCGAGGCTGAGCGGCCTCAGGTCGCGCGCGCCGTAGATGCGCAGCAGCGCGAGATCGTGCTCCTTGTCCTCGGCGAGACGGTCGGCGCTGCCATGGCCGGCGATCGTGATCGCAAGGCAGCCGTCGGTGACGAGGCGGTCGGTGACGATCGCGCCGTCCTCGCTGACGACGATGCCGGTGCCGTATTCAACGGTCTTGCGCGGCGGCGGCCCGGCCAGCGGTCCCGACGGAAACGCGTTGAACGCGCTCGACATCGCGATCACGACCGGCTCGACCGTATTCTCTGTCGCCTGGTCGTAGAGGATCGTCATGGTGCGGACCTCGTCACCCTTGAAGGTGCCGCGGACGTAGAACTTCTTCTGGCCCTGCAAGCCCGACAGCACGAAGAAATCCGGCTTCACCACGGTGTAATCGACCTTGCGGCCGGACGGCTCCTTCTCGAGATCGGCGAGCTTGGCCGAGGTCGGGCTCACTTCCTTGCGGCGGCTGAGAACCACCTGCACCGTCCCTGTCGGCGAGGTCCATTTCGAGCCGTTGGCGTCGCTTGCCTGCTGCGGCACCAGCTTGCCGGGAATGCCGAGCCGGGCGCCGCTGGTCGGCTCCGTCACGATCTTCCAGCCGACGCTCTCCTGCTTCTTGCGTGCCGCCTCAGTGAGCGCGGTGCGCTCCTGCGGATTGAGCACGCCGGTCGGCTTGCCGCCCTTGGCCTTCTGGTACTCCTTGATGGCGTTGACCATGCGCTCGCTGACGTCGCCGGTGATGGCGCCGTTATATTGTCCGACCCAGGCGAGGTCGGACTGGAGCGCCAGCCGCTCGGCTTTGGCCATGCCATCGGCCGTCGCGGACGGCGTCTGCATCGCAGGGGGCTTGACCGGAACGGTCTGGACCGTTTTCGGGGTGGCGCCTGGCACTTGGGGCGTCGTCATCTGGGCGTGCGCGCCCGTGGCAGCCGCCAACATCAGTGTTGCCGCAAGCATCGATCTCATGACAAATCCAGCCAGCCCGTTGAACGCCAAAACATTGAAAAGCATGCGATTGAAGCACATCTCGTTGGTCGCGAACAATGTTGCGGTGGTTCAGTGGCGTAGAGGCCGCGAGCTGAGATCCTCATCCTGAGGAGCGGCCTCGAGGCCGCGTCTCGAAGGATGGCCGCGGCGAAATCGGGGCCTGCATGGTTTGAGACGGCGCTTTGCGCCTCCTCACCATGAGGGTTGAGAGCGGCGGCTTGGTAGGAGAGGCGTACGACGATGCTGAGCCCGGACGAACTCGAACGCTATGCCCGCCACATCGTGTTGCGCGACGTCGGCGGCCCCGGCCAGGCGGCGCTGAAGCGGGCCTCGGTGCTGGTGATCGGCGCCGGCGGGCTCGGCGCGCCCGCGCTGATGTATCTGGCCGCCGCCGGCGTTGGCACGCTCGGCGTGGTCGACGACGACGTGGTGTCGCTGTCCAACCTGCAGCGTCAGGTGATCCATACGACGCCCGATATCGGGCGGCACAAGGTCGAGAGTGCCGCCGAGCGGATCGCGGCGCTCAACCCACATGTCCGCTTCATCGGTCACGCCACCTGGCTCAACGCGGATAACGCGCTCAGCCTGATCGGCGATTACGACCTGGTGCTCGACGGCTCCGACAATTTCTCGACGCGCTATCTCGTTTCCGATGCCTGCTTCTTCGCCAAGCGGCCGCTGATATCAGCGGCGCTCGGCACCTTCGACGGCTCGCTGACCACCATCCGGGCGCATGAGACGAACGAGCAGGGCGAGTTCAATCCGACCTACCGCTGCCTGTTTCCGGAAGCGCCGCCGCCCGGCACGGTGCCGGCCTGTGCAGAGGCCGGCGTCATGGGCGCGCTCGCGGGCGTGCTCGGCTCGATGATGGCGCTGGAGGCCATCCGCGAGATCGTCGGCTTCGGCGACGGCCTCGTCGGCCGCCTCCTGATGATCGATGCGCGCGCGATGCGCTTCGAGACGCTGCGCTATTCACGCGATCCCGCCAATCCGCTCAACGGCGACGGGCCCGTGTTCGATGACTTGAGCATCCACCGCGAGTAGGACACCGGACGGCACTGAGAGCACTATGCGAACAGTAGAACTCGACGCCAGTAGTTGGAAAACAGCTCAGGATTTTCGATCAGGTCTCAAGGCAGCAATAGGGGCACCGGAGTGGCATGGCGACATGGTGGCTGCCTTTTTGGATTCAATCTTCGGGGGCGGAATGAACGCACTCAAGCCCCCTTACAACATCAAGATCGTAAACACGGCTGGCCTCGCACCAGACGTTATGGAGCTGATCCGAGATCTTTCGTTACGCATCGAGGAGACGCGGATACGTCGGCTTGCACGTACAGGTGAGGACGTGGCGGCCAGTCTTGAAATCGCGAGCTAGGTTCAATTTGCCCGGGGGCGCATAGGATAACCATCCGTCCGCCGGAGCACAGCCTCACAGCATGCTCGGCAGCACGCGGTCCGGCGGCTTGTGGGCGTCGAGGAAGGTGCGGATGTTGATGATCACCTTCTCGCCCATCTCGACGCGGCCTTCGATCGTGGCCGAGCCCATATGCGGCAGCAGCGTCACCTTGCCGGCTCTGGCGAGCCGCACCAGCTTCGGATTGACCGCGGGCTCGTGCTCGTAGACGTCGAGGCCGGCGCCGCCGATCTCGCCGCCTTCGATCAGCTTGATCAGCGTGTCCTCGTCGGTGACCTCGCCGCGCGCGGTGTTGACGATATAGGCGTCTTTTCGGATCAGCTTCAGCCGCCGCGCCGAGAGCAGGTGATAGGTCGCCGGCGTGTGCGGGCAGTTCACCGAGATGATGTCCATCCGCGCCAGCATCTGGTCGAGGCTTTCCCAATAGGTCGCGCCTAACTCCTCGGCGATCACGGGGGCGACGGGACGGCGGTTGTGATAGTGGATCTGCAGGCCGAAGGCGCGGGCGCGGCGCGCCACCGCCTGGCCGATGCGGCCCATGCCGATGATGCCGAGGCGTTTGCCCCCGATGCGGTGGCCGAGCATCCAGGTCGGCGACCAGCCGGCCCAGGGCTTGCCTTCGGTCAGGATCGAGGCGCCTTCGATCATTCGCCTGGGCACCGCGAGGATCAGCGCCATGGTCATGTCGGCGGTGTCTTCGGTCAGGACCTTCGGCGTGTTGGTGACGGTGATGCCGCGGGCATGGGCGGCTGCGACGTCGATATTGTCGACGCCATTGCCGAAATTGGCGATCAGGCGGAGCTTGCAGTCGGGCTGGTTGACGACCTCGGCGCTGATGTGATCGGTCACGGTCGGAACCAGCACGTCGGCGGTGCGGGCGGCTTCCGCGATCTGCTCGGGCGACATCGGCGTGTCGTCGAGATTGATCCGCGCGTCGAACAGCTCGCGCATCCGCGTCTCGATCGAATCCGGCAGCTTGCGCGTCACCACGACGAGGGGCTTTTTCTTCACCGACATGTCCTGCTCTCATGAGACATCGCAGGCCGCCTCTGTCGCCAAAGGCCGGTCGTTGAGGCCTCATTAACCCGGTTGTTCGACACTGCCCTTGCCGTGTCCGTCCCCGGCGTTTCCTCCAAGCTCACCCGACATTTCCGGCCGGAAAATCGGGGCCAATTGGTTGCTCAAGTGCCCGTTCTCTCTAGCAGAAGGCCGGGCCAAGACAAGAACCACGGCTTTGGGCTTGGAACCCGCGTGGGGCGGGGAGAAGGGGCAGGCGCGGCAGGGTTTGGAATTTGGGGTGAGGGCCCGGTGTGCCGGGTCTTCGAAGGAGACGGGTTGATGGCGTTGGGGCGTTTTTGTTGGGTGATGGCGCTCGTTTGCACCTGGTTGAGCGCCTCGGTCGGGCCCTCGCATGCGGCGAAGGACAATACCCCGCAGACCACCAGCGGCTTGCCGGTGCCGCGCTATGTCAGCCTCAAATCGGATCACGTGAACGTCCGCGCCGGCCCGACCAAGGACAATGACGTCGCCTGGGTCTACACCCGCGCCGGCCTGCCGGTCGAAATTACCGCCGAGTTCGAGAACTGGCGCCGGGTGCGCGATTCCGAAGGCGCCGAGGGCTGGGTCTATCATTCGCTGCTGTCGGGCCGCCGCACCGCGGTCGTCACCATGAAGCACAAGGACGATCTGGCTCCGATCTATGACCGGCCCGATCCCGACAGCGCGGTTGCGGCCAAGCTCCAGGCCGGCGTCGTCACCCAGGTCAAGAAATGCGCCGCAGGCTGGTGCCGCGTCATCGGCAATGGCTTCGACGGCTGGATCCAGCAGGAGCGCCTCTGGGGCGTCTATTCGGACGAGCAGGTCAACTGACGCCGTCGGGCGGCGGAGCAATCTGCCGCCCCAACGTCATGCCCGGGCTTGTCCCGGGCATCCACGCTCTTCTGACTAGTCCCAAAACGTGGATGGCCGGGACATAGGCGAGCGCAAGCGACGCCGTCCCTTTGGACGGCTATGCCCGGCCATGACGACCAAATCAGTGATGCAGGATTAGCTCAGCGCTTCTTGCGCAGGCGCACGACCATGTCGATGCGGGAGATCTCGTAGCCCTCGGGCACCTCCGGCATCTTGGACAGCGCCAGATGCGGATCCTCGATGTCGACCAGCTCGTGGCTGTTCTCGAGATAATAGTGGTGGTGGGTGGTGACGTTGGTGTCGAAATAGGTCTTGGTGCCGTCGACGCTGACCTGGCGCAGCAGGCCGGCATCGGTGAGCTGGTTCAGCGTGTTGTAGACGGTCGCCAGCGACACCGGGACCTTGGCGAGGGTGGCTTCCTCGTAGAGCATTTCAGCCGTGAGGTGGCGTGCGCCCTTGCCGAACAGCAGCCAGCCCAGCGCCATGCGCTGGCGCGTCGGCCGCAACCCCGCGGACTGCAGCATTTCGTTGACGTCGTGCCAGGGACACCCGGTCAGGGCCGGCTGGCGGCCGGACAGGAGGGCCGCGGCATGGTCGTCGTCGTGTTGGGACGCGGTATTCTCGTTCATTTCCAAGATTTCGGGCACACGTGAACAATATCTCCCTGTAACATAAGAAGAGAAAGATGCAGATGCAAGTTTCTCGCAACTAGAGACGTTCTAATTAGGCTCGGAACCGGTTGGGGGAGCCCGTCATTTTACCTTCATCTCTGCGCTTTGCTACCCGAAATGGCCTGTGTTAGAGAGCGCGCGGTTCCGCTTAGCCGATTTTGGCGCAGCCGGGCATGGAGGCCCGGTTGGCAATCCATGCGAAGCTTGCGCAAGTCGCGGCCGGCGGTGGCGATTGGCGGTCCGATCGAGACGGGCCCATTTTCGCCAGGAACGCCGCTCAATCGGGATTTGAACAGAGGCTCGTGAATGCTGAACAGGCGCAACGGTTACGACTATGAAGATCTGCTGGCCTGTGCCCGCGGCGAGATGTTCGGCCCAGGCAACGCCCAGCTGCCGCTGCCGCCGATGCTGATGTTCGACCGCATCACCGACATCAACGACAATGGCGGTGAGTTCGGCAAGGGTCTGGTGCGCGCCGAGCTCGACGTGAAGCCCGACCTCTGGTTCTTCGGCTGCCATTTCAAGAACGATCCGGTCATGCCCGGCTGCCTCGGACTCGATGCGCTGTGGCAGATGGTCGGCTTCTACCTCGGCTGGAGCGGGGGGGAAGGCCGCGGCCGGGCGCTTGGCCTGAGCGAGCTGAAGTTCGGCGGCCAGGTGCTGACCGACGCCCGCAAGGTTGTGTACAACGTCGATATCAAGCGCGTGATGCGTTCGAAGCTCGTGCTCGGCATCGCCGACGGGTGGCTTTCGGTCGATGACCAGATTATCTATCGCGCCAAGGATCTGAAGGTCGGCCTGTTCAAGCAGGGCACGAGCCTGGGCTGAGCGCATCACTAAGAAGACAACGATTGAGGCGAGGCTGTCATGAGGCGGGTTGTGGTCACCGGGATGGGCATCGTCTCGTCGATCGGAAACAACACCCAGGAAGTGCTTGCGAGCCTTCACGAGGCGAAGTCGGGCATTTCGCGGGCTGAGAAATATGCCGAGCTCGGCTTCCGTTCGCAGGTGCAAGGCGAGCCGTCGCTCGATCCGTCGACGGTGGTCGACCGCCGCGCGATGCGCTTCCTCGGCCAGGGCGCGGCGTGGAATCACATCGCGATGGAGCAGGCGATCCAGGATTCCGGCCTGTCGCCCGACGAAGTCTCCAACATCCGCACCGGCATCATCATGGGCTCCGGCGGCCCCTCGGCGCGCACCATCGTCGAAGCCGCCGACATCACCCGCTCCAAGGGACCGAAGCGCGTCGGCCCGTTTGCGGTGCCGAAGGCGATGTCCTCCACGGCATCCGCGACGCTCGCGACCTGGTTCAAGATCAAGGGCGTGAACTATTCGATCTCATCGGCCTGCGCGACCTCGAACCATTGCGTCGGCAATGCCTACGAGACCATCCAGATCGGCAAGCAGGACGTCATCTTCGCCGGCGGCTGCGAGGAGCTGGACTGGTCACTGTCGGTGCTGTTCGACGCCATGGGCGCGATGTCCTCGAAGTACAACGACACGCCGGCCACGGCCTCGCGTCCCTACGATCTCAATCGCGACGGCTTCGTCATCGCCGGCGGCGCCGGCGTGTTGGTGCTGGAAGAGCTCGAGCATGCCAAGGCGCGCGGCGCGCGCATCTATGGCGAGGTGGTCGGCTATGGCGCGACCTCTGATGGCCACGACATGGTGGCGCCGTCGGGCGAAGGCGCCGAGCGCTGCATGCGCATGGCGATTTCGACGGTGAAAACCAAGGTCGACTACATCAACCCGCACGCGACCTCGACGCCGGCCGGGGACCCGCCGGAGATCGAGGCGATCCGCAAAGTGTTCGGCGTCGGCGAGAAGTGCCCGCCGATCTCGGCGACCAAGGCGCTGACCGGCCATTCGCTCGGCGCCACCGGCGTGCAGGAAGCGATCTATTCGCTGCTGATGATGAACAACGGCTTCATCTGCGAGAGCGCGCACATCCAGGAGCTCGACCCCGTGTTCGCCGACATGCCGATCGTGCGCAAGCGCATCGACAACGCCAAGATCGGCACCGTGCTGTCGAACTCCTTCGGCTTCGGCGGCACCAACGCCACGCTGGTGTTCAGCCGGCTGGATGCGTGATCTCTGACTTTGTCATGCCCCGCCTAGTGCGCAATTGCGCACGGGGGGCGGGGCATCCAGTACGCCGCGGCTTCTCTATTTATCACGACGGTCTCTGGAATACTGGATCGCCCGCCTGCGCGGGCGATGACGTCGAAAATAGGAGCGATGGCGGCATGGAAGGTTTGATGAAAGGCAAGCGCGGTCTGATCATGGGCATCGCCAATGATCATTCCATCGCCTGGGGCATGGCGCGGACGCTTCATGCCCATGGCGCCGAGCTTGCCTTCACCTTCCAGGGCGAGGCGCTCGGCAAGCGCGTCAAGCCGCTGGCGGAGCAGCTCGGCGTCGATCTGGTGCTGCCTTGCGACGTCGAGGACATCGCCAGCGTCGATGCCACCTTCGCGGTGCTCCGCGAAAAGTGGGGCAAGCTCGACTTCGTGATCCACGCGATCGGCTTTGCCGACAAGAACGAGCTGAAGGGCCGCTATGCCGACACCAGCCGCGAGAATTTCTCGCGCACCATGGTGATCTCCTGCTTCTCGTTCACGGAGGTCGCAAAGCGCGCCGCCGAGCTGATGACGGAGGGGGGCAGCATGATCACGCTGACCTTCGGCGCCTCAGAGCGCGCGATGCCGAACTACAACGTGATGGGCGTGGCCAAGGCGGCGCTGGAGGCCTCCGTGCGCTATCTCGCCGCCGATTTCGGACCGCGCGGCATCCGCGTCAACGCGATCTCCGCCGGCCCCATCCGCACGCTCGCCGGCTCCGGCATCGGCGAGGCGCGGGCGATGTTCGCCTTCATGCAGAAGCATTCGCCGCTGCGCCGCGGCGTCACGCTCGACGACCTCGGCGGCTCGGCGCTATATCTGTTGTCGGATCTCTCCGGCGGGGTGACCGGCGAAGTCCATTATGTGGATTCCGGCTACAACGTCATCCTGATGCCGCGGCCGGATGATCTGAAGTCATCGGAATAGCTTCGTAGCCTGGATGGAGCGCAGCGAAATCCGGGACAGGCTCATCCGCGGATGCGATTGCCCCGGATTGCGCTGCGCTCCATCCGGGCTACTGCAGCTACTTCGCTTTGCCTACCCTACGAGAGCTTGCTTAACCCGCCGCGATCTTCTCCGCGCGCTGGAAGGCCGGCCGCGCCGTGCAGCGCGCGAGATAGGCGTCGAACGCCGGGCGCGACGGCACCATCTTGAACAGGCGCACCGCGAAATTCAGGCCGGAGCCGATGACGACGTCGGCTGCGGAAAATTCCTCGCCGAGAATCCACGGGCCCTTCTCGAGCGCGGCCTCCAGCACGTCGAACACCTGCGTCGCGCTGCCCCAGGCCGCGGTCGAGGTCGGGATCTCGATCTTGGTGAAGATCTGGATAATGGCGGGCTCGATGCAGCCCGGCGAGAAGAACAGCCATTGCAGGTAGCGCGCCCGGCGCGGATCGGTCACGGCTGGCGCGAGCCTGGTTTCGGGATAGCGGTCGGCGATGTAGGCGCAGATCGCGGCGGCTTCGGCGAGCGCGGCATCGCCGTCGGTCAGCGCCGGCACCTTGCCCATCGGATTGATCTTCAGATAGTCCGGCGCCTTCTGCGCGCCGGTCGAGATGTCGGTCAGCACGCGCTCATAGGGCAGGCCGCTCTCCTCCATCAGCCAGAGCGTCGTGAACGAGCGCGAGCGGGGCGACCAATAAAGCTTGATCATGGCGGGAACCTTTATTGCTGGAGCAGCTGAGGTAGCGTTTTGTCGAGACTCGTCGTCAGCAGCGTGCGGACACCATCGCGCAGCGCTTGGTTGCCCGCCACCTCGTTGGCAGACGCCGGAAAGGCCGTCTCATCCAATTCCTTGTTGGGGCCGCTGATCGGGTTGATCCCGATCAAGCGTGACATCATGGGTTCGGCATCCGTTGACGCCGCGCCCTTCTTGACGACCTCGAACGACTGTCCGTCGTACACGGTGATATAGGTCAGCGCGAACAGGAACGTGCGTCGCTTGATGGGATTGCCCCACTTCACGATGCCAAATCCTTCGACGGATTGATTCGTGTTGCTGAAGCCGTTCTGAAATCTCTCGACCAGGACATAGAGCTGACATTTGGTGCCTGCCGCGCTCTGCTGAACGAATTCCTGCCGCTCCTGGTTTCGTCTCAGCATCGGCGATCCGGATCCGCCAGCCTGCGCCCAGGCGCTTGGTGAATAAGCGAGGCGCTTGACAGATTTGCCGGCTGCGGCCGCGCGAACCCGCGACATGACGATGTCATCAAGTCCCCAGCCATCGATCGCGACGGGCACGTACTCGTTGCCAAACATGGTGAAGCCAACCTGCTGAACACCGAACCGGTTGCCGACGACGGAAATGAGACCAATCCCGCACGGTCCTGCATCCGCAGCGACAGCCTGTTTGGAGCTCGGGGCGGCTTTCGGCGTGGTGCTCTTGGCTGGCCGAGCCGGCGATGGAGCGGATTGGGCCGCCGCGCCTGCGATGAGCCCTAACAGAAAGATCGTAGTCAAGCAGATGCGAAACATGGGACGGCTGATGCAGGTTGCGGTTTCCAGGATATTCTCATCGACGAGAGACATCTACTAGTGCGCGCCGATGACAACCGCAAGGTGAAGACCCGCTCGTCCTACCCGCCGCCTGGCCGTTGCCGCTTCCACCGGTAACACTTCATCACGAACCCGTTCGACGGCTCGATCTCTTCCTTCTCGAACACAAAACCTTCGCGCTCGTACCAGCGCCAGGCCTTCTCGTTCTCGCGGACGCAGCGCAGATAGATCTCGTCGGGCATTTGCGTGCGCGTGAAAGCGAGCAATTGCCGGCCGAGCGATCGGCCCTGATGGGCAGGCGCGACGAACAGCATGTCGAGATAGAGCTTCGGCAGGTGCAGCGCGAGCATCGCTCCGATCGTGCCGCGATCGTCGGCGACGAACAGGCTCCAGCCGTTCTCGATCTCGCGCTTGATGCGCGCACGCAAATTGGCCAGCAGGAAGTCGCTGGCTTCGCCGAGCCCGGTCGAGACCCAGCTCTCCATCCAGACGCGGCCGATCTCATCGTATTCGTCGGAGCGGGCGAGGCGGATGACCGGATGCGACATGAGCCAGTCAAGCCTTCTGGCCGCGCAGGGATTGCCGCGCGCGCACCTTGCCCGCGGACAGGCACACCACCTCGGAGATCTGCAGCAGCTGCCGCGACAGCGGGCTGGTCTTGCGCCAGACCATGCCGATGGTTCGCGACGGCTCGGGGTCGCGGAAGCGCGCCAGCGAGACCGAGGCGGAGCGCGTCTCCACCGGCACCGCCATCTCCGGGATCAACGTGACGCCGATGCCGGCGCTGACCATCTGCACCAGCGTCGATAGCGAGTTCGCATCGAGCATCTCGCGCGGCGGCGCGGCCTGCATGTTGCAGAAGGAGAGCGCCTGGTCGCGGAAACAGTGCCCTTCCTCGAGCAGCAGAAGCCGCATCTCGCGCATCATCTCGCGCGACGGCACCGGCGTGCCTTCATCGGCGCCCGGCCGCACCAGCAGAAACTTCTCCTCGAACAGCGCGACCTCGGTGAGCGAGGGCTCCGACACCGGCAGCGCCACGATGGCGGTGTCGAGCCGGCCCTCCACCAGCTCCTGGATCAGCCGCGGCGTCATGGTCTCGCGCACGCGGATGTCGAGCTCCGGGTGCATGCGCGTGAGGTTCTTGGTGATCTTGGGCAGCAAATAGGGCGCGATGGTCGGGATCATGCCGATGCGCAGGCGGCCGGCGAAGCGGTCCTGCGAAGCGCGCGCGAAATCGCCGAGCTCGTCGACCGAGCGCAGGATGTCGCGGACCCGTTGCGCCAGCTCCTCGCCGAACCGGGTCAGCGCGACCTGGCGCGCGCTGCGCTCCAGCAACAGGCCGCCGAGCGTCTCCTCCAGTTCCTTGATCTGCATCGACAGCGCCGGCTGCGAGATCGAGCAGGCCTCGGCGGCACGGCCGAAATGGCCGTGGCGCGCCAGCGCATCGAAATACCGGAGCTGGCGCAGCGTCAGATTGATCATCAGAAAATCCTATCGCAGCGATCACTAAAGTCAACTTCCCCTGATAGGACGCGACGCTTAGAGTGGTTCTACCTGGCCAAGGGCGCGAGTTCGACGCCGCCAGAGGAGGTATTCATGGACGACACTTCGAAGTGCCCGTTTTCGGGCGGAAAACCCACGCGCTCAAACCGCGATTGGTGGCCGACGCAGCTCAACATCGAGGTGCTGCACAAGAATTCCGACAAGTCCGATCCGATGGACAAGGACTTCGATTACGCCAAGGAGTTCAAGTCGCTCGACCTGAACGCGGTCATCAAGGACCTGACCGCGTTGATGACGGATTCTCAGGAATGGTGGCCGGCCGACTTCGGCCACTATGGCGGCCTCATGATCCGCATGGCCTGGCACAGCGCCGGCACCTATCGCACCACCGACGGCCGCGGCGGCGCCGGCGCCGGTCAGCAGCGTTTCGCCCCGCTCAACAGCTGGCCCGACAACGCCAATCTCGACAAGGCGCGCCGTCTGCTCTGGCCGATCAAGCAGAAATACGGCCAGAAGATTTCCTGGGCCGACCTGATGGTGCTCGCCGGCAACGTCGCGCTCGAATCGATGGGCTTCAAGACCTTTGGTTTCGCCGGCGGTCGCGTCGACGTCTGGGAGCCGGAAGAGCTCTATTGGGGGCCGGAAGGCACCTGGCTCGGTGATGAGCGCTACAGCGGCGAGCGCCAGCTCGCCGAGCCGCTCGGCGCGGTGCAGATGGGCCTCATCTACGTCAATCCGGAAGGCCCGAACGGCAAGCCGGATCCGGTCGCCGCGGCCAAGGACATCCGCGAGACCTTCGCCCGCATGGCGATGAACGACGAGGAGACCGTCGCGCTGATCGCTGGCGGCCACAGCTTCGGCAAGACCCATGGCGCCGGCGATCCCTCGCTGGTCGGTCCAGAACCGGAAGCCGGTGCGCTTGAAGACCAGGGCCTCGGCTGGAAGAGCAAGCATGGGGCGGGCCACTCCGCCGACTCCATCACCAGCGGTCTGGAAGTGACCTGGACGAAGACGCCGACGAAGTGGAGCAACAACTTCTTCGAAAATCTCTTCAACTTCGAATGGGAGCTGACGAAGAGCCCGGCCGGCGCTCAGCAATGGACCGCCAAGAACGCCGAAGCGATCATTCCGGACGCGTTCGATCCGTCGAAGAAGCATCGGCCGACCATGCTGACGACCGACCTCTCGCTGCGCTTCGATCCCGCATATGAGAAGATCTCGCGTCGCTTCCTGGAGAACCCGGATCAGTTCGCGGACGCCTTCGCCCGTGCCTGGTTCAAGCTCACCCATCGCGACATGGGTCCGATCCAGCGCTATCTCGGCCCGCTGGTGCCGAAGGAGACGCTGATCTGGCAGGATCCGATCCCGGCCGTGAACCACGAGCTGGTCAGTGAGCAGGACATCGCGGCCCTCAAGTCGAAGATCCTGGCCTCGGGCCTGACGGTGCCGGAGTTGGTCTCGACGGCCTGGGCCTCGGCCTCGACGTTCCGCGGCTCGGACAAGCGCGGCGGCGCCAACGGTGCGCGCATCCGCCTTGCTCCGCAGAAGGACTGGGAGGTCAACGAGCCGGCTCAGCTCGCCAAGGTGCTCGGCAAGCTCGAAGAGATCCAGAAGGACTTCAACGCCTCATCCGGCGCCAAGAAGGTCTCGCTCGCCGACCTGATCGTGCTCGGCGGCACCGCCGCCGTCGAGAAGGCTGCCAAGGATGCCGGCGTCGACGTCAAGGTCGGCTTCACGCCGGGCCGCATGGATGCTTCGCAGGAGCAGACCGATGCGGCCTCCTTCGCCCCGCTGGAGCCGCGAGCCGATGGCTTCCGCAACTACATCGGCAAGCGGCATCAGTTCATGCAGCCCGAAGAGGCCCTCGTCGACCGCGCCCAGCTGCTGGGGCTGACCGGTCCGGAGATGACGGTGCTGGTCGGTGGCCTGCGTGTGCTCGGCGCCAATGCCGGCGGGTTGAAGCACGGCGTCTTCACCTCGAAGGTGGGAACGCTAAGCAACGACTATTTCGTCAACCTGCTCGACATGAGCACGCAGTGGGCACCGCCCGGTGCGGACGGCGTCTACGAAGGCCGCGACCGCAAGACCAACACCGTCAAGTGGACCGCAACGCGCGTCGATCTGATCTTCGGCTCGCACTCGCAGCTTCGCGCCTTCGCCGAGGTCTATGCCACCTCGGACTCCAAGGAGAAGTTCGTGAAGGACTTTGCGAAAGCCTGGACCAAGGTGATGAACCTCGACCGCTACGACATCGCGGCGCGATCCTGATCGGGGGCCCGCAAACAAAAGGGCGGCCGAGAGGCCGCCCTTTTTTCATCATCCCGGATCGGCGTTACACGTCGAGTGTGCCGGCCTTCGCGGCAGCGTAGCGCTCGCCCACCGCCTTCCAGTTCACCGTATTCCACCATGCCTTGAGATAATCGGCGCGCCGGTTCTGGTAGTTCAGATAGTAGGCGTGCTCCCAGACGTCGTTGCCGAGCAGGGCCCGCTTGCCGTCCATCATCGGATTGTCCTGATTGGGCCTCGTCTCGATTGCGAGCTTGCCGTCCTTGCTGACGGTCACGAACACCCAGCCCGAGCCGAATACGCGCCCGCCGGCAGCGTTGAAGTCGGCCTGAAACTTTTCCATGCCCCCGAGGTCGCTGTCGATCGCGGCGAGCAGGGCACCTTCCGGCTTGCCGCCGTTCGGTCCCATGATCTGCCAGAACATCGTGTGGTTGGCGTGGCCGCCCATGTTGTTGCGGACGCCGGTGCGGATCGCGTCGGGAATGGCCCCGAGATTGCCCAGCACCTCGCCGACCGGCTTTCCCGCGATCTGCGGATTGTCCTTGGCGAAATTGTTCAGGTTGGTGATGAACGCCTGATGATGGCGGTCGTGGTGGATTTCCATCGTCTTGGCATCGATATGCGGTTCCAGCGCATTCGCCGGATAGGCCAAAGGATCGAGCTTGAACGGCCCTGTGGCCGCCGCGCCGGCTTGCGCAAACGCCATGCGCGGGGCAGCGGCAGCCGCGACGAGGCCGGTTGCAGTGAACATGAGGCGGCGCCGGGATATGGACGTCATTTGGTTCTCCTGTCTTGGGACGATCCGCTGATGAAGCGTACGGCGGTCCGATAGCTACGCAAGACCAACCATTCCGGGTTTCGATCGCGGTCACTCCGACGCTGCGGCGGAAGCGCGCATGGCCCGCGATGATGCAGGCGGCATGGCAAAGAAAAAGGGCGGCCTCTCGGCCGCCCTTCGCGTTTCCGGACTGTCGCGAGGCCTTACTCGCCGGCGGCTTCGCGCGGGGCCTTCTCGCCCTCGCCGCCCTTGTCCTTGCCTTCGAGGTCTTCGCCCGTGGTCTGGTCGACCACCTTCATCGACAGGCGGGTCTTGCCGCGATCGTCGAAGCCGAGCAGCTTGACCTTGACCTTGTCGCCTTCCTTGACGACGTCGGAGGTCTTCTGCACGCGGTTGGCCGCGAGCTGGCTGATGTGGACGAGACCATCCTTGGAACCGAAGAAGTTCACGAAGGCGCCGAACTCCATCACCTTGACGACAGTGCCGTCATAGATCTGGCCGACTTCCGGATCGGACGCGATCGACTTGATCCACTTGATCGCCGCCTTCATCGCCTCGCCGTCGCTGGAGGCGACCTTCACGGTGCCGTCATCCTCGATGTTGACCTTGGCGCCGGTCTTCTCGACGATCTCGCGGATCACCTTGCCGCCGGTGCCGATCACCTCGCGGATCTTGTCGGTGGCGATCTTGAAGGTCTCGATGCGCGGCGCATATTCGCCGAGCTCGGCGCGGGCCGCGGTGAGGGCCTTGGCCATCTCGCCGAGGATATGGATGCGGCCGTCCTTGGCCTGAGCCAGCGCGACCTTCATGATCTCTTCGGTGATGCCCTCGATCTTGATGTCCATCTGGAGCGAGGTGATGCCCGCTTCCGTGCCGGCGACCTTGAAGTCCATGTCGCCGAGATGGTCCTCGTCGCCGAGGATGTCCGAGAGAACCGCAAAGCGCTTGTCTTCGAGGATCAGGCCCATCGCGATGCCCGCGGTCGGCCGCTTCAGCGGCACGCCCGCATCCATTAGCGCCAGCGAGGCGCCGCAGACCGAAGCCATCGAGGACGAGCCGTTGGACTCGGTGATCTCCGAGACCACGCGCGTGGTGTAGGGGAATTCATGGTGCGGCGGCAGCACCGGACGAATCGCGCGCCAGGCCAGCTTGCCGTGGCCGATCTCGCGGCGCTTGGTGCCGCCGAGGCGGCCGGTCTCGCCGACCGAATAGGGCGGGAAGTTGTAGTGCAGCAGGAACGTTTCCTTGTAGGTTCCGGACAGCGCGTCGATGTACTGCTCGTCCTCGCCGGTGCCGAGCGTGGTCACGACCATCGCCTGGGTCTCGCCGCGGGTGAACAGCGCCGAGCCGTGGGCGCGGGGCAGCACGCCGACCTCGGCGACGATGTTGCGCACCGTCTTGCTGTCGCGGCCGTCGATGCGCTTGCCGGTGTCGAGAATATTCCAGCGAACGATCTTGGCCTCGAGCTCCTTGAACACGCCGGCGACACGGAGCTTGTCGTATTTCGGCTCCTGGCCCTCCGGGAAGTAGTGGGCCATCACCTTTTCCTTGGCGACGCCGACGGCGGCATAACGCTCCTGCTTGATCGGAATCGCGTAGGCGGCGCGCAG
Organism: Bradyrhizobium sp. IC4060; assembly: GCF_020193715.1. Taxonomy (NCBI): domain Bacteria; kingdom Pseudomonadati; phylum Pseudomonadota; class Alphaproteobacteria; order Hyphomicrobiales; family Nitrobacteraceae; genus Bradyrhizobium; species Bradyrhizobium sp. IC4060. The sequence continues at coordinate 40,892 of NZ_JADYVJ010000008.1, read as the reverse complement.
CTCCTGCTCGACCAGGCCGAGCATCTCCTTCTCGAGCGCGGCGTTGTCGATGACGGTGACTTCGCGCGGCTCCTTGGCGGCCTTCTCGGCGAGCTCGATGATCGCGTTGATGACAGGCTGGAAGTGGCGGTGACCAAACATCACCGCGCCGAGCATGATGTCTTCGTTCAGTTCCTTGGCTTCCGATTCCACCATCAGCACGGCGTCGGCAGTGCCGGCGACGACGAGGTCGAGCTGGGTGTCGACCATCTCGTCGAGCGTCGGATTGAGAATGAACTCGTCGTTGGCGAAGCCGACGCGGGCCGCGCCGATCGGGCCCTTGAACGGCACGCCGGACAGCGTCAGCGCCGCGGAGGCCGCGACCATCGCCACGACGTCGGGATCGTTCTCCATGTCGTGCGACAGCACGGTGACGATCACCTGGGTCTCGTTACGCCAGCCGTCGACGAACAGCGGGCGGATCGGTCGGTCGATCAGGCGGGAGACCAGCGTCTCCTTCTCGGTCGGACGGCCCTCGCGCTTGAAATAGCCGCCGGGAATGCGGCCCGCAGCGTAGGCCTTTTCCTGGTAATCGACGGTCAGCGGCAGGAAGTCGACGCCTTCGCGCGGCGCCTTCGCCGCGACGACGGTGGCGAGCACCACGGTCTCGCCATAGGTGGCGACGACGGCGCCGTCGGCCTGGCGGGCGATCTTGCCGGTTTCGAGCTTGAGTGGGCGTCCGCCCCAGTCGATTTCGACTGAATGCTTATTGAACATAGAGGTCTTCTTTCATGGGTTCTCGAAAGAAGGGACGGCTCTCGAAAAACAAAAACCATGCGCAAGATTGCGGGACGCTGATCGGAGCGGATGATCAGCGTCCTGCGATCCTGCCATGGTTTTTGGATGTCGGATGGCGTCCATCCTTTCGGGTCATACGGGCGCCTTGCCCGTTGTGCCCAGCCGCCGGATTGCTGCTGGACTGTCAGTCGGCACGACTGCGAACACCGAACCGCGGTCTTCGCCGTTCATGCCCGGATGCCGGCCGCCGACGACCTGCATCCGACGTGCGCGCAACCTCGATCAAAAAGCTTAAAACAAGCGCTTTCGTTCGAAACCACGCGCGAAAACGCGCGCCGGTGGCGCGCGCAGGAACTCTTAACGACGAATATTGTGCTTCTCGAGCAGCGCCTTGTACCGCGCCTCGTCCTTCTTCTTGAGATAGTCGAGGAGCGAGCGGCGGGTCGAGACCAGCTTCAAGAGGCCGCGACGCGAATGGTTGTCCTTCACGTGGGTCTTGAAATGGTTGGTGAGGTTGTTGATGCGTTCCGACAGGATCGCGACCTGAACCTCGGGCGAGCCGGTGTCGCCGGCCTTGGTGGCATTCGTCTTGATGACTTCCGCTTTGCGTTCTGCGGCAATCGACATCGTCAATTTCTCTCGTTGCGACCGGGGCTGGCAGTCAGGCCGGTCAGGTTGAACACACGCTTGGGGATGATTTCGCCATTGCCAACTTCGGCAAGCGCCAAAAGACGGCCTGCCACCGTGACATAGACTGTGCCGCTACAAGTGGGCGCATCCCGTCCGCGCAACAAAACGGCCTGGCCCCGATGGAGCCTTGCCGCATCAGCCCGAGTGACGGCCAGTGCCGGGATGTCGTCCAGCGCGGTCTCAACGGGCAAAAGCGCGTCGGCGAGGCTGCCCTCGCCGGACGCGGCTCTATCGCACAAAGCCTCCAACTGATCCAGCGGAATCATGTCGTTTTCGCCAAATGGGCCGACCAGGGTCCGCCTCAGCGCGCAGATATGGCCGTAAGTGCCGAGAATCCGGCCCATATCGCGGGCGAGCGCCCGCACATAGGTGCCCTTGCCGCACTCGGCCTCGAACACGGCCCGGTCGTTATCTGGTTGATCGACAAGGGTTAAATGGTGAATCTCGACCGGGCGGGGCGCCAGTTCCACGATCTCGCCGTCGCGGGCGAGGTCATAGGCGCGCTCGCCCTGGATCTTGATCGCCGAATAGCGCGGCGGGATCTGCTCGATCACCCCGGTGAAGCGGGGCAGCAGGGCCAGGATGGCCTCCCGGCTCGGGCGCTGGTCCGAGGTCGCGGTCACCCGGCCCTCGATGTCGTCGGTATCGCGCTCCTCGCCCCAGCAGACCGTGAAGCGGTAGCGCTTGCGGCCGTCCATCACGAAGGGGACGGTCTTGGTGGCTTCCCCGAGCGCGATCGGCAAGCCCCCCGAGGCGAGCGGATCGAGCGTGCCGGCGTGTCCGGCGCGCTTGGCGTTGAACAGGCGCTTGAGCACGGCGACCGCCTGCGTCGAGGTCATGCCGATCGGCTTGTCGAGCACGACCCAGCCATGGACGTCGCGGCGGTCGCGGCGGACCTGGTTGCCCTTCTGCTGCTTGGCGCGCGGATCGTTGTTGACGCGGCGCGGCTCCTGATGCGGCTGCGAATTGCCGCCCATCTCCGCGAAATCGTTGGTCTGCGCGTCGCGCTGATCGGTGTCGTTGCCGCCGATCGTGCCGTGAGCGGGGTCCATGGTCATTGCTCTTCTTCCCGATCCGAATGCGGATCCTGTTCCAAATCCTTCTGCACCGCAGGCGTTCGCAAAAGCTTCTCGATCCGTTCCGCTTCGTCGAATCGTTCGTCGACGCGGAAGCGAATGTCAGGTGCAAATTTCAGGTTAACGCGCCGCGCGACCTCGCCGCGCAAGAACTTCTTGTTGCGCTCGAGCGCAGCGATGACGATCTCGGTGTCGCGGCCACCGAGCGGCATCACGTAGACCGTCGCGAGCTTCAGGTCGGGCGACATCCGCACCTCCGGCACGGTGATGATGTGACCTTCGAGGTCGGCATCATGCACATTGCCTTGCGCCAGAATATCGGCCATCGCGTGGCGAACCTGCTCGCCGACGCGCAGCTGACGCTGCGAGCCGCCGGGCGCGGAACTCTTCTTCTGATGATGCCGTGGCATTTTTTCGAAAATCACCTCGTCATGCCCGCATCTGGGACACGGGCATTGTCATTTGTCCTGTTGAAACGAAGAGGGGGTGGATGGCCGGAAAAAACCGGCCATCGCACTCCCGCAATCTCAGTTCAAAAAGATCCGAACGCTTCGGTAAGATTTGGACTTACAGGGAGCGCTGGATCGTCTCCACGCGATAACACTCGATCACGTCACCGGCACGCATGTCGTGATAGTTCTCGAAGGCCATGCCGCATTCCTGGCCGGATTGGACTTCCTTCACTTCGTCCTTGAAGCGCTTCAGCGTCGACAGCTTGCCTTCGTGCACGACGACGTTGTCGCGGATGAGGCGCACATTGGCGCCGCGTTCCACGGTGCCGTCGGTGACGCGGCAGCCGGCTACCTTGCCGACCTTGGAGATGTTGAAGATCTCCAGGATCTCGGCATTGCCCAGCATGGTTTCGCGCAAGGTCGGCGCGAGCAGACCGCTCATCGCCTTCTTCACGTCGTCCACGAGGTCGTAGATGATGTTGTAGTAGCGGATCTCGATGCCGTTGCGCTTGGCGGCCGCAGCGGCCTCCTTGTTGGCGCGAACCGAGAAGCCGATGATCGCGGCGTTGAAGCCTTCGGCCAGCGTCACGTCGGATTCCGAGATGCCGCCGACGCCGGCATGCAGGATGCGGGCGGCGACCTCGTCGGTGCCGAGCTTCTCCAGCGAGCCGAGGATGGCTTCCAGCGAGCCCTGCACGTCGGCCTTGACGATCAGCGGGAATTCCTTGCGGCCCGCCGTCTTCAATTGCGACATCATCTGCTCGAGCGAGCCGCGCATGCCGGAGATCGAGGCTGCCGCGTTCTCGCGCTTCTGGTGCGCGCGGTAGCTGGTGACCTGGCGGGCGCGGGCTTCGTTCTCGACCACCGCGAGACGATCGCCGGCCTCGGGCGGGCCGTTGAAGCCGAGCACCTCGACTGGCACCGAGGGGCCGGCCTCCTGCACGGTCTCGCCCTGATCGGAGATCAGCGCGCGGACGCGGCCCATTTCGGCACCGGCGACGATGATGTCGCCGACGCGAAGCGTGCCGCGCTGCACCAGCACGGTCGCGACCGGACCGCGGCCGCGATCGAGCTTGGCCTCGATCACGGTGCCTTCGGCGGGACGCTCCGAATTGGTCTTCAGGTCGAGGATTTCAGCCTGCAGCGCGATCATCTCGAGCAGCTTGTCGAGATTGGTCTTGTTCTTGGCGGACACCTCGACGTCGACGACTTCGCCGCCGAAAGATTCCACCTGCACCTCGTGCTGGAGCAGCTCGGTGCGCACGCGCTCGGGCTTGGCATCGGGCTTGTCGATCTTGTTGATGGCAACGATGATCGGCACGCCTGCCGCCTTGGCGTGGTTAATGGCTTCGACTGTCTGCGGCATCACGCCGTCGTCGGCCGCGACCACCAGCACGACGATGTCGGTGACCTTGGCGCCGCGGGCGCGCATCGCGGTGAACGCTGCGTGGCCGGGCGTGTCGATGAAGGTGATCTTCTTGCCGGTTTCAGGCGATGTCACCTGATAGGCGCCGATGTGCTGGGTGATGCCGCCGGCTTCGCCGGAGACCACGTTGGCGTGACGGAGCGCGTCGAGCAGCGAGGTCTTGCCGTGGTCGACGTGACCCATGACGGTCACCACGGGCGAACGGGTCTCGGTGTCGGTCGAATCGTCGGTCGCGTCGAACAGACCTTCTTCAACGTCGGAGGCGGCAACGCGCTTGACGGTGTGGCCGAGCTCTTCGGCAATCAGCTGCGCGGTGTCGGCGTCGATCACGTCGGTGATCTTGTGCATCGCGCCCTGCTTCATCAGCATGCGGATGACGTCGACCGCGCGCTCGGACATGCGGTTGGCGAGTTCCTGGATGGTGATCGCTTCCGGAATGACCACTTCACGGATGAGCTTTTCCTTGGGCTCGTTCGAGGCGTGGCCCTTCAGGCGCTGGGTGCGGCGGCGGAACGAGGCGATCGAGCGCTCGCGCACCTCATCGGCATTGAGCGCGGTGACGACGGTCAGGCGGCCGCGCTCCTTCTGCGGGCCGGGCTTGTGGGTGGGCTTGGGGGCTACCACGGGACGCGCGGCGCCGCCGGGACCGCGGCGGATCTGGCGCGGCGCCTCGTCGTCGTCAGCTTCGGCCGCAACGGCGGGGCCGCGGCCAGCCGGTCCACCCGGACGCTGCGCGGTCGTGGTTGCAGGGCGCGCCGTCGTGGTTCCCGGACGTGCTGTGGTGGTGGTCCCAGGCCGGGACGCAGGCGCACCGGGGCGCGGTGCGGAGGCGGCCGGTGCCGCGGCGGCGGGACGCGGTGCGGACGGCTGCTCGCCTTCGCCAAAACGCTTCTTGGCCTCGGTCTCGGCCTTCCGCTTGGCTTCGTCCTCGTGACGGTGGCGCTCTTCCTCGGCCTTGCGGCGGGATTCGGCGGCTTCGCGCTCGGCGCGCTCGGCAGCCTCACGGGCGGCGCGGCGCTGGGCCTCTTCCTCGGCCTGGCGGCGTTCCTCGACCTCGCGCAGCTTGGCGTCGGCGAGCGCGCTGGCACGGGCCGAACGCTCATCCTCGGTGAGGGTGCGAAGCACCACGCCGGAACCGGCGTTGCGCGGCGGGGGCGGAGCCGGACGCGGCGGCGCGGCGGGTGCGGCCGGCGCCGGCTTTGCCGTCACCTCGGGCGCGTGCGGCTCGGGTCCATCGCCAATGCGGCGCTTGCCGCGCTTCTCGACCACGACCTGCTTGCTGCGGCCATGGCTGAAGCTCTGGCGCACGGTGCCCGTTTCGACGCGCGGCTTGAGCGATAGCGTCTTGCTCGGAACGCTCAGCTTCTTGTCGCCAGGGGTCTTGGTATCAACCATTCAGCAGTCCTAATCCTGATTTATCAGTGTTGTGCGTTGCCGCACCATCCAATCGGGTCGTCGTTGTCTCTCAGAAATCCTGGCCGGGTTTTTCGGCAGTCTTGTCGTCGTCCGCCATCCGGTATCGGACCAGGATCTGGCTACGTGACAGGAATGACTTGCTCGCCGGGCCCGCGAGCAGGGCAGCATGTATCACATTTGACCGGGTCAGTGCCAAATCCAATTCTACCGATTTCAGAGCGGTGACGACGGGAATCTGCGCCTTAGCACCGCGATTCCCGGCATTCTGACGCGCCAGCATGTCCAATTTGCGGATTCCGTCCGCGGCCCCGTCGCTGGCATGGATCAGGACCTCGACCGTTCCTTCCCGGAGGGCGCTCTCGACCTTGCCGAAGCCGGCCACGACCTGACCCGCCTTGGCGGCGATCCCAAGGGCTTCGGTCACGCTCCGGACCAGGAGCGCCTCGATGTCGGTGGGAAGCGTCTGAGGGATGCGCAGCTCGCGCTTGAAGGCCTTGCTAAATTGGTGACGCCGCACCGCTTCCGCAACCGTCTTGCGGGAGGCGGTGAGCCACATCCCGCGTCCGGGCAGCTTGCGCTTGAGATCGGGAACTATTTGTCCGTCAGGCGATGCAACGAAGCGGATCAGCTCGTCGATCGGCCGGACCTCGCGGCTGACCGCGCACATGCGCATGGTCGCGGACCTTTCGGTCCGCGGGCCATGGTCAAGTTCGAGGTCGGAATCTGCAAGCATCCGGGCGACATTCTCCTTTGCCCTTAAGCCGGTTGATCTTCGGTCGCCTCGGCCTCCTCGGTGGGCTTGGCGAGATCGGCTTCGGTGATCCAGCCGGCCTTGACGCGGGCCTGCATGATCATCGCTTCGGCGTCGTCACGGGAGATGTCGATGCCGTCGAGCGCGCCGGCGTGCTTGGTCGGCTCGCTGCCTTCCTTGCGCTCGGTCCAGCCGACCAGATCGTCGGTGGCGCAGCCGGCGAGGTCCTCGACGCTCTTGATGTCGTTCTCGCCGAACTTCACCAGCATCTTCGAGGTCACGCCGGGCACGTCCTTGAGCGCGTCCTCGACGCCGAGCTCCTTGCGCCTCGCCTCGAGCTCGGCTTCCTGCTGCTCCAGATATTCGCGGGCGCGATTCTGCAGCTCCTGCGCGGTCTCCTCGTCGAAGCCCTCGATGCCGGCGAGCTCCTTGACGTCCACCATCGCGAGCTCCTCGACCGAGGTGAAGCCCTCGGACGCCAGCAGCTGGCCGACCACTTCGTCGACGTTGAGCGATTCCATGAAGACGCGGGTCGAGTTCTCGAAGTCGGCCTGGCGGCGCTCCGATTCCTCCTGCTCGGTCAGGATGTCGATATCCCAGCCGGTGAGCTGCGAGGCCAGGCGCACGTTCTGGCCGCGGCGGCCGATCGCGAGCGAGAGCTGGTTGTTGGTGTCGGGCACCACGACCTCGATGCGCTCGCGGTCCTCGTCGATCACGACCTTGGAGACTTCCGCCGGCGCCAGCGCGTTGACCACGAAGGTCGCGATGTCGGGCGACCATGGAATGATGTCGATCTTCTCGCCCTGCAGCTCGTTGACCACGGCCTGCACGCGCGAGCCGCGCATGCCGACGCAGGCGCCGACCGGATCGACCGAGGAATCGCGGGAAATCACGCCGATTTTCGCACGCGAGCCCGGATCGCGGGCCACCGCCTTGATCTCGACGATGCCGTCATAGATCTCCGGCACTTCCTGCGCGAACAGCTTCGCCATGAACTGCGGATGGGTGCGGGAGAGGAAGATCTGCGGGCCTCTCGTCTCGCGGCGGACGTCGAAGATGTAGGCGCGAACGCGGTCGCCGTTGCGGAACACCTCGCGCGGCAGCATCTCGTCGCGGCGGATGATGGCTTCGCCGCGGCCGAGATCGACGATCACGCTGCCATATTCGACGCGCTTGACGACGCCATTGACGATGTCGCCGATGCGGTCCTTGAATTCCTGGTACTGCCGGTCGCGCTCGGCCTCGCGCACCTTCTGCACGATGACCTGCTTGGCCGATTGCGCGGCGATGCGGCCATATTCCAGCGGCGGCAGGGTGTCGGCGATGGTGTCGCCGACCTGGGCGCCGGGATTGGCGCGCTGCGCGTCCACCAGCGAGATCTGGTTGGAGTGATTCTCGACCTTGTCGACCACCAGCATGTGGCGCGACAGCCGCAGCTCGCCCTTCTTCGGGTCGATCTCGGCGTGAACGTCAGTCTCGCTGCCGTAACGTGCGCGCGCCGCCTTGGCGATGGCGTCCTCCATCGCCGCGATGACGATGCCGCGGTCGATCGACTTTTCGCGTGCGACGGCGTCGGCGATCTGAAGCAATTCGAGTCGGTTGGCGCTGACTGCCATGGCTAGTCTCCTTGGTCAGGCTCGATCTCGCCGCGCCGCGCGCGTTCGGCGGCAAGGCGATGTTTCTTCGTGTTGGTCGGGGCCGGCTTCTTCTTCGGCTTGGTGTTCTTGGTGATCTTCGCACTGATCTCCGCGTGCGGTGCAGCCGGCGGCTCCAGTCCGAGATCCCTGCGCATCTTGCGCTCCTCGGCCTTGCCGCGGCGCATGGATTCGGCGATCAGCTCGTCGGTCAGCACCAGCCGGGCCTCGCCGATATCCTCCATGGTCAGGAGAACGTCGGCATCGTCGCCAGCCTTGGCATCGTCGCGATGCAGATGCACGCGGTCGCCCTCGACCGCGCCGAGCGTGCCGCGGAAGCGCTTCCGCCCCTCATGCGCGACCGCCATCTCGATCTTCACCAGGTGCCCGGAATAGCGCTCGAAATCGGAGCGGCGCACCAGCGGGCGGTCGATTCCCGGCGAGGAGATCTCGAGCCGATAGGCGCGGTCGATGGGATCGGCGACGTCGAGCACGGGCGACAGGGCCCGCGAGATCGCCTCGCAATCCTCGATCTGCATCGAGCCGTCCGGCCGCTCGGCCATGATCTGCACGGTGCAGCCGGCCTCGCCGGAAATGCGGATCCGGACCAGGCGGTAGCCCATGCCCTGCAGCACGGGAGCTGCCACCGCGGACACCCGTGCCGCGACGCCGGGCTCGACCACGAGCCGCGGCTCGGCCAGCAATTCGGCATCCGTGGAACCAGGGTTCGGTTCGGTCATGTCCAGGGTCAGAGCGCTCGTTGGTTAAGGCTTGGGTTAAGGCTTGGTTACGATTTCAAAGCCCGCTTCGGAACTTTCCCGACCACACGTCGGGCGCATCTCCCGCCGAGCCGCGTTCAGGTAATAAAAAAGAGCGGGTCCTTGCGGGCCCACTCTCACTACGCGGATCGTATGAGAAGATGAATTGGCGCTGATATAGCCCTTTCCGCTTCTCCGGACAAGGCCCATTGCAGCGGGAACGGGGCCTTTTTGCGCCCGTCTGCGGGCCCTGCAACGCTTCCTTCATCAAGCAGGCCTAGATTTCCCGATTGTGGGGCGGCTTGGACCTAGGGCGCACCCGCGGCGTGCCCCGTTCGAGTTGCGTTTTCATGACCGTTGCCACGTCGCTCATTCCTGGACTGGACGATATCGTCAAGCGCGGCGATCCGCGCCGCCGCGGCGAGATCGCGCGTGCCATCTCCCAATTGTTCTTTCGGGATGCGGACAAGCTCCGCCCCGAGCTGATCGATCTGTTTGACAATCTCCTGATCGATCTCGTGCCCCATGCCGAGCTGGCATCGCGCGTCGATCTGTCCGAGCGCTTCTCGCGCCTGAACAACGCGCCGCCGCACCTCGTCAATCAGCTCGCGCGCGAGAACGAGATCATGGTGGCCGGCCCGGTGCTGCGCCGCTCGCCCGTGCTCGAGGAGGCGGCGCTGGTCGAGATCGCGCGCTTGAAGGGCCAGGGTCATCTTCTGGCGATGACTGAGCGTCCAGCTTTGTCTCCCGCCGTCACCGACGTGCTGGTCGAGCGCGGCGATCGCGACGTGGTGCGCCGTGCCGCCGCCAATGCCGGTGCGGTGTTCTCACCGGGCAGCTATTCCGAGATGATCAAGCGCGCGGCGCAGGACGGCGTGCTGACGCTGAAGATCGGCCAGCGCAACGACCTTTCCGGCGAGCACCTGAAGCAGCTGCTCGACGGGACGCTCGACGTCATCCGCCGTCGCCTCTCCACCGTGGTCAATCCCGCACGCCAGGCCGAGATCAAGCGCGCGATGGCGGCGATCGAGGAGGCCGCATTGCCGCCGGGTCCGCGCCGCGACTACTCCGCGGCACATCACACCGTGCTGACCCTGCGGCGCGAGGGCCATCTCGGCGAGAGCGCGCTGCTCGGCTTCGCCAAGGCGCACAAATACGAGGAGTCGATCGCCGCGCTGTCGGCGCTTTCAGGCATTCGGCTCTCGGTGCTCGATGGCCTGATTGCGGGCGACCGCTACGATCCGCTTCTGATCCTCGGCCGCGTGCTGAACCTCGGTTGGCCCACGGTGCGCGCGCTCATCCTGCTTTGGTACGGGCCGAACCGCACGCCGGCCGATGCCGATATCGAGGCCGCCCGCATCAACTTCACGCGCCTGATGCCGGCCACCGCCGAACGCGTCGTGAATTTCTGGCGCAACCGGCAGACGATCTAGCGTCCCACTCCGTCATTGCGAGCGAAGCGAAGCAATCCAGAACTCGTTCCGCGAAAACGCTCTGGATTGCTTCGTCGCCAGCGCAAATTGCCTTGCAATTTGTCGCTTCGCTCCTCGCAATGACGGCTAACCCACCCGCCTGAACCGCAGATAAGCCGCCTTGCGTCCCTCGCGCGCGGCCTTTCGGCCGTAGCGCGTCATGGTGTAGCCCGGCCATGGAAGCCGGAAATCGTCGGCGCGTTCGGCCAGCCAGACGAAGTCCTGCGAGCGCGCAAGATGCGACAGTGTCCAGGCGCAGTAATCGTCGATGTCGCAGACGAAGCGGAATTCGCCGCCTCGCTTGAGCACGCGCGCCATCGCGGCAATGGTGCGGTCCTGGACGAAGCGCCGCTTCCAGTGTCGCCGCTTCGGCCAGGGATCGGGATGGATCAGGTCGATCCGCGACAGCGACTCCTTGGGAAGCCAAGCCAAGAGCTCGGCGGCATCGCCCGCGAACAGGCGGATGTTGCCGATGTTGGCCGCCTCGATCTGCGCGAGGATCTTGGCCATGCCGTTGACATAGGGCTCACAGCCGATGAAGCCGGTGGTGGGGAAGTTCTGTGCCTCGGCCGCGAGATGCTCGCCGCCGCCGAAGCCGATCTCGAGCCTGACGTCGTCGGCTGCGGGATCGAAGATGTCGCAGGCGTCCGCCGGCGCCTCACCGTCGATATCGAGGGCAAGATGCGGCAGCAGCTGCTCGATCAAGCCGGCCTGGTGTTGCCTCAGCTTGTGGCCCTTGCGGCGCCCGAAGAAGGCGCGCTCGCTGTCGTCGCGGTCGGGGCTTGATTTACGTTCGCTCATCGCAGCGTCTGATAAAGCCGATGGAGCAGCCGCGCGCGTGGGGCCAGCGAGGAGACATAGAGCTGCTCATAATGGGTGTGTGCACCCTTGCCGTCGACGCCGAGCCCGTCGAGCGTTGCGGTGAAGGGAGCGGTGAAATTGCCGTCCGAGCCGCCGCCGGTGTGGGTGTCGATCAGCTCGAAGCCGATCTCGCCGGCGAGCGTCCTGGCATGCTCGTACAGCGAGGCGCCTGCATTGCTCTTCTCGTAAGGCGGCCGGTTGAGCTCGCCGGTGACCGTGACGGTGACGCCCTCGGTCTTCGAGGTCAAAGAGAGAATCTTGCCGACGAACTCGTCCGCGTCCTTGAGGCTCACGACGCGCAGATCGACTTCCGCATAGGCCTCCTCGGGCGTGACGTTGGGGCGCGTGCCGCCGCGCACCACGCCGACATTGACGGTCACGCCGCGCGCAACATCGTTCATTCCTTCCAGCGCCAGGATGACGTTGCCGAGTTCGCGGACGGCGCTGCGGCCGTCTTCGGGCCGCGAGCCGGCATGCGCGGGCACGCCCTTGATGAATACCCGGAAGCGTCCGACGCCCTTGCGCCCGGTGACGATCTTGCCGCCGTCGCGCGCCGGCTCGGTCACCAGCACGTATTTGGCGTTGCGCCCTTCCTGCTCGATCAGCGCGCGCGAGGTCGGGCTGCCGATCTCCTCGTCGGAGGTGAACAGATGCGTGATGCCGAGCGGCGAGCGATCGCCCGTCGCGCAAAGCGCGCGGAAGGCGTGGTGGGCGATGTAGGCGCCGCCTTTCATGTCGTAGATGCCCGGACCGAACGCGACGTCGCCTTCGACCTTGAACGGCAGGCGCTCGATGAAGCCGATGGGATGGACGGTATCGAGATGGCTCAGCACCAGGATGCCCGGCTGATCCTGCCCCCAATTCGTGCGCGCCACGAGATGATCGCCGCAGCCGTCCGTGCCGGCGATGCGCTCGAGCGTGACGGGCAGGTCGCCGTATTGCTCCGCGACCACGGAGACCAGCTTGTTGACCTGTTCAGGTGCTTCCGTCGGCGTCTCGATCTCCACCCAGCGGCGGATGCCATCGAGAATAGTTTGTGAATCGAACCAATTGGAGCCGGTCATGGACGCATCTGTGCCTTTGAATCGCATCATCGAAGCGGACGCGCATCAAAGCGCGGTCGTAAATGACGACATAGGCCAGATTTGATGCAGTCTCAAATCGCGGGGGACATGAGCTTCAACGCTTGTCCGGACCTTCGCGGGCCGCAATCTGCTCGACGAGATCGACGATCGAGCGGCGCATCTTCGAATCAGTGATTCGCGTGAACGCCTTGGTCAAAGCGAGCCCTTCGGAGGTGGCGAGAAAGTCCGAGACGTAAGAGGGCGAGGCGCCTTCGCTGAAGCCATCCGGACCCGGCACGCCGCTCGGGCCGCCCTCGAACAGGAAGGACACCGGCACCTGCAGAATCTCCGCGATCTGCTGGATGCGGCTTGCGCCGACCCGGTTGGTGCCCTTCTCGTACTTCTGAATCTGCTGGAAAGTCAGGCCCAAAGCTTCACCGAGCTTCTCCTGGCTCATGCCCAACATGATGCGGCGCATGCGCACGCGACTGCCGACATATTTGTCAACAGGGTTGGGCGCTTTCGACATTTCCTCAGCCCTCCAAACACCACCTTCGGCGCAATGATCAAGCATGCCTCGGGTGCAGCACCGTCAAAATCAAACCCTGTTATTGGGAAACATTGCGGAGAAATTTAGCAATGCACCGCCATCTTTCGCAGCCGGTGCAGAATGGGGAGCCCGCGTGCAGTCTGTCAACCGTGGGACTACGGTTGTCAAAGGATTCCGGCCGCTGCGGCGGCGGTGCGATCAGGGCTGGCGTTTGCCTATTCGTCGGCGGACCGCCAGCAGCACGGCCACCGCGACGAGCATGATTGCGGGCACATCACCCACCCGTGCATAAACGGTCGGTGGGATCGCGGCCGGCAGGTTTGCGTCCAAAATGCCTTCGAGGCCGAGACCGAGGCTCGCGACCGTGCGGCCGACCGGATCGATCACTGCGGAGATGCCGGTATTGGCCGAGCGGACCAGCGGCAATCCGAGCTCGATCGCGCGCATCCGCGACTGCTCCAGGTGCTGGTAGGGACCGGTCGAGATGCCGAACCAGCCGTCATTGGTCAGGTTCACGATCCAGCCCGGACGTTCGTTGCGTGCAGCCACTTCGTCGGGAAAGATCGCCTCGTAGCAGATCAGCGGCAACGCGGGCGGCGCGCCGGCAACGGGGAGCGCATGCCGCACGGTGCCTGGAATGAAGCCGCCGCGCACACGCGTCAGTTGCTCGAAACCGAGCTTCTCCATCAACGACTGGTACGGAAGAAATTCTCCGAACGGTACCAGATGCAGCTTGTCGTAGACGGCGAGCACGCTGCCGTCGTGGTCGATCACGTAGATCGAGTTGTAGGCCCGCGTGATCGGTGTGCCCCGCGGCACATCGGGCGCGCGGACCGATCCCGTGACCAGCACCGTGCCCTTCGGTAACAGATCGGCGATTTGCGCCATCGCGTCGGCTTCGCGGGTCAAGAAGAACGGAAAGGCGGATTCCGGCCAGATCAGGATGGTGGCATCGCGCACGCCGGTCGATTGCGGGCCGGAGGCGCGGTCCGACAGCGCAAGGTACTTCTTCATCACCTCCGGCTTGGCGGCATAGTTGAATTTCTCGTCCTGCTGCAGGTTGGGCTGCATCAGGCGCAGCTTGGCGCCGGATACGATCGTGGTCGGATGCAGCGACAGGCGGATTGCGCCAAAGATGCTCATGACGAGCAGGAGCGCGACGGCCGCGGCCGGCACCCGCCATTGCAGGCGCCGATCCGGCGTGCGGTCGATCAGCGTCGCCGGGCTCGCGAAGATCGCAATCGTCAGGAACGTCACGCCCCACAGGCCGATCAGCGAGGCCGTCTGCGCCAGCGGCAATGGCTCGGACAGCGCATAGCCGAACGTGTTCCAGGGAAAGCCGGTCAGCGCATGGCCGCGCAGCCATTCGCTGATGGTGAGGCTCGCTGCGAGCGCCAGCACGCGCGTGGCGTTCTTGCTCCAGAGCAGGCGCGCCAGCGCAAAGCCGATCGCCGTGAAGATCGAAAGATAGGCCGGCAGGCCCAGCACCGCGAACGGCGTCAGCCAGGCGAATGTGTCGGCTTCGACGAAGAAGGCGTAGCCGATCCAGTAGAGGCCGGGCACGAAATAGCCGAGCCCGAACCAATAGCCGGTCAGGGCGGCGGCGGGCACGCCGCCATAGCGGCCGGCCCCGGCGCCGTCGATCAGCCAGATCAGCACCGGGAAGGTGACGAACAGCACCGGAAAGAGGTTGAACGGTGCCAGCGCCAGCACCGACAGCGCTCCGGCCGCCATGGCGACGACTGCGCGCTGCCATCCCCAGGTGAGGATGATGGCGAGCGCAATTTGCCGAAGGCGCTGCGATGGGCTCACTGCGAGGCAGCCCCGTCGCGCGGCGGCGATGTCGGCGTGTCGCTGGCCGGCGCTTGTCCGCTCTCCGGCGTGGCTTCACGCCGCCGGCTCTCGCGCTGGGTACGGGGCGCTGGGCGCTCCTTCCGCGTCGCGATGCGCAGCCGCTTGACGCGGCGCGGATCGGCATCGAGCACCTCGACCTCGTAATTGCCGGGGCCCGAGATCACCTCGCCGCGCACCGGCAGGCGCCCGACGAAGCTGACGAGATAGCCGCCCAGCGTCTCCACCTCCTCGCCGGCCTCGCCGGTGACGAAATCCTCGCCGATCACAGAGCGGACGTCGTCGAGGCTGGCGCGGGCGTCGGCGATGAAGGCGTTGTCGGGCAGGCGCACGATCGAGGGCGGCTCGTCGCTATCGTGCTCGTCGTCGATCTCGCCGACGATCTGCTCGACGATGTCCTCGATCGAGACCAGCCCGTCGCTGCCGCCATATTCGTCGACCACCAGCGCCAGATGGATGCGCGAGGCCTGCATCTGCGCGAGCAGGTCGATCGCCCGCATCGACGGCGGCACGTAGAGTAGCTTGCGGATGATGTGCGCCTCGTGAAGCGGGAGCGCGAGATCGACCGCGCGCAAATCGAGCCCGGCCGGCAGCGGCTTCTTGCGCTTGGTCTTGGTGGCTTCCGACACGCGGGCGCGCGCGGTCATGAAGGCGAGCAAATCGCGGATGTGGACGATGCCGACGGGATCGTCGAGCGTCTCGTTGAAGACGACGAGGCGCGAATGGCCGGCGCTCTCGAAGCGGTCCATCAATTCCCCGAGCGGGATGTCGCGCTTCACCGCGACGATGTCGGCGCGATGCACCATGACGTCGGCGATGCGGCGCTCGTGCAGGCCGAGGATGTTGCGCAGCATGGTGCGCTCGACCGCGGAGAAGCCGGTGTCGTCGGGCGTCGAGGCGTCGAGCACGACCTGGAGGTCGTCGCGCACCGACCCCGCCTTCCAGCCGAACAGCGTGCGGATGGCGCGCAGCAGCCAGCTTTCGGCGCTCGGGCGCAGCACCTCGCCCGGCGTCACCACAACCGGCAGATTGGCCGTGGTGCGGGGATTGTCGTGAGTAGGCTCGGAATCCGGCATCTCAGTGCGTCCCCGGGCGGTCGGCATAGGGATCGGGGATGCCGAGATGGGCGAGGATCTCGGTTTCGAGCGCTTCCATCTCCTCGGCGTCGCCCTCGTTCTCGTGGTCGTAGCCGATCAGGTGCAGGAAGCCGTGCACGGCGAGGTGGCTCAGATGATGGTCGAACGGCTTGTGCTCCTCGTCCGCCTCGCGCCGCATGGTCTCGTAGGCGATTGCGATATCGCCGAGCATGCGCGGGGCATCGCCCGGCTTCCACGCGCCCTCCGGCTGCAGCGCCGGGAACGACAGCACGTTGGTCGGCTTGTCGATGCCGCGCCAGTTGCTGTTGAGCGTGCGGATGCCGGCATCATCGGTCAGCATCACGGCCACTTCGGCGTCGGCAACGTCTTCGTCGACGCTCTCGGCGGCCGCCGCCAGTGCGCGCTGGATCACGGCTTCGGAATCGGGCTCGCGCTGCCAGCAATCGGCGACGACGAGGACCTCGGTCATGGGAAGGTTGGAATGGGACATTGTGTTGTCTCGGACGAAGGGTGCCGTGCTCGCGCCCTGTTTGGTCCGGTGCTGCCTCGTCAGGATTGACCGGTGGCCGGCCGCTGCGGCGGCCCTTCATAGGCGGCGACGATCCGCGCCACGAGCTCGTGGCGGATCACGTCCTCCGCCTTGAAATGAACCTGGGCGATGCCCTCGACGCCGCTCAGGAGGCGGGTCGCCTCGGCCAGGCCCGAGGTCTGGCCGTTCGGCAGGTCGATCTGCGAGGGATCGCCCGTCACGATCATGCGGCTGTTCTCGCCGAGACGCGTCAGGAACATCTTCATCTGCATCGACGTGGTGTTCTGGGCCTCGTCCAGGATGATGGCGGCGTTGGTCAGCGTGCGGCCGCGCATGAAGGCGAGCGGCGCGATCTCGATCTCGCCGGTCTGCAGCGCGCGCTCGACGATGCGCGCATCCATGAGGTCGTAGAGCGCATCATAGATCGGCCGCAGATAAGGATCGACCTTCTCGCGGAGATCGCCGGGCAAAAAGCCGAGCCGCTCGCCGGCTTCCACCGCCGGGCGCGACAGGATGATCTTGTCGACCTCCTTGCGCTCGAACAGCTGCGCGGCATGCGCGACGGCGAGCCAGGTCTTGCCGGTGCCGGCGGGGCCGATGCCGAACACCAGCTCGTGCCGCTTCAGCGCGCGGATGTAGGAATCCTGCGCGGCGGTGCGCGCCCGCACCGGACGCTTGCGCAAGTTGATGCTGTCGAAGATCGATTTGGCCGATTTGGCGTCGAACTCGAACAGCGAGCCCTGCGCGATCACGGCGCGGATCGCGCCCTCGACCTCGCCCTGGTCGAGATCGTGCCCCTTCGCGGCCTGCGCGTAGAGCATCTCCAGCACGCGGCGCGCAGCGTCGCAGCCGTCGCGGGTGCCGCCGATGGTGATGTGGTTGCCCTTGGAATCGACGATGACGCCGAGCCGCCGCTCGATCTGCGCCAGGTGCTGGCCGTAGGGGCCGACCAGCGCGGAAGCGGCGCGGTTGTCGTCGAAGTCGATGACGACCTGGGTCTCGGGCGGAACTTGCATGTCGCGGTCAAATTTGCGGCTGGGAGCGAACGAAGACGAATCCGATGCGCTTTTGGGCAAGGGTTCAGGCTCCACTGGCTTGCGATAAAGCGGGCTCGCGCGCCTTGCGCGGCATCACGAGCTCGCCGAGAAAACTGTAGCGCTCGAGGCTGTCGATTCTGACAGGCAGGATCTGTCCAATGATGTCGGGCGCGGCCATTACGTGGGCGGGCTGGAGGTAGGCGGTGCGGCCCACGATCTGGCCCTCCTTGCGCGCCGGACGCTCGAACAGCACGTCGACCGTTGAGCCAATCGCGGCCTTGTTGAAGGCCGATTGCTGGCTGTCGATCAGTTCCTGGAGCCGCTCCAATCGCTGGTCCATCTCGGCGGGGGACACCGTCTCCTGCATATCCGCGGCCGGCGTTCCCGGCCGGGCGGAGTATTTGAACGAATAGGCCGCAGCGTAGCCGATTTGCGTGACAAGCGCGAGGGTGGCGAGAAAATCTTGCTCGCTCTCGCCGGGGAAGCCGACGATGAAATCCGATGAAAAAGCAATGTCTTGGCGTGCGGTACGAAAACGGTCGATGACCCGCCGGTAATCATCGGCGGTATGTTTGCGGTTCATGGCCGCCAAAATGCGGTCCGAGCCCGACTGCACCGGCAGGTGCACGAACGGCATCAGGGCACCGAGGTCGCGATGGGCCGCGATCAGGCTGTCGTCGACATCGCGGGGGTGGCTGGTCGAATAGCGCAGCCGCGCGATGCCGGGAATCGCCGCCAGATGTTCGAGCAGCCGGCCGAGCGGCCAGGTTTTTCCGTCCGGTCCGTCGCCGTGATAGGCGTTGACGTTCTGCCCGATCAGCGTGAGCTCGCGCACGCCGTTGTCAGCGAGCCGCTTCACGTCCTCGACGATCTTCGCGACGGGGCGCGACACCTCTGCGCCGCGCGTATAGGGCACGACGCAGAAGGTGCAGAACTTGTCGCAGCCTTCCTGCACCGTGACGAAGGCGGAAATGCCACGCGCGCGGATCGCGTCCGGCTTCGGCTGGGCCAGGAAGCCGAACTTGTCCGCGGCGGGAAATTCGGTCTCGATCGCGCGGCCTTCGCCCTCGGCGCGCTTCAACAGCTCCGGCAGATGATGATAGCTCTGCGGTCCCACCACGACGTCGACGACAGGCGCGCGCCGCACGATCTCCTCGCCCTCGGCCTGCGCCACGCAGCCCGCCACCGCGATCTGCATCGCGCGGCCTGCACGCGCGGCCTCGTCCTTGGCGACGCGTAGCCGGCCGAGCTCGGAATAGACCTTCTCCGAGGCCTTCTCGCGGATATGGCAGGTGTTGAGGATGACGAGGTCGGCATCCTCCGCGCTCGCCGTCTCCACGAATCCTTCCGGGGCCAGCGTGTCCACCATGCGCTGGGCATCGTAGACGTTCATCTGGCAGCCATATGATTTGATGTGCAGCTTGCGCGGCGGCGTCATGGAACCCGAAATGGAGCTGGAGGACGGCCCTCAGATATAGGCTGCAGGGCCGAAAATCCAGCGAATGGAGCCATTTCCGCCTGTCATTCCGGGGCGCGACGCAGTTGCGAACCCGGAATCCAGAGTTTTACTGCGAGATTCCGGGTTCACGCGCGTCGCGCGTGCCCCGGAATGACGGTTCGAGGCAACATCAGCCCGCCAGAGCGTCCGCCGCGACCCGCCGGACCAGCTCGGGCAGCTGATGCATGTCGGCAAAGAGCAGGTCGGCGCCGGCCAGGCGCAAAGTTTCCGCATAGCCGTCGCGGCAATGGCTGCCCCCGTAAAAGCCGAAAACCGTCATGCCGGCGGCGCGGGCGCCGGCGATGCCGGCCAGACTGTCCTCGATCACGACGCAGCGCTCGGGCGGCACGCCCATTTGGCTCGCCGCGAACAGGAACAGGTCTGGCGCCGGCTTGCCGTTCTTCACCTGCGAGGCCGAGAAGATGTTTGGCGCGAGGCGCTCGTAGAGCCCGGTGCTCCCGAGGCTCACGCGCATCCGCTGATGCGAGCCGCTCGAGGCGACGCAGACGGCTTGCGTGACGACATCCAGCACATCGTGGATGCCGCGGATCGCTTCGAGGTCGGCTTCGAATGCGCGAAACAGCTCGTCCTGGAGATCGCCGTGATAGGCCTCGGGCAGCTTGCGGCCGAGCTCGGTCTCGATCTCGAGATTGGCCTGCTTTGTCGAGCGGCCGAGGAAGCGCGCGAACACCTGCTCCGACGTGATCGGATAGCCGTGGCGCGTCAGCACGTCCGCATGCGCCCGGCAGGAGATCACCTCGCTGTCCACGAGCACGCCGTCGCAATCGAAGATGATGAGATCGATGGGCATCAGAGCCTTACTTGGTCGGGCACTCTGGTGCCGCGCAGGTGGTACCACCTCTCCCCGACGGGGAGAGGTGAAGAAAGATCGCCGAAAGAACTGTTCATCAATTCGTCGGCTTGTCGTCGTCGAGCGGGACGCAATAGAGCTCGAGCCGGTGATCGACCAGACGATAGCCGAGCTTGCGGGCGATCTCCGCCTGCAGCTTTTCGATCTCCTCGGAGGTGAACTCGATCACCTTGCCGTCGCGCAGGTTGATGAGGTGGTCGTGATGGCTGTCGCGCATCTGCTCGTAGCGCGCGCGGCCCTCGCGGAAATCGTGGCGTTCGATGATGCCGGCGTCCTCGAACAGCTTCACGGTGCGATAGACCGTCGAGATCGAGATCTTGTCGTCAACCGCAACGCAGCGCCGGTACAGTTCCTCGACATCGGGGTGATCGGCCGCCTCCGCCAGCACGCGGGCGATGACGCGGCGCTGCTCGGTCATGCGCATGCCCGTTGCGGCACAGCGCGCCTCGATCTCGGATGCCTTGGACGCAGAAGAATGTTTCAGTGTGGTCATAGCGTTGTCTGCCTGGGCGGGCGCTTTCTGCCGCCGATGTTACGACAAGTCACGCCGCATCAGAAGGGCGTTCAATTGTTCCCCGTTGGGCTGCTTATAGTAGCGATCGCGGCGTCCGACCACCACGAATCCGGCTCGATCGTAAAGCCGCCGCGCCGGCTGGTTGTTCTCCTCCACTTCCAGAAATATGGTGCGTACGCCGCGCCCGGCGAGGTGGCCGAGATGGGTCATCAGCAGCGTGCGGGAGAGGCCGCGGCCGCGATAAGCCCCGTCCACCGCGATCGAGAGAATCTCCGCTTCGTCCGCGCCGATCCGCGACACCGCAAAGCCGATCGTCTTGCGGCCGAGCCGCAAGCGATGCACCAGCGTGTTGCGCTCGCTCATCATGCTCTCGAACTCGCCTTCGCCCCAGCCGTGCGCGAACGAGGCGCCGTGAAGCTGCGCGAGGCGCGCGGCATCGCGCATGGTCGCGGGCTCGACGGCGGCGGTGCCGCCGCGCCACCACTCCGACAGCCATCCCATCATGAGGTCGCGGCTTGTGCTGCGAGCGGCGTCGATGCCGCCGGCTTGGCGTCGGGCGCTTTCAGATAGAACGGCCGCGCTGGTGTGGTGTCGGGATTGGCCGCCGCGCCGAGCCAGGCGACCCAACTGATGTCGGGCGCGGGCTGCGCGTCGACCGCGATGGGTTGCGGTCCGTCCTTCGGCCAGCGACCTGCGAGGATCCCGGCGGCATTGCCGACCAGATGCGGCGCGCCGAATTGCGAGGCCGCGATCGCCGCGTCGATGGAGGCGACAGCCGGCCGCACCAGCTGGCTGCCATCGCCGGCGACGATCTGGAAATAGACGTGATCGTGCCGCGCATCGATCGCAGAGATCACCGGCACCGTTCCGCTCTTGGCGACGACCCCAGCGGCATAGGCCGACAGCGTCGTCAGCCCGACCGCCGGCCGTTTCGCCGCAAGCGCAAGGCCCCGCGCCGCCGAGATGCCGACGCGCAGGCCGGTGAAGCTGCCGGGCCCGACCGTGACGGCGATGCGGTCGAGCGAGGTGAAGGAAAGGCCGGCCGATTGCATCACGCGCGCGATCATCGGCATCAGCGCCTCGGCATGGCCGCGCTTCATCAGCTGCGATTCCCGTGCGAGGAGCTCGCCGGCGTCGGTGTCGAGAACGGCGGCCGCGCAGGCTTCGAGCGCAGTATCGATGGCAAGGATCAGCATGATGGAGCAAATGGCGAGTGGCGAATGGAGAACACTCTAGCGAACCAGGCGCCTGTCCGCCATTCGTCAGGCAGGATTTGCACTTCCGATATGCCCTATTGCGCAAGGAGGGCTATCGCTTTGAGAGTTTTTCCCTGCGGCCATCCATCGAGACGCCCGCTTGGGCGGGCTCCTCAGGATGAGGGCGGAGTGCGCGGCAACAGTTTCAAGGAGCACTGACGCTGATTAGCCTCATCCTGAGGAGGCGCGTAAGCGCCGTCTCGAAGGACGAGGCGTGCGCGCAGGCCGCTGCCACAAATCATATGCGATAGCCCCGCATTTCGCTGGGTGGGCAGGATTATCCCTCGCGTGCGTTCCTGAATTCCTTGGTCGCCTTGTCCAGCACGAACAGCGATCCCTCCGCCACGCCGAAATAGGCGCCGTGGGTCTGCATCCGGCCGCTCTCCACGGCCTTGCGGACGAACGGGAAGGTCATCAGGTTTTCCAGGCTGCGGAACACGGCGGCCTTCTCGATGCGCTCGACGAATTGCGCCATGGTCTCGTGCTCGCGCTGCTCCACAACCTCGCCCGGCTTGATGAACATCTGCATCCAGCGGCCGATGAAATCGCCGGGCGTGAGCGGCTCGATCTTGTCGATGAAGGCACGGATGCCGCCGCATTGGGCGTGGCCGAGCACCACGATGTGCTTCACCTTCAGCACTGTCACCGCAAACTCCAGCGCTGCCGAGACGCCGTGAGCGCCTTCGTCAGGCTGATAAGTCGGCACCAGATTGGCGATGTTGCGGACGACGAAGAGCTCGCCCGGCCCCGCGTCGAAGATCACCTCGGGGGAGACCCGGGAGTCGCAGCAGCCGATCACCATGGTCTCAGGCGACTGCCCTTTGACCGAGAGCTCACGATAGCGGTTCTGCTCGGTCGGCAGCCGCTGGGTGGCGAAGGCCTTGTAGCCTTCCAGCAAGTGCGTCGGGAATGTCGTCATGGCCCATGCCTAATCACATACCGCCAAGGCCGACAAGCCTTTCGAATGGGCAGGCCAAATGCTATCGGCTGGGGGACGACAGACCAGGAAGGAACGCCAGCATGACCCGCCCGCGCCGCAGCCATCTGTTCATGCCCGGCTCCAACCCGCGCGCGCTGGAAAAGGCGCGCAATCTCGCCGCCGACGGCCTGATCCTCGATCTCGAGGATTCCGTCGCCCCGGAGGCCAAGGCGGCGGCGCGCGACGGCATTGCGGCGGCGATCGCCGCCAAGGGTTTTGGCAGGCGCGAGGTCCTGATCCGGACCAACGGCCTCGATACGCCCTGGTGGCCAGATGACGCCGCCATGGCCGCCAAGGCCTCGCCGGACGGCATCCTGGTTCCAAAAGTTTCAAGCGTCGAGGATCTCGACGCCATCGGCCGCAAGCTGGCCGAGCTCGGCGCCGCGCCGACCGTCAAAGTCTGGGCCATGATCGAGACCGCGCGCGCCGTGCTGCATGCCGAGGAACTGGCCGCCGCCGGCCGCGATCCTTCGCGCCGTCTCTCGGGCTTCGTGTTCGGCCCGAACGACATCTCGCGCGAGACGCGGATCCGGATGCTGCCGGGCCGCGCCGCGATGATCCCGATGATCACCCATTGCATCCTGGCGAGCCGCGCGCACGGCCTCGAGATCCTCGACGGCCCCTACAGCGACATCGCAAATTCCGACGGTTTCGCCACCGAATGCGCGCAAGGCCGCGATCTCGGCTTCGACGGCAAGACGCTGATCCACCCCTCCCAGATCGACGCTTGCAACGCCATCTTCACCCCGCCGGAGGAGGAAGTCGCCCGCGCGCGAAAAATCATCGCGGCGTTCGAACTGCCGGAGAACGCCTCGCGCGGCGCGATCCGCCTCGATGGTGCGATGGTGGAGCGCCTGCACGCCGACATGGCCCGGCGCACGATCGCGATTGCGGACGCGATCGCTGCGATGGGGAAGGGCTGAGGCGCGAGATCCACTTCTCCACGCGCCGCAGGTTTTGCACTCTATCGTCCCGCCCGCGAAACGGCTTTGAATTCACCGCCTGCTCCGTGGGAGGCGGCGATGGCGCTTTGCCGGAATCGCGCATCGGCAGGCTGGGGCGCCGCCAATTCCTGGCAATACATTCGATCGATCGTGCGCTGCATGAGCGCATAGCAATCGCATGCGATCCTCTCGAGCCGCGACCGATGGATCTCGACAAACCCGCGCCGCTCGGACGGGATGGCGCCGGCCTCGCGTAGCTTGCTCATCGTCAAAGTCACCGTCGTCCGCCGGACCCCAACCAGTTGCGCCAGCGCCTCCTGCGTCACCGGAAGCAGGTCCTCGGGAACGCGGTCGTGAAGCTGCAGGAGCCACCGCGCCATGCGGCCATCCACCCGGTGCAGCGCGTTGCAAGCGGCGACATGCTGGAGCTGCAGCAACACGGCGCGGGCGTGGACCTGCACGACATTCCTGATCGCTGCGCTTTGCGCATGGGCAGCGCGAAATTTGGCGGCGGAAATCACCGATGCAGTGCCGGCTGTGCGGGCAATCGCGGTCACGGATGAAGGCGAGGGGCCGAGCACGGAGAACGAGGCCAAAGCGCCTTCGCGTCCCATCAAGCTGGTCGCGACCGTTTGCCCGTCCGGCATATCGAGCATGAAGGCGATCGCGCCGCTATGGGGAAAATAGACAGGGTCGAGTTCGTCGCCCGATCGCACCAGGACGGCATCGGGTTCGAACGAGACCTTCTGGAAGTGGGGCGTCAGCAAAGCGAGATCCGCCGGCGGCAGCGCCGCCAATAGCCGATTCCCGATGCCCTTGCGGTGGGCAGTCACGGTGTCCTCTGTTGAACGAGCACCCAACGAACGACGGGAATCATCTCTTTCATTCGCCATGATTATCCGAAATGCGGATTGCGGAACGGCAGCGATCCAAACAGAGCTAATAATCGAGATCAAGCACGGATATTTGCGGTGAGCTTTCCCCGCATCCTCGCCGCGCAAACAGTCATACTATTTACGCCCGTTGCCATCCGACGATGCGCACAAGCGAAAGCTCTGCTGTACGCTGCCATCAGCGGTCCGGCAGATGGTCCGGTCTTTCTCGGTGACGGTAGCGGTGACGAAATCGCGGATGCGATCGCGGTGATGCGGAAGGGCTGAGGGCTCGCACACTCCGTCGCCTCGCGACGGAGTGCGCCAATGCCGCCGCACTCAGATCGTCTGGCCGCCGGACACCTCGATGCGCTGGGCCGTAACCCAGCGATTCTCCGGACCGAGCAGGCTCGCGACCATCGGCCCGATGTCGTCGGGCACACCGACGCGGCCAAGCGCGGTCATTTGCGCGAACTGCTTGTTCAAATCCGGCATGTCGCGGACGGCGCCGCCGAGGAAGTCGGTCTCGATCGCGCCCGGCGCTACGACGTTGGCGGTGATGCCGCGTTCGCCGAACTCCTTTGCCATGTAGACGGTCAGAACCTCGATGGCGCCCTTGGCGGCGGCATAGGCCGAGAAGCCGGGGAAAGACACGCGCGTCAGCCCGCTCGAGAAGTTGACGATCCGGCCATTGTCGCCAAGCAGCGGCAGCAAGGCCTGCGTCAGAAAGAACGGCCCTTTGACATGGGTGTCGAAGAGCGCGTCGAACTGCTGCTCCGTCGTCTCGGCTATGGCGGCCATTTCGCCCTGGCCGGCATTGTTGACGAGATGATCGAACTTGTCGGCGTGCCAATGCTCCGCCAGCGCCGACGCGACTTTTGCGGCGAACGCCGGAAAGGTCGATACGGAGGTGACGTCGAGCTGGAGCGCGACCGCTTTTCGGCCGAGCGCCTCGATCTCGGTGACGACCTCGCGGGCGGCGGCGGCGCCGCTGCGATAGGTCACGATGACGTCGCCGCCGTGACGCGCGATGGCGATTGCGGTATTGCGGCCAAGGCCCCGGCTGGCGCCGGTGACGAGCGAAATGGTGGGCATTTGAGGCTTCCTCGTGAAGTTTCGGTGGGGCCTTTCTGCCTGTGATCGAGCATCCGATGTTGCCGGATCCTGTGATCGTCTTGCCCAATCCTCCAGGAATGCGGCCGGCGGCAGCCTTGCCTGAAACTCCCGTCTTCTTGCCCGATCGCCCCTCGGCAATTGCCCGCATGCATGGCGCGGCCTAGATTGGGCCCGTGACCGAAACGCTGCTCCAGATCGCCAGCCGTTACGCCGCAGCTCACGCCGACGGCAAAGGCCTTGCGTCCACGCCTTTCGCCGGCATCTCGATCATTCGTGAGACCGCGCCGAGCGCGCTCCAATTTGCGATCTCCAAGCCGCTGGTCGCTTTGGTGCTGCAAGGTGCCAAGCGTGTTGCGGTCGGCGCCACGTCGTTCGACCTGGGTGCGGGCGATTCGCTGGTGATCTCGAGCGACGTGCCGACGGTCAGCCAGATCACGCGCGCCACAGCCGCGGTGCCCTATTTGTCGCTCGTCGTCGAGCTCGATCCCATCGTCATCGAGGGGCTGGTCGTCGAGATGGGGGCCGCGCCTTATGTTCCGTCGCAGCCGCTTCGGGTCGAGCCAGCGGAGCGGGATGTGAGCGATGCGGCGCTGCGGTTGTTGCGCCTGATCGATCGGCCCTCGTCCGCCTCGATCCTCCAGAGCCAAGTGCTGCGGGAGCTGCATTATTGGCTATTGGCCGGTCGGCACGGTGGTGCCATCAGGGCGCTCGGTATGGCCGACAGCCATGCGCAGCGGATCGGCCGTGCGGTTGCGATCATTCGCGCCGACTATGCCAAGCCTTTGCGTGTCGACCGGCTCGCCAAGGCCGCGGGGATGAGCCACTCGGCCTTTCACCTGCACTTTCGCAGCATCACGTCGCTGACCCCGCTTCAGTTCCAGAAGCAGTTGCGTCTGATCGAGGCGCGCCGCACCATGCTGGCCGATGGCGCGAGCATCGCGACCGCCTCTCATCGGGTCGGCTACGAAAGCGTTACGCAGTTTACGCGGGAATATTGCCGATTGTTCGGCATGCCGCCTGGGCGCGACATGCGCGAGGCGAAGCGGCGCGTCGAATCGGCGGCTTGAAGAGTTCTCACATGGCGACGATCGACCGGATCTACATCCTCGACGGAGGCATTGCTGAGGTCGAAGACGGTTCGATCTATTCTCCCGGCATCAATGTCGGCATTCCCATGACGTTGAGCTGCAATGCCTATCTCATTCGTCACCGCGGTGAGTGGCTGATCTGGGATACGGGAATAGCGGATGAGCTGGCGAAGTATCCGGAAGGGCGCATCATCGCACACGGCATACGCGGCATCGTGCGCCGGCCTCTCGCGGACCAATTGGATGAAATCGGGGTGCGGCCCCGCGATATCGGCACCATCCTCCTCTCTCACGCGCATTTCGATCATATCGGAAATGTCGACCTGTTCGAAAACGCAAGATGGATCGCTCAACGGGCCGAGTTCGAAGCCATGTTCGGACCTGACCCCGACGAGTTCGGCTACTCACTGCCGCACTACGAGGCGTTGCAGGAGCGGCCTTTCGAGATTGTCGATGGCGACCACGACCTATTTGGCGACGGCGCGGTGCGCATGATCTTCACGCCCGGCCATACTCCCGGGCATTGCTCGCTGCTGGTGAAGCTGCCGCGGCGCGGCGCCGTGCTGCTGAGCGGTGACGTCGCGCACAACCGGGAGAACCTCCGGCACATGCGCGTGCCGTCGTTCAATGCCGACCCGCAGGCGACGGTTGCGTCGATGGCCAAGGTGGTCGAGCTGCTACGCGTCGAGAACGCCGAAATCTGGATCAATCACGATACGGCGCAAAGCCAAGGAATGGCTTACGCGCCGAAATGGATCGAGTAGCGCAATGCCTCACCGCGGCACGAGGTCGGCACGCTCGAGCGTCTCCAGGGTCGAGGCGTTGGCGCAATAGCCATGGTAATTCTCCGCGGCGGTGCCCTCAGTGAGATCGCGGTCGCACTGTCCCTTGTGATTGCAGAGCGAGCAGACCCGCTCGAGGTCGCGGAGCAGCAGCGGCTGCGCGCGGCCGAGCGCCTCAGTGCTGATGCCGAGCTGTTCGAGCATCTTCGGCAGCTCGTCGGCGGCGTGCCGGCCATGACGGACCAGCTCCTCCAGATCGTCCGGCGCGATCCTGAGATCATTGGCGATCCGGTCGAAATCGGCGCGGTCGAGCTGCCGCATTTCGTTGATCTCGCGGCGGTGCTTCACCCAGTTCGCGAAGGACTCGATGAGATCCTGGACGATGGGGTAGGGCCTGGTTGCGGTGCTCATGGAAAGCTCCATTCGGACGGTCGGAATTGGAGCGAGATAAGCACAATGATGCAGAAGCGCGTTGCGCTGGATCAAACAGGGAATGCGGTAAGGACATGGCTCTCGTGTCCCGGACGCGCTGCAGCGTGTCTGGGATGGGCACGATGTGATCGTAAGGAGAGCGTAAGTCCTTCCACATCGTCCTGGCCGGGCTTGACCCGGCCATCCACGCCTTGCTGGGCAGTGCAAAGAACGTGGATGCCCGGGCCTTCGCCTCGCCGAAGCGGCTTCGGCCGCGCAGGCGGGACGAGCCCGGGCATGACGACCTCTTACGCTGCTGTGTGATCGTTCAAGGTAAAGGAGAGCTACCTGAACCGCTCCGCCGCCCAGGCATACAGGCTGCCGGGAATCGGCTTCTCGCCGCCGCGTCCCTTCGGCGAGATGTGCAGGCCGATGATGGCGGGGTCGGTGACCAGGCCAAGATAGCTCGAGGGATCGAAGAACAGCTTTGGCTCGGCATGCACGGCGTAGAACGATTGCTTCGGCAATGCGTTCTGCAGCTCGCCGGCACGGCGCGCGAGCGCGGTGAGCGCCGCGGGCCCGTAGATCGCGACGCGAATATCGGCGAGCCGGTTCGAGCCGCCGCGCAGGCGGCGCATCATGAAGGTGATGCGATGGCGCACGGACAGCCAGTTCGGCGTCAGCTCCTCCTGCTCCATCAGCTCTTCGAAGGCGGCAACGATGCCGTGCGCGGGCGGCAGATAGAGCACGGAATTGCCGAGCTGGCGCGGCCGCTCCCAGGCGAAGTAGGGTTTTGCCGGATCGATCTCGACCGGCCTCAACAGCAGCACGTCGGCATCTAACCAGAGGCCGAGGCCCTTTGCCATCAGCTTCATGCGGAAGAAGTCGCTGAATTGCAGAATGGTCCAGTCGCGCCAGCTGCCGTCCGGCTGCGGCGGCCGCAGGCGTTCGGAGAACGCATGCGGCAGGATCGCCTCGGCCTCGGCATTCGCGACGCCGGCCGGCAATCCGGGAATAGTGTCGAAGCTGTAGACCGTGACCTTGTGCCCGGCAGCCAGTTGCGAGCGCAGACAGGTCTGGCGCAGCGCATCCATCGGGCCATGCCAGAAGGTGACGATCTCGGGCAGCATGCGGGAAGTCATAAGGGATAATCAGAACAAAGAAAAAGCCCCGGCGCTTGCGGCACCGGGGCTCAACAAAAACTTGCGATCAGGCCCAGGCGCGTTCGCGCTTGAGCTTGTCCTCATAGGAGTCGATCGAGGCCTTCTTCTCCATGGTGAGGCCGATGTCGTCGAGGCCGTTGATCAGGCAGTGCTTGCGGAACGGGTCGATCTCGAACTTGACCTTGCCGCCGTCGGGGCCGCGGATCTCCTGGTTCGGCAGGTCGATCGTCAGCGTCGCATTGGCGCCGCGCTCGGCATCGTCGAACAGCTTGTCGAGGTCTTCCTGCGACACGCGGATCGGCAGAATGCCGTTCTTGAAGCAATTGTTGTAGAAGATGTCGCCGAACGAGGTCGAGATCACGCAGCGGATGCCGAAGTCGAGCAGCGCCCAGGGCGCGTGCTCGCGGCTCGAGCCGCAGCCGAAATTGTCGCCGGCGACCAGCACCTTCGCATTGCGATAGGCGGGCTGGTTGAGCACGAAGTCCGGATTCTCGCTGCCGTCGTCCTTGTAGCGCTGCTCGGAGAAGAGCCCCTTGCCAAGGCCGGTGCGCTTGATGGTCTTGAGGTACTGCTTCGGAATGATCATGTCGGTGTCGACATTGATGATCTTCAGCGGCGCCGCGACGCCTTCCAGCGTGGTGAACTTGTCCATGGTTGCGCTTTCCCGCACGTGGTTCAGGGAACCGGCTATTTATCGCGATCGGGCCGGAAATCCTAGGCCGAATTCGGCAGATCTAATCTGCCGTAGGGGGTTTGAAGCCGAACTGGCGCGGCATCGGAATTTCACCTCTCCCCGGTGGGGGAGAGGTGGACCGAGAGCGTCCTACTCCGCCTTAGCCTCGATCGCGGCCATATCGTCGTCCGACAGACCAAAATGGTGGCCGATCTCGTGGATCAGGACATGGCGGACGATGTGGCCGAGGCTTTCGTCGTGCTCGGCCCAATAATCCAGGATCGGGCGGCGGTAGAGCCAGACCATGTTGGGCAGCCGTGCCACGTCGCCAAAGCTCTGCTGGGGCAGGCCGACGCCCTGGAACAGGCCGAGCAGGTCGAACTCGCTCTCGCATTCCATCTCGTCCAGGACCTCCTCGGTCGGGAAGTCGTCGACGCGGACGATCACGCCCGCGCAAAGCTTGCGAAATTCCGCCGGCAGGCGCTCGAACACGTCGTGAGCCATCGCTTCCATTTCGGCCAGCGAAGGGGCTTTCAATTCCGTCCACATGAGCACCTCTTAGCGCGGGTTTCCCGCTGATGCATCTGGCTTTATAAGCGCGGCGAGGTTGACGGGCGCCGCCAAAACGGGGAGCGTGGGGCGATCGATGGGACGGTTCAGGGTGGGCGGAAAAATGCGAGCGAAAACAGCGCTGACTCTACTGTGCATGGGGTTGTTTTCGCAGCTTTGCATCGGCGCCGAGGCGCAGGCCGCCAGTTCCGAAATCCGGATGGCCCAACTGGTCTCGCCGGACGATGTCCCCCCGCCGCGCAAGCGGCCGCGCCTGCGCATCACGCCCTATTACAGCCCGGACGGCGTCTATCCCCGCTACAATCCCGGCCCCGACGCGGTCCGGGTCTGCAATGCCACCTATGTGCAGGAGTACCGGCCAAGCGGCACGGTGATCGTGCCGCGCGTGAGCTGCTACTGGCGCCGGGGCTGACTTCGCGGCGACCTCGTGAGGGTGTGATGGCGAGATGGATCGCATGGGCCTTTGCCGTCGCGCTGGCCACTGGGCTGCCTCGCGCGTCCGCCGCGCCAAGGGCGACGGTCCCGGAGGCGTCGGCGGGGATCGCGGTTTTCGATGTGCGACGACACGCGCGAACCTATGACATCGCACGGCCTGCCATACGCCGCGATCCGCGCTACTACGCGCGCCCTGTCCATTATCGTCCCTATCCCTATGGCGTGCCGGCGCCGTTCGTCTTCACCTATGGGCCCTTCTGGTAAGGCGCCGCCTTGGACCGTCGGCTTTGCGATCGCGCGAGGCACGGCGTCGCAGCGCGGCGCTGTGCCTCGTTCATTCATGGCGCGTTCACATCGCTGTCCGCAACTTGATCTCGGGAGCGACCGCAATTGAACGGCAATGCGCGGCCGAGACGTCGCAGCTCTGCCGTCCGGATTCAGGGAGGATTCCATGCTGAGAATGTTTGGCCGCCGGGCTGGCCCGATGCGCCTGCTCGGGCTTGCGGCCGCCGCGACGCTGATGCTGTCGGCCGGCAGCGCGCGCCGCGCTGAAGCGCTCACCTTGATCAATCCGGCGACGTCGCCGATGACGAAGGCCGCGACCGACGATCTCGTCACGCAGGTTCGCCGTGGCGGGCACGGCGGACATGGCGGCGGGCATTTTCACGGCGGCGGTTTTCGCGGCGGCGGCGGGCATATCGGCCGCGGTTTCCACGGCGGTGGCTTCCGCGCCGCGCCGGCCTTTCACCACAGACATGTCGGCATCCATCGCCATGGCGGCTTTCGCCACGGCGGATATGGCGGGGTCCACCGGCACTGGGGCCATCACCGCCCCCATTTCCGGCATCGTCACTTCTACCGGCCCTATTATGTCGGCGGCTACTATCCTTCCTACTCTTATCCGCGCCGCTGCCGGATCATCTGGACCTATTACGGTCCGCGCCGCGTCTGCCACTGGCCGCGGTGGCACTATCCGTACCGCTATTGGTGACGTGAGTGGATTGCTGGCTCTGCATTCGTCATGGCCGGGCATAGCCGTCCGAAGGACGGCGTCGCTTCCGCTCGCCTATGTCCCGGCCATCCACGTTCTTGGGGCTTGTGCAGAGAGTTCGTGGATGCCCGGGACGAGCCCGGGCATGACGGAGAGACTGGTTAGAGCCAATCCTTCAGCTTCCACGACGAAGCTTTCCACCGCATCAGATTGCAGGGACCAGCTTAGCGCCAGTCCCTGACGTCGACGAAGTGGCCCGCGATCGCCGCCGCTGCCGCCATCGCCGGCGACACCAGATGGGTGCGGCCCTTAAAACCCTGGCGGCCTTCGAAATTGCGGTTCGAGGTCGAGGCGCAGCGCTCTTCCGGCTTCAGCTTGTCCGGGTTCATGGCAAGGCACATCGAGCAGCCCGGCTCGCGCCATTCGAAGCCGGCCTTGATGAAGATCTTGTCCAGACCCTCGGCTTCGGCTTGCTCCTTCACGATGCCGGAGCCCGGCACGACCATGGCATTGACGTTCGCCGACACGGTCTTGCCCTCGGCGATCTTCGCCGCGGCCCGCAGGTCCTCGATGCGGCCGTTGGTGCAGGAGCCGATGAAGACGCGGTCGAGCTTGATGTCGGTGATCTTGGTGCCCGCCGTCAGGCCCATATATTTCAGCGCGCGATGCTTGGAGATGCGCTTGGCCTCGTCCGCGATCTTATCAGGATCGGGCACGATACCGGTGACAGAAATCACGTCTTCAGGCGAGGTGCCCCAGGTCACGATCGGCGGCAGCTTTGCCGCATCGAGGCGCAGCTCGTGGTCGAAATGCGCGCCGTCATCGGAGCGCAACTTCTCCCAGTAGCGCATCGCCGCGTCCCAGGCCGCGCCCTTCGGAGCCTTCGGACGATCACGCAGGAAGTCGAACGCCTTCTGGTCGGGCGCAACGAGGCCAGCGCGCGCGCCGCCTTCGATCGACATGTTGCAGACCGTCATGCGGCCTTCCATCGAGAGCGCACGGATCGCTTCGCCGGCATATTCCAGCACGTAGCCGGTGCCGCCGGCGGTGCCGATCTCTCCGATGATGGCCAGGATGATGTCCTTGCCCGTCACGCCATCCGGCAATTTGCCGTCGACGGTGACGCGCATGTTCTTGGCCTTCTTCTGGATCAGCGTCTGCGTCGCCAGCACGTGCTCGACCTCGCTGGTGCCGATGCCGTGCGCGAGCGCGCCGAACGCGCCATGCGTCGAGGTGTGGCTGTCACCGCAGACGATGGTGGTGCCGGGCAGCGTAAAGCCCTGCTCGGGGCCGATGACGTGGACGATGCCCTGGCGCTTGTCGAACTCGTTGTAATATTCGATGCCGAACTCCTTGGCGTTTTCGGCCAGCGCCTTGATCTGCTCGATGCTTTCAGGGTCGGGATTCGGCTTGGTGCGGTCGGTGGTCGGCACGTTGTGGTCGACGACGGCGAGCGTCTTCTCGGGCGCATGGACCTTGCGCCCCGTGGCGCGCAGGCCCTCGAACGCCTGCGGCGAGGTCACTTCGTGCACCAGATGGCGGTCGATATAGAGCAGGC
The DNA here is from genome assembly GCF_020193715.1 of Bradyrhizobium sp. IC4060. Taxonomy (NCBI): domain Bacteria; kingdom Pseudomonadati; phylum Pseudomonadota; class Alphaproteobacteria; order Hyphomicrobiales; family Nitrobacteraceae; genus Bradyrhizobium; species Bradyrhizobium sp. IC4060. The sequence continues at coordinate 7,730 of NZ_JADYVJ010000008.1, read as the reverse complement.
AGGTGCCGTCCTCGGCTTCGTGCACCAGATGGTCGTTCCAGATCTTGTCGTACAGGGTGGTCGGCTTGGACATGAGCTCGAGCTCCAAAGAATGTGTGTCAGCGATGAGCGCGGCAGAGCGCGCGGGCAACAAAATCGTCAGCGCAGCCTTCAGGCTGCGCGGCTAAGCTCTGACGTTGCCGAGGTCGCGAAGCGTCCGAAGAACCGGCCAGGCAGCCGCGAGCGATCGTCGATGACGATGCGCTGGATGCGGGCGAAGCTGGTTAGATCTGGAAACATTCTAGGAATATATAGCAGGCCGAATTGGAAGCGCGAGTGCTTTGACGCGCACGGCTGACGCAACAAAAAAGCGCGGAGCCGAGCCCCGCGCTTTCGAAAGACCTGCCTGGTGGCGAAAGCTTACTCGCCGACGGCAGCAGCGCGGTCCTGCTTCTCGACGATGCGGGCCGACTTGCCGCGAAGATTGCGGAGATAATAGAGCTTGGCGCGACGCACCTTGCCGCGGCGCACCACCTTGATCGAGTCGATCATCGGGGAGAGCAGCGGGAACACGCGCTCGACGCCCTCGCCATAGGAGATCTTGCGCACGGTGAAGCTCTCGTTGAGGCCACCGCCGGAACGGCCGATGCAGACGCCCTCATAGGCCTGCACGCGGGTGCGGTCGCCTTCGACGACCTTCACGTTGACGATCACGGTGTCGCCGGGGGCGAATTCCGGGATGTCCTTGCCGGCCGACAGCTTGTCGAATTGCTCCTGCTCGAGCTGCTTGATCAGGTTCATGGGTAAATCTCCATCGGCGCGCCCAGCCCTGGAAACGGGGGGCTGCGCAAAATTCGTCTATCCAGCCATTGCGGATTTGGCCGCTCCTATAAGGCAAGCCGGAGCGTTTGTCACCCGTCTGTCTTGGTTTTTGGCGTTTTTTGGCCGCTCCCCCGATTCGCGGCCTTTTCCCACAAATCCGGGCGCCGGGCGGCCGTCAGGGCCTCGGATTTGGCCCGCCGCCAGGCGGCCACCTTGGCGTGGTCGCCGGAGGTGAGGACAGCAGGGATCGGAACCCCCTCGAACAGCTGCGGGCGGGTGTATTGGGGGTACTCCAGCAGGCCGTCCGAAAAGCTTTCCTCGGTTCCGGAGGCTTCCTTGCCCATCACCCCCGGCAGCAGCCGGACGCAGGCGTCGATCAGGGCTAAAGCTGCGATTTCGCCCCCGGACAGCACGTAATCGCCGATCGAGACCTCCTCCAGGCCGCGCGCGTCGATCACCCGCTGGTCCACCCCCTCGAACCGCCCGCAGACGATCAGGGGGCCGGGGCCTCGGGCGAGTTCGACCACCCGTGCCTGGGTCAACGGCCGACCCCGCGGGCTCATGAGCAGGCGTGGCCGCGCTTTTGACGGGTCTTGCCCGATCTCGGCAGCATCGATCGCCGCGGCGAGAACATCCGCCCGCAGCACCATGCCCGGCCCACCGCCGGCCGGGGTGTCGTCGACGCTGCGGTGGCGGTCGGTCGCGGACGCCCGGATGTCGCGCGCCTCGATCTGCCAGAGCCCGGACGCGAGCGCCCGGCCGGCGAGGCTCACTCCGAGCGGCCCCGGAAACATCTCCGGAAACAGCGTCAGCACCGTCGCGCGCCAGGGTGAGGGATTGGTCATTGCATCCTAATCTCGTCGTCCCGGGGCGCGCAAAGCGCGAGCCCGGGACCCATAACCACCGCAGCCCGTTTTGCGATAGCTGGAGCGATCAGCTTAGCGAAAAATTCCGGCCTGTGGTTATGGGTCCCCGCCCCCGTGCGCTTTGCGCACTAGGCGGGACGACCCGTGGATGGAGCGTCGCCCTCGATCTCCTGCGGCAACGCGATCACGACGCGGCCGCCTTTGAGGTCGACTTCCGGCACCACCGCGTTGGAGAACGGCAGCAGCATCGTCGGGCCCTTGGGCGGCGCGATCTCGATGATGTCGCCGGCGCCGAAATTATGGATCGCGAGCACGCGGCCGAGCGCATCGCCATCAGTTGTGACTGCGGCGAGCCCGATCAGATCGGTGTGGTAATATTCGTCCTCGTCCGTCGCGGGCAGTTTTTCGCGCGCGACGTAGAGCTCGATGCCGTTGAGGCGCTCGGCCTCATCGCGGGTCACGACACCCTTGAATGTCGCGACCAGATGATCTTTGGCCTCGCGCACCTGCGCGATTTCGAACTGGCGCCTGCCGTCCTTGGTCGACAGCGGACCGTAGCGGCGGACGGCAAAGGGATCCTCGGTGAAGGTCCACAGCTTGACCGCACCGCGCACACCATGCGCGGCGCCGATCCGCGCGACGCAGACCAGCGCCGACATGATCCGGCCTTACGCCTTGGCGGCGGCTTCGGCCTGCGCCTTGCGCTCCTTGCGCGGCACGGCCTTCTCAGGGTTGTTGCGCGCTTCGCGCTTCTTGACGCCGGCGGCATCGAGGAAACGCGCGACGCGGTCCGACGGCTGCGCGCCCTTGGCGAGCCAGGCCTTCACCTTGTCCATGTCGAGCTTGAGGCGGGTCTCGTTGTCCTTCGGCAGCAGCGGATTGAAATGGCCGAGACGCTCGATGAAGCGGCCATCGCGCGGAAAGCGCGAATCGGCGACGACGACGTGATAGACGGGACGCTTCTTGGTGCCTGCACGGGCGAGGCGGATAACGACGGACATTCAGTTCTCCTTGAAAGTGTGGTTTTGCAAAGTACGTTTTGTTCGGTCGATTGGTATTCCGCGTCGCCTGAGATGCTGATGATCCCCGTGCGACGAATTCCTCATTTCTTCTTGCCGGGGAAACCGCCGAGGCCCGGCAGCGTCGGCTTGCCGCTCAGCCCGGTTAGTCCCGGAAGGTTCGGTAGGCCTTGGCGAAGACCGGGCGGCAGATCCTTCGGCAGATTCGGCAGGCCTTGTCCGCCGCCCGCGCCTTGCATCTTCTCCTGCAGCGCCTTCATCTCTTCGGGCGAGGGCATCTTCATGCCGCCGCCGAAGCCCATCGCCTGCGCGATGCCGGCGAGCGGGCCGCGCTTGCCCGATCTCATGGCCTTCATCACGTCGGCCATGTTCCGGTGCATCTTCAGCAGCTTGTTGACGTGCTCGACGCTCTGGCCGCTGCCGGCCGCGATGCGCTTCTTGCGGCTGGCCTTCAAGAGGTCCGGATGACGCCGCTCCTCGCGCGTCATGGAATCGATGATTGCGACCTGACGCTTCAGGATCTTGTCGTCGATGCCGGCGGCCGCGATCTGGTTCTTCATCTTGGAGATGCCGGGCATCATGCCCATCAGCCCGCTGATGCCGCCCATATTGGCCATCTGCAGCAGCTGCTCGCGCATGTCGTTGAGGTCGAACTGACCCTTGCGCATGCGCTCGGCGGTGCGCGCGGCCTTCTCGGCGTCGATATTGGCGGCGGCGCGCTCCACCAGCGACACCACGTCGCCCATGCCGAGGATGCGGCCGGCGATACGATCCGGGTGGAAGTCTTCCAGCGCGTCGGTCTTTTCGCCGGTGCCGATCAGCTTGATCGGCTTGCCGGTGACGGCGCGCATCGACAGCGCGGCGCCGCCGCGGCCGTCGCCGTCCACGCGTGTGAGCACGATGCCGGTGAGGCCGACGCGCTGATCGAACGAGCGCGCGAGGTTCACGGCGTCCTGGCCGGTGAGCGAATCCGCAACCAGCAGCACTTCATGCGGATTGGCCGCGGCTTTGATCGCGGCCGCCTCTGCCATCATCTCTTCGTCGAGCGTGGTGCGGCCGGCGGTGTCGAGCAGCACGATGTCGTAGCCGCCGAGCTTGCCGGCTTCCAGCGCGCGTTTGGCGATCTGCGGCGGCTGCTGGCCGGCAACGATTGGCAAAGTGGGAATGTCGAGGTCGCGGCCGAGCACGGCCAGCTGCTCCATCGCCGCCGGGCGGTAGACGTCGAGCGAGGCCATCAGCACCTTGCGCTTGTCGCGCTGGACCAGGCGGCGGGCGAGCTTTGCGGTGGTGGTGGTCTTACCGGAGCCCTGCAGGCCGACCATCATGATCGGCACCGGCGGCACCGAATTGACGTCGATGGTCTGGCCTTCGGCGCCCAGCGTGTTGACCAGCTCGTCATGGACGATCTTGACCACCATCTGGCCGGGCGTGACCGACTTGACGACGGTGGCGCCGATCGCCTGCTCGCGGACGCGCTCGGTGAAGCTGCGGACGACTTCGAGCGCGACGTCGGCCTCCAGCAGCGCGCGGCGCACCTCGCGCATCGCGGCGTCGACGTCCTTTTCGGTCAGCGCACCGCGCCCCGTCAGACGATCGAGAATGCCACCAAGCCGTTCCGACAGATTGTCGAACAATGCCGTTGTCCTGTTGCTGTCTTCCCGATGGGAAGAGCGCTCCGTAACTCACCGCTGTCATGCCCCGCGAAGGCGGGGCATCCAGTACGCCGCAGCACCTCAGTTCAAGCCGAGCCGCCTCTGGGATACTGGATCGCCCGATCAAGTCGGGCGATGACACCTTCCTGGATAAGCATCTTCCAAACACCTTTGCGCCCGAGGGCGCACAGCGCTGTCGGGCGTTGACCTCCGGCCTCGAGGCCGGTCGGCGGGTCGAAAAGAAAGCCTTTCCGAGAAAGTGGCGGGGTTAAACGCCGCTCCCGCCCAAAAGTCAAGGAAAGTTAGGGTGTCGGCCCGCCCTTGGTAAGGCAAGGTTCTGAAAACGTGATCCTTTTGTCGCAGGTTCCTTTTCCGCCAGCCCCGCCCATATAGGCGGTGATGTCTTACCCCTCCAACCATCCCTAGAAGCCCGCCGTGCCGATCACCCGCCGCCGCCTTTTCGGACTATTTGCCGGAACCGGTGCGCTGGTCGGCGTCCCCTCCCTCTGGATGTCGAGCATGAAAACCTATGACGGCCCCGCCTCCGATCATTTCGACGGCCTGACCTTCTTCGATCCGGACGGGGCGCCGCCGAAATCGCTGCGCGAGGTGCTGCGCTGGCAGCTCGGCGGCAAGCGGCAGCGGGCGACTTGGCCGGATTGGGCGCCCAGTCCCCATGCCGACACCCCGCCAGCGCGCGTTGACGGCGACAAGGTGCGGCTCTCCTTCGTCGGTCATGCCAGCTGGCTGATCCAGGCCGGCGGCCTCAACATCCTGGTCGATCCGGTCTGGTCGGAGCGGGTCTCGCCGGTCGCCTTCGCCGGGCCGAAGCGGCACAACGACCCCGGCATCGCCTTCGAGAAGCTGCCGAAGATCGACGTCGTGCTGGTCTCGCACGGCCATTACGACCATCTCGACATCGCGACGCTGTCGCGGCTCACCAAGAATTTCGCCCCGCGCGTGGTCACCCCGCTCGGCAACGACGTCACCATGCGCAGCTGGGATCCCGGCATCAAGGTGGAGGCGTTCGACTGGCATGATCGCGTCGAACTCGGCGAAGGCGTCGCGGTGCATTTAGTGCCGACAAGGCACTGGACCGCGCGCGGCCTGTTCGACCGCAACAAGGCGCTGTGGGCGAGCTTTGTCCTGGAGACGCCGGCCGGGAAGATCTACGTGGTCTGCGATTCCGGCTATGGCGATGGCCGCCATTTCCGCCGCGTCGCCGAGAAGCACGGCAAGCTGCGCTTGGCGATCCTCCCGATCGGCGCCTACGAGCCGCGCTGGTTCATGCGCGACCAGCACATGAACCCCGAAGATGCGGTGAAGGCGCTGGCCGATTGCGGCGCCGAGCAAGCGCTCGGGCATCACCACGGCACGTTCCAACTGACGGACGAAGCGATCGACGCGCCGGCGACAGCGCTGGTCGAGGCGCTGGATGCCGCGAACATTCCGCAGGAAAGATTCGTGGCGATGCTGCCGGGGCAGGTGGTGGAGATTTAGGTCGTGTATCCATAAACCCGGCGGCTTGATGCGACGAAAGCAATGTCCGCTTTGCTCCCATTGCGGCAGGTGCGTGCGGTTCTGCGCCGTTGAACCAGAAAGCCCATGACGCAACAAAGCACCATGGATTTCTTTTGGTCGGAAGACCTTTATTAATCGATGGATGAAGCCGGCCTGTGGGATTTTTGCTGAGAATTGTGCTTGCAACCGCTCTCGTGAACCTTGCTCCGGCCGCCGCCCAGGCGAGGAACGCCGTCGCTTCTCCTGCCTTGCAGAAGGAATTCGATGGCTTCATCGAGAAGTTTCGCGCGGCGCTGAAGGCAAACGATTCCGCCGCCGTCGCCGGTATGACACGGTTGCCGTTCATGAACGACAACGCAATTCGCGACGCCGCGCAATTTGGCGCCAAGACCTATCGGACCTCGTTCACGGCGAAAAATCGCGCGTGTATCCAGCGCGGCAAGGCCGTCTACGATCGCGATGACTATAAGAACGACAGTTACTTCGTCTTCTGCGGCGAGCTCATCTTCGTCTTTACCAAGACGCCGACGGGGTTTCTTTTTACTGATATCAGCGTGAATGATTGATCGGGCAACAATGCCATCCCCTGCCGCCGGACGTATGATCGGGTCGCCGGCCCATTGGTGTTGCGGCGATGCGCCTCTTACGAAAGAGGCTACTGCCCCTGCTTGATCGCCCAGCTCACATTCACCGTCACCGTCAGCGTCTCCTCGCCGGGCGCGACGGCGGCCTGTGGGGCTGCGGCCATCCGTTCGGCCATGCGGCCCTTGAACAGCGGCACCGGGCCGCCGCCCTCGGTGACGCTGAGCGGCGCGCCCAGCGTGACGCCGGCAGCCTTCGCATAAATCTCCGCCTTGCGCCGCGCATCGGCAACGGCCTGCTCGCGCGCATCATCGAGCAGCTTTGACGCCTGCGTCACCTCGAACGAGATATTGCCGATGTCGTTGGCGCCGGCGCTGACCAGAGTGTCGATGATGCCGGCCACCTTGGTCACGTCGCGGATCTTGACGGTGACGCGGTTGCTGGCGCGGAAGCCGACCACCGGCGAGGCGCCGGTGGATTTGTTCTGGCCGTATTGCGGCTGCAGCGACAGCCGCGAGGTCTGGTAGTCCTTCTCGGCGATCCCGGCGCCCTTCAGCGCCAGCAGCACCTTGCCCATCGCGGCATTGTTGGCATCGGAGGCCTCTTTCGCCGTCTTGGCGTCGTTGGCGACGCCGGCATCGATTTGCGCGAGATCGGGCGCCGCGGACACGGAGGCTTCGCCGCTCACCGAGATTGCGGAGGGAAAATCCTCGGCGCGCGCGGGCGCGGCGAGTAGCGTGGCGGCGAGGGCGGCGGCGAGTAGGGCAGGCTTTTTCATCAGTCTCACTTCAGTGGCACGAAAACATTGATCACGAGCTTGTCCTCGGACGTCTTTAGGGGATCGGTGAGGTACTCCTCGATGAAGGTGTCCTTGGCTTCCAGCCTCTTGTCGTCGAGATGATTGGTGATCGCCTCATACGTATTGTCCATGTTGTCGTAGGAGCCGCGATGGACGAATTTCAGCGCCTTGCCTTCAGGCGATTTGCCGATGCTCATGTCCTTGGACAGGTTCTTCGGGTCCTGATCGACCGGGATCTGGGCAAGAAAGGTGAAGCCGGTATCGTCCGTCGATGTGTAGACGATCATCGAATTGCCCGATGGCTTGATGCCCTGCTTGTCGAGCAGCGTGTTCAACGCCTTGAAGGCGTCGATCAGCGTGTCGAAGGCGGAGTCCCAATTGGCGGTGCCCTTGACCATCACGACCTTCTTCGACTCGAGCATGGTCTCGAGGCCAAAGGGATCGGCGGTCTGAACCGGGGCGGGGGTCGCGGCGGCGGCCGGCGGCGGGC
>NZ_JADYVJ010000081.1:0-460 GCF_020193715.1 Bradyrhizobium sp. IC4060 | reverse complement strand
GAATACGGCTATTGCGAGGTGACGGGCGAGCCGATCAGCCTGGGGCGGCTGGAGGCGCGGCCGATCGCGACCATGACCGTCGAGGCGCAGGAGCGTCACGAGCGTCACGAGAAAGTCTCGCGCGAGGATTAGGCCCACGCCGTCCCGCTTAACGCTTCGGTAACTTTCCGGTCTTATCCGTGCGGGCCATGTCCGACGCGATCAACACCACTCCGACCGGCTTTTCGTCCACCTTGGGCGACGATCTCGCCGCCGGACAGCGCAGCCGCAAGCGCGACAGCCTGTTCCTCGCCGCGCGCCTGAGCGTCGGCGGCGAACCCGCGACCGACATCCGCGTCCGCAATCTGTCGGAGGGTGGACTGATGATCGACAACGCGCCGCCGATGGCGATCGGCACCGCACTGGCGGTCGAGCTCCGCAATATCGGCGCGATGCCGGGCCGGGTGGCCTGGTATGTGGA
>NZ_JADYVJ010000080.1:0-462 GCF_020193715.1 Bradyrhizobium sp. IC4060 | reverse complement strand
GTATTAATCATGTAATTAATTGTTTTAACGCTTAAAAGAGGGACTTTTATGAGCGGTGGAGATGGACGCGGCCATAACACGGGCGCGCATAGCACAAGTGGTAACATTAATGGTGGCCCGACCGGGATTGGTGTAAGTGGTGGTGCTTCTGATGGTTCAGGATGGAGTTCGGAAAATAACCCGTGGGGTGGTGGTTCCGGTAGCGGCATTCACTGGGGAGGTGGCTCCGGTCGTGGTAATGGCGGGGGTAATGGCAATTCCGGTGGTGGCTCGGGAACAGGCGGTAATTTGTCAGCAGTAGCTGCGCCAGTGGCATTTGGTTTTCCGGCGCTTTCCACTCCAGGAGCTGGCGGTCTGGCTGTCAGTATTTCTGCAAGCGAATTATCGGCAGCTATTGCTGGTATTATTGCTAAATTAAAAAAAGTAAATCTTAAATTCACTCCTTTTGGGGTTGTCTTATCT
>NZ_JADYVJ010000079.1:0-463 GCF_020193715.1 Bradyrhizobium sp. IC4060 | reverse complement strand
GCTTTACAGCAAGGCGCACCACCGACTACGTCACCTTCAGAAAGCCTTTTTTGCTCTTGCGCCCTTGAAAAAACCCGTTCATCGCTCTGCTGCTTTAATATATTTTCTGATAATTTTTTAGAATCATAAATCAGGCGCCCTGCCACAGGATGGGTGGGTGCTATATGAAATCCAAAATTAGGCATCTTCCCACCTGCCTTCAGTTAGCCGGACATATCTTTGACTTTCTCATCTCGAAATAGGCCTTATCAGGATATTTTGGATGATTCGGCCCATAACAAGTCGTAGAAACAGCCACCTCGTCACACGGCAAGAAGTGCACCTGCAGCAAGCACACCTTTTCATCATACCTAGGCACATTCACAGTCGCCTTGTGACGGGTGTAACTTGAGGCATGCCTCAAATAATCACTCTCATCCAACCGCCCATATTTATCTCGTTTTATAACGGCACGGGGATTTGG
>NZ_JADYVJ010000078.1:0-468 GCF_020193715.1 Bradyrhizobium sp. IC4060 | reverse complement strand
GTGTAGACGATCTTCACGAGGCCACCGCGATCCCGCGGTCGTCGGCCGCCGGCGTGCGCCCGTCCGGGCGCAGCAGCGCGACCAGCTCGTCCCAGGAGTCCACGAGCGCGCTGACGCCGGCCCGCTGCAGGTCCTCGGCCCGCTGCGCCCGCTCGTCGGCCGGCACGAAGCAGAGCATGCCGACGGTGGGGATGCCCGCGGCCACGGCCGACTGGGCGCCGGGGACGGCGTCCTCCACCGCGATCGCCGACGAGGGGTCCAGGCCCAACCGGCGCAGCGTCAGCTGGTAGACGGCCGGGTCCGGCTTGCTGGTGGGGACCGGCAGTGAGTCCTGGGCGCTGAACCGGCGGGCGGCCGGGAACAGGTCGGCGAGGTCGGTCGCCTCGAGGCACGCGTCGATCCGCGTCAGGGCGCTCGAGGTGACCAGGGCCAGCCCGAGGTCCTGGTGCAGGGCGCGCAGGGCGGCCG
>NZ_JADYVJ010000077.1:0-469 GCF_020193715.1 Bradyrhizobium sp. IC4060 | reverse complement strand
ACCTGCATCTCATGCCGCTGTTCCGGGCCCCCGAGGAGAACTCCGACGGCGGGTACGCGGTCTCGAGCTTCCGTGACGTGGACCCGTCTCTCGGGACGATGGAGGACCTCGCGGACTTCGCCCGGGAGCTGCGCGGGGAGGGGATCGCCCTCGTGGTGGACTTCATCTTCAACCACACTTCCGACGAGCACGAGTGGGCGCGCAGGGCCGTCGCCGGTGATCCGGGGTACGCGGACTTCTACCTGATCTACCCCGACCGGCAGATGCCGGACGCCTACGAGCGGACCGTCCGGGAGATCTTCCCCGACGACCACCCCGGCTCGTTCGTGCCGCTGGAGGACGGCCGGTGGGTGTGGGCCACGTTCCACTCGTTCCAGTGGGACCTCAACTACCGCAACCCGAAGGTCTTCCGGGCCATGGCCGGGGAGATGCTGTACCTCGCCAATCAGGGGGTCGACATCATCCGGAT
>NZ_JADYVJ010000076.1:0-470 GCF_020193715.1 Bradyrhizobium sp. IC4060 | reverse complement strand
GTTGGCCCTCGAGCGGGACGCCGTCGGTCCAGAGCAGCGGCAGGTGCCAGCCGGCCCAGACGACCGCGAGCAGGCAACTCGCAACGACCGGACCGGCCCTGTGCAGCAAGCGGGGAAGCGTGTACCCACGCCACCCGGTCTCCTCACCGAGACCGTCGGTCAACCAGAGCACAAGCAGCAGCGGAACGACACCCCCGAGCCCGACAGCCACCACGCCCGGACGGACGTCGTCCGGGTCGCCGCCCAGCAGCACGTTCAGACCCAGGACCAACGCCCATAAGGCCACGGGACCGAGAAGGGCTGCGGCCCACGCCAGCGGTGGAACGCGCCACCGGACCAGCCGACGACCCAGGTCACGGAGCGCGGGCCTGCCACCGGTCAGCGCCGCCACGGTGACCGCAGCGACCGCAGGCGCCCACGTCCATACCGCGGCGACTGAGCCGACGCGGGTAGGTCGATCACTCCCTGGT
>NZ_JADYVJ010000007.1:0-337840 GCF_020193715.1 Bradyrhizobium sp. IC4060 | reverse complement strand
CCTCCCCATCGCCCAGCCCCTATCCGTCGCCTTCACCGAGCCCGGCTCCGTCGCCGTCGGGACCGACGGGCGCGGATTCCAGCGGCAATTCGATCGGCGGCCTTGCCAATCAGCGCTTCAATCAGATGATCACCAACCGGGTGCTCGGCACCGTGCTGCTCGGCGTCAACGAGCAGATCAATTGCGGCGACTGCATCAGCGCGTTCGGCTCGGCCGGCTCATTCTCGGCCGGCATCCACGGCCGCAAGCAGCTGACCAACAATCTGTCGCTGCTCGCCGGCATTGCCTACACGCATTACAACGAGGGCGGCTACAAGATCACGAGCGCACCGATCGGCGCTTTCGCGCTGCGCTACGACTTCACCGACTGGGGCTCGTCGCGCCCGTTCTTCGACGTCGGCGCGATCCTGACGCCATGGGAGAAGGCGCGCTACACGCGCAGCTACGACACCAGCCTCGGGCCGGTGACCGTGACGAGCTCGACCAACGCGTCCAACTACGCCGTTTACGGCCGCGCCGGCTGGATGAGCCGCCTCTCGCCGCGCGACGAGGTCGCGGCCTCGATCGAGGTCTGGCAGCTCTGGCAACGCGTCTCCGGCTATCGCGACAGCGCGGTGGCGTTCAATCCGTTCGACGCCAGCATCGCTGATGGCACCGACCGCACCAGCCTCGTCAAGATCGGCGGCCAGTGGACGCATCTGTTCGGCAGCAGCATCGAGACCAACATCAATGGCGGCTGGGTGCAGTCCTTCGCCAGCCACAGCGGCATCGTCGCCACAGTGACCGGCCAGGGCACGGTGGTGCCGACCATGGGTAACCAGGGCTGGTTCGAATATGGCGGCCGCCTCGGTTTCCGCGTGCAGAAGGGCTGGATCGTGGACCTCTTCGCCAACGGCACGCTGGGCCCGCAGCCGGTCGGCAACACGATCCACGGCGGCGTGGGGCTGCGGATCAACTATTAGCGGCGAGAATCCCGCCTCACATTCCGCTGTCATGCCCCGGCTTGACCGGGGGCATCCAGTACGCCGCGGCCCATCGGTTTAATCACTGCCGTCTCGGAGTACTGGATCGCCCGGTCAAGCCGGGCGATGACAGTGAGTATGTGGCGAGAGCGACCTGCCCTCACGCCGCCGACTTGCCCTCGAACGCGCGCCGCAACACCTCGACATCCAGCTTGACCATCTTCATCATCGCGTGCATCGCGCGCGCGGCTGCGGCCTTGTCCGGGCTCGACAGGAACTCGAACATCACCTTTGGCACGATCTGCCAGGCCACGCCCCAGCGATCTCTCAGCCAGCCGCACTGCTCCGCCTTGCCGCCATGGGCGAGGAACGCGTTCCAGACACTGTCGACCTCTGCCTGGTCGTCGCAATGAATCATCAGCGAAATGGCGTGGGTGTATTCCATCTTCATGCCGCCATTGAGCGCGACCAGCTTCTGTCCGGCCACGGTGAACTCGACGACGAGCACGGAGCCTTCCTTGCCGGAGGGGCCGTCCGAAACGTTGCGCTGAACGTGTGTGATCGCCGAATTCGGGACCAGCGAGACGTAGAATTTTGCAGCGTCCTCGGCATCGCCGTTGAACCACATGCAGGGCACGAGCTTGGACATGGTGAATGCTCCTCTTGAGGTCTGCTGTTTCGGCTCAGGCGTTCGCCAGGTCGGGCTGCAGAGGGGCGGCTGAAAGGTCCATCCAGTTCACGCCCCACATGTGGCCGTCCGGATCCTCGAAGCTGCGGCCGTACATGAAGCCGTATTCGTCCTTCGGGCTGGGATCGGCAACGCCTCCTGCAGCCTCCGCCCTGCCAACGATGTCATCGACCTCGCTGCGGCTGTCCGCGGACAGGCAGAACAACGCTTGGTTCGAGGTCCTGGCGTCCGCGATCGGCTTCGGCGTGAACTGGCGGAATTTGTCGTGGGTCAGCAGCATGGCGAAGATGGTCTCGGAAAAGACCATGCAGCTCGCGGTCTCGTCGCTGAATTGCGGGTTCTTGACCGCGCCGACCGCCTCATAGAAGGCAGTCGCGCGCTTGAGGTCGGTCACCGGCAGGTTGACGAAGATCATCTTGGGCATCGGAAGCTCCTTGGCGGGGTTCTGGCCAAGGACGGATGGCCAGGCCGCCATCCGACATCACTTCCGACAAATTTTTCGGACCCCGACTGCGGGGCCTTACTTCTTCTCGTTGGGATCCCGGTGCACCGGGTCGATCCACAGCACGGTCTCGGGCTTCTCGACCGGTTCGATGTCGAGGTTGATGGCCACCGCCTCGCCGTCGCTGCGCACCAGCACGCATTCCAGCACCTCGTCGGGGCTGGCGTTGATCTCCTGGTGCGGCACGTAGGGCGGGACGAAAATGAAGTCGCCGGGGCCGGCTTCCGCGGTGAATTGCAGGCTCTCGCCCCAGCGCATGCGCGCCTTGCCCTTCACGACATAGATGACGCTTTCGAGATGGCCGTGGTGATGCGCGCCGGTCTTGGCATCCGGCTTGATGCTGACGGTGCCCGCCCACAATTTCTGGGCGCCGACGCGGGCGAAATTGATCGCGGCCGCACGGTCCATGCCCGCTGTCGACGGCACGTTGGTATCGAGCTGATTGCCGGGAATGACCCGCACGCCGTCATGTTTCCAGCGGTCATCATGATGATGACCATGGTCATGGTGGGAATGCGAATGGTCAGGGCCGGTCATGGGACTTGCTTTCTGTTGGTTCCGTGCGCGCCAAACTAACCCAAAGCCGCAGCCGCAAGCCATGCCAAAATCGGAACCCTCATAGCCGCCCAGCGTTGTCATTCCAAGCAAATCGAAAGGAGATTTCCATGGGCAGCACGACCGACAAGATCAAGGGCACCGCCAACGAGGCGATCGGCAAGGCCAAGCAGGGCGTCGGTGAAGCCACCGGATCCGATCGCATGAAAGGCGAGGGCGTGGTGCAGGAAGTGAAGGGCAAGGGCCAGCAGGCCATGGGCGATGCCAAGGACGCCGCGAAGGATGCGATGGATCGCGCCGCCGCTGCGGCTCGCCGCGCGGCGGAGTGACGCGCGTAAGATTGAAAGTGAAAAGACCGGCCCTAAGGCCGGTCTTTTTACTTGTATCGATTTCATCCGTCATGGCCGGGCTTGACCCGGCCATCCACGTCTAGACCGCACGGCACGAAGATCGTGGATGCCTGAGCCTTCGCCTCGCCGAAGCGGCTTCGGCCGCGCAGGCGGGACGAGCCCGGGCATGACGATGTAGAGACGTCAGTCACTTCACCGCGAGCAATTCCACGTCGAACATCAGCGTCGCATTCGGCGGTATCACGCCGCCGGCACCGCGGGCGCCGTAGCCGAGCTGCGGCGGGATGATCAGCGTGCGCTTGCCGCCGACCTTCATCGAGGCAACGCCCTCGTCCCAGCCGGCGATGACGCGGCCCTTGCCGATCGGAAACTCGAACGGCTCCTTGCGATCGACGGAGCTGTCGAATTTCTTGCCCTTCTGGCCGTTCTCATAGAGCCAGCCGGTGTAGTGCATCACGCAGATCTGGCCGGGCTGCGGCGAGGCGCCGGTGCCGACGGTGGAGTCGATGATCTGCAAGCCTGAAGCTGTGGTCATGGTCTTTCCTGCGGTCTGGGCCGAGGCCGTTGTGGAAACGAAATGCGACACGTTGGCGATCACGGTGATCGCGAGTGCCGACATCAGGGCGAGGAGCGCGCGCTGGAAACGCTGCATAAAACACCTTCCGTTTGAGGCGGGAGGTGTCTAACCCAAGGCGGTCGCCGTTTCCACCCCCTTTAGAGCTCGATATCTTCGAGCCGAACCGGCAGCCTGCGGATACGCTGTCCCGTGGCATGGTAGACCGCATTGCAGATCGCAGCATTGGTGCCGACATTGCCAAGCTCGCCGAGGCCCTTCACGCCGACGGGGTTGATGCGATCATCCTCCTCGGAGAGCAGAATGACCTCGACACCGGGCACATCGGCATTCACGGGCACGAGGTAATCGGCAAGATTGTCGTTGACGTAGCGCGCATTGCGCTCATCGATCTCGGTGGCCTCGAGCAGCGCCGAGGACATGCCCCAGATCAGGCCACCCATGAGCTGGCTGCGCGCGGTGCGCGGATTCATGATCCTGCCTGCCGCGAAGGCGCCGACCAGGCGGGGGCAGCGGATCTCGTGCGTGAAGCGATTGATGCGGACCTCGACAAACTCGGCGCCGAACGCATAGGCGATCTGGTCCTTCATTTGATGGCCGCCGACCAGCCGGACCTGCCCGCTGTGCATGGCCCTGAAGGAATCCAGCGGCGCGCCCTCCGGCTTCCACTCGCCATATTCTTCGACCACGCCGACGCCGAGCGCATCGAACGCCTTCTCGATATCGAGCGAGCGATCGCTCTTGGCGGCCTGGGTCGAGGGTGCCGGGCTGATGCCGACGGTCTCCTTGGCCTTGTCGGCAAGGCTGTCGCTGGGCATCAGCGCCTTGAACAGGCGCTGTCGGATCTGGTCGCACACCATCATCACGGCCGAGCAGGTGCTGGCAGTGGAATTGGAGCCGCCGGCAACCGGCGCGGGCGGCAGGTCGCTATCGCCCATGAAGACCGCCACCTTCTCAAGGGGCACGCCGAGCCGCTCGGCAGCCGTCTGGGCGATGACGGTGTAGGCGCCGGTCCCGATCTCATGGCCGGCGATCTCGACGCGCGTGCGGCCGTCGCGCTGCAGGCGCACGCGCGCGGCGGACGGTCCCGCCAGCGTCGGATAGCACGTGGCGGCGCAGCCGTAGCCGATCAACCAGTCGCCATCCGACATCGATTTCGGCTGTGGCGAGCGCTGCGACCAGCCGAACGCCTTGGCGGCTTCGTCGAAGCACGCCATGAGCGATCGCGACGTGTAGGGCTTGCCATCAATCGGATCCCTGGTGGCGTCGTTGATACGGCGAAGCTCCACCGGATCCATGTTCAGCTTCACGGCGAGCTCGTCCAGCGCGCTCTCCAGCGCGAACAGATACGGCACCTCCGGGGGCGAGCGCATGAAGCCCGGCGTGTTGCGATCGGCACGCACGATCGAGACCAGGCTGTCCACGTTCGGACAGGCATAGAGCCGCGTGGTGGTCTTGGTGCCGCCGACGCAATAGGCGTCGGGGCGCGAGGAGACTTCGGCCCCCTCATGCCTCAAGGCGACCAGCCTGCCGTCGCGGCTCGCACCAAGCTTGATCTCGTGACGGGTCTCGGCTCGATGAGTGGTAATGGTGAAGCCCTGGTCGCGGGTCGGGACCAGCTTGATCGGACGGTTCAGGCGCCTGGCCATGGCGGCGATGATGGCGGTGCGCGGCGTCATCGAACCTCGCGAGCCGAATCCGCCGCCGACATAGGGATTGACCACGCGCACCTTGTCGGCGTCGATGCCGAGCTGCTCGGCCACGCCGTGCTTCAGGCCATGGACATACTGGCTGCCCTCGTAGATGACGAGATTGTCGCCCATCCAGGTGCAGCTGGTCGTGAACAGCTCCAGCGGATTGTGATGCTGCGTCGGCGTCTCGTAGGAGGCGGTCAGCTTGACCTCGGCCGCGTCGAACGCCTTGGCGAAATCCCCCACCTTCGGGTCTTCCTTGAACTGCGAGTTTTGTCCTTTCGCGGCGGCTGTCGTCGTCCCCGGCGAATCGAAAGTCGCGCTGGGCGTAGCAGCGCTATAGCTGACCTTGACGCGGTTGGCCGCTTCGCGCGCGGCCTCGTAACTCTCCGCCACCACCACGGCGATGATCTGGCCGTCATGGGCGATCTCGGCCGATTTCAACGGCTGGATCGTGGTGCCGGCATAGCCGCCATTGCTGTACAGTTTCGACTCCTTCAGCTTCGGGGCGTTCTCGTGCGTGACGATGTCGATCACGCCGCGGACGCGCTTGGCATCGTCGAGGTCGAAGCGGTCGATGCGGCCCTTGGCGATGGCGCTGGTGACCAGGAACGCGTAGGCTGGATTGTCCAGCGGCATGTCCGAGGCATAGGTCGCCCGCCCCGTCACCTTTGCGGCCGCATCATAGCGCGGCACGGGCTGCCCCATATTCGTCCTTGGCCCGGGAGCTGCAGCGGTCATGGTCAGATCTCCATCGTTACGGCCTGCTGGAGCGCGCGTGCCACGACACGCTTGCCGAGCGCAATCTTGAAGCTGTTGTGCCGGCGCCCGCGGGCGTCTGCGAAAGCTGCATCGGCGACGCGCTGTGCCAGAGCTTCGTCGAACCTCTGTCCCTTCAACAGCGCCTCGGCCTCACGCGCCCGCCACGGTACGGTGGCGACGCCACCGAGCGCGACGCGCGCGTCGCGGATCGTGCCGTCTTGGACGTTGAGCGCGATCGCGGCTGACGACAGCGCGAATTCGTAGGATTGCCGGTCGCGGGCCTTCAAATACACGGAGCGTGGCCAGCGGCCGGAGATCGAGAACGCCGAGATCAGCTCGCCGGGCTGAAGCGCAGTCTCGATGTCGGGCGTGCTGCCTGGTGCCCTGTGAAGCTGCGCGAACGGCATGCTGCGCGTACCGGCCTTGCCGGTGATCTCGACCATGGCATCGAGCGCGATCAGCGCCTGCGCGAAATCGCCAGGATACGTCGCGATGCACTGATCGGAGGTCCCGAGCACCGCATGCATGCGGTTAACGCCGTCCATTGCGGCACAGCCGGAGCCTGGATTGCGCTTGTTGCAGTTCTCATAGGAGACATCGCGGAAGTAGTTGCAGCGCGTCCGCTGCATCACGTTGCCGCCGAGCGTTGCCATGTTGCGCAGCTGGGCGCTCGCGGCGAGCTTCAGCGAATCCGCGATCACGGGATAGCTGCGCTGGATCTCGGCGTGCGCGGCGACGTCGGACATCTTGGCGAGCGCGCCGAGGCGCAAGCCGTCGCCGCCTGGCGCGATCGCCGACCAGGCGGGGGCCAGCGGATTGATGTCGACGATCGCGGTGGGTCGCATCACGTCGAGCTTCATCAGATCGATCAGGGTGGTGCCGCCGGCAAGCGGCTGCGCCGCCGCCTTCGTCAGCGGATTGTTTGCAGCTGCGGCGACGCCGAGCGCCTGCACGGCCATGTCGGGATCTGATGCCCTTTGATACGAAAACGGTCGCATGCGCCTAACCTTTCATGATCTCGGGCGCGGCCTGCTTCACGGCGGCGACAATGTTGGGATAGGCTGCGCAGCGGCAGATGTTGCCGCTCATATATTCGCGGATGTCGGCCTCGCTGCCGGCATGGCCCTCCTTCACGCACGCGATCGCCGACATGATCTGGCCGGGCGTGCAATAGCCGCACTGGAACGCATCGTTGTCGATGAAGGCCTGCTGCATCGGATGCAGGCGGTCGTCAGTGGCGAGGCCTTCGATGGTCGTGATCTCCTGTCCCTCGGCGGCGAGTGCCAGCGTCAGGCACGACAGCACACGGCGATCGTCGATCAGCACCGTGCAGGCGCCGCACTGGCCGTGATCGCAGCCCTTCTTGCTGCCGGTGAGCTTGAGATGTTCGCGCAAGGCATCGAGCACCGTGGTGCGCGCATCGATGCTCAGGCGCTTGTCCTTGCCGTTGACGTTCAGCGTGACCTCGACGGGAAGCGACGGATCCTGCGCGGCCGGCGCCCGGGCATCCTCCGACGCCGCGCGCGCCGTGATCGGGATCAGCGCGCTGCCCGCCGCGCCGGTCATGAAGGCGCGCCGGTCGAATCCGGATGATCTGGAACCTGGTTTGTCGGGCATGGCAGGCCTCCGCCGCTGATCTGCAAAGCAGCGCACGCCTGCACCGCTCATCGCCCCTTAACCTGGAGCAATGGGCGCAGTTCCGATGAGAGAAGGGCGGCGCAGCAAATGCCGCGCCGCCCTTCGTCAACTTTTCCTGATCTCGCGTGGGGAACTGCGCCGGCGATCAATAACCCAGCGCGCAGCCGTCCTTGCGCGGATCGGAGCCGCCGGTGAGCGTACCCTTGTCCCAATCGATCCAGATCGCCTGGGCACCGCCGAGCGGGCCGACCACGCTGGTGGTCTTGTGGCCGAGCTTCTTCAGGCCCTCGACGACGGCCGCCGGCACGCTGTCCTCGAGCTGATACTGTCCCTCGTAGTGCAGGCCGCGCGGCATGTCGATCGCCTCCTGCACGTCGCAGCCGTAGTCGAGGATGTTGGTCAGGAGATGAGTCTGGCCCGTCGGCTGGTACTGGCCGCCCATGACCGCGAACGACATCGTGGAACGACCGCCCTTGGTGAGCAGGCCCGGCATGATCGTGTGCAGCGGGCGCTTGCCGCCTTCGATGCAATTGGGATGGCCCGGCTGGATTCGGAAGCCGCCGGCGCGGTTCTGGAACAGGACACCGGTCTTGTTCGAGACGATCGCCGAGCCGAAGGAATGCGCAACCGAATTGATGAACGAGCAGACGTTGCGGTCCTTGTCCACGACCGTGATGTAGATGGTCGAGGGATTCATCGGCGGCGCGACGTTCGGCAGGTCGAGCATGCCGTCCAGGCGGATCTTGCTGATGTACTCGTCGGCAAAGCCCTTCTCGAGCATCTCGGCGACGTTGATCTTCATGTGCGCAGGCGAGGCGACATGCATCTCGCGGTTCATGTAGGCGATGCGTGCCGCTTCCGCTTCGAGATGGAAGCGCTCGACGCTCACGGGCGCGTACTTGGTCAGATCGAACCGCGACAGGATGTTGAGCATCAACAGCGCGGTGACGCCCGGGCCGTTCGGCGGGCACTGCCAGACGTCATAGCCCTTGTACATGGTGCCGATCGGCGTGGTCACTTCGGTGGTGTGCGCGGCGAAATCGTCGAGCGTGTGCAGGCCGCCGATGCCCCTGAGGGTCTCGACCATGTCCTCCGCGATCTCGCCCTTGTAGAACGCGTCGCGGCCGTCCCTGGCGATCGCGCGCAGCGTCTTGCCGAGCTCGGCCTGGCGAATGACGTCGCCGGCGACCGGCGGCTGGCCGCCCGGCAACAAATAGCGCACGGTGTTGGTACCGTTCTTCAGCTTCTCGAACTGGTTCTTCCAATCGAAGGCAATGCGGGGCGCGACGACGTAGCCCTCCTCGGCCGCCTTGATCGCGGGCTGGAGCAGCCGGTCGAAACCGAACTTGCCGTGATCGCGCAAGACGGTCGCGAAGGCATCGATCACGCCAGGGATCGAGACCGCATGCGCCGAGGTGAGCGGCACGGAATTGATCTTGCGTTCGAGATACCAGTCGGCATTCGCCGCCTTTGGCGCGCGGCCGGAGCCGTTATAGGCGACGATCTTGCCCTCGCCCCGCGGCTGGATCAGCGCAAAGCAATCACCGCCGATGCCGGTCGATTGCGGCTCGATCACGCCGAGCAGGGCCGAGCCGGCAACCGCCGCGTCCACCGCGGTGCCGCCCTCGCGCAGCACCTCGATCGCGGCGAGCGAGGCCTGCGGATGCGAGGTCGCCACCATCGCGTTGGTGGCGTGGACCGTGGACCTGCCGGGGAAATGGAAGTTTCTCATCGAATGTCTTGCTCTCTTGGCCGTCGGCGCGGTTGGCGCCATCTCGAAAACCGCGTCTACATGACACATTCCCGCCCCGTGGGGCAATGCTGGCATACCAGGAAAATGGCTGCTATCCGCTGGGCGTATGGACCTTTTGCAGGCTCTTGCGATGCGGGTTTTCCGGGCGCGAGCCGCCTGCTAAACGAGCGTCCATGACGTCGAGCAATACGCCTTACAAGGTCTGCGCCTTCTATCAATTCGTCGCCC
The DNA here is from genome assembly GCF_020193715.1 of Bradyrhizobium sp. IC4060. Taxonomy (NCBI): domain Bacteria; kingdom Pseudomonadati; phylum Pseudomonadota; class Alphaproteobacteria; order Hyphomicrobiales; family Nitrobacteraceae; genus Bradyrhizobium; species Bradyrhizobium sp. IC4060. The sequence continues at coordinate 328,137 of NZ_JADYVJ010000007.1, read as the reverse complement.
TCCCGGATTACCGCGAGCTGCGCGAGCCGCTGCGCGCCTGCTGCGCCGGCCTTGGGCTGAAGGGCAGCGTGTTGCTGGCGCAGGAGGGCATCAACGGCACGGTCGCCGGCGCACCGGAGGCGATCAAGGCCTTCGCTCACGAGCTCGCACGCGGCGACATGTTCGGCGGCAGGCTCGACAATCTCGAATTGAAATTCTCCGCCGCGGAGGCGATGCCGTTCGGACGGCTGAAGGTGCGGCTGAAGAAGGAGATCGTCACCCTGGGCGATGCGGCCGCCGATCCGACGCGTCAGGTCGGCACCTATGTCGATCCGCACGAATGGAACGCGCTGATCGCAGCACCCGATACCCTCGTGCTCGATACCCGCAACGCCTTCGAGGTCGCGATGGGCACGTTCGAGGGCGCGCTCGATCCCGGCATCAAGAGCTTCGGCCAGTTCAAGGACTTTGCCGCCGAGCAGCTCGATCCGGCACGGCACCGCAGGATCGCGATGTTCTGCACCGGCGGCATCCGCTGCGAGAAGGCGAGCGCGCATCTGCTCGCGCGCGGCTTTGGCGGGGTCTATCACCTCAAGGGCGGCATCCTGAGATATCTGGAAGACGTGCCGGAGGCGGAGAGCCGCTGGCGCGGCGAATGCTTCGTGTTCGACGAGCGCGTGGCGCTCGGCCACGGCTTGCGCGAGCGAAACAAGGACGTAACGCGTGACGAATGAGATCAAGACGCTGAGTGAGCGCATCGACACGCTGGAGACGCGCCTCGCCTATCAGGACGATACGATCGAGACGTTGAACCAGACCATCACCGCGCAGTGGAAGCAGATCGACAGGCTGACGCGGCAGATCACCGAGCTTAATGCTCGGCTGCAGGACGCCGAGGCAAATGCGCCAGGGCCTGCCAACGAGCCTCCGCCGCATTACTGAACGGTGTTACTGGCCGGACGCCTTGGGCAGCAGATCCATGACCTCGCCGGACATCACCAGGAGGTTGCGGCCTGCGGCCTTGGCGGCATAGAGCGCCCGGTCGGCAGCTTCGACCAGCGCAGCGACCCCCGCGGTTCGTTCGAACGCCGGCCGGCAGGCTGCGCCGCCAAGCGAAGCGGTGACGCATCCAGCCGCCTCATTGCTGCCATGCGCGAGGCCGGCCTCGTGAATGGCGTTGCGGATCCGTTCGCCGATCCGGGCGCAGCCGGCGGCATCGATGTTCGGCAGCAGCATGGCGAATTCCTCACCGCCGTAACGCGCCGCCAGATCGCCGGCGCGCTGCGCTTCGGCCGCGATGATCTTGGCGATCAGGCGCAGGCAGGCATCGCCCGCAGGATGGCCATATTCGTCGTTGTAGGCCTTGAAGTGGTCGACATCGATCATCAGCAAAGCAAGGCTTGAGCGGTCGCGATAGGCACGCGCCCATTCCTCCTTCAGGCGCTCGTCGAAGCGGCGGCGATTGGCAAGGCCGGTGAGGCTGTCCTCGATCGCCAGCGTCTCGAGCCTGGTTTCCAGCCTCTTGTGCTCGGTGATGTCGCGGGAGATCGCGACCACGCCATCGACCTGGCCATTGTCCTTGCGCGTCACCCGCATGGTCGATTCGAGCCAGATCTCGCCGTTCTGCCGATGCGAGTTGCGGTAGGTGAGACGCGCCTCCTCCTTCTCACCGCGCTTCATCGCGTCGACGATCGCCTGGACTTCCGGCAGGTCCTCCGGATTGATACCCGCGAGGGCCGGCGAACCGACCAGTTGATTGGGACGCCAGCCGACGATGCGGACCGACGAGGGCGAGACATAACGCAGTCGCTCATCAAGGCCGATCCGCGTCACCATGTCGCTGGAGCCTTCGGCGAGCAGGCGGAAATGCGCCTCCGTCTCGGTCAGCGCGACAGCCATGCGCTGGCCGCGCTGCAACTGCCGCACCAGCACGCCGCCGATGACCGCGATCAGCATCACCAGCGCGAACACGTAGAGCATGCGGGAGATCGCCGCCGCGCGCCACGGCGCGAGCAGCTCGTCCTTGTCGACGGTGGCGAGCAGGAGGAGCGGGAACCGACCGCTGCGATTGAAGAAGCTGACGCGTTCGACACCGTCCAGCGACGAGGTGAAATGATGGGCGCCGCTCGGCCGTTGCAGGCTCGGCTCGCGGAACAACGGCTTGTCGGCGACGCTGCGCCCGACGAATGTCTCGTTGCTGGGATTGCGCGCGACGATCAGTCCGTCGCCATGCGCAAGTGACACGGAGCTGTTGCGGCCGATCTCGAACTGCTTGTAGAAGTGCGACAGATAGTTCGAGCTGATGGTCGCGAGCACCACGCCGCCGAAGCTGCCGTCCTGCTTGCTGAAGCGGCGTGACAGGGTGACGACCCATTCGCCGTCCAGCAGGCTCTTCACGGGACGGCCGACATGGGCCTCGCGCTTCGGCGAGAGCTGGTGATGTCGGAAGAAGGCATCGTCGCTGAAGGTCGTGCCGATCGTACCGGGTGAGGTCAGCCAGTTGCCCTGATCGTCGATGATGGCGAGGCTGTGAATGCGCGCGATCGCCTTCTTGCGCACATCCAGCAAGGTGCGCAGCTTCGCGATCGTGACCGGTGCGGTGCCGTCCATCTCCAACCGGCTGACCACGCCGACGACACCAGAATCCAGGAGATCGAGGCTGTCTTCGGCATGCTGGGTCAGCGAACGGGCCACGTTCGCCATCTCCATCTCGGCGGCCTTGAGCACCGCATCGCGTGCCGTCCATTCACGCCAACCGCTGACGCCGAGGATCGTCGCGCAGGTCAGCGCCACGAAGGCCGCCGCGCGCAGCGGCAGGCGGCTCCATCCGGCTCGTTGGGTAGCGCTCATGTGGCAGGGTTCTCCGATCGTTCGGAAACCTCTGCCGCTTCTGTTATTTAATTCTGAAATGGCTACCGGACTACGCGGCGGTTTCCGCCCTTTCCAGTAGTCTTACGGACGCGGCGATCGGTGCATCGCTAACAAGACATTAGCGGGCCGATCGGAATCCGGCGCCCGCCGCCGCTAGCTGAAGATGGCCTTGACCTTGGCCCAGAGCGAAGGATGCTCGGCATCGGCGTCGGCCTTCGAGGGCGTCGGCTGCGCCACGCTCACGGGATCGGACGCTGGGAACGTGTCCCTCAGCCCGTCGTCGAGCTTGGACTGCCGATCGGCAGCGAGCGCCTCGCGCAGGTCTTCGGCGTGCTTGTCGTGCGGCGCGGGATTGAATGTCTCAGCCATGATCTCCTCCATTGGCTGGTCAACGCGGCCCGATCATCCAGGTTCCCCTGTTCCGCTGCGGGCCGCGGCGGTGTATCAGGAAGCACAACTTGCTTCAGGACCATTCGTGCCCCAGTCTTCGACGAAACCATTCATCGACGTCCTCTCCGGCCAGCGCCAGACCGTCCCGCCCATGTGGATGATGCGCCAGGCCGGCCGCTACCTGCCCGAATATCGCGAGGTGCGCGCCAAGGCGGGCGGCTTCCTCGACCTCTGCTTCAACCCGGAGCTTGCCGCCGAGGTGACGCTGCAGCCGATCCGAAGGTTCGGTTTCGATGCGGCGATCATCTTCTCCGACATCCTGGTGATCCCTTACGCGCTCGGACGCTCGGTGCGGTTCGAGGTCGGCGAGGGCCCGCGGCTCGAGCCGCTGGACGATCCGGCCAAGGTGGCGACGCTGGCGCCGCACGCAGATTTCGGCAAGCTCAAGCCGGTGTTCGACGCGTTGAAGATCGTGCGCGGCGCGCTCGATCCCAAGACCGCGCTGATCGGCTTCTGCGGCGCACCGTGGACGGTGGCGACCTACATGGTCGCAGGCCACGGCACGCCGGACCAGGCGCCGGCCCGGATGATGGCGTACCGGCATCCGGAAGCTTTTTCGCAGATCATCGACGTCCTGGTCGACAACTCTATTCAGTATCTGCTGGCACAGCTCGACGCCGGGGCCGACGCGTTGCAGATCTTCGACACCTGGGCCGGCGTGCTGCCGCCGACCGAGTTCGCGCGCTGGTCGGTCGAGCCGACGCGGCGCATCATCGAGGGCGTAAGGGCCAAAGTGCCGGACGCGAAGATCATCGGCTTCCCGCGCGGTGCGGGCGCGCAACTGCCCGGCTATGTCGAAGCGACCGGCGTCAATGCCGTCAGCATCGACTGGACCGCGGAGCCCGCCTTCATCCGCGAGCGGGTGCAGAGCAAGGTCGCGGTGCAGGGCAACCTCGATCCACTGGTGCTGATCACGGGCGGCGCCGCGCTCGATGGCGCGGTCGACAACGTGCTGGCCAATTTTGCTGCCGGGCGGCTGATCTTCAACCTCGGCCACGGCATCCAGCCGGAGACGCCGATCGCCCATGTCGAGCAGATGATCCGGCGCGTGCGGGGGTGAGGGCCGTCTATCCACGTCGTCATGGCCGGGCTTGTCCCGGCCATGCACGCCTTGCCATGCGACGCGAAGAACGTGGATGCCCGGGACAAGCCCGGGCATGACGAGCCGTTGTGATCGGGTCTTGCAAAAAGTGCGAAAAACAACCCCATGCACAGTAGGCAAGTCGTTGAAAATATTAGGCGGGCATGACTCGCCCGTGCGTTTTGACTTGTCGGGCAAAACAGGTGCAAAATGACATCATCAGAGATCGTGATTTCGGCATGCTTACCGCGGCCGGCTGCGCTCGATGATCTCCGCCGCACCCTTCGTCAGCAGGTCCAATCCCACCGCGCGGCCGAGCTCGCGCGGACGGTTGGCCGGCCCCGTATGCGAGGCTTCGATGATGGTGTTGCCGGAGAGATCGAGCACCGAGGCGGTGAGCGACATCCGATCGCCCGTGATGGTCGAGAAGCCCGCTACCGGTGAATTGCAGTGGCCGTTGAGCACCCACAGCACCTCGCGCTCGGCGTCGGCGGAGGCGTGCGCAGCGGCGTCGTCGATCGACGACAGGATCTGTCGCGTCTGCCAATCCTGCGCGGCGCATTCGACCGCGACGATGCCCTGCCCTGCCGCGGGCAACATCTCCACTGCTGTGAATTCGTAGGCGATGCGATGGGACAGGCCGACGCGATCGAGGCCCGAGCGCGCCATGATCAGCGCATCCGCGGGCCCCACAGCGCCGCCATCCGGCAGGCGCTGTTTCTCGCCATTGTCGAGCTTGCGCACACGCGTGTCGGCGGCGCCGCGGAAGTGAATCACCTCGACATCAGGGAACAGCCGCCGCGCATAGGCTGCACGGCGCACCGCGTTGGTGCCGATCTTGAAACCCTTGCCGCGGGACTGCCGCAGCGCCTCCAGCGTCACACCCTCGCGCAGCACCAGCGCATCACCAGGCGGATCGCGCGACAGCGTGGCACCGATGACGAGGCCGGGCGTGTCCTCGTTACCAGGCATGTCCTTTAACGAATGCATCGCCGCCTGGAGCTCACCCGACAGCACGGCGGCACGGATCTGCGCCACGAAGGCGCCGCCTTTGCCGCCATGCGGCAGCAGCTTGCTGGTCTGGTCGAGATCGCCCGTGGTATCGAATTTGACGATCTCGACGTCGAGACCGGGCACCGCGGCGGTCAGGCGGCGCGCAATCTCTTCCGTCTGTGCCAGCGCCATGGCGCTCTTGCGTGTGCCGATCTTCAGTCGCGTAGCCAAGTCCAAATCCTTTCAAAGCGCGAAACTAACGCGCATCCTCCAATATCATGTCGGAGGCCTTTTCGGCGATCATGATGATCGGCGCATTGGTGTTCCCTGACACCAGATCGGGCATGACCGAGCCGTCGACGACACGCAAGGCTTCGAGTCCCCTCACCTTCAGCCGCTGATCGACCACCGCGAGCGCGTCATTGCCCATACGACAGGTCGAGGTCGGATGATAGATGGTGCTGCCGCGTTCGCGGCAGTAATCCAGGATCTCGGCATCCGAAGATACTTTCGCGCCGGGGTCGTACTCGCTGACCACGAACGGTTTCAGCGCCGGAGCGTTCAGGATCTTGCGCAAGATCTTGATGCCCTCGACGTTGGTGGTGCGATCGGTCTCGGTCGACATGTAGTTGATGCGGATTTCCGGCGGCACGGCCGGGTCGGCACTCTTGATGCGGAGGGAACCGCGACTTTCAGGACGGAGCTGGCAAACCGAAGCGGTGAAGCCGGAGAAATCGTGCAGCTTCTCGCCCATCTTGTCGGTCGAGAACGGCAGGAAATGAACCTGGATGTCGGGCGAGGCGAGGCGCGGACTGGTCTTGAAGAAGGCGCCCGCCGTGCCGGCTGCGATCGTCAGCCATCCCTTGCGAAACAGCGCATAGCGTGCGCCGGCCATGGTGCGGCGAAGCGGATGATTGATGGTGTCGTTGAGCGTGATCTTCTGCGAGCAGCGCATGACGATGCGGACCTGCATGTGATCCTGCAGATCATGCCCCACGCCGGCAGCATCGAGCACCACCTCGATGCCATGCTTGCGCAGGAGATCGCCGGGCCCGACGCCGGAGAGCTGAAGCAGCTGCGGCGAGTTGTAGGCGCCGCTCGACACGACGACTTCCCGCCGCGCGCGGGCGCGGCGCAAGGTGGCGCCTTGCCGGTATTCGACGCCTGCGGCTCGGCGCCCTTCGAACAGGATGCGCTGAGCGTGGGCGGAGGTCTCGATCTTCAGATTGCTGCGCGCCTTCGCGGGCCCGAGATAGGCCACCGACGTCGAGGCGCGCCGGCCGTTGCGCGTCGTGGTCTGAAACAGGCCGACCCCTTCTTGGGTCGCGCCGTTGAAATCAGGATTGTAGGGCAGACCGCTCTCGACGGCAGCGTCGATGAAGGCCTTCGACAGCGGATCGGTCACGATCATGTTGGACACCGGCAGCGGCCCGCCCGTGCCGTGATACTGGTCGGCGCCGCGCGACTGGTTCTCGGCCTTCTTGAAATAGGGCAGCACGTCGTCATAGCCCCAGCCGGTGTTGCCGAGCTGGCGCCAGCGGTCGTAGTCCTCGTGCTGGCCGCGGACATAGAGCAGGCCGTTGATCGAGCTCGATCCGCCCAGCGTCTTGCCGCGCGGCTGGAACACCTGGCGACCCTTCAGCTCCGGCTCCGGCTCGGTCTGGTACATCCAGTTGACGCTCTTCTCCTTGAACAGCTTGCCGTAGCCGAGCGGGACGTGGATCCAGATGTTGGAATCCTTCGGGCCGGCCTCGAGTAGAAGCACGCTGTGCTTGCCGTTCGCCGAGAGCCTGTTGGCGAGCACGCAGCCGGCGGAGCCGGCGCCGACGATGATGTAGTCGAATTCGGGATCGGTGGGTGCGAGAGAGGAAGTTGCGTTCATGCGCTACTGTTCTTCTTGTTAGAGCGGGCGTTTCGAGTTTGTGAGTAGCACACTCAGGCCTTGACGCGCAGCGCCTCGACCAGCGACTTGAACGCACGGGCATATTCCGCGCCGGCCTTGGCGATATCGGCGCGGCCGGCGCAGGCGACCGCGGCCTCCGTCACCGCGCCGAGCAGCAGCCGCGCCAGCGGCTCGACCGGCTGCCGCGCGATCAGGCCGGCCTCCATCGCGGCGGAGAGCGCACGCGGCATCTTGCCGCCAAAGTGCTGCGCGTCGATCTCGCGCCAGCGCTCCCAGCCGAGCACGGCGGGGCCGTCACGCAGAATGATCTGGCCGGTCGGCCCCTTCGCGGTCGCGGCAAAGTAATGCTGGGTGCCGGCGACCATGGCGGCGAGCACGTCCTTCTCGGCGCGTGCCGTGCGGTCGATCTCGGCAACGAGGTCGCGCGACACCTGGTCGAACACAGCCTCAAACACCGCCTCCTTGGTCTTGAAGTGATGATAGACCGCGCCTTTGGCCACCGAAGCGCCTTCGGCAATGTCGTCCATAGTGGTCGCGGCAAAGCCTTGCGTCCCGAACAGGCGCCGCGCCGCCGTCAGGGTCGCCTCCGATGTCGCCGCCCGCCGCTCCGCCTGTTTGGCCATAAGCTCTCGTCTAGTCGAATTCGCGAGAGCCGGCCAGTTGACTTTTCGACTATCGGTCGGTAATTACCGACTATCAGTCGGTTTTAAATTGTGAGGTCACCATGCCGAGCCGTGAGATCGTCGAAGCCTTTGCGAAGCGGCTGGAGGATGGCGACTTCGTCGGCGCGATCCTCGACTACTACACCGCTGATACCGCGACCTATGAGAATCTCGCCGCGCCGGTGGTCGGGCGCGACAAGCTCGCGGATAAGGAGCGCGGCGTGCTGGCCGCGTTCAAGGAGGTCACTGCCGTGCGCCTCGGCCCGAGCCTGATCGATGGCGACGTCGTCGCCAGCCGCTGGAAGTTCTCCTTCACCGACGCCGAGGGCGCGACGCGGACGCTGGAGGAGATCGCGTGGCAGACCTGGCGAGGCAATGAGATCATCGAGGAGCGCTTCTTCTACGATCCGAAGCAACTCGGACGCTGAGCGGGATTACCCTATCGGTACAGCATGACCACGGCCAGACCGACGAGAGGCGCAAGAAACTGAACGGCCTGCCACCGAGAGCCATCGATCGACCAGCGTCCGTAGAAGACGGTGCCGCCGCGTTGGGGCGGCGATGCCGGTTGATCCCGAAATGTCTTCCACCGCGCCTCGGCAGGCCTGAGAAAATCTTCCGGCTTGACCGCCATGTCGGCGCTGCTCAGCACCACCTGCATCGTTTCGCCTTTCGGCTGGAACATGGCCTCGGCCCCGGGTGGCGCGAGGAAGCCCAGCTTCGGGGCGATATGCTGCTCATAGAAGTTTTGACCGACCGTGACGGCCGCAGCGTATGGACTGACATACGGCACCCCCGAGATGCCGGGAACGACCAGATGGCCCACCCCGCGCACCTCCTGCCAGGGAATGAAGAGACCCTTGAGCCATGGCCTGTGAAAGTGGATGCCCGCGGAAGACATGGAGACGACCGCCCGATCCGCGTAGAAGTGCCGGTAAGCTGAAAACGCGATCCATCCGAAACCCAGATAGAGCAACATCCAGCCGAAAACGTTCAGCGATGGGTTCACGAGATGAGTCCAATAGTGACTGCGCATCGTGCCGACATAGCTGGAGCCGCCGGTCGACCCGCTGACCATCAGGCTGATCCCACCGATGAGGGCAGAGACGATGATCAGGACCAGGAGGCCGATAAATAATTCGAGAAGCAATGGCAGGCCGGACCGCCCGATCAGGCTCGTCAGTGCATAGCCTGCGAACGCCAGAGCCAGCAGAGCCAGATAGACGAGGGCCAAAACGGCTCCATTCTGGCCACGGCTCTCGGCGTGAACCGCGATCGCAAGGCCGGCGACGCAAGCCCACAGGGCCCAGGGGACCCGGTCCATCCGCCATTTGTCCATCGTGTATTCGACCGTTGCCGACACATCGGCTGAAGGCTCGCTCATGGACAGGCCCTCGGAATTTCGAACGCATCCGGTGCCGACGCGGCGCACGGTGACCTGCCGGTCCACGAAACGTATCACGCGATCGAGGGGGCGTCTCGATCCGCTGACGAGAAGAAAACATCAGCGCAGATTCCGGTGTTGAGGTCCGGATAGGAGGCTAATGATCCCCGGAGCTTGGGCTTGTCATTTAATGACTGATCGGTCTATATATCGGCATGAGGCAAAATACTGCAACGCCGATGCCCCGTGGCCGGCCGCGAAGTTTCGACGTGGACGCCGCCGTCGAACGCGCGATGGATGTGTTCTGGTCGCGCGGCTATCACGCCACGGCGCTGCCCGATCTCCTGCGCGCGACCAGGCTGTCGCGGGGCAGCCTCTACGCCGCTTTCGGCGACAAGCATTCGCTGTTCTTGCGGGCGCTCGATCGTTACATCGCGGATGCCTTGGCGCGGATGGATGTCGAATTCGACCCCCGAAACGATCCGGTCGAGGGTCTGCAGGCCTACCTCGCCGGTTACGTCGAGCGCACCAGCGGGAGCAACGGTCGGCGTGGATGCCTCCTGGTGGCCACGGCCATGGAATTGGCTGGCGGGGATGCCGACGTCGGTCGACGCGTTGCGGGCTTCTTCAAGGCGATGGAGGCCAAAGTGACCGATGCACTGTCCCGCGCGAAAGCGGCGGGCAGGTTGGCCGATGGTGTCGAGCCCGCAACGGCCGCCCGGGTTCTCGTCTGTTTCGTTGAAGGGCTGCGCGTGGTCGGCAAGACGGCACCGGCACGGACCACATCGCAAGCGGCCGTCGACGCTCTCATCGGTCGTTTCGTCAGGTAAGCAACCCCGTGACGCCTCCGCTGATGGTGCGCCCATATTTGGACTAATCGGTCTTTAAAAAGGACATCCGCCATGTCTGCCATCCAGATCGTCTGCGCGATCGCCGTTCCCCTGATCTGGGGTTATCAGTTCGTGGCCATCAAAGTGGGCGTTGCGGAGTTTCCACCGCTCTTCTTCCTCGCACTGCGCTTTCTGGCCATTGCGCTGCTGCTTGTTCCGTTCGTGGACAGGCCCACGCGTCAACAGCTCGGCCCTGTCGCAGCCATTTCGCTTTTCCTGGGCGGACTAAATTTCGGGCTCTTCTACGTTGGCCTCGGGCTCGGCTCGGGAAGCATATCGGCCGTCGCATACCAACTCGCCACGCCCTTCACGGTTCTGTTGGCCTGGCCGCTGCTGGCGGAGAGACCGTCACTTGCCACCTGCGCCGGAGTGATGCTTGCATTCGTCGGCGTGACCGTGCTGGCGGCGGAGCCGGGCCAGTCCACCAACCCGCTTCCGCTGCTGCTCGTGGTCGGAGCGGCTTTCGCCTTCGCGGTATCCAACGTGCTGACGAAACGCTACGGCCCGTTTGACCCCTTGATGCTGATGGGATGGTCGTCGCTGCTCACGGTACCGCAGGTCATGTTGATGTCGCTGCTCCTTGAACATGGACAAGCGGCGAGCCTTTTGACGGCGGGCGAACTTGGCTGGCTGGCGCTCGCCTACACGATCTTCGCCGGGGGAATTGTCGGGTTTGGCCTCTGGTTCTGGCTGATCGCCCGTTGCTCGATGGTGCGCGTCGCGCCCTTCGGTCTGCTACTTCCGGTGTTTGCCTTGCTTTCGAGCGTACTGTTTCTCGGCGACCGGCTTACGCCCAAGCTGATCGTCGGCGGACTGCTCGCGATCTCCGGGGTCGCCATCGCCCAGCTGACACCGCGCCCCCGCCCCGTTTGATGTCCGGCCTGTCGGGCATTTGTATCGATTTGTTATCGATACTGCGTGAAGAGCACGCAGAAGTGGTCGCGGCCGGCGCGGCAAGCGGGGATAATTCATAGTTCGTCAAAGGTTTACGGCGAATTCTCCGGATCGAGCCGAAAAGAACGGCCCGTGCTGCTAGGCTATTGAATGCGGACTCAAACGACCAGCTATGTCGCACGGCTGTTCGCCGGCGATCTGTCAGCCTTTGGCGGTCCCGCAACGGACGAGGCCGTGGCCGGGCATATCCGCGCCGAGCAGATGTCGCTGGTGCTCGGCTATTCGGTCGGCATCATGCTGGCCAATGCCTGCAACGCCATCGTGCTCGCCATCGCGCTGTGGCAGTCGCCGGACAGGATGCCCGCCCTGATCTGGGCGGCGGCTGTCGCCGCCGCCGCGATCGGATTTGGCCTGCAATCCCACGTCGCGCGCCGCATCACCAAGCCGCAATTCGTCTCGCGTCGCGCGATGTACCGGCTGGTGCGCAACGCCTTCATCCTCGGCGCCGCCTGGGGCATCGTCCCGGTCGCCTTCTTCGCCGACGCTTCCAGCGGCGGCCAGCTCGTCATTACCTGCCTGTGCGCGGGCATGCTGGCCGGCGGCGCGCTCGCCTTCGCCACCATTCCGATCGCGGCGATCGCCTTCACGGCGCCGATCTTCCTCGGCATCGCCATCTGCCTCGGCCAGAACGGCGATCTCGCCTTTCTCCTCATCGCCTTTCTCGTCGTGGTCTACGGCAGCGTCCTTTTGCGCGGCGTGTTCGTCAATTCGTTCTCGTTCGCCCGGCGCATGATGCGGCAGATCGAGGCCGAGCGCACGGTGCGGCTCGATCCCCTGACCCACCTGCCAAACCGCGTCGCCTTCAACGAAACGCTCGATGCCGCGCTCAAGCGGCTGGCGCTATCGGGCGAGGAATTCGCGGTGCTCCTGCTCGATCTCGATCGCTTCAAGGAGGTCAACGACCAGTTCGGCCATCCCGCCGGCGACGAATTCCTGGTCCAGGTCGCCAGCCGCCTGCAACGCTGCACGCGCGCCGCCGAGCACGTCGCGCGGATCGGCGGCGACGAGTTCGCGCTGGTGATGGCCAATCTGACACGGCCCGAGGATGCGCTCGAGATCGCCGAACGCTTCGTCGCGGCCTTCAGCGAGGCGTTCCAGATCGAGGGTCGCCAGATCGTCGGCGCGATCAGCGTCGGCATCGTGCTGGCGCCACGCGACGGCAACACGCCGCTCGACCTCATGAAGAATGCCGATACCGCGCTCTACCGCGCCAAGAAGGTGGGGCCGGGCACAGTCTGCTTCTTCGAACAGGCCGACGACAAATCGTCCCGCGAGCGCAAGGCGCTGCAAGCGGACCTCGCAGGCGCGATTGCGCGCAACGAGCTGTTCCTGGTGTTCCAGCCGTTCCTCGATCTCGGCACCAACCGGATCACCGGCTTCGAGGCGCTATTGCGCTGGCAGCATCCTTCGCGCGGGCTGGTTCCGCCGAGTGAATTCATACCAGTCGCCGAAGAGACCGGGCTGATCCACGAGATCGGCGAATGGGTCATCCGCCGCGCCTGCGCGACGCTGGCGAATTGGCCCGAAGACATCAGGGTTGCCGTGAATTTCTCGGCCGCGCAATTTCACAACACGGCCATCCTCCAGACCATCGTGCAGGCGCTCGCCGAGGCCAGGATCGCCCCGCATCGGCTCGAGATCGAGATCACGGAATCGATGCTGCTGGCGAAATACGGTTCGGCCGCGACGGTCCTGAACGCGCTGCTGGAGCTCGGCGTCACCCTCGCGCTCGACGATTTCGGCACCGGCTTCTCCTCGCTGACCTACCTGCGCAAGCTGCCGTTCAGCCGCATCAAGATCGACCAGTCCTTCATCCGCGACATGCTGGTGCAGCCGGACTGCGCGGCCATCGTGAAATCGGTGATCTCGCTTGCGCGCGATTTGCGGATCGGCGTCGTGGCGGAGGGGGTCGAGTCCGCCGACCAGCTCGAATATCTCAGGCAGATCAGTTGCGACGAGGTGCAGGGCTATCTGATCAGCCGGCCGGTGGCCGCGGACGGGGTGATGGCGCTGCTGGAGACGAAGAAGTACCGGGCGATTTACGCGGCGTAGGGCTCTACCGATTGGTCCTTCGTAGCCCGGATGGAGCGGAGCGCAATCCGGGACGAGTGTGCGCCGGAGCAACACCGCCCCGGATTTCGCTCCGCTCCATCCGGGCTACAGGGATTCCCCCAGAGGAGAGAACCCTCACCCGCGCCTTCGGCGCGACCTCTCCCGCAAGCGGGAGAGGTGGAGCCCGCGGCGCCGTCTACTTGCTCCTAGGAGAGTCCCGCTCCGGCCTCCTTCAAACCGCATCCGCGCGCAGCAACGTATCCACCGTGATCGTGCCGCGCGCGCGGGAGACGCAGGCGCAGATCTTCTGGTTGCTCTGTTTCTGATGGTCGCTGAAGAAGACGTCGCGATGGTCGATCTCGCCGTCGACATCGACCACGTCGATGGCACAGAGGCCGCATTCGCCGCGCTTGCAATCGGATATCACCTCAAAGCCGCTGGCATTGAGCACGTCGAGCATCGAGCGCTCGCGCGGGATCTCGAGCTCGACACCGGAGTCTTTCAGGCGCACCCTGAACGTTTCGGTGGGCAGCGTGCCGCTGGAGCCGAACGTCTCGTAGCGGAGATCGGGGAGCGGATGGCCGGCGCCGATCCAGGCATGGCGTGCGGCGTCGAGCATGCGCATCGGGCCGCAGAACAGCGCTAGCGTGCCTTGCGGCAATGAGGCGAACAGGGCGTCCATATCGAGCCGGCTGCCTTCGTCGCTGGCATGAACGACGAGGCGATCGCCAAGCATCGCGGCGAGATCGTCGAGATAGGCGGCCTCGCGGCGCGAGCGTACGGCATAATGCAGCGTGAGATCCGCCCCGCGCCGCGCCAGCGCCTGCGCGGCGCCGAGGATCGGGGTGATGCCGATGCCGCCGGCAATCAGGCAGTAGTTCTCGCGCGCCCAGTCCACCGCAAGCAGCGAGGCGGGCTGGGTGATCTCGAGCCGCGCGCCCGGCTGCAAGAACCACATGTAGCGGGAGCCGCCGCGGGAATCCTCAGCGCGGCGCACAGCAATTCGGAGGCCGTGCGACGAGGCCTCGCCGACCAGCGAATAGGACCGCGTCTCCAGCAGGCCGTCGATGGTGACGCTGACATTGATGTGGCTGCCGACCGGATAGGCCGCGGTCTCGAACTGATCCGGCTTGATCAGGAATTCGCGGACGTTCAGGGTGAGATCGCGGGTGGCGACGAGCGTTGCCGGGGTCCAGGTCTCGATGAAGCGCATGGTGACTGCCCTCAATCGGTTGCGGTCTTGATCAGCGCGAGCGCCGGCAAGAGGTCGAGATGGGTGCGGTTGCGCAGCGCGAGCCGCAGGTTTCGCACCGCGAGCCGGGCATGCTCGCGCATGACGGCCTCGGCGCGCGCGCCTTCGCGGTTCTCGATGGCGTCGATCACGACGCGATGGTGCTCCTGGGCGATGATCAGGATCTGCTGTGCCTCCGGCAACGCCGATTGCGCCATCACGAAGCCGCTCGGCGAGGCAAACGGCAGCGCCGAGGCGCGGTCGATCTGCCGGATCAGCGGCGGGCTGCGCGACAGTTCCGTGAGCTGCGCGTGGAAGCGCGCATTCAGCGCGACGTAGGACGAGAAAGCATCGACCGAGATCGGCACCTGCCGCAGCAGCTCGTCGATCGCAGCAAGGCACTCCTTCAGCGGCTCGAGCTCGCGCGCAGAGACGCCGCGCTCGGCGGCAAAGCGCGCCGCCAGGCCTTCCAGCGTGCCGCGCAGCTCGATGGAATCGGAGATGTCGCGCTCGGAAAACGCCTTCACCATGAAGCCGCCGGAGGGGATCGCCTCCAACAGCCCCTCCTCCTCCAGCCGCACCAGCGCCATGCGTACCGGCGTGCGCGAGGCGCCTGTCGTCTCCACCGCCTGAAGCTCGGATATGCGCTCGCCCGGCCGCAAGGCGCCCGACAGGATCTGGTCGCGCAGCGCGAGCTGCGCCTTCACGGTCTGCGAGATGGAGCGGTCGACCTCACGCTCGGCCATGTTCTACTCCGCGGCTTGAAGGTGCTTTGGGGCGTTCTCCTTCGCCACCATCCGATCGATCAGCTTGCGCGACCACATCGCGCCGGCGTCGATGTTGAGGTTGTAGAAGATGCGGTCGGGGTTTTCGTCCATCGCACGCTGCTGAGCTTCGAGGATCAGCTCGTCCTCGTGGAAGATGCCGGAGACGCCCTCGCGGATCTCGGTGGTGAGGCGCTGCTCACCGAGACGATAGTTGCGGACGAAGGACCAGAAATAGTGACAGGTCTTCTCGGTCTCCGGCGTGATCGTGTTGAGCACGAAGCCGTTGACGCCCTGCGAGCGGTCGCCTTCCGGCGCACCGGTGCCCGTCGGCGCGACGCCGACGTCGATCGCGATGGTGCACGGCGCCTCGAAGCGGATGATCTGCCAGCGGTCGACGAGGCCGGGCTTGCCGAGCTGCTTGGCCCAGAACGGCGGCGGCTCGATGCCGCGCATCCAGCGCGTCACCGTCACCGTCTTCTCGCCATGGGTGACGTCGAACGGCGCCTCGGCGACGGCATCATTGCCGATGGAGGAGCCGTGCACGAAGGTCTCGTGGGTGAGATCCATGAGATTGTCGAGCACGAGGCGGTAGTCGCATTTGACGTGGATGGTCTTGCCGTCGCCGGCCCAGGCCGGGTCTTGATTCCAGTGCATGTCGGGGACGAGCGCGGGATCGGCGAGTGCGGGATCGCCCATCCAGAGCCAGACGTAGCGGTGACGCTCGACCACGGGATAGGCGCGCACGCAGGCCGAGGGGTTGATGGTCTCCTGCGAGGGCATGAAGGTGCAGCGGCCCTGCGCGTTGTATTTCAGGCCATGATAGCCGCAGACGACGGTGTCGCCTTCGAGCCGGCCCTTGGACAGCGGCACCAGGCGATGCCAGCAGGCGTCCTCCAGCGCGGTCACCGTGCCGTCGGCCTTGCGATACATCACGACATGCTTGCCGCAGATGGTCCGCGGCAGCAGCGCAGCCTTGACGTCGGCGTCCCACGCCGCGGCGTACCAGGCGTTCATGGGGAAGGGTTTTGTCATGTCTCACTCCCACGGCTTATGAATACGTTATGTATACAATAGCTGAGGGATGGAATTGTTCAAGGGAGAATCAGCTCTACTTTAATACCTTTATCCCTTTGCTTGTATACAGAGCGGGGGAATGGATCGCGTCCGTCTCCCCTTACCCTCCCCTGGAGGGGAGGGTAAGAAAGCGCCAGTGTTGGCTTTAACTCGCGAACACCTTGGCTAGGCCCGCCTGGGCTTCCTCCTGGATCCGTTTCAGGTGCTCGGGGCTGCGGAAGCTTTCGGCGTAGATCTTGTAGACGTCCTCAGTGCCGGACGGGCGCGCCGCGAACCAGCCGAAATCGGTTTCGACCTTGACGCCGCCGAAGGGCTGGCCGTTGCCCGGCGCCTTGCTCAGCGTCGCGCGAACGGGATCGCCGGCGAGGTCCTTGAGGCCGAGCTGCTCTGGTGTGAGGGACTTCAGGATGTTCTTCTGCGGCCCGGTGGCGGCAACGTCGATGCGCGCGTAATGCGGCATGCCGAATTCGGCGGTGAGATCATTGAAGATCTGGCTGGGATCGCGGCCGGTCTTGGCCATGATCTCGGCAGCGAGCAGGCCGAGGATGACGCCGTCCTTGTCGGTGGTCCACACCGCGCCGTCGCGGCGCAAGAACGAGGCCCCTGCACTCTCCTCGCCGCCGAAGCCGAAGCCGCCGGTGACGAGGCCGTCGACGAACCATTTGAAGCCGACCGGCGTCTCCACCAGCTTGCGGCCGAGCTTTTTGGCGACGCGGTCGATGATCGAGCTCGACACCACGGTCTTGCCGATCGCCGCATCCTTGCCCCAGTCCGGACGGTGCGCGAACAGGTAGGAGATCGCGGTCGCCAGGTAATGGTTCGGATTCATCAACCCGCCGGTGCGCGTGACGATGCCGTGACGGTCGGCGTCGGTGTCGTTGGCAAAGGCGACGTCGAAGCGGTCGCGCATGCCGATCAGGCTCGCCATCGCGTAAGGCGAGGAGCAGTCCATGCGGATCTTGCCGTCCCAGTCCACCGTCATGAAACGGAAGGTC
Organism: Bradyrhizobium sp. IC4060; assembly: GCF_020193715.1. Lineage (NCBI taxonomy): Bacteria > Pseudomonadati > Pseudomonadota > Alphaproteobacteria > Hyphomicrobiales > Nitrobacteraceae > Bradyrhizobium > Bradyrhizobium sp. IC4060. Next base: position 310,851 of record NZ_JADYVJ010000007.1, on the reverse strand, counting down.
GGATCGATCGCCTCGTTCACGACTGTGGCGTTGAGGCCATAGCGCTCGATGATCGGATGCCAGTAATGCACGGCGGCGCCGCCGAGCGGATCGATGCCGATCTTGACGCCGGCGGATTTAACGAGGTCCAGATCGACGACATTGCCGAGATCGGCGACGTAAGGCGTGACGAAGTCGTAGGCGTGGACATTCGCGGCCTTGCGCGCCCTCGAATAGTCGATGCGCTTCACGTCCTCGAGCTCGCCGGCGAGATAGGCGTTGGCGCACTTCTCGACGGCAGCGGTCACGTCCGTATCGGCCGGGCCGCCATGAGGCGGATTGTATTTGTAGCCGCCGTCCTCGGGGGGATTGTGCGAGGGGGTGATGACGACGCCGTCAGCAAGACCAGAGGTGCGGCCCTTGTTATAGGTGAGGATCGCATGCGAGATGACGGGCGTCGGCGTGTAGCCGCCATCCTTGTCGATCATGACCTCGACGCCGTTGGCTGCGAACACCTCGACGGCGCTTGTAAGCGCCGGCTCGGCCAGCGCATGGGTATCGATGCCGATGAAGAGCGGGCCGGTCAGGCCCTTCTCCTTGCGGTAATCACAAATCGCCTGCGTGGTCGCGAGGATGTGGCCTTCGTTGAAGGTGTTCTTGAACGAGGTGCCGCGATGGCCCGACGTGCCGAATGCCACACGCTGTGCCGGATCGGACGCATCCGGCTTGCCGGCGAAATAGGCCGTCACCAGCTGCGGAATATTGGTGAGCGCGTCCGGCGAGGCCTGCTTGCCCGCCGCGGGATGAACATCAGCCACTGGAATACCCTCGTCCTGTCGTGAGTGCGGGACACCATAGCATCGGCTAAGCCCCCGCCAAGGCCACAACACGCGCGAGGGGGAAGGCGTTCCTTGGAGGCGCTGCAGTCCCCATGAGCGGCCTTCGTGCTATGCTCGGCAGCACCGCCCTTTCGAATCGTCTGATGATCCCATCGCGCAAGCTGCTCGTACTGATCGCCAGCCTCATCCTGGCCGGTGCACCGGCGCGCGCCGCGGAGTTCTACACCGAGGACCTGCGCATCCCGATGGCGGAGGCCGGACCGCAGGGGCTGGAGGCCTTTCTGGTCCGACCAGTCGGGACCAAGCGATATCCGCTGGCGCTGCTCAGCCATGGCTCGCCGCGCAAGTTCGAGGACCGCGCGACCATGTCGGCGCACAAATATTATGGCATCGCGCTGGAATACGCCCGGCGCGGCTTTGCGGCGCTGGTGGTGATGCGGCGCGGCTACGGCAGCTCGCCGGGCGGGCGCGTCGACAGCGTCGGCGGTTGCGCAAAGGCCGCGTACCTGCCGGCGGCCGCCGTCGCGGTTGCCGATCTGCGCGCCGCGATCGATGCGATGGCGCACCGGGGCGACGTGACGACATCGGGCATGATCGCGGCCGGCCATTCCGCAGGCGGCCTTGCAACGGTGGCGCTGAGCGCACAGGCGCCGGCGGGCCTCGTCGCCGCAATCAATTTTGCCGGCGGCCGCGGCTCGCGCAACGACGACGATGTCTGCAATCCGGATGGGCTGGTGCAGGCCTTCGCCACCTTCGGCAAGACCTCGCGCGTGCCGATGCTGTGGGTCTATGCCAGCAACGATTCCTATTTCGGTTCCGACCTCGCGCGCCGGCTCCATGACGGATTTCGCGCCGGCGGCGGCAATGCGAGGTTCGTGGCGGCACCGGCTTACGGCGAAGACGGGCATTATCTCTATTCGGTCGCGGGCCGGCCGCAATGGACACCGTATCTCGACGCCTTCCTGCGCGAGCGCGGGCTCGGCCATGAAGTGCTGGGCCTGCCTGATCCGCTGCCGCCGCCACGCCAGCTCAACGAGGCCGCGCGAGCCGAGTTCGCGCGCTATCTCGCCAGCCTGCTGCCGCACAAGGCCTTTGCGGTGTCGCCGAACGGCGGCTACGGCTGGCGCGCCGGACGTGCGACGACCGAGGAGGCCCGGCGCGACTCGCTGGCGGCCTGCATGAAATGGTCGCCCAGCTGCACGCTCTATGCGGTCGATGACCAGCTGGAGGAGCCGTCGCAGGCCAGATCCACCGACCAGAGCGCCCGCGCGCGACCGTGACGCACAAACGCCTGAGGCCGGTTTGTTAACTCCGGCGCTCTATGACAGGCCCATGCTGCGGGATCGGGCACGCTCCATTCTCGGCGCGACGTGGAAGCACGTCGCGGTCGTCCTGCTCGTGTCGGCTCCGATCGGCACACATGCGGCCGACGGCAGCAGCGAGCTCGGCGCCGGCGAAACGCCGTCGTCGCGGGCCATGATCCGAAAGATCATCGAGCGGGAAACCAAGAGCACCAATCTGCCGGCCGATATCGCCGAGGCGGTCGTCTTCGTCGAAAGCGGCTACAACCCGGCGGCCATCGGCAGCGCGGGCGAAATCGGCCTGATGCAGGTGCGCCCCGAGACCGCGGCGATGCTGGGCTTCCGCGGCAGCAGCGCGGAGCTGGCCGAACCCGACGTCAACATCCATTACGGGGTGCTCTATCTCAGCCAAGCCTGGCGGCTTTCGGGCGGGGACCTCTGCCGCGCCCTGATGAAATACCGGGCGGGTCATGGCGAAGTGGAGATGAGCGCGCGGTCGCAGGTCTATTGCAACCGGGCCCGCAACCGGCTTGTCGCGATGAGCGCGATGCCGGGAGAGCGCGAAGCTGCGGCTGCTCCGGATCCGGCGTCCACGGTTGCAGCTGCCGTTGCGGTTGCGGCCGCGGCGCCCGTGAAACCGGCGAGCCGCCCGAAGATGCCGGTGCAGCCGAAGGCGGTCTATGCCCGCTATCATCAAGGCACCGCGGCCGCCAGCCGCGCCTATTGGGCGGCCCATGAGGCCAGGGTCAGCCGGATCAAGGCGCGCATCGAAGCACGCTGGAAGCGCGTCGCATCGCGCTGACGGCGATGTTGCTATTGTCTGAGCATGATCTTGCCGGAAAACCGCTGCACGCTTTTCCGGATCATGCGCTACAGCCGCTCGCTGAGCGCGAGCTTGTAGCCGACGCCGGTGACGGTCGCGATCACGGGCGTGCCGCTGCCGACGAGCTTGCGGCGCAGCCGCGCCACCAGCGCATCGACGGTGCGGATGTCGACTTCGGCCTGGCGGTTGCTGACCACCTCGATCAGATAGTCGCGGCTGAGCGGCCTGCCGTCGGCGCCGACGAGCGCCGCCAGCAGGTCGAATTCGGCGCGCGTCAGCGCCACCGGCTTGCCGTCGTTGCCGAGCAATTCGCGCCGGGTCAGGTCGATGATCCCGTCGCCGAACGCGATCGAATTGTGGTTGCGCGCCGCCTTGCGGTCGATCGAGCGACGCCGCAGCACGCTGCGCGCACGCGCGAGCAGATCGCGCAGGTTGATCGGCTTGGTGACGTAATGGTCGCCGGCGACCTCGAGGCCGAGGATGCGGTCGACGTCGGTGTCGCGCCGCGTCACGAAGATGATGCCCGCGTTGCTGGTGGCCTGGATCTCCTTGGCGAGCTCGAAGCCGTCCCCGTCAGGCAGTTGCACGTCGAGGAAGACGAGATCGGTGCGCGCGCGCAGCGCCTGACGGCACTCCGTGCAGGTGCCGGCGCCGACCACGTCGAAATTGTTGTCGCTGAAATAGTCGACCAGCATGGTCCGCGTCACCGGATCGTCCTCGACGACGATCAGCCGCTCGCGGCCGGGCGGACGAGCGGAAGCTACCGCCGTCCTGGCGGTCCCATGTGCCTGCGTCCCGACCTGCAGATTCAAGTCGCCGCGCAACGCGCCGTCATGTGAACGGGCATTCACAGCCTGTTCGAGCCCCCGAAATTGCCTGCCGCGATACTAGGCGCGTTGTGATGCGCAAACAATATTGGTCATGCTCTTGGCATATTAAGTATGAATTGGCCCACAATTCTCATTCCGCGCACCGTCGCGCCGGCAGTCTCCCGATTTTCGGAAAAGCAGATCGTACTTCGGGCGGCGCTCTGCGGCTTGCTCCCCTGTGAGCTTCGCATCTACTGTGCCTCCAAAAGCCTGCACTCGGAGGTGGCGCATGGAGGTCATACTGCTCGGCACCGGCGGCCCGCGCCCGGACCCGCGCCGCATGGCGACGACCACGCTGATCAGGCTTGGCGAGGAGAACATCCTGTTCGACGCCGGCCGTGGCGTCATGGTGCAGCTTCACAAGGCCGGCGTGCCGCTCGGCGCCATCAACACGGTCTTCCTCACCCATCACCATTTCGACCACATCGGTGATCTCTACGATGTGATGTTGAATTCGTGGATGCACGGGCGCAAGGACGATCTCCGCATCTATGGGCCGCCGGACACTGAGCGGCTCGTCAACACGCTCATCACGCAGGTCTACGACAAGGACATCATCTGGCGGGACCAGGGCGAGCCGAGCTTCGGCGGCTGGAAGCCGGTCGCCGCAACGGACATCATCCCAGGCCCCGTGCTCGACACCGGTCGCTGGAAGATCAGTGCCGAACTGGTCTCGCATGGCGATGGCCTCGACATGCCGCCGGCCTTTCTGGCGCGCTGGATCTGTCTCGGCTATCGCTTCGAAGCGGAAGGCAAGGTCATTGCTATTTCCGGCGACACCGTCCCCTGCCCCGGGCTCGAGCGGCTGGCCGAGGGAGCCGACCTGCTGGTGCAGTGCTGCTTCCTCGCCACGCCGGAGATCAACAACGAGCATTTGCGCCGGCTTGCGAAATACACGATCGCCTGCGGCGACACGGTCGGGAAGATCGCGGCCAGAGCCGGCGTCAAGAAGCTCGCGCTGACCCATCACCGTCCGCGCACCGACGATGCCATGCTGAACGCATTGCTTGATGACGTCAGGCGGGACTATGCAGGACCGGTCGTGCTCGGCGAGGATCTCACGCGCATCGAGGTCTGATCATCATCGATCAGCTCGCCGGCCTCAGGACGATCCGACCTCGATGCGGAACGACAATTGCTCTTCCGCGCCGGCTGCGATGTGCATCAGTCCCGGCTTGTCGGTGAACTCGCCTTGGAAGTCGGCGGGACTTGCGTAGCCGCGCCAGGGCTCGATGCAGAGGAACGGCGCGCCTGACGGTTTCGACCAGACGCCGAGCTCGCGAAATCCGCGCCAGGACATTTTCAGCCATGGCCCGGTCGATGCACCGCCCGCCGCGGCATAGCGGACCGAAGTGCTCTCGATGCGGTCGAAGATGATGGCGTCGTCGACGAACAGGGAGTCCGACAAGGGAAGCGAGGTGCCTTTGACCGGGCTCGGCTCCGCTGCCGGCCGCAGCAATCCACCTTCGAGACGGCGGACCGGAGACGGTTCGGCGCTCGCGAAAGTCAGCGCATGGCTCTCCTTCGCCGCGCCGGGCTGCAGCGGCCAATTGAAGGCGGGATGACCGCCGAGCGAGGCCGGCAACGTCTCCTTGCCGGTGTTGGCGATCGTGAGCGTCAGATCGAGGCCGGACTCATCGATCGCATAGGCTGCCGTCAGCCGGAACGGGAACGGATAGAGCGCGCGCGTCGTCTCATTATCATCGAGCACCAGGGTGCAGCGGCTCTCGCCGCGTTCTGCCCACACGAAGCGGCTGTCGCGGGCGAAGCCGTGCTGCGTCATCCGATACGTCTTGCCCTGATGCCGCAATTCGTCGTTGGCAAGGCGCCCGACGATCGGAAACAGCAGCGGCGCGTGACGCGGCCATTCCGGTCCCGCCTGCCAAAGGAATTCGGTGCCGCCGCCCTTCAGCGAGCAGAGCTCGGCGCCGTGCGCCTTGACGGTCGCGGTGAGCGAGCCGCAGCGGAAGGAGTGGGTGTCATCGGTCATGGCCGACCTCTACACCCCGGCCTGGCACGCAGCAAGGCGACGCCGGGCCATGCAGGCGGCGCCTCCGAGCCATGCCCGGCTGCGTCATATTTCTGTACCTAACGATTGCTCACGTGCGGCTCCTCCACCGCGAGCTCCCCGCGAACCCGGCCGGAACTCCATGAACCATCGTGGTCCCCAATTGAAATTCTTCATCAACGGCCGCTTTCTGTCGCAAAAGCTCACGGGCGTGCAGCGTTATGCCGCTGAAATGGTCAAGGCGATCGACGTGCTGCTCGCGTCGGAGCAGATTCCGGCCTCGCTGCGCAACGCAGACTGGCAATTGTTGAAGCCCGCGGATGCAAGCGAGGAACTTGATCTCGACCGGATCAAGATTCGCGCTGTCGGCCGGCTGCATGGGCACGCGTGGGATCAGATCGATCTCGCCCGCGCTGCCGCCGGAGGCCGCTTGATCAGCCTGGCCAATTCCGGACCGGTCTTCCATCGCGACCACATTGTCGTGATTCACGACGCCCAGGTCTTTCGCAGGCCCGACTTCTTCAGCTGGCGCTATCTGACCGTCCATCGCACGATGGGGCGGATGCTCGCCCGGCACGCAAGCATCGCAACGGTGTCGGGATTTTCGCGCAAGGAACTTGCAGGCGTGCTGAATCTCTCGCCATCGCGCATTCCGGTCTTCCCCAACAGTGCCGAACACTTTGCGGCCACGAAGCCCGATCCCGGCATTCTCGCCCGGCTCGGCGTTCGGCCGCAGAAGTTCTTCCTCTTCGTGGGCTCGAAAACCAAGAACAAGAATCTGGCCGTCGCGATCCGCGCCATCCAGCTGCTCGATCGGCCCGACATTCCGCTGGTCATCGTCGGCGGCGACAACAGCAAGGTCTTTCAGGACAATTCCGGCGAAGGGGTCTCCGGCCTGCTGCTGGCCGGCCGCCTGACCGACGGGGAGATTGCAGCTCTCTATGCACACGCATCGGCCTTCGTGTTTCCCTCCCTCTACGAGGGGTTCGGCGTGCCGCCGCTCGAAGCCATGATCTTCGGCTGCCCGGTCATCGCCTCGAGGGCCGACGCCGTCGTGGAGACGTGCGGCGACGCGGCTGCGTATTTTGACGCCACGGATGCCGAGGCGTTGAAGCAGCTCATGCTCGAAAGATTGGCAATCGGCGCGATCTCGGACCAGGAACGCCGGCGGCAACAGGATCGCCTTGCACTCTATTCGTGGAAAAAATCGGCGAAGACGTTGCTCGATCACCTCGCAGTGCCGGCGAACGTCGCCAGCGCTGCGTGAAACGCGGCGCGGTTCGCCTATCGCGCGCAACGGTTTTTGCACAAACGATTTGCAACTCGCGGCTCTTTGCCTGGTTCCATGAAATTTCTTCTTCGTTCTTGCGATGATCGCAAGCACGAGCGCCTTGGCGCAACATCACCACATCGCTGCCCCAATATCGCTACGTATTCGAGGAACTGTATTTCGCACTAGCGAACACAGAACAGGGATACAGATGTCCGGCTCTCCAACGCGGCCCTACGCAAGGCAAACGATGAAAGTGCTGCACATCGCCGAAACGATCCGTGGCGGGATCGCGAGCTATCTGAACGAGTTGCATCCTCAACAACAAGCCAGCTTCGGTGCCGAGAACGTACATTATGTCGTGCCGTCGGATCATCGGGGCGACCTTGGCGCAATCGATGACGACCAGATTACAACATTCGAACGATCCGGCCGCAGCGTCGCCGGCCTATTCCAGATGCTGCGTGCCAGCATGCAAGCGCTGGATGCCTTCAGACCGGACGTGGTGCACCTGCATTCTTCCTTGGCGGGGCTCGTGCTCCGGCCCGCGCTGGCAGCCCGCTCAGGCGGACCGCGCGTCGTCTATTGTCCGCACGGCTGGGCATTTTCGCGCGAGACCGGCCGCTTCAGTCATAAGCTGACGAAGGCGGCGGAGAACCTGCTTGCGCGCACCTCGGACCGAATCATCTGCATCTCCGGCGACGAGTATAGCGAGGCGGTGCGCGCGGGAATTCCTGCCGACCGCCTCACCGTGGTCCACAACGGCATCTCGAAGAGCCGCACGCCGCAGCCCGTCGCGGCTGACTGGACCTCGAAGAAGGTCAAGGTGCTGTTCATCGGACGCCTGGACCGGCAGAAGGGGTTCGATCTGCTGATCGAAGCGGCACGCGCGCTCGAGGATGTGCTGGACGTCCGCATGATCGGCGCCTCCGTCGTCAACAAGTACGAAGGTCCGACCGTCCCGTCCAACGTGTCCCTGTTGGGCTGGCTCGACCGCCCGACCATCGAGACCCAGCTCGAGGCCGCCGACCTCGTCGTGATTCCGTCACGTTGGGAAGCCTTCGGCCTCGTTGCGCTCGAAGCGATGCGCGCGGCCAAGCCCATCCTGGCATTCCGCAGCGGCGCTTTGCCCGAGATCGTCGTCGATGGCGTCACCGGTGTGCTCTGCGAGCCCGTCGCGGTTCAGCCGCTCGTGGATGGTTTCCGGCGCGCACTCGATCTCGATCTCAAGGTGCTGGGGCAGCGCGGCTACGACCGGTTCAAGCAGCTCTACGACGTTGAGAAGACGCATGCGCAATTGCAGCAGGTCTATGTCGAGCTGCTTCAGGACGACCAGACGCCCGTCGCAGCGAAGGCGGCGCTGCAGTCGGATCTCTCCAAGAATTTCTGATGGCTGCACCGCTCCCACGCACCTTGGTTCGCGACAGTCTCCGCCTCGCGAGCCTCATCGCATCCATTCTCCTTCCGGTCCCGGTCTGCGCACAGCAGGCGCAACCGCTCGATGCCCGATTCCTGCTCGGGGTCGGCACACATCAGGGGCTGGGCGGCCCGGTGAGCGCGCGCGGATACGTGCCTTCGGAAAACGTCGCCCAGATCAAGCAACTCGGTCTCAATTCCTTTCGCGATGATTTTCCCTGGTCCGAGTTCGAGGTTGGGGGACGCCGGATGGGCTTCACACCCCGACTTGGCAGGCTCGAAGCGCAGGTCAAGTCCGGCGTCGCGCGCCCTCTCCTGATCCTCGCCTTCGGCCATCATCTCGTTCCGAATTCCTCGCCACCGACGACGGACGAGGCGCGGCAGCGGTTCGCCGATTATGCGGCGGCGGCGGCGCAATCGGTGGTGGCGCAGCATCCGCTGTTCGAGCTCTGGAACGAATGGAACCTGGCGGCGAAGAAGGATCCTGCGTTCTCGCCGGAAAACTATCGGGCGCTTGCCGAGGTCACGCGGCCGGTGGTCAAGCGGGTGGCGCCAAATGCGCCGTTTTTGGTCGGCGCGCTCGGCGACGATCTGGGCTGGACATGGACCGAGAAGATGCTGCGGACCGGCATTCTTCAATATGCGGACGGCGCATCGATCCATCTCTACAATTTCTGCATGGGCCCGAGCAAACGCACCTCGGCCGAAATCATCGACAGGCTGACGGCGTTTCACCGCCTGGTCGGCCAGGCGAGCGGAAACCCCGATTTTCCGATCTATGTCACCGAGACCGGGTGGACCACGGCTGCCACCAATAAATGCGGCGTCAGCGAACAAGCCCAGTCCGACAATAGTGCGCAGCTCATCTTGTGGGCATCAACCGCGGCGCGCTGGCTCAAAGGAATGTGGTTCTACGAACTCAAGGACAGTGGAAAGGACGCATCGGATCTGGAGCACAATTTCGGGCTCTACCGTTTCGACAATTCGCCGAAGCCCGTCGCCTGCGCGGTTCAGGGCGCCTGGGCTTTCATCCGCTCCAGCCTGAGCGCCGAGAAACGCGAGCTCGCCAGCGGCGTCGTGTCGATCAATGCAACGACTACGTCCGGCGCCAGAGTTGCGGTGTGGTCCGAGACTCCCGAGCGGCGTTACGAGGTCCGGATCAAGGGCGATCAGGACGGCGCAACCTTTGCGATGCCGTGCGACTCGGCCGCAAGACCTACGTCCGGTGCCTGGATTCCGGTTTCGACCACGCCGGTTCTCATTGCAGCGAGCAACGGTGCCATGCCCGCTTTGGAGATAAGGCCGGCGCGGTAAGCGCGATTTTGCAAGACATGAGGTTCAGTGATGAAAGTTCTTTTGACGTCCACGCTTTATCCGACGCCTCAGGCCCCCAAGATCGTCGGCGGTGCGGAGATCTTCGCGCGGCGCTTCGCCGAAGGCCTGGTGCAGCGCGGAGACGAGGTCGAGGTGATCCGCAGCGCATCCGCGCCCGAGCAGGCTCGTGAAAGCTGCAACGGCATCAACGTCTATTCTGCGCCGGTGCGCAACTTCCATCTGCCCTTCTCGCTGCCGAAGAACATCGTAAAGCGCAGCATCTGGCATGCGGTCGACGACTGGCAGATGCAGGCGCCGCTGATAGCGGAACGCATCCGGGCCTTCAAGCCGGACGTGCTGCACTCCAACAATTTGTCGGGTCTCACCACCGCGATCTGGCGCGTCGCCGCCCAGCTCGGCGTGCCGGTGCTGCATACGCTTCACGATTATTATCTGACCTGCCCGCGCTGCTCGCGCTTCGACAAGGGACGCTCTTGCGAGCACACCTGCACGAGCTGCGGGATCCTGACCTTCCATCGCAAGCGGGCGACGCACTGGCTGAGCGCCGTGGTCGGCGTGAGCGAGCGCGTGCTGTCGATCCATACCGACATGGGCATGTTCGCGGAGACGCCGATCCGCACCGTGATCCGCAACGCCTCGACCGAGCCGCCGCGCGAGCCCTACCCTCGCCCGGTCTGCACCACGGAAGTGACGTTCGGGTTCATCGGCCGGCTCACTGAGGAGAAGGGCATCGACAATTTGATGCATGCCCTTGCCATGCTGCCCCCCGACCGCATCCGGATGCTGATCGCCGGCCGGGTCAGCGAGGAGGAACAACGCCGCCTCAGGGCGCTCGCGCCGGATGCGCGCATCGAGTTCATGGGCTTCGTGGCGCCGGACGATTTCTACAGGCAGGTCGACGTGGTGGTCGCGCCCTCGATCTGGCACGACCCCGGTCCACTCGTCGTCGCAGATGCCAAGGCGGCCGGCAGGCCGCTGCTCGGAACGCGCTTTGGCGGCATGCCCGAGGTCATCGAGCACGGCGTGACGGGTTGGCTGACCGAAGCCGATCCCCAATCCCTGGCCGACAGCATGCTTGCAGTCGCGTCTGATCCGCACAAGATCGACGAGATCAGCCGGCGCCTGATCGCAGATACCAACAAATGGGTATTTGCCGACGTGCTGTCATCCTACAAGAATCTGTATGAGCAATTGCGCGAGCAGCGGATGTCGCGCGTGCGCGCAGCAACGACTGAAGCGCCGCGGGCCGTCGGCAAGGAGCGCCTCATTCCGAGATGACACGCCTCTTCGCGATGGCGGGCTACCTCTATCAGAGCGCCGCGGCGATCATCCTGATCTTCGCGATCAGTCATCTGTTGCCCGCCGCCGACTACACCAATTTCTCGTTGGCACTGGCCTCGAGCCAATTGCTCTGCGTCCTGATGTTCGAGTGGCTGCAGCTCGCCGGATTGCGTTTTCTGGCAGCAGCCGGGGAGAACGAGGCGGCGCGGCTGAGGTGGTCGCTCTTTGCCGCGGGCCTGTCGAGCGCGGGCGCGCTCGTCGTGGTCGGCGGCTGCGCATCTCTGGCCAGCGTGCTCCCGGCAGGGATCATCGCGCTGGGCCTCGGCATATCCGTGCTTCAGGGCCTGACCGACCTCTATTTGCTGTCGGTCCGCCTGTCCGACCGGCTGGGTGTCGCCTCCTCTCTCCTGGCGTTTCGCGCTACCGCCCTTCTGACCGGAGCCGCCGCGGGTGCGGCGATTTGGGGAACGGCGGAAGCGGCGCTGCTCGGCGTCAGTGCGGGCCACGCCCTGGGCCTGCTCGCGGGGCTGGTGGCCTATCGCACCCCTCTGGAGCGCGTTCCGCTGCGGACGATGCTGGCCGACTGGAAGGATTTCTCCCGCTACGGCATGCTGGCGGCGGGTGCGTCCGTCATCCATCTCTCGGTGCCGGTGCTGCTCCGCTTCATCATCATCGGCCGGCTGGGCGCGACGGGCGCCGGCGCCGGATTCTCGATTGCGCTCGACCTGCTGCAACGCCCGTTCTGGGTCCTCAATGCAGCGATCCACACCGTGAGCTATCCCGATGTCGTGAAGGATTTCGAGCACGGAACCGTCATGAAGTCGGTGCAATCGACGCGGCGAATGTTCGAGTTCATGGTCTGCACGACCCTCGTGCTGCTCGGCGGCCTCGTCGGCTTCATTCCGGATGCAGCCCGTATCCTGGTGCCGCGGGAGAGCCTTGATGGCTTCCTGACGACGGCACCTGTTGTGGCCGTCTTCTATTTCCTGCACACGCATCTCCAGGCGACCGTCGCGGTCGTTCCGCACCTGGAGAAGCTCGCAACGAGGCTCGTGATCGTTGCGGTCGGCCAGCTCGCGATCGTCGCTGCCGTCGCGCTGGCCGCGGCATGGGCCGGCCTGTCGCCGCAAGATGCGGTCGGCTGCGCTTGCCTCGCCACGCTGGCAGCGATTCTGTTTGCGCTCGGTCCGACCCTGCGGTTCGAGGCATTCCCGCGCTGGTCACTGGTCGCGCAGGCGCTGGTGGCCGCCGTCCTGATCGGATCACTCGGCGCGATGCCGACCGAGCCCGCGACATGGCTTGCCGGCAAGATCGTGATCGCCGCGCTCGCAACGGCGATCGTCGGATGGCGCGGCGACTTTCTGATGCTGGCCCGTCGCGGCTAGCCCAATTCGCCGCATCCGGCACGGATCGGAACACAGCGGGCGAGCAACTGAGCCGTTGGGCCACGGCTCAAATTCAGGTCCTGGACGGAACCTTTGCGCCTCCCCGATCGAACCAAGCGGTCATATCCGGGAAAATACGGATACAACCAGTGCGATAAAATCTTTCAGATTGATCGCCCATGAAAATGGCATCTGCCGACTCCCTGTGCCATCCGATGACGCAGACGAAAGAGTCGCACCCCACCGCCGCGTTCGTATGACACGCTCTCAAGCCGAAGCGTTGGATCGAACTCGCACGGCTTGCGCATATATTTAGCAGCGTGAATCGTGGAAATCTTGAAAGCGCCATTCTCACGCCATCCTGCACGGGCATCGCATCAGCATTCTGCTGCAACACGAGTCGAGCTGTTCCTGCACAAGGAACCGCATTTCACTCGCGATTTGTAGCTTCGATTTTTATCTGAAATTCACACTCGACAGAGAAGCTTCGACGCAAATCCCTGCGAGCAATTTCGTTCGCGCTGAAACCCGAGTTTGCAATGCCTGATCAAACCATCCTGTCCGCCAGCGGCTTCATCAACTCCATCGGCGTCAACACGCACGCCGGTTTCGGATGGACCGGCTACAACAACCTCGCGCTGATGGCCGACAGCCTCGAATATATCGGCGTCACCCATCTCCGCGACGCGATGGGCACGAACCCCGCTGCGCAGCCGGTCGTCGAGGGCCTGGCCGCCGCCGGCTACAAGTTCGACTTTCTGGTATCGTCTGCGCTGCCCCAGTCCGGTACGGTCGGGTTGCAGAACTACATCGCCTCGCTCCAAAAATTCGCGACGAGCTATTCGGGTAGCATCACCGCCATCGAGGGGCTCAACGAGGCCAATCACCAGCCCTTCAGCTACAATGGCAGCTCCAGCCTTTCGGCCGCGGCCCAGTTCCAGAGTGCGCTCTATCAGGCCGTCAATGCCAACGCGACGCTCGCCAGCATCCCCGTCTACAATCTGTCACTGGCCTACAACGATCCGCAAGGCTACAGCCAGCTCGGCAACATGTCGGGCTCGGTCGACTATGCCAACGCCCACGCTTATGTCAGCACCGGCCTCAATCCGAGCAGCTCCATTGCGGCGACGCTGAGCGCCGTCATGGCCGCGGCTCCGGGAAAGCCTGTCGTCATCACGGAAACCGGCTACACCACGCAAAACAACACCCAGTATCTCGGCGCCAACGAGACGGTGCAGGCCAAATCGATCCTGAACACGCTTGTCGTCGCCTACAAGGCCGGCGTGAGTGCAACTTACCTCTACGAGCTGTTCGACCGCGACTCGTCTGCAGCCAACACCAATCCGGAAGCCAATTTCGGATTGTTCAATTCCGACGGCACGCCCAAGCTCGCCGCGACGGCGATTCACAACCTGACGACCATTCTGGCCGACGACGGCAAGGGCGGCCTGCAGCCGACTGACCCATTGAACTACACGTTGAGCAACATGCCGGCCACCGGCAACAGCATGGTGCTCGGCAAGAGCAATGGCGCCTACGAACTCGTCGTCTGGGCCGAGCCGAAGCTCTGGAACGATGCCACCGATACCGAGCTGTCCAATGCGGCCCAGACGGTGACGGTGAACCTCGGCGCCGTCCATCATACCGTGAAGGTGTACGACACGCTGACCGGCACCACAGCGATCGCCAGCTACACCGACGTCAGCACCATCACCATTCCGGTCAGCGATCACCCTGTGATCATCGAGATCGACGCGCCCCCGACCACGCCGCCCGCCCCGGACACAAGGACCAGCGTCACCGGAACGGCTGCGGAGATCGTACCGCAACTGTCCGATCTGAGCGACTCGACGGCGCTGCAGACAATCACCCTGACCGACTCCCACGTCCTGCAGGTCGCGTCGAAGGCGACCATGGACTACATGATCGCCCATTACGGCAACGCGCTCTCGAAGATCCAGGGCGGATATTCGTTCTCGGTGACGAACTCGGCGGCGACCTGGACCAGCACGAGGACTTACGATTCGAGCGGCAAGCTGCTCTCGAAATCCGACACCGGCCTCAATTCAAGCGGACAGCCGACCTCGACCACCATCGTCCACAGCGACGGCTCCAAGGACGTGATCAGCTACACCGGCGGCGTGCAGACGAAGTTCGTTCATGTCGGAACCGACGCAACCCGGACAACCGACACCTACAACACGGCCGGCACCCTGCTGAGCGAAGTCGTCCAGAAGCCCGACGGCTATTACTCCACCACGCTCTACACCAACGGCGTGAAGACAGCCGCCTACGTCAAGAACGCGGACCGCTCGCAGGACAACTATACCTACAACATCACGGGCAAGAGCTTCACCACCCAGGTGCAGCATCTCGACGCTTCGGGGAAGGTCACTTCGGTGATCCGCAGCCATGCCGACGGCTCGCTGGACTCGACCCAGGTCTACAATAGTGACGGCAGCAGCGTGATCACGTTGTACAGCGCCACGGGAGTGAAACTGATCGAGACGGCCTACCATGCCGATCGCAGCAAGGATGTCTGGACGTACAACATCAAGGACCAGAACTATACGACCCAGCACGACGTCTACGATTCGACCGGATTCCTCACGACCCTGACGCGCCTGCATGCCGACGGCAGCCTGGCCTTCGAGCTGATGCAGACCGCCGACGGCACCAAGACGACCAACTGGTACAATGCCGCCGGCAGCCTCACCAGCGAGGTGGTCCAAAAGGCCGACGGCTTCGCCTCGACAACCCTCTACAGCAACGGCGTCAAGACAAAAGTTTACATCAAGAACGCCGACGGTAGTCTGGACAACTATGCCTATGGCATCACCGGCCAGAGCTACACCACGCTGATCCAGCACATCGATCCGTCCGGCAAGGTCACGTCCGTCACCCGCAAGCACGCGGATGGCACGCTCGACTATACCCAGGTCGTCAACAACGACGGGAGCAGCGTCGTCACCATCTATGACGCGACGGGAGTACGGACGAAACAATCCGAGTACCACGCTGATGGCAGCAAGGACGTCTTCCTCTTCAACATCACCGGCCAGAACTACACGACCGAACACAATGTCTACGATGCAACCGGCTTCCTCACGACGCTGATCCGGAAGCACGCGGACGGCAGCATGGCGTTCAAGCTGGTGCAGAGCAAGGACGGAACCAAGACAACGGACTGGTACGATGCCAAGGGGGTCCTCACCAGCGAGGTGATCACGAAGGCCGACGGTTACAGCTCGACAACGGTCTATACCAACGGCCTGAAAACTGCGGCCTACATCACCAATGCCGACCTGAGCCAAGACAATTACACCTACAACATCACCGGGCAGAGCTATGCCACGCAGCACCAGCATCTCGATCCGACCGGCAAGACGACGGAGGTGACCCGCTGGCACGCCGACGGCACGCTCGACTATACCCAGGTCGTCGGCAGCGACGGTGGCAGCGTCGTGACCAATTACGACGCTTCAGGCCTCAAGAAGACACAAACCGACTATCACTCCGACGGCTCGAGGGATGTCTATCTCTTCAACGTCATCGGTCAGAACTACACGAAAGAGCACGATACCTACGATACCACCGGTTTCCTGACGCACATCGTGCGGACCCACGCCGACGACAGCCTGGCATTCACCCTTGTGCAGAGCGCCGACGGCACCAAGACCTCGGGCTGGTATGACGCCAAAGGAATTATCACCAGCGAGGTGACGACCAAGAGCGACGGCTACAGTTCCACCACGGTCTACACCGGCGGTATCAAGACCGCTGCCTACATCAAGAACGCCGACGGCACGTCGGACAACTGGAACTACAACATCACAGGCCAGTCCTACACGACGCAGCACCAGCACCTCGATGCCTCGGGCAAGATCGTCGAGATCACAAGGACCCACGCCGACGGCAGTCTGGACTATACCCAGGTCATCAACAATGACGGCAGCAAGCTGACCGACATCTATAACAGCGCCGGCATCAAGACCCAGGAGATCGCCAGCCACGCCGACGGCTCGAGGGACGTCTTCCTGTTCAACTTCAACGGACAGGCCGGCGTCACGCAGCACGAGAGCTACAACACCGCCAAGGCGCTCGAGTTCATCGATCAGACCAAGTCCGATGGCACCCACAACGTCACGGCCGTCGCCAGCGGCGTGACGATCCAGGGCGGGGCCGGCAATGACGTGTTCTCGGCGGCGCCGAACTCGACGACCATCGCGTACGACCACGGCCAGGACCAGATCCTCAACTTCCAGGCCGGCAGCGGGACGACGCACGATACGATCGCGATCTCGAAACTGCTGGCGGAGGACTACAGCCAGCTCCAGATCACGCAGTCCGGCACGAACGCGCTCATCACGTTCTCGGCGACCGACTCGATTCTGCTGAAGAACGTCTACGTCTCCAGCCTGACGAGCCACGACTTCGTGTTCGTTTGAGCCGGTGAGACCTGCCCAAACGGGCGCCAACGTCGCTGGGGCCGGGACCATGTCCCGGCCCCTGATCGCTCGTTGGTCGGGCGCCTGCCTCATCGATGAGCAAAGGGCTCTCTGCCATCCGCAATTGGATGAGCCCCATGAATTCGGAGGGATCGTCTCGGGTTGTGCCGCCATCGGCCGCCGCGCTTGCGAACTTGCGTCACAATTCGTCTCTAGAAGAGCGACGAAACGTGCAAGGAAACCGAGCCCCGATGGAAGCCAGTGAAGCAAGACGTTTTGTCGTTCTCGACTTCTACCGCTTCGTCGCCGCGCTCGGGGTCTTCATCTTCCACCTGAAGCTGATCGACAAGGGCATCTCACCGGCCTGGAACGGGTCCTATGGCCTGTTCGTGGACATGTTCTTCATCCTGTCCGGGTTCGTGATTTCCTACTCCTATCCTTCAACCTCGACAGGCCCGCGCTCCTATGCGCGCTTCCTCATTAGGCGGATCGCGCGAATCTACCCCTTGCATCTGCTCACATTGTTGATATTCGCGGTCCTTGCTCTCATGGGCATATCCGGTCCGACCTCGCACGCGAGCTTGACGGATTTCATTCAAAACCTCTTCCTCGTGCAGGCGTGGGGTATTACAGATCATCTCAGCTTCAACTCGCCGGCTTGGTCCATCAGCGCCGAGCTGTTCTGTTACCTATTATTCCCATTGTTCATGCTGCTGGCCGGGAGGATCTCGCCGCTGATGCTGGCGATCATCGTCGCGCTCTCTTACGGCATCCTTGCCCATGCTCACCTGCCGATCTGGCAGGAACGCTCTCAGATGTACGGGGCAACTTTCGATTTCGGGATGTTACGGGCGCTTCCGAGCTTCCTGAACGGGATTCTCCTAACCGTCCTGTTCAGGCTCTCAAGGGACTATCGCAAGAAGCCGGTTGCATTCGCCGGAATAGCGCTGTTTGCCGTCTCGGTTCTGGTCCTCAACTTCTTTGCCAAGCCCGACCTTGCAATCATACTGTTCTCTCTCGCGATCCTCGTCACAGCCACGGGAGAAAGCGCCTTCGCGCGGTTTCCCGGCTCCGACTGGCTTGGCCGCCTCGGCAACACGTCATATGCCATCTACATGGTGCACGAAGTGCTGTTGATCCTGCTCTTCAAGCCGGCTTGGCACTATTTCGGACTTCAGCCAAGCATGTTTCCGGTGTTTGCATTGGTCTGCTGCATCGTTCTGACAGTCGTTGCCGACGTGACATATCGCTACGTCGAAGATCCCGCTAGAAGATTGATCAACCGGCTTGCGCCTGGCGGGGCAAGATCTGCCCGCGTCCCGAAGCCCGAGCCGCTCGGTCTTGCCGAGGCCAGACAGGCGGCCAACGCAAGCTAGCTGGTGCGTGCAGGCCGAATTCTGGCTAGGTCTTAGACGATCGCCGCACACGACCCAAGACTTCCTGCCATATCCGCACCACGGCCGGCCGGGCGACCGCCATGACAACGGCAAGATAGACCGAAGAACCAAGCAGCACGAGCGCCGCGAGACGCAGCCATGGCGACGTGGCCGGCATGGTAACGGAGGCAGCAACGACCGCGCATGCCATCACCGCGGAGCCCGCAAGTGCCGGCATCAGCGCCGCAGCATAGGGCCTGATGCCGAGCGCCAAGATCCGCATCGAGGCTCCGGCGGACAGTGGATACAGCAACAAGGCGCGAACGACGTAGCCGACAGCGATCGCGATAAGGCCAAATGGCGCAGCGACGATGAAGATCGCTATGTTCGAAACCGCGTATATCAGCGTCAGCCAAGTCTGCCAGTGCGGTTTGCCGAATGCCAGGATCACCGAGTGATTGTAGAGGCCGATTGTGGTCAAGAACCCGGTGATCGACATGATCGCGAGTAGAGGGGCGGCCTCGCCCCACTTGGATCCGAAGAAACCGACGATGAGATCCGGTGCCAGAGCCGCTATGCCCGCGAAAAGCGGGGCCGTCAGCAGTGACGTGTACTTGACGAAGTCGACCAGCGTCGAACGCGATGCTTCCCGGTCATGCTGGAGGCCAGCGATGGTCGAAAAGAACACGCGGTTCAACGCATTCCCGATCACGGTACTCACGGCGTTGACCAGGCGCTTGGCGAGGCTGTAGAAGCCCGCGCCGGCGGCGCCGGTATACCACGTGACGAAAATCAGATCGGAATTGGCATTGGCAAAGTTCGTGATTCCCGTCAGTGCCACGTAGCGCGCATAGCTCAGGAGATCGATAACAGCCTGCCGGCTGACCCGGAGCCGAGGGCGCCAGGGTGTCAAGACCCAAAGGCTGACCAGCGAGATCAACGAAGTCGAGACGAGCTGTCCGACCAGCGCAACGACCCCGTAACCCTGTATCGCCAGCGCGATCCCTACGGCTCCGCCAACCGAGATTGAAGAAAGCGAACGGATGGCGAGGGATCGAAAGAGTTGATTGCGCGTCAGCCAGGCTTCGTGCGTCCGTGACAGGCCTTGCACGGCCACGACGATGCAAAATCCCTTGAGAACGATGGCAATATCCGAAAGACCCGAGAGTCGTTCGATGGCGCCGCTCGAGGCGAACAGTGCGAGTGCTGCAAACAAGGAGAGGCCCGCGATGAGCCAAAACGAGGCAGTGTAATCCTCATCCTTCGGATCGGGACGCGCCTGGACGGCAATCGCGATGCTCTCGATCAGGACCGCCCGGCAGAACTCGAGCGCCAGCGCTCCCGTTGCCACGATGCCGAGAATCTGCGGCGACAGCAGCCGCGCCATGATCATGTAGATTGCGAGCGTGAGCGCCTGCCCGACCGCGGAATCGAGCGCCGACCAAATGACGCCCGAAACGATCGAGCGCGGCTTGATAATCTCGTGGCGCAACTGGAAGCCTGTCACAATTCGGGGTTAGGTCGACATTCGTCGATGAGCCATTGGCTGCTATGGTCCAATAGTCGCCTTGTTTACGAGGACACTACGGCAAGAAAGCAGCTACATCCGAGGCAGCATGAATTTTCGAGGCAATCTACGACGGCTGATCAACGAGGTCGGCTGCGACTTTATTCATCAACTGCCCTATCCGCACGTGGACTTGTTCTTCTGGCGTCCCGACGACGGAACGATCAATTTCGGTGATCATCTTTCGATCGTTGTCGTTGACCATCTCTTGCGGCAATTCGGCTATACGCTCGCCGATGAGGTGCCGCGGCAAGCGCGCTTGTTCGCGATCGGCTCCGTGCTCCACTACGCGCGAAATGGCGATGTGATCTGGGGAAGCGGCGTAAACGGACGCCCCGGCCAAGGTGACCTCAACCATCGCGTGCAGAATTTGGACGTGCGAGCGGTGCGCGGCCCCCGTACCCGGGAAGTTCTGCAGCGCCGGGGCATCGCGGTTCCCGAAGTGTTCGGAGATCCGGCCTTGCTGCTTCCTCAGCTGTTTCCAAATCGTTTTCGCCCTACTGCCAAGAAGCCGTGGGTGTTTGTTCCGAATTTGCACGATTTGAACATCGTCGACCCTGCCGCCGATACGGTGGTCTCACCGCTGGGATCCTGGAACCGGCGAATTGACGCCATTCTCGAAGCTGAACTGGTGCTGGCCAGCTCGCTCCACGGCATCATCGTCGCCGAGGCATTCGGGATACCGGCTCGATACGTACGGCTGAGCAGCGGAGAGGCCGAGTTCAAGTATCATGACTATTATGAGGGCACCGGCCGGTTCGCCGTCGAGTTTGCGACGAGTATTGACGAAGGTCGCGAGATGGGGGGAGCTGCGCGCCTCAACTTTGATCATCGTGCCTTGATAAGTGCATTCCCGATCGACCTCTGGAGCGGAAAGAACTAACATGGCCAAGCGCCTTCGCGTGGCCATCTACGCGCCGCATTTTGCGGAATATTCCTACCGCCTCGCATCGGGATTGGCGCATCATTGCGACGTTCGGCTTGTGCTCAACCGCAAAGACGCGAACCAGCAATGGGAGCTTGCCGATATCGCTGTGACGGCGCCGTTCGAGACACGGATTCGCGACCTCAGTCTGCGGCGCGGCGGCGCAATCGGCATCCCTGCCTCGTTCATCGACATAATTTCCTTCCGCCCGGACGTGATCCATTGTCACGAAGTTCCCGAGATCTACACGTCCAAGCTGATTCAGCTCCTGCGTCCGCTCGGCATTCCCTTGGTACTGACCGTTCACGATGCTATCCCGCACTCGGAGGGCGGCTCCGGCACCTCGCCCCGTGAAGATGCCTGGCGCGGGCGCATGCGTGCGGCCGCCTCGATCGTCACGACGCACGGCGAGAGCTGCATTGCAGATTTTCATCGCGCTTCGCCCGACTTCAAGGGCGAGACGGTTTGCAGCATGCACGGCGTGCTGATGGTTCCGCCGGACAAAAGCTCGTTCACCGAGCCCGAATCCGGACGCATCCTGTTTTTTGGACGGATGTGGGCTTACAAGGGCCTCGACGTTTTCATCGACGCGATCGACATGTTGGCCCAGCGCGGCGTCGCGCATGAAGCGATCGTCGCCGGGCGCGGCCCCGAGATGACACGGCTCGGCGCCCGGATGGAGGCAATGCCGACGGTCAAGACCATCAATGCCTACATTTCGCCTGCGGATACCGGACGTCTATTTCAATCTGCTACGGTGGTTGCCTTGCCCTACAAGGATGCATCACAAAGCGGGGTGCTCGCATCCGCCTATGGGAATGCGCGTCCCGTCGTCGCCAGCGCCACCGGTGGCATTCCCGACGTTGTGACGGACGGCGTCAATGGTCTCCTGGTCCCTCCCGGCGATGCCACTGCGCTCGCCGATGCACTCGAGCGCGTGCTGACGTCGAATTCACTCGCCACAACGTTGGCTGACGGCGCGCGGCAGACCGCGGCCGGCCCTCTGAACTGGGACAACATTGCCGAACGGTTGCTTGGATCCTATCACAGGCTCGCAGGTCGTAGCGTGAAGTGAGCGCGACACGCGCTTTCTCAAGCCGATTGCCCCACTTTCAGCGGTCGAAAGAACGTGCTGCGGAACGCGCCGTCCAGCAAGCGCCTCAGCCGGACCTCGATCAGTTCATAGCTGATCGCACTTGCAGCCAGTGACATCACCAGCCCGAGTCCGATGAAAGCCGCCCATAGCAACCAGCGGTCGACGCCGGCGGCAACCAGCTTCAGGCCAACCACTTGCAAGGGGAAGAGCACGAAGGGGTGCACGAGATAGAGGCTGTAGCTGATCTTGCCGATATATTGGAGCGCCGGCGTGCTCAGGGCCTTCCCGAGGCCTGATTCCGGGGCGAGCACCATGGCGAACAGCAGAAATCCGGGAATGAGGCCCACGAACGGATGAAACAGCACCAGGCTCGCATACAGCGCGGCCCCGCAGACGAGCCCTGCGACCAGACCGAGCCGTCCGGGAATGGAAATGCGAAATCCCGTCGCGCTGAACAGCATCCCGATGCAGAAGAACGCGGTGATAGGCCAGCGCATCAGGCAGGCCACGCCCAGCAGGATCAGAGGCGCAGCCAGCAGCCTGCCGCCGGCGCGCCACATCGAGAATGTCAGCGCAAACCAGATGTAGAACGCCCACTCATAGGTCAGCGTCCAGGCATTCTGCTGGGCAATGGGCAACCCGAGCGCGTCCTGCACGAAGAACAGGTTGGCCGCAAAGATCCCGAGATAGCTGGTGAGATCGATCCCGCGGAAGAACTTGTAGGCCACGATCGGCCCGATCGCGAACAGCGCAAGATGCAGCACGACGAACACCGGCATGATGCGCAGGACGCGGTCGAAGAAGAACCGCGACAGCGAACCGTGGCGTATCAGACTGGCCGGGATCAGGAAGCCGCTGATCATGAAGAACAGCTCGACACCGTGCCCGCCGACATTGATCACAGATTGCAGCCAGGGCCAGATCGGCGGCAAGAATCCGGGGTTCGGGATGTCGTACATGCCTGCCTTCGGCATGTCGTAGAAATGATCCATCAGCACGCTCAGCGCCGCGATGGCACGAAGGCCCTGGACCGAAGGAAGGAACGATCCGTCATAGGCGGTGCCCGGCTGGTGAGGTGCCTTGATCACTCTGCGGCACCCTGGGTGCTGAGCACTGGCTCGAGGACGACAGGCTTTCTTCGCGCGGAGCGGAATCTTTGCCCGAAGGAAATGCTGGGCTTCTCGATGAACGTGTATGTCATCCAACTGACGAGGATCGACAATGCCAGGATGACGACCAGGAAGATCGACCATCCGAGGGGTCCGTCGCCGAACCATACCAGGCGATGGACGTAGACAATCGCGAACGGCGACATCAGATAGACCGAATAGCTGATCACGCCGACGAATGCCATCGGGCGCCAGGCCATCCGTTCGCCGAACACGGCAAAGCCGATGAAGACAAGCGCCGCGCAGATATAGGCCGATCCGATCGAATAACTGTAGAAGAAATTCTCGTGATACACGCCGCCGAACCGGCGGTCGGACAGGGTGGCGGCGAAGACCGCATACAGAAGCGTGCAGACGGTCACATGCGTCCACCGCAGCTTGCCGCCAATGACGGTGTCGCGGATGATCTTGCCCAGGAACATCGCCGAGAGGTTCAAGCCGACCTCCATCACCGAGGAGACTGCCCTGCTCTCAACGAAAAGTGCAGCTGTAGTTCCCACCAGCGCGGCGGCAACGACGATGGTCACCGCCGTGAAGCGCCGGTTGAGCAGCCCCATCGCAAAGAGAATGGTGCATCCGACGTAGAACAAGAGTTCGATCGCCAGCGTCCAATAGAACACCCAGAGATTCGGGACGTTTACGAAAGTCTGCAACATCGTCACGTTAGCGGCGATCTGCCCCAGCGGAAAACTCTTCGAATCCAGCAGCTGCACCGACACGAGCCCGACAACGATCGAAGTCCAATAAGCCGGATAGAGCCGGAAGAAGCGGCTGATCGTAAAATCGCGCACAGGCGTGGCGCTGTCCGGGAAGCTGAACGGAATGACGAAGCCGCTCACGAAGAAGAACAACACGACCCCGAACCGGCCAAAGTTCATGTAGTAGCCGAATATGTCGTGGAGGGGCCCGTAATAGACACCCGTCGGGTGCTTTTCCAGGATGACCTCGAACACGTGCTGGACCAGGACGGCCAGCACGGCAATGCCGCGCAGTGTGTCGATGAATGCGAGCCGTTTATGCATTGTTCGTTCTCACCTGCTTCCGCTCGCCGCCGGTACATCCGGGCGGAAGCCTTCTAATGACGGCATCGGTGGCCGTACGATGATTGGCACGGCGTCGCCCGCCCGCGCGGTGGTCGCGCGCCGCGAGAACACCTCGCTGAAGCTCAACGCGATGATCAGCAGGCCGGACGCCGGGCCGTAATTCAGAACGGTGATCGTGAACAAGTTGACGACGAAGATCAGCGTCAGCTTGTAGACGTCGGTCGTGCCGAACGTCGCCCGGAATACCATCACCATGAATGCGACGAACGGGAGTCCGAACATCAGATACGTGCCGATGTAGAAATTGTCGACGGGAACCCAGAAGGCGGCGAGCGGCGAGAACAGCTTCTGCGGATAGTTGAAGCAGCCCACGCCGCAGCCGGTCACGAGACCAACGGGCATGAGCTGGCTCAGGTAGACGAACGGCAGTTGCCAGCTGTTGTTGATGCGGTCGACGATGCTGAACAGGGTCGTGTGCGGCACCGCGGCGGTACCCGAAGCGAGCACGATCATGAAGAACGGCACCAGGATCGCGGCAAACGACCACAATGCAATGTTCCGTATCGCGGAGAAGCGCGACTTCTCCGGCAGCATCCGCACGAACACCAGCAGAATCAAGTAGAGCACGAGGACGATCATGGTCGTCTTGCTGGTCGTCAGACGGATGATGTAGACCGCAAGGGAGCCGTACAGAAGGCACCAAAGCGTGCTCTTACGGATCGACGTAATTGCGAAGGACACGAGTATGAAGAAGGCCGCCATGGTACTTTCGGCAGCAAAGCCCGTGAGACGCTGATCGTCACCGCCATAGGCCCACCATAAGCGACCCGCCTCACGAACGGCGCCGAAGGACTCATATTTGTATCCGACCCAGGGCATGAAGTAGAATTTCGTCAGTAGCACGCCGATCAGCGAGAGGTAGAACGTCGCGGCGATGACCGACAGCAACTTCTTGTAGGAGCCCAGACTGGTGTCGCAGAAACAAAATCCGACGAACACCGGGAGCATCATCTTAAACGACGACATCGCCGCGTTGACCGTCCCCAGCATGAAGTAGCCGAGCACCAGCGACAGCATGATCTGCACGAGGACAACTGCAGCCATGATACTGCGATTGCGCAAGATGCAATGCACGATGAACTGGACCAGGCACAGAAGCGCAATGCCATCCGGCACGAACCAAAGCGCGTCCAAATGCATGATGCTGGTGTAGTACCGCATCATACCGCCGAAGGCATCCCGGACCAGATAGGCTGCGAGCGCGATCGCCTCGATATTGAGGCTGATCAGCATCATCCTGCGGGGTTGCAGCGCGAAGGTGCTCATGCGCGGCTCAGTTGCTCAGCCGCGCCGATCGGGCGGGGGATGGCGCAAAATCCGGGGGGCTTCCGAATGCATTTCGCAGGAGCCTGCCGCCGGGAATTTCGACATAGAGATAGGTGAGGTGCGAAACCGCGAGCACGGCGGCCAGTGAAACGACGAGATTCAGCGTCGCCGGCAGGCCTGCCCAGATCGAATCCAGGGCGGCGATTCGCCCCGCCCCCACGCCCCGCACGAAGTATTCAGCCAGCAGCACCACGAGCGCGTGCACCATATAGATCGAATACGAACGACGCCCCAACCAGATCAGCGGCTTGGCCACCAGGATGCGCGGCACCAGCAGCGCATCCGGAAAGGCCAGCAGGCTGCCGAGGAAGATCGCGAACATCACTGGCGCGAGGAAGGTCGCGGCAGGATTGGCCTCCGCCAGGGACACCAGGACGATGCTCGCGATCATGGCGACGAATTGCAATGCGCCCTGCACGGCAGGCCCCGGCTTGGCCGGCAGGCGATCGACGATCCTCACCATCAAGACGCCCAGGAAAAAGCCGACGAAGCAGCGTAGCAAGCCGAAATCCGTCTGAAGCTCGATGCTCTTCTTTTCGAGCACGAAGATGATGAAGACGAGACTTCCGACCGCGAGCAGCCCGGAGAGGACATAAAACCACGCCAGCGAGCGCATGCGCAGGGCAATGAGAACGATCAGACCAAACACCAGGTAGGTGTAGAACTCAACGCTGATGCTCCAGCTCGGCGCATTCCAGCTGAGATAGTCGATGAACCCCATCGAGTGGAGAAGCAGGACGTTGAGGCCGAAGGAATAGGCATTGTTCACTTCGAACGCCGCAGGCGCGGCGACGACCACCCCCGCCATGACCAGGCCGATGCGCAGCAGGCGAAAGACGAGGTTTGCCAGCAGCATGACGATATGCAGCGGGTAGACTCGCGCCAGGCGCCGTACCATAAATTCGCGCAGCGAGAAGCGCGTGAAGTCGTTCTCGACATAGCTGAGCGCCATGACCATTCCGCTGAGAACGAAGAACAGATCGACCAGCAGCCATGCACTCCTGAAGAAGGAGCAGTTGATCCAGGCGTTGTGCGGGAATGCCGCGAGAAAGGTTGGCATCAGCAGCAGATGGTGGATCACCACGGAAGTCGCGGCGATCCCCCGGATGCTGTCGAGCGGCAGGACGTGCGCCTTCTCACGATGAACCAACTCCGTCACATCAACATTCCGTAGCTGTTGCACCGCAGCAGTGTGTATCAGGTCTCAACGCGTGATCAATCTCTGCAATCACGGAGCCGCATTCGATGCATGACGACCGACAATAATTTCAAAGCTTGCAGATCATTCGGACATGCGAGCGCCAAGTTCATGCCACTTTTCATCCGACGTGCGCCTGCTTCGGCGCGCAAGCCAATCGGCATGGGATGATTGCGAGTATTTGCGCGCAAAGTGTGCGCGAAATTCGGCGCTGTTGCGATCGAGGCCCTTGAGCACGTTGATTGCTGCGTGCCAATGTCGCACGAAAAATTCTTTCGCCAACGGGGAACAATAAACGCGCCTCGTGACTTGTGTCGGTTTTGCGACGAGCGGCTGCGCGAGTGCCCGATATGTTTTCAGGTTGCAACATTCATGGGCGTGATTTGCCGATCTCGCAGGCATTGTAGAACTTGTTTTTGCAACCGGCGAACAAGCGGGCTCGCGTTTGTTTTGTCGCCAGCTTTGCACCAGCTTTTGCGTCGCACAAAAAGATGACACAGTTACCTGTCAAGTTTCGCCTGTTCTCCTATTGCAACAGAAGCAAGGAACACGGATGGGCCGCGGACTAACACGTCGTCATGCGCAGCCGCGATGGCTAGCGATTGTCTTGATTGGTTCTGCGCTGATCGTGTCGGGCGCCGGTGCTTGCCGCGCGCAGTGCGTCGAATTCTCGGACCGCGCCTCGCAACTCGAACTCGACACCTTCGTGAAGTCGCCGTCCTCGCTCCTCGAGCGGTTGCGCAATGACAAGGAGAAGTTGCGGTATTGGCTCGCGCGCTATGTCGCGACGAATCCGTCGGTGCTGCCGTCCGTCCAGACGCTCATCTCGGCGTCGGCTTCAGCCGATCGCTCGTCCATCGGCGCTGCGCTGCGCCTTGCCGAAGCACGTTGCACGTCGACCAAGCCGGACGCCGCGCGCAAGATCAGGGATTTCGTGCAGCGGATCGGCGATCTCAACGTGCAGGCCGGTTATTCCGGCGCCGGAGAGGACAGCTCCGGCGTCCAGGCCCAATCGCAAATCAAGACCTCGCCGCAGCCGGGCCGTGGCGGAGCACTGCTCGAAGGCGAGTGGAGAACCAAGCTGGCCAATCCATTCAAGCCCGTCCCCCTTCCGAATTGATCCATGATTGTCAAAGGCAGCGAATTAGCACATGTACCAGCCTAGGGAACATTTCCAGTCGGGGCACCGATTCGGCATCGAATTCGGCGGGGCGGTCCTCAGCTTCGAGCGCGTGGCCGACGTCCTTCGCCGCCAATGGCCGATCATCGCGGTCTGTACGGGAGCTTCGCTGGCCCTGGTGATCGTCTACCTGGCCATGGCGCAGCCCATGTATACGGCAAACGCCCGCATCATGATGGATACGCGGCAGACGCAAGTTCTGGACAAGGACAGCAACGCCAGCAGCGCCCTGATCGACACGGGCTACGTCGACAGCCAGGTGGAGATCATCAACTCGGACGACCTCATTCTGTCCGTCGTCCGCCGCCTGAAGCTGACAGAAGACCCGGAGTTCAACGGCTCCAAGCCCGGCCTGCTCTCTATCATCATCGGCAAGCTGACATCGCTATTCGGCTCCGGCGAACCAGCAAGCCAGGAGCGAATCGAACATGCAGTCGTCCAGCAGATTCAGAAGAATCTGCGTACGGAGCGTGTGCTGACGACATATGTGCTGTCGCTGAGCTATAAAGCGCGGAGCCCCGACAAAGCCGCCAAGATCGCCAACGCGATCGCCAATGCCTATCTCGTCGGCGCCCTGGAGGCCAAATATCAGTCCACCAAGCGGGCCACCGAATGGCTGCAGCAGCGCAGCCTCGAGCTGAGCGAGCAGGCATCGGCCAGCGATCGCGCCGTCCAGACCTTCAAGGCCGAGAACAACATCGTCGGAACCAGCCGCGGCCTGATGTCCGAGCAGCAATTGTCCGACCTCAACACGCAGCTAGTTCAGGCGCGGGCTGCGACCGCGGAAGCCAAGGCGCGTCTTGACCGGATCGACACGATCTCCGATCAGGATGTTGCGCAGTCGACCGTGACGGACGCCCTCAACAATTCGGTGATCACCCGTCTGCGCGCTCAATATCTCGACCTCCAGGCGCAATATGCCGACTGGTCCAGGCGCTACGGCAAGACCCACCTTGCGGCGGTCAATCTGGCCAACAAGATGGAGGAGCTGCGCAAGAACATCGCCGACGAACTGCGTCGGATCGCAGACGCCTATCGCAGCGACTACGAGATCGCGAAGAGCCGGGAGGCCTCGCTCGAGAAGAACGTGAAGGAGCTCGTCGCCCAGGCCGGCAACAAGGGCCAGGCCGAGGTCAAGCTGCGCGATCTCGAAAGTGCCGCCGACACCTACCGCAATCTCTACAACAACTTCCTGGAAAAGCTGCAGAGCGCGACGCAGAACCAGAGCTTTCCCCTCAGCGAGGCCCGCCTCATCAGCACCGCCACCAAGCCGGACCGCAAGAGCTCGCCGCGAACGGTCCTCGCCCTCGTGGGCGGCCTGGTCGGCGGCCTCTGCCTCGGCTTCGGCGCGGCATTTGCGCGTGAACTGCTGAGCGACGTGCTGCGGACCCCCGGCGAGGTCGAGGATGAGCTCGGCGTGAAATGCCTCGGCGTGCTGCCGGACATACGTCCGCCGACGACGGCCGGCGCGTTGCTCTCGACGTCAGCGAAGACCGGCCCTCCCGATCTCTCCCGCTACGTCGTCGATCATCCGTTCTCACGCTTTGCCGAGACCTTGCGCAACATCAAGGTTTCGATCGACGTCGCGCGTCTGACCCGCGAGATCAAGGTGATCGGCATCGTCTCCTCGCTTCCAAAGGAGGGCAAGACGACGGTGGCCGCCAATT
The DNA here is from genome assembly GCF_020193715.1 of Bradyrhizobium sp. IC4060. NCBI lineage: Bacteria > Pseudomonadati > Pseudomonadota > Alphaproteobacteria > Hyphomicrobiales > Nitrobacteraceae > Bradyrhizobium > Bradyrhizobium sp. IC4060. The sequence goes on along the minus strand of NZ_JADYVJ010000007.1, from coordinate 281,290 downwards.
TCGCGCAGCTGATCGCCCTCACCGGGCATCGCACGGTTCTGATCGACGGCGATCTGCACACGCGCTCGCTGACGCGGGAGCTCGCGCCCAACGCCAAGACCGGCCTCGTGGAGGCTCTCAACGATCCCGCGAACCTCGGCTACCACGTGCAGCGAAGCAAGGAGACGGGACTGGATTTCCTGCCCTCCGTAGTGGCCTCGCGCATGGTCAATTCGGCCGACGTCATCGGATCCAAGGCAATGGCCGAGCTGCTCAAGGTGCTGAGGGAGCACTACGAGTACATCGTGATCGATCTCGCCCCGGTGATGCCGGTGGCCGATTCCAAGGCCGTTAGCTTCCTGATCGACGCCATGGTCTACGTGATCGAATGGGGCCAGACCACGCGAACCGCTCTGCAGGAGTCGGTTTCGGGTTCGGAAGTCCTCCAGAAGAAGCTGATCGGCGCCGTGCTCAACCGCGCGAACCCGAAGATGCTCAAGCGCATCGAGGCCTACAAGGGCAAGCACCACAACAGCTATTACGTCGAGCACGCCTAGGCGGAGGCGAGGCGCCGCTCCCACTGAACAACTGGAATGAGCTCGGGCCCGTTGCCAATTGGCAGCGGGCCTTATTCGTGCTTGGCGGTCGCTTGAAGGGCATCCCGTGCGCCCTCGCGCACGGACCGAGATGCGGCAAGCGCTCCGGACCTGCTCGCGGGCTCCGTATTCGTCCGGAATCCACAACTTGCAGTTATTGCTCTAGCCAAAAGCAAGGATTGACGGATACGGTGGTCGCCGGGAAAGTTGTGCCGGTGCCATCAGCTGTCAATAAGACGAGACGATCCGAGCCTTGATGCCTGAAAATGCCGAAACTTTAGGCATCTTTCTTTCTCGGTTCCCCGGGGCTAATCTCGGTTCATTACTCGCAGTTATTTTTCCGGTAGGCTCGGATGCTGATCGTCCTGACGATTTTGACTATTTGGGTCCTGCTCAACATTCTGTTCGTGTTGATCGTGGTCCCTCCACGCAAGCCGCACCGCCGCCCCATGGCGACGACGCTCTCACCCGCGCCCATCGACCCGAACCGGCGCCAGATCGAGCAGGACGAGCCTTTCTCGATCCGCCATGTCATCGTCTCCGTCGCAATGGGAGCCTTCTTCGTGCTCGTGCCGCCGCTGCTCGCGCTGCGCGATGCGATCATGCGGCTCTTCCGCAGGCCGCCGCGAAGTGGAACCTGAGGCCCCGGGACGGAGGTTTCCGGCGATTGAGAGATCGAGCGGCTAATAGGCTTCCTGGAACATCACTGCGGACGCGGTGCGGGCCATGATCTTCAGGTCGAGCCAGATGCTCCAATTGCTGACGTACCAGACGTCGTACTCGACCCGCTTTTCCATCAGATCGATCGTTGGCGTTTCGCCCCTGAATCCGTTCACCTGAGCCCAGCCCGTCAGGCCCGGCTTCATGTGATGGCGGTAGACATACTTGCTGATCAGCTCGTCGTAATAATTGTCATGGGCAAGCGCGTGCGGACGCGGTCCCACCAGCGACATGTCCCCCCGTAGCACGTTCCAGAGCTGCGGCAGCTCGTCGATGCTGGTCATGCGCAGGAAGCGCCCGATCTTGGTGACCCGGGCATCCCCCTTGGTCGCCTGGGTCACCGTGTCGCCGTTCTCGGCAACCGTCATGGTGCGGAACTTCCAGATCTCGAACGGCTTGCCGTTGAAGCCGCGGCGCGACTGCCGGAATATGACGCTTCCCGGCGAATCCAGCTTGATCAGCACGGCTACCGTCAGCAGCAGCGGCGTCAGCAGCACGAGCGCGAACAGAGCGACGCCGACGTCGAGACAGCGCTTCTGCAGCCGCTCGAGGATGGTGAGCGGCGGCCGCTGGATCTCGACCGCGACGGTTCCGCTGACCGGCAGGAAGGGGCGGGTCACGAGGTCGGCGACGGAATCGTCCGGCAGCAGGCGAATGGGCTGCGGAACGGCGCGCAAATATGGCCCGAGCTTGCGCAGCATCGGCAATTCGTTCCAGTCGATCGCGAGCAGATATTCGTCGACATCGGCCGCGCGCGACTGACGGATGACGTCGCGAATCTGCCGCTCCCATTGGCCGTCATCCCGATCCTCTCCGAGCACGAAATGGCGCATGACGTCGAAGCCGTTCCTGCGCAAATCCTTGAAGCGGCTCGAGGTGAAGTCGAGCGGCTTCAGGCTGAGCAGGATCACCTTGCGGTCGACCAGGCGGCTTCTGGCAAAGCTCGTGCCGAACACGGCCTGCCAAACGAAGCGCAGGCTGATCAGGCCGAGCCCGCCGATCACGGCGAAGACGATGACGGTGCCGCGCGACAGATTGTCCGTCGATTTCAGCAGGAAGGCCGCAACGGCGAGGATCGTGAGCGACGTCAACCAGATAAACGCCGCCATTCGAAGCTGCCAAACCAGATTGAGCAAGCGGTGCGTGGAATAGACGTCCCGGAAATAGGCGATCCCGACGAACACCACACCGACGAACAATCCGGCTCCCACCGATGCACCCTCGGGCGGCGACGCGACCGCCACGCCATACAGCGAAGCCCCCGCCGCGTAACTCAGCAGGATCAACAGAAAATCAGCAGCGATGACGACGACCTGAAAGGGCCTCTGAAGCGCACTGCCGCGCGCAGATGACAGCGCATGAGCGCTTTCAGAACCGTAAGTTGCAACAGCCATTCGAACCTCTGCGTATCGAGAGAGTGCCTGACGCTCATCGTGATGCTGAAGACTCGTCAATTCCCCGCACGGAAAGTGTTGGTCGATCGCAGCGACATTGTGGCGCTGCACGCGAAACTTTTGCGGCGCACGGACGATGTGTCGCGTTGAGATGCGCGGCGAAATTCGGTGCGCTGAAAATGTCGTCACAGTGCTGACATACGAGCGAGCGAACTGCCCTATTTTGAATCAAGTTCCGCATCCAATGCGACGCCATCGTTGCACGGGCCGCTGTTCGCTGAAGTTTGAGGCGCTGCTTGCTGCCGACGAACGCAAACATCGGATCACTTGCGAGAGTTTCCAGGGATTTCTATCTGCGGATGTATGCGAGAATCTGCAACGAGTCATGCAGACTTGCTGCATGCTTCGAGCCAGCGATGCAATTCCTGCGGACCCCTCTCGTTCCTGAAGTCCATGAAACAAGTCGGCAAAAAATGCCGTGCCCTTCTTTTGGCGTGATCGGCACCGACAACGAGCTGCGGCCCCACGGAACTCGCGTTGTTCGCGTTGGATGGACGCTCTCCGGTGCCGGTGACTTGGGGATATTTTTCCGACCACCCGATCGATGAGCGCCATGAAATCTTTCTCGCGATCCCAGCCGTCGCTTCCCAAACCGCAATTGCCGGACGGCGTCCGCATCTATGCGATCTCGGATATTCACGGCTGCGCGCATCTGCTCGAGCCCATGCTGCGGGTGATCGACGCCGACGTTGCGCGGAGCCGGCCGCGCTATGCCATCGAAGTCTTTATGGGCGATTACATCGATCGCGGCCCGGATACGCGTTCCACCCTCGACATCCTGGTCGAGCGGAGCCGCCGGGGGAATGCGGTCTTCCTCAAGGGCAACCACGAGGCCTTTCTGGTGAGGGTGTTCGAAGATCCTTCCCTATTCGAGGACTGGATCGCCTTCGGCGGGACCCAGACATTGATGTCCTACGGGCTTGCTCCCCCCGATCTCAAGCGCGACGAGCCGGCATCGATTCTGCGCGACTTGATTCGCGCCATGCCGACCGAGCATCTGGAATTCCTGGACAATCTGCGGTTGAGCTTCAGCTGCGGAGACTTCTTCTTCGTCCACGCCGGCGTTCGCCCGGGCGTGCCGCTCGCCCAGCAGACCGAGCGCGATCTGCTCTGGATTCGCGAGGAATTCCTGCGCAGTGAGGAGCAGTTCGGCAAATATATCGTCCACGGCCATACGCCGGTCCGCAGCGCCGAATTGCTGGCCAACCGCGCCAATATCGACACCGGCGCCTATGCGACCGGCAACCTCACCCTGATGAGCATCCAGGGGAGTCGCATGCTCGCGGTGTGATGAGCTTCAGCCTCTTGCCACCGATGCGCGAGACGGTCTCGGGGAGGGAATGGACGTTCACCATTTTCAGTTGAGACACGGCAGCGGCGACTGCGCACGCGTCTGGGCCATCCAGTCACTCCACGCCCGCTCGTGCTTGACGTAGAGCTCCACCCAACGTTCGCCAAGCCTGGCCTCTCGGACGCGGGCCGCCTCCCCGAGCAGGTCGGCGCCGGGACGGGCGTCCGGCTTGTCCAGCGCTTCGAACTCGATCGTTTCCGAGATCGTCAGACCGACAAGCACGCGCTGTCCGGCGCCGTCCACGATGTAGCGTCGCGGCGCATCCTTCTTGGGCTCACTCATGTCGTCATGTCCCATCGGGTTCAGTGTGAAGCTGGATACCGTCATCGAATGGGATGATGCCTAAAAGGCTCGCCGGGCGTGGCCGAACGTCGAGGTCGGAGCGGGCCGCGAGGCCCGGCGCGAGGCGCTGCTGGATGAGCTCACGGCTCTTCGTTGGACGCGCCAGGCGCGTAGCGCGTATCCGAGAATGAGACCAGCGCCGAAAATGGAAGCAGAGACAAACGCAGAAGTCATGAGAGTCGTCCTGGGAGTCGTCCTGGATCGTGCGCGTCCTATCAAGAGTGAGCAGTGTGTCGACATCATGGTTCTCGAGGATTCACGAGCGCCGAAAAAATGTTCAAGGTTCGATCGCTTCCATGCATGCCGCGCGCGTGGCAAGGCTGCCGACCTCTGCCTGATCTCGTCTCGGCCGGAGGTGATCATCGAACACTCTCTATATATGACGACCACATATCTAAGAGACGTTCTCGCAGTCCGATGCATCAAGGCCCGTCACGGTCGATCCGACGCGCCTCGGCGAGACCATGCGCTCCTGCAACCGGAAATTCGGCGTCAGCCGGCCTGCCCGTACCCTTGCAACCATCCGGAACCCGTCGCATTATCATCCATCGCATTTCATGAGGGATTCAATCCAATGAACTTCCGCGCCGTTGCTTCATCCATTGCCCTGGCCGCTCTCGGCCTCACTTTGGCAGCATCCGCGACATCAGCCGCCGAGCTCGCGCTTGCCCCGTCACAGCGGGCGGCCGCCGTCCAGGGCGGGCTTGTGTTCTGGGACAACGTCTACCCACCGGCGGTCTATGGCCCGCAGCTTCGCCCGGCCGAAGAAGTCGCAGCGATGAAGGCGCAGGCACGGCCGGTGTCCCAGCGCTGGTGGGGATATTGGTACGTGCGGTAGACGCGCCGGAGCAACAGGCTAAGCGCAACCCAACCGTCCTCATCAACCGCCGCGCCGAGTAAACGGCCGCGGCGGTTTTTGTTTGACTCACTTTGAGCGCCTTTTAGAGATCGGCCGAACAAGCGTGGCCGACGGGCGTAGCTTGGGCTATGGGCGCGCCGAGGCGCGAGTTTCCCTGTGCGCCCGACATTAAAAGCGCCTGCCCAAGAGTGCAAAGGCGCCGGCGATCAATTCCCTGCTTACAGGGAATTTTGCAGGGAAAAGTGCCCGTCGCAGGAGCGCCAACCGGCGTAAAATGCGAAATGAGGGTTGAAATCGCAGGCATTGCGTCGCGATGCATCAAAATCTTAACAGGGAAATTCCGCCGATGATCAGGGAATGTGCTCGCGTCAAACAGGCAAGACCTCTTGCTCTCATCATTGGAGGGGAATCGGGCTGGCTCGGTGGTATTCGCGACCATGGCCAGGATGCAGTCAAAGCAAGACCACGTCTCGAAGTGACGCATCTCCGACCGGTCCAGCCCAGCAGCGCATGCGATCACGGATCGGCCGGCCGCTCTTCACCGACGGCCAACACGACCACTATTTGGGCGCGTCGCAAACGCCTGCGTAACTCAATCCGAATTGGCGATTGCTATTGTTCGTTGCAGGACCTCTCCCCGATGCGGCCGCCATAGTTCGCAAGCAACCCCATCCCCGTCGCGATCGTGGTGCTGCCAATAGCCGGGCTCTCCGCGCCGCGCGGGTGCTAAGCCGACCAAGCGCTCAAAATCGCAATTGGGAGCGGACGCGATGTGTTTGAGCGTTGTCGTGACCGACCACGGGCTCGAAACAAGGAGCCAAATTGCCGGATAGGCGGCCAACAAGGCAGCGATTGCGATCAATGCCGTGATGGCCCACCGCAGCCCAGACCGCAGCTTGGTAGTTCGATCATGGCGCGCCGACACCGCACGGAAGCGGCGCTGCAAATTGCGCAGTCGCAGTTCAGGACCGCGACCGGGACGAACCGGATTGGGGTCGGGAAGGTGGGGCATCACATGAAAACAACATCACTGAGATCTTCTATTACGAACCAGGATCGCGCCCGACCTGCTCCGTCACGCCTGGCTCAGGGAGGGCGAATGGGCGCAACGGGACTGATCCTAGCGGCCGCAGCTTCGGCCAGTCTCCTGCACAAGCTCGAGCGCGGCGTCAGCATTGCGGCATAGAAGAACATGATTGGGCCTGATCCGGAAAGTTTCGCGGCTTGGCTTCATCCGACATCTAGCCTAGCATTGGCTAGGTTAAGGCGAAACCGCATCGGCTAGCGACCTTCATAGCGATGGGGCTTATAGTGGCCGCGATGTCGTTTGGGCCATCGACTTGCTTTGGATGAGCCGCAGGCACTTGCGATGCGTCTTCAGAACCTCAGCTTTGATGATTGGCTGGAGCACGCGTTTGGACGGGAGGTTCGCTTTCGGCGGGCACCTTGGTACTTCGATCCTGAGCATGATAGGTGGGATCCGCCGGCGGTAGAAGCCGTGTCTTATCTCACCCGACTGTTTGAAGACCCGGAGCCAGCGTTACAGGGATTTGCTGACAGCCAAATCGCACAGGGCCTAACTTACCTTGTGAATACCAATGCCGGCGGCGATAGCGGATGGCTTTGTTCAACTGATGTTCCGGTCGAAGACCGTGTTCGCTGCGTCACCTCTGTCGCGGCGCTGTTCGCGAAATTGTTCGAGCCTCGTTGCGACCCTGGCCTGTCCCACCTGAGCGAAGCCGCCAGCAAAGCCCTAAACGGTGTTTGCTATATGTGGTGGGATGCGTTTCCGTGCCTGGCTCTTCCTGGCGACCCCGCCCTCCCGACGATCCACGATTGCGCGCTGCAAACCATGGACCGTATCCTTCAGCTTGAATCGATCGCCTGTCAGGAAAGTGCTCTCCACGGCCTTGGGCACTGGCACCGCGACTACAGCGACAAAGTCACCCAAATCATCGACCGCTTCTGCGAGGCGCATGCCGGAATCGACCCGCGCCTGTCGGCCTATGCCCAATCAGCTCGGTGCGGATGCGTCCTGTGATCCCGCGGCAGTGGCGGCATGGTTGCGTCCTGCACCGAGGACATCATCGAGACCTCGTATCAGCGAGTCGGCGGCGCCCGAACAGGGAACGGCCGTGAGTCCGAGCGTCGGAAGTGTCTATTGTCGCGCACCTACTCGAGGGTCCGAGTAATTAATCCACGGCGGCGACGTAGTCGATTATAAAGCTAAATTACTCAAGCCCGGAACTTCGCGCTATGTAGCGAATTCCTCTTGCCGCTCGATTAAATTGGTTATTAAATATCTATTTAATTAGCGACTGAGCATCAACCGTTCCGGCAACTCACAGCGGGTCTCGCACGAGGCCTCGACGATGCACCGAGCGTACGTTGCCGCCGTTCTGCAGAAGGCAAGCACGTTCCGTTCGAATGTGGTTCGCGGTTTCTGAGCCAGAGCGTTGCGCACGGATCTTGGGACCGCAGCAACTCGGAGGAGAGAGGGGTTATGGCAATCCAGATCGTAATGCACCAACGTGGCGACAGCCGTCGGAATTCGACCCCGGCGACATAGAGGAAGTGACGAATGCGGAGCAGCGGTTTTACGAGCTGACGAAATTGGTTGTCACTTTGCGCTGCTTCGACATGCTCGCGATTCTAAGCCAGATCGGCGCAAAAGTGCGGTTGCTCTTTTTTAAATTGATGATGGCCGGGGCATGTCTGTTTCCACCAGAGCTTTGCTTGAAACAGTCGATCAGATCTACCAGGCGGGCTGTGATCCTGCACACTGGCCGGAGGCGGTCGCGAGCTGCCACAGTCTGTTTCCAGGGACAGCCTTCAGTCTGTTCATCTGTATGGACGGCATTGGCCATCTTCCGCCGACAACGACAGCCGGCTGGGATCCGGACTCGATCAGGCAATACGTCGCGCACTATTATAAGCTGAACCCGTACAACGACCTGTTGCGATGCGTTGCGCCGGGACAGGTGGCGCGAGCGTCCCAGATGTTCGGCCGGCAATGGCTTGACCGGCAGCCCTTCTATCACGAATGGCTGAAACCGGCCGGCGACTATACGCACGGCGCCAACCTGACGTTCAAGCGATCGCCCGGCTCCTTGACGCGGCTCAGCTGCGATATCCCCGAGCGCCTGTCGCATCTCGAAGCGCCCGCCGCGCAATTCTTGCACAGCGTCGGTCGGCACTTTGCGCGGGCGCTGGAAGTGACCTCCCGCCTGCGCGCGGCGCGGGCTACCGAGGGGGGATTGCAAGGGCTGCTCGATCGAATCTCCGGGACCGCGTTCTTGGTGCGCCCGCCGCGCAAGGTGGTGGCTGCCAATCGACGGGCCGTCGTTTTTCTGGAGCAACGTCGGCTCGTGCGCATGTCGCTGGCATCGGAGCTGACGTTCGTCGCGTGTCGGGCCGACGAAGCGTTTCATCGCGCGCTCCAGAGTGGTTTCGTGACGGCGAAGGCGCCGCCTCCGGCGAGCTTTATGGTGACGAATGAGGGCAACGGGCGCTATCAGGTTCTCGTGTTGCCGTTCAGGATCTCGAAGACGCACGCGACTCTGGGCGCGGATCCAGGGTTTGCCCTCGTATTGATCAACGACCGGCGACGTGCGCCAAGTCCCCCGAGCGAGGTGCTCAAGAACCTCTATAGGCTGTCGCAAGCCGAAGCGAGTGTAGTCCTGAGTATCACCGAGGGTGACAGCCTGCAGACAACTGCCGATCGGCTTGGCATATGCCGCGCCACCGCGCGCAACCAGCTGGCAGCCGCGATGGCCAAGCTCGGTGTTCACCGGCAAGCGGAGCTGGTTGGCGTCGTGACGGCACTGGCGCCATGTCTGGACCTCGGTCCGGACGAGTGACCGGAGGGGGCGGCGCCATGCGTATCTTCTACGAGAAAGAGTTCCCCCGACTGCTAGATATGCTCTACGACTCGGCGCTTGATCCCGAACGATGGCAGGCGTTCCTCAATGCGCTGCCGGGCCCCTTTGGCGGCGCGCGCGGCATCTTGCATTTCTATGATGTGGCTACGGCAACCACACCTGTATTCCGACATTTCGGCGACGATCCCGGACTCAACTCGTCTTATGCCAAGCATTTCCACAGCATCAATCCGTATCCACCGGCACGCCTCGAAACCATCCCTGTCGGCAAGGTAATTTACGCAAGCGATCTTCTTGACCCTGAGATCGCTGAACGCACCGAGTTTTACGCCGATTTCATGAGACCGCAGGGCATCACCACCGATCATCTGGGTGTATCGCTCCACAATGACGGTTATGGCGTGACGCTGCTAAGCATCGCTCCGCACGAGTCCGTGTACCGCAGCAACCGAGAGACCTACAGACGTCAATTGGCGCTGCTGGTGCCGCACCTGATGCGCGCCATCGAGATCAATCGCGTTACGACGGCTGCGCGCACAGCCCAGCGAGCGCTCGGAACCGGTCTTGATGCGCTGAGGCTGGCCGCGTTCCTGGTTGATGGGACCGGGCGGCTCCTGCTCGCCAATCAAAAGGCGGAAGACCTGTTACGGCGAGACAGCGTGCTATGCACCGATCGCTCCAAGCGGCTGCGCGTCGCCAACTGCGCCGACAACGCTGCATTCGAGGTCGCCATGATGCGCGCCTTGCGCCCGCCGACGGCGCTCGCAACCCAGCCCGTGCGTTTGACCTCAAGCGCCTCCGGACGGGCGTTCGTTGCCTGGGCCGTGCCCATGCGGTCGGAGCAGCCAAACGGACCGAACCATCGCTCGGAATTCATGCTCGGTCTCCGCGCCGAGGCGACGACCGTTCTCGTGCTCGTGGTCGCGGCCGAGTGTGCGTTATCTATTCCCCCAGGGGCGATCCAGGCGGCATTCAAATTGTCCGCCGCCGAGGCGCGGCTCGTCAGCGCGCTGATCGCGGGCCGGACGCTGGCGGAGTATGCGCGCGCCAGCAGCCACTCGCGCAACACCGTGCGCAACCAGCTCGCATCCGCGCTCGAGAAGACCGACACGCGGCGGCAAGCCGAGCTCGTGACCGCGATCGTCGGAACGCTGGGCATATTCGGATCTCGGTGAACGCATCTGGAGACCCGAACGAGTGATGAGAACGTGCGATGCGGAGCTGCCACGAGCCAGAGTTAACGGCAACCGAGGCGATCTACGACGCTGCTCCCTTTCCAGCTCGCTGGCCTGCAGCGCTTCCAAGGGAGCCGGCCGAGAAGCTCGGAATCGCGAACGAGACCGTACGAAATGTGCTCAAGCGAGTGTTCTCCACGGTTCGCGGACTTGTGGCGTTTCGCGTCCTGCTGAGTAACCTGGGCAGATGGCCTGGTGATTTCACGGGACCTTGTGCCTGTTGATCGTCGTGGTTCGTCCCGACGTTCAATGGCGGTTGCCCCTTCCAAGCAAACCTCTGGGACTTCGAGATAGGAAGGGTGTGCGGGATTTACAGGGTTACGCGATCCTCGCTAGACACACTTCGGTCACGGCAGTCCGGCGCAACGTCGCTAGGGTGAGCAGAGGCTTGGCGACGGCAAGCATTCCCTACCTCGAACGAGGTACATGGCGATTGGTACATTTGCATCATTCGCGCCGCTCGCAGCCTGTTCAGAATTCGAGCGCCCAGGCGCCCAAGAAAACAAGAAATAAGGCGCGGCCACGGAGGGAAGACGACAATGACTATTCAGGCCATCGGATCTGAATTCCTCGTCAACGCCACGACGGCAAACAATCAGTCCCAGCCAATCATCACCGGGCTGGCCGACGGGCGTTTTGTCGTCGCGTGGGCTGATTTCAGTCAGACGGGCGGCGACACGTCCTCGTGGGCGGTGCGGGCGCAGGTGTTCAACGCCGATGGCACGCCGGCCGGCTCCGAGTTCCTGGTCAACACGACGACGGCAAGCGATCAGATCGAACCCACCATTACCGCCCTGGCCGACGGGCGTTTTGTCGTCGCGTGGACTGATGACAGTCCGACGAGCGGCGCTGCCGTGCGAGCGCAGGTCTTCAACGCCGACGGCACGCCGTCCGGGTCCGAGTTCCTGGTCAACACCGTGACGACCAGCCAGGTCAGGCCCGCCATAACCGCTCTGGCCGACGGGCGTTTCGTGATCGCGTGGGACGATTTCGACGTGGGCGAGTACGAAGTGCGGGCACAGATATTCAACGCCGATGGCACGCCGGCCGGCTCCGAGTTCCTGGTCAACACCACAACGGCAAGTAACCAAGTTGAGCCCGTAGTCACCGCCCTGGCCGACGGGCGTTTCGTCGTCGCGTGGATGGATGTCAGTGAGACGGGCGGCGACACGTCCTCGTGGGCGGTGCGGGCGCAGGTGTTCAACGCCGATGGCACGCCGGCCGGCTCCGAGTTCCTGGTCAACACCACGACGGCAAGCTTTCAGTACCTGCCAACCATCACCGCGTTGACCGACGGGCGCTTTGTCGTCGCGTGGACCGACGACAGCCGGACGGGCGGCGACACGTCCGGGCTCGCCGTGCGGGCGCAGATACTCAACGCCGATGGCGCGCGGTCCGGATTCGAGCTCCTGGTCAACAGCACGGCGGCAGGCAATCAGTCCGACCCAACCATCACCGCGTTGGCCGACGGGCATTTTGTGATCGCGTGGGCCGATGACAGCCAGACGAGCGGCGACACGTCCTCGTGGGCCGTGCGGGCGCAGGTGTTCGACGCCGATGGCGTGCCGTCCGGCTCCGAGTTGCTGGTCAACACCACAACGGCAGGTAACCAAGTTGAGCCGGCAATCACCGCCCTGCCCGATGGGCGTTTTGTCGTCACGTGGACTGATGCCAGCCAGACGGGCAGCGACACTTCCGGCAACGCCGTGCGCGCACAAATCTTCGAGGTCGTGCCCGACAACCAGGCACCAGCCATCACCTCGAACGGCGGCGGCGACACGGCGGGCGTCTCGGTTGCGGAAAACATGACGGCGGTCACGACGGTGACAGCCACCGACCCGGACGCCGGGCAGACCCTGACTTATGCGATCGCCGGTGGAGTGGATGCGAGCCTTTTCAACGTCGATCACAGCACGGGGGCACTTTCCTTCAACACTGCGCCGGACTTCGAGGCGCCGATCGACGCTGGCAACGATAACGTCTACGACGTCACGGTGCAAGTCTCCGACGGCAACGGTGGAACGGATACGCAGGCGATTGCCGTGACGGTCGGCAACGTCAATGAGGCGCCGACGTTCGTCGGCGACGGCATGACGACGACGACCATCGGTCCGGCTGATGACTTTGGTCGAGGCGTGGCCGTGCAGCCTGACGGGAAGATCTTGGTGGCTGGCAGTAGCTTCAACGGCACGGGTGTCGACTTCGCCGTGGTTCGCTATGACGTAGATGGCCGCCTTGACACGAGTTTGGGCAGTAATGGAAAGGTAGTCACCGATTTCGGCGGTGCCGATGACAATGGCTATAGTGTTGTCGTAGACCCTAACGGCAAAATTCTGGTTGCAGGCTATACCGGGTCGGGCGCGGACTCCGATTTTGCCATCGTGCAATTCAACGCCGACGGCAGTCTGGACACCGGTTTCGGCGACGGCGGCAAGGTCATTACAGATCTGCTGGTCGATGACTTTGGCCAGAGTGTAGCGCTGCAATCCGACGGAAGCATCGTCGTTTCAGGTTACAGCTTTAATGGCTCGAGCTTCGACTTCGCGATCGTGCGATACAGCGCGGATGGCAGTCTCGACACCACCTTCAATGGCGATGGAAGAGTTACCACGGCAGTCGCGTTTCACGACGCCAGCTACAGCGTCGCCTTGCAACCGGACGGCAAGATCATCGCCGCGGGCCATAGTTTTACCGGGAACGGGCCGAACGACTTCGCAATCGTTCGCTACAACCCGGACGGTAGTCTCGACACGAGCTTCGGTGGCGACGGCACGGTCACCACGGACTTTGGCGGCACTAATGACGTTGGTCAAAGCGTCGCCGTTCAGGCCAACGGCAAGATCGTAATTGCGGGCATTAGCCAAACGGGCCCGAATGCCGACATCGCCGTCGTGCGGTACAACGCCGACGGCAGCCTCGATACGTCGTTTGCCGGCGACGGCACGGTCAGGACTAGCGTTGTGCCGGGCAGCGACGTCGGGAGCAGCGTCGCGATCCAGCCCGACGGCAAGATTCTGGTCGCAGGCAATAGCTTCAACGGATCGAACACGGATGTTACCCTTGTCCGCTACAATGTTGACGGCAGCCTCGATACGGCCTTTGGCATTGGCGGAGTGGTCACGACGCAGATGGGCCTCGGCTCGGACGAAGGATACAGCGTCAAATTGCAGCCCGACGGCAAGATCCTGATTGCGGGATATAGCAGCAACGGGTCGAATGCCGATTTCGCGCTCCTTCGCTACAACGCTGACGGCAGCCTCGACACCACTTTCGGCGCGCCCGACCTGCTGTCGATCTCGATTGCAGAAAATATCACGGCCGTGGCGACCCTCGCCGCAACCGATCCGGAGGCCGGGCCGGCCCTCACCTATACGATCACAGGCGGTGAAGACGCCAGCAAGTTCGTGATCAATGCCGATACTGGCGCGCTCTCTTTTGCCTCCGCCCCAAACTTCGAGGCACCCACCGACGCCGATGGCGACAACGTATACAGGGTGACCGTGCAGGTTTCCGACGGTAGTGATGCAACGAATACGCAGGCAGTTGCAGTGACCGTGACCGATGTCGACGACATCGCGCCGACGGTCATGAGCGTCACGCGCAGCGACGATACGCCGACGAATGCGCAAACAGTGCACTACACCGTCACGTTCTCCGAGGCCGTGACCGGCGTGGATGCGAGCCAGTTTTCTCTGACGACGACTGGCGCCCTGATCGGCGCCGGCATTGCCAGCGTGACGCCCGTCACGGGCAGCGATGGCGCACAATACGTAGTGATCGTCGATACGGGTTCTGGTGATGGCACGGTGGCACTCGGTGTCACCGGCGCGGAGGTGCGCGACCTCGCCGGCAATCCCCTGGCGGGAGGCACCTTCCAGGTCATTTCGTCCATTTCAGGGATCGCTGGGCATGTCGCGAGCGGTGACTTGAGCGGCGATGGCAAGCAAGATCTCGTGTCCGAATCCACCTCGGGCGAGATTTCGGTTATGCTGGGCAATGGTGACGGCACCTTCCGGGAGCCGGTGAATTACGCTGCAGGCCATGATCTCAACGGCGTTTCGATCGCCGATGTCGACAACGACGGCCTGCTCGATCTCGCTATATCGAACGCAGGCGCCAACGGAGCCATTGCCGTACTCCTGGGCAATGGCGACGGAACATTCCAATCGGCGATTTCGTCCCCGACTAACCGCGCCCACTCATCGGATTCCGCGCTGGCGGACCTCAATGGAGACGGTCGACTCGACGTTCTCGTTGCGAACACCGGCGAGAATGGCGGCGTTTCCGTGCTCCTTGGAAACGGAGACGGTAGCTTCAGTCTCTCCACCGTGCTGGCCTCGAACGCGGATCCTCTCGGCGTTGCGGCCGCCGATCTCAATGGCGACGGCATCGTAGATGTCGCCTTTTCAAACGTTCCAGGAGCATTCGGCATTCAAATCTACCTCGGGACCGGCGATGGCACGTTCACGGCGGCTCCCAATGTTCCCGCCGCCACACACACAGCTTCCGTCGCGCTCGAGGACCTCGACGGCGATACCGACACGGACTTGGTGTTCAGTAGCTACGACGGGACCGTATCGGTGGCGCTAGGAAATGGCGATGGAAGTTTCCAGGCGCCGTTCTCCTATACGCTCGGCATAGCAAGTGACGGTGTTGCACCTGGCACCGTGACACTCGCCCATGTCAATGGCGATACCGCATTGGATCTTGTGTGCGCCAACCCGTTGTTGAATTCCGTTTCGGTTCTGCTCGGCAATGGTGATGGTACGTTCCAGAGCCAACAGCTATTTGCGACTGGCGGGACCCAACCCGGCTGGATAGCAGTCGACGACTTCACCGGTGGTGGGCGGCTAGATATTGCAGTCGCAAACTTCGGTTCGAATTCGATCTCCATTCTGCAAGCCAGCCCGCCGACCATTGTGGGGGATGCCTATGCCATCGACAAGAATGATACGCCAGCCATAACCTCCGATGGCGGGGGGACGGCGGCAGGTATTGCGATCGCCGAGAATACGACGGCAGTCACGACTGTGACCGCCGCCGATCCGGATGATGGACAGACGCTCACCTATACGATCGCTGGCGGATCAGACGCGAACCTCTTCACGATTGATGCCAACACCGGCGTGCTGTCTTTCAACGCCGCACCTGACTTTGAGACGCCAATCGACGCCGACGCGAACAACGTCTACGACGTCAACGTCCAGGTCTCCGACGGCAATGGCGGAACGGATATGCAGGCGATTGCGGCTACGGTCCAGAATGTGGCCGGCATATCCCTGACCGGCAACGGTGCCGCCAATACTCTGACCGGGACCGGCGAGGAAGACACACTCAGCGGCCAGGGCGGCAGCGATACGCTGCTGGGGCTCGCGGGCAATGACGAGCTCGATGGCGGCGCTGGCGGCGACCTGCTCGATGGCGGTGCGGGCAACGACAGCATGGCCGGCGGCGCGGGTAACGACGCTTACGTGGTGGACAGTTCTGAGGACGTCGTCGTCGAGAATGCCGGCGAAGGGACCGACACGATCCGGACGGCACTCGCGGTGTTCACGCTTTCCGGAATCGCCAATGTCGAAAATCTCACATTCGGCGGCACCGGCGATTTCGCAGGTACCGGCAACGCGCTGGCCAACATCATCACGGGCGGCGCCGGCAATGACACGCTCGATGGCGCAGGAGGCGCCGACCGGCTGGCCGGCCTGGCCGGCAACGACACCTACCTTGTCGACAACTCGTCGGACGTTGTCGTGGAAGCCGCGGATGCTGGCGCGGACACCGTTGTGACGACCAGCACGACCTATTCTTTGTCCGCAAATATCGAGAACCTGACCTATGGCGGCACCGGCAGCTTCAATGGTACCGGCAACGGTTTGGCCAACACGATCACCGGCGGCAGCAGTGCTGACACGCTGTCGGGCGCTGGCGGCAACGACACGATCATTGGCGCCGGTGGGAATGACACGATCAGCGGAGGAGCGGGCGATGACATGTTCGTTGCCACGGCAGGCGATGGCAACGATAACTATACCGGCAATGGCGGGAACGACACCTACAGCCTCGCCGGACTCAGCGCCGATGCAGTCATCAACCTGACTGCGGGGACGGCAACGAGCAGCGAGATCGGCACCGATAGTCTGACATCCGTCGAGAACGTGGTGGGGGGCTCCGGCCAAGACACGATCACGGCCAGCAATGCGAGGAGCGAGCTTTTTGGCGGAGCAGGCAACGACACATTCACATTCGCGAGCACCGCGGCCGCCGGCTTTGGCACCAATCGAGATCTGATCATCGATTTTACGGCGGCAGCAGATCGCATCGATGTCGGTGGGATCGACGCAAACGGAGGCCAAGCTGGCAATCCCGAGTTCGTGTTTGTTGGCGAAATCACCAACGTGGTCGGCGGAGTGGGCCAACTCGGGCGTGGCCAACTCGGCTACCACTATGAGACCGACGCAAACGGCACCGAGCATACCATCGTGGAGGGGAGTGTCGACTCTGACCCGAGCGCGGAATTCCAGATCGACCTGGTCGGCCGGCACACGCTCTCGGTAAGTGACTTCGTACTCTGACGTGCGCCGTTGTCGTTCGTGCTAACGGAAACGAGGGGGTCTTCTAGAGACGGGAACGGGCTTGCTAGTTATTGGCCGAGAGCCTTTGCCGATCATCGATGAACAACAAGGATGTCGGCGGCAGCGTGTACGAACAGCAACTGGTCATTACTTGCGCACCCCAAACCCGCGACCGCGCGATCGATGTTGTTAAGGAGGACGGAGGTAGGCCTCGTCTCCATCCCCTATTCGAGGGAGGCATCAACAGTAGGGAGTAACACTCATGCGCACATTGGGAGCTGTATGTCTTTCACTGTTGCTATCAACGATTCCTGCGACTGCATCAGATCACAATCTCAAGGAGGAATTCCGCAGGTTGACGACAGCGTACGAGCAGCACTTCAACAAGAAGGATGCTGCAGGGATCACGTCGCTTTTCACCAAGAACTACCTGCGAGTGACCCAGAATGGGATTGAGCCGGATAACACCAAATATTATGAAGGCGCGTTCAAGAGAGGG
This sequence comes from Bradyrhizobium sp. IC4060, assembly GCF_020193715.1. Classification (NCBI taxonomy): domain Bacteria; kingdom Pseudomonadati; phylum Pseudomonadota; class Alphaproteobacteria; order Hyphomicrobiales; family Nitrobacteraceae; genus Bradyrhizobium; species Bradyrhizobium sp. IC4060. The sequence continues at coordinate 263,802 of NZ_JADYVJ010000007.1, read as the reverse complement.
GCGGATCATCTGGCAATCACGACCAACGCTATTCAGCCTTTATCAGAGAACATGGTCATCCGCACCGGCGAAGCGCACGTCACCGGCAAGACCGAAAAGGGTGATCCTATTAACTTGAATATTGTCTGGACGACCCTTGATGTTCGTGAGAACGGGCAATGGAAGATCCGTATGCTGACATCGGTTCCTAAGCCGCAGCCGCCACAAGCAGCAAGGTAACTCGAGGAGAACTTGGGAGCGCGCGATCAAAGCGGCGGTGGCTAACCAACACCGCCGTTTTGCAATTAGCACTTGATATGCTTGCAGGAAGCGACTTTAGGAAAGCCCCAGCGGCCGTTGAGCAAGGTTCGCTATGCCGCCGCTGTTGAGGACAGGCAGACGGGGGATCCATCTGGCGATCATTGGGCCACGCCACAGGTATGCCCTCTTATGGCAACGCCCTGTGGCGCACACCATTAGTGCATGCTTCGCAACTCGCTACGCTCTCCGTAGGCTCGGAAGGATGTCGCCGTTCCTTCGACGAAAATCACTTTGGAGAACATGAAGCCGAACTGGCCTCGCTGCGCACGCGCGCCGACCCTGAATAATCGCAATTCAGGCGATCGACCACAACGTTGAGGCCGGCAAATGGCCACTTTCATTGTCAACCGACAGGCGCAAATCGACCGGGCACAGCCTCAAACAAGGAGGGCGCAATGCGGCCGGGTGTCAGCCTGTCGGAGGTCGCCCGACACTCTGGCATCGCGGGACGCCTGCTGTTCCGCGGGAAAGCAGGCGCTGACTGTGGCAGCGCCGGTGTTCCTTGCCGTCAAGGTGGTCGATGGCGGTGATGTCGGCCGAGGAGCCAGGTACCATGACGCGGCTTCCTCGGCGCGCGAAGGTTCACGCCGCCTTGGACTTCATCGACATGCGCAAAGGCCTCGATGATCTCGCCATGCTGGTGCCGGGCGTGCTGCGGCACGATCCGTTCGCCGGATCCGACGGCGGCGACCCGCTGGGAGACCGTCCGCTCCTCACAGCCACTGCGAAGCGCAGCGACTTCGGGCCCCTCGCCTATCCTGATGACGTGCTCCAGCGCATGCCCAACGGGCACCCATCAGCCGCCTCGACGACCTCTTACCCTGGAATGGCGGCCAACAACCACGTCAACTGACGCCACAGCGCAAGAAATGGACGCTTTCCAAAAAGGAAAAGCGCGTAAGCGTCGTGATGCTCGCAATAGCGCGCGGCGGTGCCCGATTGTCGGTGCATTGCGAGCACGAGCGGAGCGTTGGTGACAACGTCGTCAATGGTCCTACCGGCGATTCGATCGACCTCTCGCTTGCTCAATCGGCTCTTCGCAAGCAACGCTTGGGCTACACGCTCGATAGCACCTCGATGGCGACGCACCAGCATCCTGGTGACGGACCGGAGGCGCGCTTCCAATTCGGCCAATTTGACTGTCGTCTTAAAAAAGAGACGGACATGAGCGCCGCATCACATTCAACGGCAAACTTCAAATTCATCCGCAAGTAGAACAATGCGAATTCGAGGCCTCGCCAAAACGAGCGACGCCGCGCACCACCGAGAGCTCCCGCGGCCAGAGCGCTCAATCGATGCCAGGAATTACTTCGCCAGCTTGCATAGCGCACGTGCCGGAGCTTGGTACTGGCCGACTCGAACCGACGGGTCGCTGGGTCGGGTGAATGACGCTCTCGAACGTTCGTATCGCCTGCCAGCCGTCGATCGTGCGGCACGCGGGGGAGGAGATTTCCCCGAGTTATTCACAGGAATGCGCAAGGCCTCGCGAATCGATTCATTTTTCGTAAAGGCGACTCTAGTGGGATCTCTGCGCAACGCGATGCTTGGAGACACAGTGATGATCCAGCGTGCCCGCCTGTCGAATCAGACCGTGGGGAGCAATGGTTGCCCGCTCCGCCACGACCTCACCCCGATTCTAGTGCCGATTGGCGAGCTCAAACAGCTCGGACATGAAACGCGGCGGCATCCCAAGAGCCGACTCAAAAAATTGGCCGCGAGCCTGCAGCAGTTCGGCTTCGTTTTACCGGTCGTCGCCGATCGTGACCGCCGCATCGTGGCCGGGGCAGCGCTTGTCCAGGCGGCCGACGAACTCGGTCTTCACCAGGTCCCAGTGGTCCAGCTCCGCGATCTTACGGATGCACAGCTTCGCAGCCTCCGACTAGCGCTGAACCGCCTGGCTGAAGATAGTGACTGGGACGAGAGGGCTTTGCAGCTTGAGCTGTCGGAGCTTAGCGACCTCGATCCAGAGCTCGACTTGCAGATCACCGGGTTTGCCATGGGCCAAATCGACTCACTACTGGCAGCTCCGGACACCGATGAGGATGAACTGCCGCCTGTCGAGGCTCGGCCACCGGTCGCCCAACCGGGTGATCTCTGGAAACTTGGCGAGCACCGCATCCTCTGCGCCGATGCAACGTTCGCCGAGAGCTATCAGCTCCTGATGCAGCGTGAGCTGGCGCAAATGGTGTTTGCGGACCCGCCGTATAACGTCCCAATCGCGGGTCACGTCTCAGGCCGCGGCAGGATCACACATCCCGAGTTCCGGATGGCGTCGGGCGAGCTGTCCGCAGCCGAATTCGAGGCATTCCTGACCAAAATGCTCTCACATACTGCCGTCTTCAGCGTGGATGGATCATTGCATTATTTATGCATGGACTGGCGCGGCTTGGGGCCGCTCCTATCCGCCGCCGGCGCGATCTACACAGAAATGATCAATCTCTGCATTTGGAACAAACGAAACGGCGGGATGGGGTCGCTCTATAGATCGAAGCATGAGCTGGTGTTTATCTATAAGCACGGAAAGGCCGCCCACATCAACAATGTTCAACTCGGCAAGCATGGCAGAGCCCGTACCAATGTCTGGGACTACCCAGGTTCAAACAGCTGGGCAAATTCCCCGAAATCAAAATTAGGCCTTCATCCGACGCCTAAGCCGGTTGCGCTTGTCGCCGACGCGATCCGCGACTGCACCAAAGAGCACGACATCGTGCTCGATCCGTTCGGTGGCGCCGGCACGACATTGATCGCCGCGGAGCGCACTCGGCGCCGGTCGCGGCTGATCGAAATCGAACCTCGCTATGTGGATGTCACGATCCGGCGCTGGCAGCATGTAACCGGCAAGGCAGCCGTGAACGCCGTGACCGGCGCGCCGTTCGATCAGACCAACACCGCTAGCCTGGAGCGCAGCGGTGGCTAAGAAACCGAACAACCGCGTCGGCTACGGCAGCCCGCCCCTGCATACCCGTTTCGCGCCGGGGCAATCCGGAAACCCGCGCGGGCGGCCGAAAGGCGCCTTGAATTTCACCACCGACCTGAAAAACATCCTGCTGGCCACAGTCGCGCTGAACGACGCTGGCAGGGCACGACGCGTCACCACGCAAAAGGCAGCATTGCTTCGCTTGCGGGAAAAGGCGCTCAAAGGGGACGCGCGGGCTCTCGACAAACTCCTCTCCCTCGCGATGGCAATGACTGTCGGCTCCGCGGTGGAGACCGCGACAAGCCTACCGCCCGAAGATCAGGCCATCCTCCAGGCATATCGCCGAGACGTCTTGGCGAACGCCAATGCTGCGGCTGCAAGCCAACGCGATGAGGAGGACAACACATGAGGCCTGTTGTGGCGGCGCTGCTCCGAACTGAGTTGCGGTATTTCATCCACAAGACCTTCACCACCGTCTTTCTGGGCAGCGAATATCTGTCGAACTGGCATATCGATGCGATCGCCCATCAGCTCATGCGCGTCCACGATGGCGAATGTAGCCGTCTTCTCGTCAACCAACCGCCGCGTTCGCTCAAATCTCTTTCGGTCTCGGTATCTTTCGTCGCGTGGCTGCTGGGCCACGACCCGAGCCGGCGCATCATCGTGGTCAGCTACGCGAGCGAACTTTCCGCCGAGTTGCACCGCCAATTCAGAATGGTGATCGAGTCGGGCTGGTACCAAGCGCTGTTTCCGGCCATGCGCCCGGCTAAGGATACCGGCACCGAACTCGTGACCACGGCGGGCGGCAGCCGCTACGCAACCACGGTCGGAGGGACGCTGACCGGTCGCGGCGCCGACCTCATCATCGTCGATGATCCACACAAGGCGGAGGAGGCGCAATCGGAGACCGCGCGCAAGCGCGTCACCGACTGGTTTGGCGGCACCTTGGTCTCGCGCCTCAACGACAAGGACACCGGCCGCATCATCGTGGTGATGCAGCGCCTGCACCAAGACGATCTCGCCGGTCATCTGCTGCAAGCGGGCGCCTGGCAGCACCTCGACCTGCCGGCCACCGCGGTCGAAGATAGCGACATCCCTATCGGCAAACATCGCGTCGTTCGCCGTCGCGCCGGCGATCTGTTGCACCCGCAGCGCGAAAGCAAGCTGGTGCTGGAGCGGATCAAGGCCGAAATCGGCAGCCTGCAATTCTCGGCGCAATACCAGCAACGGCCGGTGCCGCTCGAAGGCAATCTGATCAGGCGCGACTGGTTTCGCTTTTTCGATCAGCTCCCGGCCGCGGCCGCAGCCGGCTATGTCGTACAGAGCTGGGACACCGCGATGATGACCGGACAGGCCAACGACTACTCGGTCTGCACCACCTGGCGGGTGATCAAGAACGACTATTACCTCGTAGATCTCTACCGCGGCCGACACCAATATCCCGATCTGCGGCGCGCCGTGGCCGCGCTGGCCGCAAGATATAATGCGGACGCGGTTCTAGTCGAGGACGCCGGCCCCGGCATGGCGATGCTACAGGACCTGCAACGCGATACGCCAAACGGCATGCCGCGCCCGCTTGGCATCAAGCCGGAAGGCAGCAAGGCCGATCGGATGGCGGCACAATCGTTCAGGATTGAGGCCGGACAAGTCCATCTGCCCGCAGACGCCCCTTGGCTTGATGACTATTTGCTGGAGTTGCTGGCGTTTCCCCACGGCAAGCACGACGACCAGGTCGACAGCACCTCGCAATTTCTGAAGTGGGCGGCCAATCACCCCATCTTCGACGATCTTGAGCTGAACATCATTTCGGTCGGCCGAGGGGGAGTACGGCTTCCCATAGCCATTTGAGGTCTTTTTCGCACGCCTTCGCCTATTTTCGCAGAACGAAGCCAATCGCGTACGGTCCGCAAGCTTAGTGTTGCTTTGACTTCAGAGACCGAAGCGCGCGCTTCTGCATCGCAAGTGCGTTGCGCTCATAACGCTCCAGCCCGTTGAGCCGTCTCCCGATGGCTTCGACCGGACCATCCAATAGATCGGCCAACATCGCCTGGCGGACCAATCGCACGTGCCATAGTTCGCATTTGGCATGCGCAACAGCCGCTGCGGTATCTGATCCAATCTCGCAGCCGAGACCCGCGAGAATGGCGACCATCAGCGTCGCCAACGCCGGGTCACCCGGCTTGTAAGTCCTGGCGAGTCCATGGCGCAGCGCGTTGCGGCTAGACCTCGTCTTTCCATCCGCCGTTTTCGGGCCGGTGCTGCGCGCCGCGTTGCGGCGATTGGCTTCGATTTGTCGAACTGAGGCCATGTCCGAGCTCCTCGGCCGGGGGCGGGTTGCGTCCCCGAAAGCTCGCTCCAACCTCCTGAACCATCAAGGCTTTTGTCGCCAAACGAACCGCAAAATTACTGCAGAAAGGACTGGCATCCCCGCGCGAAAGGAGCGTTAATCACCGGACCGGCCTTTCGGTCCTTGGCCCCGGTCTTTCCCCTCGCGGCGGCGGGGGTTTTGGCGGTGCGGCGGCAAGCCGCGTCAACCCAGGAGAGACCGGTGACCACGATTGCAACCGACGGCGCCGCGGCGCCCCGCTCCGTTACCACCTTGAACCGCCACGACCGCCGCGCCTTCATTGGCGGCTCGGACGCGCGCATCATCATGGGCGACGACCAGGACGCGCTGCTGCGCCTGTGGCGGGAAAAGCGCGGCGAGATCGCGCCGCAAGATTTGTCCCGCAACCTGGTCGTTCAGCTCGGCGTTGCCACCGAGGCGCTCAACCGCGCCTGGTACCAGGCCGCCACCGGGCACGCGATCACCGACATCCAGAAGCGGGTGCGGCATTCCGTCCATTCCTGGATGGCGGCCACCTTGGACGGCATCGTCGCCCAGACCGGCGCGGTGTTCGAGGCCAAGTTCATGCTGCCCTGGGCCTTTACCGAAGAGGCCGCGGCCGAGAAGCACATGGCGCAGCTGCAGCACAACATGTGGGTGGTCGCGGCCCGCGCGGCCGTGCTCTCGATCATCACCGGTGGCGGCAAATGGATCGAAATCACTGTGCATGCCGACCCGCTCTACCAGCACCTGCTGCTGACCGCGGAGAAGAAGTTTTGGCGCTGCGTGCAGAGCGGCGAGCCACCGCTGCTGTTCGGGATCGAGACCCCACGGCCGCGGCTTGCCGCCGTCAAGGTCGTCGACATGACCGCGTCCAATGTCTGGGCCGAATGTGCGGCGATCTATCTGCGCACCCGCGAGGCCCATGCCGAGCACGAGCTGGCCAAGGCCGAGCTCAAGAAGCTGCTGCCGGAGGATGCCAAGGAGGCGTTTGGCCACGGCGTTCGCGCCAAGCGCTCCAAAGCCGGCGCCGTCAGTTTTGATCCGGTTGAGATGGAGCGCGTCCATGCACCAGGCCAGTGAGCATATCGGCGCGATCGCGGCGGCGCTGGCCCGCGCGCAAGCCGCACTGACCAACCCGGAAAAGACCCTGACCGCTCAGATCCGCTCGCCGTTCCTGCGCGATGACGACCGCACCTTTCGCTACGCCTCGCTGGCGAACGGCCTCGACATCGTGCGCAAGACCTTGAGCCAGCAGGAAATCGCCACCATCCAGACCACCCGGGTCGAGGAGACCACCGGCCAGATCCACCTCACCACCCTGCTCGCCCATTCCTCCGGCGAGTGGATCTCCTCGGACTGGCCGGTCTGCGCCGCACGGGACATCGAGGCGCCGCATCGCATGGGCGCAGCGCTGACCTACGCCCGACGCTACGCTCTGTTCGCGCTGGTCGGGATTGCCGGCGAGGATGATCTGGACGCCCCGGATACGGTCGCCGGTCCACCCGCACCCCCCAACCTCAAGGCCTCGCCCGGCAAGGGCGCTCTCAACCGTCCCCCGGTGCTGCGGCCGGGCGAGTCCGCCGCACTCCGGGAGCAGCTGTTGCGCCAGCTCGAAGCGCTGCCCGCCAGCACCGATCTGCTCGGCTGGGCCATGACGAGCCTCCCGCTGAAGAACAGCCTGCAGGAGCCGGATGCCCGGCGCGTCGAGGCCGCCTATCAGGCCAAGCTTGAGGACGCCGCGCGTCCCGCCGAAAGCCAGACCGACCAACCGGCCGTCCTGGACAGCGCCCCGAGCCCACCAGCGGCGGCTCCCGCGGACGCCGAAACCGCGCTGCAGCCCGCGCCACCCGAGGCCGGGCTCGCCCTCCCCAAGGAGCCGCCCCGCAAGCGCAGCAAGGCGCACCTGCTGTTTGTCCGGGAGCAGCCCTGCCTGGTGTGCCGGGAAACCCCATGCGACGCCCATCATCTGAAATTCGCCCAACCGCGGGCGCTCGGCCGCAAGGTCAGCGATGAGTTCACGGTGCCGCTGTGCCGCGCCCATCACGAGGAGCTGCATCGGCACGGCAACGAACGGACGTGGTGGGCGAACCTGCAGATCGCGCCGTTGCCGGTCGCGCAGGACCTGTGGGCGACGAGCCCGATCCACGGTCCGACCGGCAGCGCGGTCGGCGCCCCAGCCGTCCTCGCAAACCTGGGCGCGGAGGCCGCATCCCGATGAACGGTCCCTTCCAAACCGCGCGCGAGCTGACCGCCACGACGCTACCGGCTGAGTTTGCGGCCTTGGCACCGCCGCCGCTGCTGCTGCCCGGTGAGCATCTCGACCATTACCTGGCACTGCGGCAGGCAATCTTCGCTGACCTTGCGCCCCGATCCGCCATCGAGTGGCTGCTCGCCATTGATGTTGCCGAACTGTCCTGGGAGATCCAGCGCTACCGCATGTTGAGGCACAAATTGCTCGAGACCTCTCGCCAAAAGGCCATCGAGGCGGCACTGCTGCGCATCGACATGACCGGGATCGATCCCGACTTCGAAGAGAAGGCTGCGTCCTACACGCAGCAAAATGCGCTGAGCTGGCGGATTGACCCCATCGCTGCGACCGAGATCGACGCGCGGCTTGCCGCCTACGGCTTCGATCAAGACGCCATCACCGCCGAAGTCTACGTGCAGGCGCGCGAAGTCCTGGGTCTGTTCGAAGGCTTGCTCAATGCCGCCCAGACCAAACGAATGTTGCTGCTTCGTGAGATCAGGAATCAGCGCCTTCTAAGTGCACCGATGCGCCGGCCGCGCTAAACATCGCGCTGCCGAGCGCCCCGCTTGCTTTTCGGCGCGTCAACTCCTGCCAAGATATAGCAATGGGCGACGATCAGTGATGTCGCTGCTTGCAGTCAGGGTCCGCTTCAAGGGCATCCGCGAGTAGGTCCAGCCATTGAGCCGCTTTCCGCAGCTGCTCGGATGATGGTGGCTCGCCTCGCTTCATCTGCCAGTACAGTGCGATGTCACGCGTCGGTAGCGATGACGCCTCGATGACAGCCTGCACAGCGCCGATTGCCTTATCCGGCCGGTGTGTCTGAAGTGCCTTTGCCGGCGTCATGTATTCTTGTTCATGCGTCTCGTTGGTGACCAGACGAAACGGTGCGGGCAGGCGCTTTACTTCGGATGTGCCGCGATAATACGGCGAAGCTAGTCGGAGCGTTTCGTGAGTGACCTGCACATTGATGGTCCTTGCCGGACTAGGGAGCGGTTTCGCAGGCTGCGAAACCGGCGCGCGGATCGACAAATGGGCCATGCACATCCGCCACGACCAGCGGTCAGGGTTTTGCATGAAGTACTGGCGGGCCGCCTTGGCGTGATTGCCGATATAAATCAGCGCGGCACGATCGTCCCGGCTGACGCATCGGAGACGAGCTTTGTCGATCCATTCGTGGAAAGCTTGATCACTAGGCAATTTCTTGCGCGCTGCAGAGAATGCAGCCGCCAACTCGAACGTGCCGGAGATGAAGCCCGACCGTGCTTCCTTGGTGCGCGCGTATGCATTTCTTGCGCTCCGCGCGAGCGTGGAAAGTTGTGCATTTATTGTCTTCGTCACGACCATTTCCCTTCGCTGAACGCGCTGCGCGACAGCCGACAGGCTGTCTCGAGACGTAACTGTGATGTCAGGTGAAATGGTCGTGGCCCTACTCTGTGCTGGCTTCGATGCTGGACCGTTGGCCCCTTGGGCGCAGGTCTCGGATCTTATCGCTCGGAACGGTGAGGGACACCCATACGCACGACCATGCCCAGCATGGCCTAAGTTAGTGCCATCGTCAAGCATGCGAGTGCCAGCATGCGAGTGGCTGTGGTGTAGACCCGTCCCGAGCAGGTTGCGAGGCAACACCGGAGCAGCAGCATCGCACTCGCAACCTTCGGCCCGTCTGTCAGTGAGGCTGCTGCTTGCTCACAATGTCCCTCTCCAGGGCTTCTGCAAGCATTTCCAGCCAATGCGCTGCGTCTCGGACTTGGTCGGGTGCAGGTCGCTTCCCCGGCTCCACCCGCCAGTAGAGCGCGACCCTACTCGTCGACAGCGATGATGCCTCGATCACTGCTTGCATCGCCCCGATCGCATCAAGCAACCCCGCTGTCTTACCTGGTCGAGGCTGCGGCAGGGATGCTCGTTGCTCAGGCTCGCGCGTGATCAATTTGAATGGTGCAGCGAACTCTTCGTTTCGGAAGGGTAACGATAATAAGGTGCAACGAGGCGAACGGTTTCTTCGGTAACTTGCAACCTGACTGTCGTTGCCGGACGGGCCACTGGTGTCGCAGGCTGCGAAACCGGCCCGCCCACCAAATGAGCCGCGCACCTACGCCATGACCACCGGTCCTTGTTATCCATGAAGAAACGGCGAGCCGCTTTGACGTGCCGACCAATAGTAACCAGCGAGCGCGATTATCCTTGCTGATCGACCGCAGACCAGCTTGTTCGCTCCACAGATGGAAGTCTTGATCGCTCGGCAACTTGCCGCGAGCACGACAGAAGGCGGCTGCCAACTCGAACGTGCTCGCAATGAAAGCAGCGCGCCCTCTCTTGGTGCGTTCGTACCCACGCTTGGCGTCCGCGCATGCGTATGAAGATGTGCTTTGCTTTCGTCATCCACCATTTCCCTTTTGCCGAATCGCGCTGGCGACGCTTCATTCGGTGAGCGGCCTCTAGCGGCGGCGTGATAGAGCCGGAGCAGACGGCTTACATGTCTTTGGATCTTGCAGTGTTCAAGGCCACGGACTGCACCGTGGTCACCTTTACCCCGTTGAGATCGAGCGCGCCCCCCTGATGCACGAATGGGCATAAATTGCCTCACAATTGTCATAGCGCTTCCTTTGCACCGCAATATACTTCGCCTAACAATCAAGGATGTCAGGCGAACTTTCGATGATCAGACATGCGACTCGCATGCTGGCCATAATGTATTGCGTTTACAGCCAGCCCGCCTATTCGAGCTATGAGTCCCTGGCGCTGACGCCACCGCTGTCATTCTCGCAGTTCTGCATGCAATATCCCGAGGACTGTCAGCACCACGATGATCGGAGGATCAGAGATTTCCGCTCCTCAATCCAGCGTTGGCGAGAACTCGCGCAGATCAATTCAATGGTGAATTTCGGCATAGCGCCGAAAGATCCGCGCGCAAGTCGGCGTGACGCGGAGTGGCGGATATTCCCATACGAAGGCAATTGCGGCGACTATGCCGTCACCAAGCGCCAACTGCTGCTACGATCCGGCTGGCCTAGTTCAGCACTCCTTCTCGCAGAGGTCGTCATCCAAGCAACTGGAGAGCACCACCTGGTGCTACTTGTGCGGGAGGGAAAAGCCATTCTTGTGCTTGATAATCTAAGCCCGGTGGTTACGCCGCTGGTCGATGCGTTGAATCGATTCACTATCGTCCGTGCCGAGTCAGGCACGGATCCGAAGCGTTGGACGCGGGAGGTCGCGGCCTTCTAGCATACCTCAACCGCATGGTTGTTGGCGCTCTCATCGTAGGAATAAGGAGCAGCTCTGTTGATCTTTAGAAACTCTCATGCCCGCCGATAGTCGTCTTCAATCCGGATGATGTCGTCTTCCCCGAGATAAGAGCCGGTCTGGACCTCGATCAGCTCCAGCTGGATCTTGCCGGGATTCTCCATCCGGTGGACGGCGCCCATCGGGATGTAGATCGACTCGTTCTCGTGCACCGTCTTCACCGTCTCGTTGACGGTGACCTGCGCCGTGCCGCGGACCACGATCCAGTGCTCGGCACGATGATGGTGCTTCTGCAGCGACAGCCGCCCGCCCGGCTTCACAACGATGCGCTTGACCTGGTGGCGCTCGCCATTGTCGACGGATTGATAGCTGCCCCAGGGCCGGTGCACCTTGAGATGCTCCTCGGTGACCTTCGGCGCGACCGATTTCAATTTCGTCACCAGGCGCTTCAGCCCGTTGGCATCCTTCTGCCGAGAGACCAGCACGGCGTCCGCGGTGGCGACCACGACGAGATCGTCGACGCCTTCGAGCGCGACCAGCGCGGAATCCGTGGTGACGTTGCAATTGCGGGAATCCTCGAACACGGCGGTGCCGTGCGCGGCATTGCCTTGCGCGTCCTTCTCCGACAGCTCCCACACCGCATGCCAGGAGCCGACGTCGGACCAGCCGCACGACACCGGCACGACCGCCGCGCGCGAGGTCTTCTCCATCACCGCATAGTCGATCGAGATCGCCTTGGCCGCGCCGAACGCCTCGGGCTCCAGCGTGACGAAGCCGAGATCGCGGCCGGCATTGTTGACCGCATTGGTGACGGCCTCGACGCTTGCCGCATCGACTCTGCGATATTCGTCGAGCAGCACGCTCGCCGGGAACATGAAGTTGCCGCTGTTCCAGAGATGGCCGGAATTGACGTAGTCGGAGGCCTTCACCGCGTCCGGCTTCTCTACGAAGCGCGCAACCGCCTGCACCTCGTCCGCGATCACCTCGCCCGGATTGATGTAGCCATATTCCGTTGCCGGCCGTTCCGGCTTGACGCCGAAGGTGACGATGCGCCCGGCATTCGCGGCGGTGAGGCCCTCGCGACAGGCGGCGACGAAGGCGGCATTATTCTGCACGACGTGATCGGCCGCGAGCGCGAGCACGATCGCCTCGCTGGCGCGGTTCTGCGCGAACACCGCGCCGGCCGCGATCGCAGGCCCGGAATCGCGCCGCATCGGCTCGAGGATCACGTCGGCCTCGATGCCGATCTCGGCGAGCTGCTCCAGCACCATGAAGCGGTAGGAGGCGTTGGTGATGACGATCGGCCGGTCGAACAAAGAGGGATCGGACACGCGCAGCAGCGTGTCCTGGAACGTCGAGCGCGTGCCGAACAGCGGCAGGAACTGCTTGGGCCGAACCTCGCGCGAAGCGGGCCACAGCCGCGTGCCGGCACCGCCGCACATGATCAGGGGGATTATGCGTTTGTCCAAATCTCAAGCTCCTCGCCAAATTCCAGTTCAATAAATTAGAGATCGCATTTATAGAGGCACAAACTCGCACTGGGGGATGTGAATTCGAAATAACCTTATCACGACAGCCTGTTGCCTATTCCGCAGACCTCGCAAGCCGTTAATCTAAGCTTGCTTTTTTGGTCCAGCCCATCTCCCTATTGCCTCCGCTTTCGAGTACGTACGGGTACCCAACCTAGAGATTATTATGACAAAGAAACGTGCACTTATTACTGGCGTAACTGGCCAAGACGGCGCCTATCTCGCTGAATTGCTGCTGGAGAAGGGATATGAAGTCCACGGCATCAAGCGCCGGACTTCGCTGTTCAATACCGATCGTATCGACCATCTTTACCTCGATCCGCACGAACCCAATCCGCCGTTCCGCCTGCACTACGGCGACCTGACAGACTCTTCGAGCCTGATCCGGATTGTTGGCCAGGTGCAGCCCCACGAGATCTACAACCTCGCGGCACAAAGCCACGTGGCCGTTTCCTTCGAGGAACCCGAGTACACAGCGAACTCCGACGGCCTTGGCACCCTTCGAATTCTCGAGGCGATGCGGATCGTCGGATTGGAAAAGGCGACCCGGTTCTACCAAGCATCGACGTCCGAGCTGTATGGTCTGGTTCAGGAAATCCCGCAAAAGGAGACTACGCCTTTCTACCCGCGTTCGCCGTACGCCGTAGCCAAGCTCTACGCATATTGGATCACGGTCAACTACCGCGAAGCCTATGGGATGTATGCCTGTAACGGCATCCTCTTCAACCACGAATCTCCCGTCCGCGGCGAGACCTTCGTAACCCGAAAGATCACGCGCGCTTTGGCGCGTATCCATTTGGGTCTGCAGGAGAGGCTTTATCTCGGCAATCTCGACGCATTGCGCGATTGGGGACATGCGCGTGACTACGTCGAAATGCAATGGCTGATGCTGCAGCAGGGCAAGCCTGAGGATTTCGTGATCGCTACCGGCGTGCAACATTCGGTCCGAGATTTTGTCGATGTCGCTGCCAACGAAGTGGGCATGGCGGTCCGCTGGGAAGGAAGCGGCGTCGAAGAAAAAGGATATGACGCCAAGACCGGCAAGTGTGTCGTTTCGGTCGATCCCCGCTATTTCCGCCCTACCGAGGTCGCGACGCTTCTTGGTGACCCGTCAAAGGCCAAGCAGAAGCTTGGCTGGCAGCCCAAGACGTCGTTCGAAAGCCTCGTTCGAGAAATGATGAAGGAAGATCTCGAATCCGCGAAGCGCGACGAGCTCATCAAGCAGCACGGGTTTAGATATTACCCGCGCCACGAGTAGTTTTCGCGGACCAAGGCGAGCGATCCAAGCGGAACCTAGCCGGAATGCCTCACGACCGACGAGAACCCAGTCGTGAGCAGCGCCTTTCAGGCCGGTATTCTTTTGCGCTATCGTATTGCCCTGTGCCGTGGCCTCAATTGTGCGTCGATCCGGACGCTCAACGGCGCGCCTTCCTCCTTCTGCGTCGAAATGTTCGCGGAGAGCCGGTGCCACGCTGAGTTGGCAGACGGCAAGCTCAAGAGCGGCCGAACCTCCGGGCGGAAGCACAACACCGCACCCGCGCGTGCTGAGATCATGTCGAGTTCGGCGTGAGCGAGCGATCGGGCCCACCAGGCACGCTGTTATACCATTTGGAAGCTTGTCGTTCTGATACCGTTCTTACCGCAGCCTAGCTTTGGAGCCGCCATCATTACGAACTCTTGAGGACTACTGCCATCGGCCCAGAATGGACGCGCGCTCAAGGCTTTGAAACCGAAGATGATCGCTGGCTCAGCACTAGGCTCGTGATCTGTCACGCTGGTTAAGGCATTCGGCGGCTAAGATACAACCGGCCCCGTCTCCGGCCGAGAGCGGACGAACTGAGACGAACCGTTCGACAGTATCTATCCACCGCGCGCTCATGTAACAAATGAATAATCCAGAGCACCCAGATGCGTGACGCCCGCAACCGTGAACTTATCAATTCCTCCAGCATAATGAATGGCCCATTCATCTCCTTCAACGGTTAGATACGCGCTAGCGTCATACCCCTTGAAGAGTAGTTTGTCGTGCTCGGCTACAGAGCTTGTATATACATGGAAGTCGGCAATCGTATCGTGCCCGTTGCCCTTGATATAGACAAAGGTATCGTTGCCTGCGCCTCCGAACAGCCAATCATCGCCACCTGCGCCGTCGAGAATGTCATTGCCACTTGACCCTGCCATTCGATTTGCAAGATCGTTCCCCGTTCCGTTCAAGCCTCCTTGCATCAGGCTTAGATTTTCGACATTTGGCGCGAGCGTCTGCGAAACACCCCACACCTGAACTGTATCGACACCTTCGCCCGGTTTCTCAACAATGATGGTATTTGCAGAACCGACGACATAGGTGTCGTCGCCCGCACCGCCGACAAGAGTGTTGCCCGTCCCACCCGTCTTGAGATTGTCGTTCATGGCGGTGCCATAGACGTACTGATCAGCCCGGGTGCCGCTCCAGTAGCTAGCGGCTGTACCGCTACTTGGCAGAGTTACCGGAAGCTGGAAGTTGTCACTCACGAAATCGGAAATCGCTGCCCCGCGAAAGACCAGTGTCTCATACGGCGTCAACGCGAGGTAGACATCTAATCCGACCTGGGTCATCGATGATTTGATGTCACTGAACGAGGTAAAGCTGAAGCCCGTTAGCGCAACGACATCATACTCACCTGCGCTCCCAACTTCAAAATCAGTGATGATGTCAGATCCATCCCCCAGATTGACCACGAACTTGTCACTACCACCACCTCCCGTAAGAATGTCGTTGCCTTGTCCTCCAGTGGTGACGTTTGCAGCTGAATTCCCGACGATGATGTTAGCTTGGCTGTTGCCGGTCCCATTGATCGTAGCGGCCCCGGTCAGGATGAGATTTTCGACGTAGTTGGAAAGCGTGTAGGAGACCGATACTCGCGCGGTATCAACCCCGCCCCCCGCAACCTCAATGATTTGGGCGCTAGCATCCGTGACAATATACGTATCATCGCCAAGACCACCGGTCATTAGGTCGGCGCCACCATTTTCTCCTATTAGATCGTTGCCGCCGGTCCCCGCGAGAGTGTCGGCGCTGCTTGCACCGGCAATCGTGCTAATTGAAGAGCCGCTCGACAGAAGCGTATAATTTGCCAGTGTGTACTCAGATAGTTGGTAGGCCTCAATCGAATCGATGGTCAGGGTCGCGGTAGATCCGGCGGCAGCGGCTCCGGCCCAGCCACCCATAGCGAGATTAGCGATCATGTACATCGCCGTGTTCATGTCTGCAGGCGTGGGAGCCTTGGCGATCTGAGCGCCATCGACAAAGAACGTCAGATCATACGGCGTCCATTTAACAGCAAAAGTATGCATTCCCGACGTAAGATCAGTCGTATTTGCCCAAGCGCCGGGAGCGGCCGCCGATCCAGTCGACGAGTGGACTTGCCAATGAACCTGATCCGGATCCTGCCCGAATGCCTCAAACACGTCGAGCTCGGCGCTGTACTGCCCATTGATCGGCAGCAGCCAAAAGGCAGGCCAGGCTCCCGTCGTGCTGGGCAACGTGGCTGACATCTCGAAATAGCCGTAAGTTTGGACGAAACTGTTTTCGCTCGAGATCATGCCAGTGTAGAATTGCGCTCCGCCGACATATGAGCTGACGGTCGAAGGCACCGGCTGAGCAGTGATCAACAGCTCACCATTCTCGATGGAGAAGGGATTGAGACCAAGCGAGCTTGATGCTTGCGTTCCCGGTAAACCGGAGAAGCTGCTATCGACGTAAACCCCCTGCTCCCCACTCAGCAGGTAGCTCGCTGAGCCGCTCCACGCGTAGCTAGTACGCCAAGTCAAGCTGGGGTCCTGTCCGGCTGACAACGAATCGAAATTGTCGCCAAACGTCTTCACAAGTCCCGAGAGCGGGATCACAATATCGACGTTAGCTGGTACAAAGTTTTGAACATCGGCGTGCTCAAGGGTGATCCTCTCGCCATTCTCGAGCGCAAGGTAGACATCCGTGCCAGCTTGCGTCATCGCGGCCTTTACGTCGGCAAAAGTCTTGAAATTCGCGCCGCTAATCTGAAGGATATCGCCGCCGGCTCCCGCGGTAAAATCGGTGATGACATCATTACCGTTTCCGGCTTTGATCACGAACCTATCTGTGCCGTACGCACCTGTAAGCACGTCGTCGCCAAGGCCTCCATCGATCATGTTGTGGCCGGCGTTACCAATAATGATGTTGTCAAGCGCGTTCCCGGTGGCCGGCGCCGAGTTGCTCCCGGTGAGGGTCAGATTTTCGACGTTCGGCGCGTTAACGAGGCTATAGCCGTCATACTTTGCACCTGAGATCGTATCGATACCTTGGCCAGCTTGTTCGACGACACTCGTGCTGCGGTCGTAGACGATATAGGTATCGTCGGCGGCGCCACCGACGAGAGTCACTGCCGCGCCGCTAGCCTGGAGCTTGTCATTTCCCGAGGTTCCGTAAATCGTGCCGGTCACCGCAGCGGCTGGCGCATAGGTGGCGGTCGCACTTAAGGGCAGAGGATTGTCCAGTTGGATATTCGCCGCAACCAGCGACGAGACCGCAACATTCTTTAGCGTCACGGTTTCGGTGCTGGAAAGTGCTATCACCGCATCAGGGCCAACCTGTCTGGCAGCCGCCAACAAATTCGCATATGTTGCGAATCCGTAGTTCTGCACTCGCAGCACATCACCGCCGATGCCGGCTTGGAAATCGCTGACGACGTCTGAGCCAAACCCTTTAGCGACCACGAAGAGGTCACTGGCTCCGCCTCCAATCAACACGTCGTTGCCGGAGCTTCCAAATAGGATCTCGCTTGTTGGAGCCGACGGTTGTGTCGCGGCGAGGGTCAAACTGGCGGTCGAGGTTGTTGTTAACGACCCATCTGATGCCGTGTAGTTGAAGCTGACGGGTCCATTGTAGTTCGCAGCCGGTGTATACGTCCAAGTACCATTGCCATTGTTGACTATGTCGCCGCCGCCGTTTGCCACAGTGACCGACGTGATCGATAGCGAAGAATTGTCGACATCCGTGACTCCAGCCAACAAGGCCGCAGCATCGATCGTATAGGCGACATCCTCGATACCTGCAGCGAGCGTCACCGACTTCGCCGCCGGGGCATCGTTGACCGCCGCAAGGTTCAAGCTGGCGGTCGAGGTCATTGTCAACGATCCATCCGATGCCGTGTAGTTGAAGCTGACCGGTCCATTGTAGTTCGCCGCCGGCGTATACGTCCAAGTACCATTGCCATTGTTGACTATGTTGCCGCTGCCGTTTGCCACGGTGACCGACGTGATCGATAGCGAAGAATTGTCGACATCTGTGACTCCAGCCAACAAGGCCGCAGCATTGATCGTATAGGCGGTATCCTCCATACCTGCAGCGAGCGCCACCGACTTCGCCGCCGGCGCATCGTTGACCGCCGCAAGGTTCAAGCTGGCGGTCGAGGTTGTTGTCAACGATCCATCCGATGCCGTGTAGTTGAAGCTGACCGGTCCATTGTAGTTCGCCGCCGGCGTATACGTCCAAGTACCATTGCCATTGTTGACTATGTTGCCACCACCGTTCGCCACGGTGACCGAGGTGATCGATAGCGAAGAATTATCGACATCCGTGACTCCAGCCAACAAGATCGCAGCATTGATCGTATAGGCGACATCCTCGATACCTGCCGTCAAGGTCACGGAGCTCGCCACTGGCGCATGATTGATGGCGTCATCGCGGAGGAGAACATTCACGGCGGTCAGTGAATTCAGTTTTACATTGCTGAGCCTAAGGGATTCGCTCGTTGACAGAGAGATAACGACGTCAGACCCGACTTGCTTCGCTGCAGCTTTGAAGGCGGCGAAACTTGCAAAGCCATAGTTCTCGACGCGCAGTACGTCACCACCTGCACCACCGGTGAGATCGCTAATGGTGTCGGAACCAAATCCCTTGGAGATCACAAACGTGTCGCTTCCGGCTGCTCCAGTCAACAAGTCGTTGCCGTTGCCACCAAAAAGCACGTCGTTGCCGGAAGTACCGGTTACAATGCTCGCGTAGTCGACCTTCTGAGCCTTCGCCGAGGTGGCCGGTGTTGCCGATTTTGCCATGAGTGTTCCCGCCGTTTGATGCAGGACGATCCGAACTTTCCTCAAACATTCGATTATCCAGATACAAACAAATTGAACTAGAACTCACCTGCGCTTCGCTGACTTAACGTTGAGCTTATGGGGTTCTCGGACAATCTTGCGCCTCATGCCTTGCTGGAGGCACATAAACCAGTATGCCTTAGGTGACTACACAACGTTCGGCACAATCTGGCCGCAGCTGGCGCGAGCACTAGCCCTCCTTTCTCCCCATGACCGAGGCTTACCTTGGAGTTCGCCTGCTTGCTTCAGAAGAGGAAAGGACGGCCTACTTGAGTCAAGTTAAGTTAGCGCGACGTTTCTGGCCCAACTGAAACCAACCACTGTTAATTTAAGATTGAAGTTTTCGGACGGACTTCATTTCCGACTACGAATGGCGGCGAATAGAGACTGTTCATGACAAGAACGTGGATTAGTTACTGGCGTGACGGGCCAAGACGGCGCCTGTTTCGCTGAATTGCTCCTGCCAAAGAGGTAGAAAGTCCACGGGATCAAGGCGCCGTCTCTCTCTTCAACACAGCGCCGTATCGATCACCTCATCTAGATCCTCACGAGCTGAATCCAGCGTTCCGCCAAACGCAACATCTGAACTGTATCGTCTTGTCCAGGAGATTCCGCAAAAGAGGCCAACGCCTCCGCGCTCGCCGTACCCGGTCACCAAGCTCTGAGCTACTGGATCACGTCAATTGCCGCGAAGCCTATGGGATTTACGCCTTCAACGGCATCCTCTTTGACAATGAATCTCCCGTCCGCGGCGAGACATTCGTCACTCGGAAAGAATCACGCGTGCCTCGGCGCGCATCCATTTGGGCCTGCAGGAACGGCTCATCAGGACAATTTGGAAGCCCTCCGCGATTGCGGGACACGCGCGTGACCACGTCGAAATGCAATGGCTAATGCGACAGCAGGAGAAGCCGGACGTGATTGCTACGGGCGCGCAGCATTTCTGTCCGAGATTCTGTCAATGCCTCCGCCAAACGAAGTCGGGGCATGACCAGTTCTGATGAGGGAAGATCGCGATTCCCGCAGAGCGCGACGAACTGATCAAGCAGCACGGATTCAGAGACTATTCCAACTAGTATCCGCGACACGAGTGATAGCGGCGCGAGGCTCGACTGCTCGCTCTAAAGCCGGGACGGCCAGAAGAGCGCTGCGGCCCTTCTGGCAAGGATTGGACAGTCCGGGGCGGCCGATACGCGGCTTTTACTCAAACCGCCCGACGGGCGACTGCGAGCGCCAGTCGCGCAGAGCAGCCACAAGGTCAAATTGTCGAACAAATCCGTCGCTTTGCAATTTTTTCGGAACGATATTGGTAGACCTAAAAAGCTTCAGGACACGCGCTCGATTGATCGGGGTCTTCAAGCCGAGCTTGGAAAGCAGTTCAAATGCTAGCCCTCCCAGAAGAATGAGGCTTATCGGAATTGTAAACTTCGGCTCTGGCAAATTGGCCACCCGGCAAAAGGCCGCGCAAATGCCTTCCGTCGTCACCGGTTCGTCGAACGCAAAATTGTAGATTGTGAGCATCTCTTCGCTGCGACGAGCGAACTCCAATGAGGCGACCAAATCTTTAACGTATCCGCAGGCTTTTTTGGTGTCTCTCCTGCCAGGATAGAAGAACGCCCTTCTCTCCAGTGATCGAGCTAACCTGGTGAAATTCCCTCGTTCCTGAAACCCAAATACAACGGCCGGCCGGACAATCACCAGCTTTCGGTCCCTCGGCTCCTCTAGTTGCCAACTCTGATGAATACCTTCGGCTAGAAGCTTCGATTTTCCATACGAACTCTCGGGGTTAGGATCCGAGAATTCTGAGATCTCATCTTCACTCGGTCCATAGACCGAGATCGAGCTTGTAAAAAGTAGCGTCTTCACTCTTGCAAGCCGGGCATATTGCGTCACGTTCAAGGCGCCGGATACGTTGGTCCAGTAGTACTCCCAGTCCTCCGGGCCCGGAGTAACGTGCACAGCCGCAAGGTTGTAAATCTCCGTAACCCCAGGTGCCAGGTCCGCCGGAATTGGCGACCTCACATCGCAAAAGATATATTCGACACCCTTGGACCTGAATCTCGGCTGCGGCGCGATATCCGCGCTTACGACTCGAACATATTTGCCTGAAGCCACAAGCTCACGAGCAAGATGTGAGCCGATGAATCCGTGGCCACCGAATATCACTGCAATTCTGCCACCGATCTCCATTAGATGCCCCTGCTTCCCTGAAATGTCATGCCTTGCCAATTAACCCGAGATATTGGTTCATAATGGTTTGTTTGTTCATGCACTCGGACACGAAAGTGCGGCCGTTCTCACCTTTTCGCTCTAACTCGTCCTTTCTATCGAGAAGGCTGGTCACTGCTTCAAACAAGCCATCCTCGTCTCCCGGCGAAACGCAAATTCCTGCTCCAGAGCGCTGCGTGAGCACGTCAAGCGGACTTCCGGCCTCCGCTATACAGACATACGGTCGTCCAGCCGCCATAATTGAGAAAAGCTTGGATGGCAGTGCGTAGTTTGCGACGTCCAGCGCTTGTGGCACCATGTGGAGAGCAGCCGCCTGCAAGCTCGGAACGAACTTGTCCACATCCACCAGCGGCGCAAACCTGGTATTAGTCACGCCTGCCTGCTGAAACAGGCGAACGATCCGTTCTTTTTCTGAGCCGTCTCCCTGCATCACGACTTTGATGTCGGCCCTTTCGAGTGAAAGGCGTTTGATCAATGGTAGAAGCTGATCCAGATTCTGCTTCTTTCCAAAGTTTCCGGAATACATCAATGTTAGGGGGTGGACTGGAATGGGCGATTCAGACGCAGGTGAAGCCCAGATAGAAATGACGTCGATCGGGCTCGTACACCCGATCTTCTCAAGCTCGCACTTCATTCCTTCGGTCAGTACGACAACCCGATCCGACCGATTGAGTACGAAGCTCTCCACTCGCTCCATCATTCGCAATATCAGAGGGTTCTTAGCAATACCAAGTGACCGCGCTAACCCACTTTCGATATCGTGAACGATGGTTAGCACCTGTGCGCCACTCATAAGTTTTACCAATAATGCAGCGAAGACGGTCAAAATACTCGGGACGTAGGCGATAACGACGTCCGGTCTGCTGAAACGTCCGAGCAATGCTTTCCGACAAACTGAAATTACAAAGCGAATGTCGTTCTTCACGCGCTCCTTGAAGCCGCCGACGCCTCTCTCACTTACCCCGACTCGAGACACCTTGATGTTTTCAAACGTCTCTTCGTCGCGACTGCCATCGCTCCATGCACGGAAATTCTCTGCCGTGGGATAATGCGGTCGAAAAGCTATTGTGTGCAGCCGATGCCCCGCGCCCTGCAAATACCTTGCAAGGTCGGTACAATACGGCGCGGACCCTATCTCTTCCGGCCAAAAATAAGGAGACAAATAAAGAATAGTCTTCGTCAACTTAAAAACCTCAGCCCAACAGCAATTATAACCTACGACCTGACGATCGCATCCAGCCTGCGACCTCCGCTCTGCAGGAAATCATTGTACGTCGCCGCCAGACCGGACCCCAGAGTGGTGTTCGGCCGCCAACCGATCGCTCTAATCCTAGAGCTATCTAGCAGCTTGCGTGGCGTACCATCGGGTTTAGACGTGTCGAAGACCAGCTTGCCCCTGTAGCCCACAACGTCCGCAACCGTTGTCGCAAAGTCAGCAATCGACAACTCGTCTCCACTACCGACATTGATTGGAAGATCGCTTGAGTAGTGCTTCAGAAGGAAAACGCAGGCATCCGCAAAATCATCGACATTGAGGAATTCGCGGAGCGGCGTCCCGGTGCCCCACACCGAAACGCTGGGTGCATTGGCGAGCTTGGCTTCGTGGAAGCGTCGGATCAACGCGGCCGGGACGTGACTATGATCCGGATGATAATTGTCGCCACGGCCGTAGAGATTGGTCGGCATCACCGAGATGAAATCGTCGCCGAATTGCCGCCGATACGCCTGACACATCTTGAGGCCAGCAATCTTGGCGATTGCGTACCACTCGTTGGTGGGCTCTAGCGGCCCGGTCAGCAATTCGCTTTCGGCCATCGGCTGCTTGGCGTGCTTGGGATAGATGCAGGACGAACCGAGGAACAGCAGGCGCCGCACACCCACCGCGTGACTTGCGCGGATCACGCTCAATTCCAGCGCAAGGTTGTCGCAGAGAAAGTCGACGGGGAAATTGTTATTGGCTGCGATACCGCCGACCTTCGCAGCGGCATGAACCACGACGTCCGGGCGATTGGCCTCGAGCCATCTGAGCGTGGGTTCTTCCTTTGTGAGGTCCAGCTCACGCCGGTCAGCCGTGAGCACGGTGCAATTCTCTGAGGCAAGCCGGCGGACGACAGCTGATCCAACCATGCCGCGGTGACCCGCGACGAAGACACGTTTGCCCGTGAGATCGTAGGTTGAAGCCCCTGTCATCGTATCCTCTATCAGCACCCGGCCGCCTGGATCGCACCACATGGCGAGATCCGGCGACCAGCCGCTTTACGCAATCACGCTGCCGATGCAGCCCCGCCGAACTGCTAACACAATCTTCACCATGCGACAGCCTATCCCGGCCCGACAAAGATATTCATGGTGAACCTGCGCTGCGCGCACAAATGATCAGCACACAATGAAACAAAAACGAGCAAGGCAGCCGCATCAATTGCGCGACTGCCTTGAGAACGATCGGTGACAGGCGGCAGCCGCCGCTCGGTTCACCTCGATCTTAGTACGCCCGGCGCAGGACCGGACCGACAGGCGCGCAAACGCGATCCATGTACCAGCCATAGGGCGTCTCGACCCGCACCAACGGACAGTGGCGCCGCGGCACATACCGGTAGGGGTAGGGCTGCGCCCAGAATGTAACAGGCGTCACCTGGCTGTCGCCTGTGAGCAGGGCGGCCGGCGCTGGCATCTGCATTGCGGCGCTCGCTCCGCTCGCTGCGCAGAAGGTAACGGTTGCAGCCAAAAGACCTGTTCGCGTCAACGTCTTAAACATCCCAAAAAGCTCCTCGCGCTCTGCGGATTTGATTCCCGAATGCGCTCCTCAGATCCGAGCCAACCGACGTTCCCTGTCGTGAGGCCGCTCCGCGACCAGCCCAAATAGTCAACCGAACTTTACCAAGCCCACCCCCGAAAATGCAACCGATCCTGAGGCAGCCGTGGGTGTCTCGGAACGATATGGCGCCCAAGTGTGGCTTCTTGGTTCTATTTGTGCTCGCCCCAGGCGCCCGGGGCCGCGAAGGGGGGCGAACGGCGGTACACATCCCGTAGGAACTGGTAGTTAACCACCTGGGCCAAGGGCACCCCCTCCTCGCCAAGCTTGGCGAAGAGGAGGATATCCCGAAGCGTCCGCCAGCGACTTTCGTCGTAGTCGCCGATGCGGCCGCCTATGGGCACCACCAGCGGGCGCTGCTGCTGCAGGTCGAACTTGAGCCGCTCGGAATTCAGCCAAGCTGGGCCGGCGCCGGCGAGAACGGGCACGCTTCGTGCATAGTCGGCGTAGGTAAATTGCCATCCGCGAATCAGGCCCTGAAGGAAATCAGCGACAAGGGAAGGCTTGTCATGAATCAGGTCATTGCTCGCGAAATAGACCTGGCCTGGGACGTGGATGCCGTAGTCCTGAGGTTTGATGACGTTCAGCTTCACGAAAGTCGAGCTGGAGGGATCGGGCTGTTCGTCGATAGCGGCAATGATCGCATCCACCTCCCCGTCCCTCAGCGCCACGAAGCTGTCGCGGTCTGGGATCTTCGCGATCTGGCTTCGAGGAAGCCCGAGCTGCGCCATCATGGCATCAAAAACGACGTCTCCCTCACTCGCCCTGCGATACCCGACCCGTTTTCCGACCAGATCAGTCGGCTTCCGCAAGCCGGAGTTTTCGAGTGTGAAGATCGCCACGGAGGTATCGAGGAAGCTTGCAGCGAAGGCTGTTACGGGAACGCCACGCCAGCTTGCCAGCAGGAAATTCTGGCCGCTCGTCACACCGATGGCGTGTTGGCGTGCAATGTTTTGGACGAAGTCAGGGTCTTCGGGCTGCGCCGACACCTCAATCCGGGAGGAAAAATATCCCTGCGTCGATGCCGCGAGTTCGCCGGCAAACCGCGCGCTATATGGCCCGTCCAGGAGGAGCTTGAGCGTGATGGACTTGGCAGCTGTGGGAGCGCGTATGGCGGCCTCATCGGGACGACAAAGGAGAAGCACAGCTCCCACCAAAGCCGCGACGGAAAGGCCAACCGCGAAGTAAGGCTTTCCTCTTGGCCGATTGCGACTTCGGTACTGAGTTCGAGGCAACGAGAACTTCCTAGCGGGTCACGAAATTTAACATATCAGTCTACGCGAAATGAGCTACAATGCAGCTTATCGGGTAAGGTTAATTTTCCCTTCTCCTTGTTGTAACAGCGGTTTCGACTGATAGCACGGATTGTTCGCGTAGTGAATTTTGCGTCAATGGATTTGGCAGGATGACGATTCTTTCCACTCGGCCGGTACCCGTCCCTGATTCTAGAACGGAAATTAGCGTGGTCGAGCCAGCTGGATTCACAGCTGCAGGCTTTGCACCTAGCTGGCTACGTCCTGTAGTTGCTGAACGCTTGATGATGGTAGTCGATGCGACGCTGATCGTGGTCAGCGGGATTGGCTGCGCGGTCGGCTATCTCTTGGCGACCGCGGGTGTCGTCGGGAAGCCCGAAATCTATGCGGCGGCTAGCATTCTGGTTGCCATTAATTTCGTCCTTCTCACTATTGTGCAGCAGGGCTACCAAATCAAAACAATCACCGACCGGCCGCGCACGTTCCGCATGACGCTGACGACCTGGACCGGCCTGTTCGGCGCGCTTTTGGCGATCGCCTTCACGATGAAGGTCAGCGAGGGCTTCTCCCGCGGCGCCACGATCTCGTTCTATCTCGTCGGCCTTTTCCTGCTGCTCGCCTGGAAGACGGTGGCGGCGCGCTGGACCGCGCATGCCTTGCGCAGCGGAGCTTTCGCCAATGGCCGCGCGATCATGATCGCCGAGTTCGGCCTTGCCAGCTCTTCCAACGCGGTCGACGATCTCGGCCAGCACGGCTACCGCCTGATGCGCGTGATAGAGATCCCGGCCAAGGAGATCGCCTCGCCCCTGCTGCTGTCCTCGCTGGCGCCGCGCTTCGAGGAGCTGATCAATTACGCGCGCGAGCACCGGATCGAGCACGTCTTCCTGCTGATCAACTGGAGCCGGCAGCATGCGATCGACAGCATTCTGGACGCGCTGAAGATTCTCCCCGTGCCGGTGCACCTGGTGCCGGACCCCAACACGGCGCGTTTCCTGCGCTATCCGCTTTCCGGCACCAGCAACACCTTCACCGCCGAGCTGCGCCGCGCCCCGCTCACTTACCGCGAACGCGCGCTCAAGCGCGCGCTGGACCTCGCCGGCGCGAGCTTTGCGCTTTTCGTGTTCGCGCCGGTGATGATGGTGACCGCCCTCCTGATCAAGCTGACTTCGAAGGGGCCGGTGTTCTTCCGCCAGACCCGCCACGGCTTTGGCGGGCGCACGTTCAAGATCTTCAAATTCCGCACCATGCGCGTGCTCGAGGACGGCCCGACGATTCAGCAGGCGCAGAAGAACGACCCGCGTGTCACGCCAATCGGCAAATGGCTGCGCAAGACCTCGATCGACGAGCTACCGCAGCTCCTCAACGTGCTCAAGGGCGACATGTCGCTGGTCGGCCCCCGCCCGCACGCGGCCGCCCACAACACCGAATATGAGCAGATCATCGGCAATTACGCCTTTCGCCACCACGTTAAGCCCGGCATCACGGGCTGGGCTCAAGTTAATGGTTACCGCGGAGAAACCCGCACACTCGAGCTGATGCAGAAGCGAGTGGAGTATGACCTTTGGTACATCAATAATTGGAGTATTTGGCTAGATCTCTCAATCTTGGTGAGAACTGCTTTAATTAGTTTTGGCCAGCCGACCGCATACTGATCGACGTCATCCAGGCAAACAAGACGATGCTCGCGGGAGCGCTAGTTTTTCAGTAAAGTAAGATCACAGGTTAAAGATTTGACTGGCTGCACAATACCGGTCGAACACGTAAGTGGCACGTTATATACAACTTGCGATCCGTTCTCCTGTAAGGCGGCTGCAATCTGCCCTTTTATGACAAAGGTGCCGGGGTGCTTGGGCGCCGGAAGAACAACATCAAATGTCCGCGTCCCATTTGACCCTTTATCTTGAGCTACGTGAAGGGCTGCTGTCACGGTCGATTCACGCGCTCCGGTCAACTGATCCGTAATTGAAACCTGAAGGGTTCGATTCTGAGTCGGGTAGGAAGGCGGAAATTGGATTGGCAGGCGCAGCCGTATCTCTCTATGTCCATTTGGCTCCGTGAGAACCTGGCTATCGCTTGTTGATGCGCCTCGGATCAGGTCCGGAGCAAGAAGCACCGGCTTTTGCATATCTCCAATGTCAGAAGAGTATCCGTAACGAGTTGGGTCCGGCGTCAACTCGCTATCGCCGCATCGACTTTTGCCCTCGTCGGAGCTAGTGAATTGGCACACGCGAACGTAATCAATCTTGAAAGACTGCGGGAACGCCCGATCTTCGATTCCATACCGGCCAGCCCAACCTCCGCCAACAGCGAAATTCAGAACGACTTGAGCCGGCGGTCCTAAATGTCCATCTTTGCGTAACCACCTATAGGGACGGCTATAAATCGGGCGACCGTCCCAAAAGAAAGTAATTTCTGTTGGAGCCCAGACCAACCCCGCCACATGCCACCCTTCATTCAGGGGGGCAGAACTTCGCATTTCCCCGTGCCTAGTCTCAAATGTGTTGTCGACAAAATTGAATGTATCTGAAGCTGGTTTCTGTGGCCCCGAGTGCAGCATCTTTTCCGTGTCATCTTTGCCATTTATCACAAATTCGAAGATGTCAACTTCCGGTGGATGCCACGTCCGCCCATCCCGATCATAATCTCCGACCAACCAGAAGGCCGGCCAGATTCCACGTCCCTTTGGCAGAAATACCCGAGCTTCGAAGTAACCATAGTAGAACGTCTGGCGGCTTCGAATCATTCCGGACTCATACGAGCCGTCGCCGACTTGCCGCGCCACCAGATCCAGCACTCCTGCGGAGAAGATGTGGTTGTTGTTGTCCCGGTACCGTTGCTTCTCGTCGTTGAAATGATCCAATGTCTCGTTCTGATAGATGTATCTGGTGGCCCATTTGGTACGGTCCAAACCGTCACGGTCGAACTCATCCGCAAACACGAGCATCCAACCGCCGCCGAAAGCTGACGACGCAGAATTTACCAAGAATGCAAGCGAGACAGAAAAGAAGGTAGCTCGTCTAGCCCAATCTAACAAAGATGCCCCCCGATCGATGGCCAACCAGACACAAGCGAAACGCTTCGATAGCTAGCTCTGCCGACTGGTTCTTACTATACTATGCTAACGTGCCCAACTGTCCAAGCGTTTGCATTGACAGCTACGTCGCGAAGCCGCCAATGGTTGGCGCGTGAGTTGCAGGAAGGATGTGCACAACGCAGCCTGCGCAATCATCCGGTTCGACAACGGACGAAAGTAGACCGAGGTCATATTGTCTAGAATTTCAATTAGCATCATAATTACGAACTACAATTATGAGCGCTACGTTGGTCAAGCGATTGAGAGCGCTCTTCACCAGACGCGACCCGCTGATGAGATCATCGTCTTAGACGACGGTTCAACAGACGGATCCCGCCGGGTTATTTGCTCTTATGGAGACCGGATAACGCCCATTTTTCAGGCGAACGAAGGTATCAAATCGATTTCAAACACTGGCTACGGCCACTCGAATGGAATGCTGATCATCTATCTCGACGCAGATGACGTCCTGTACCCAAATGCCCTCGAGCAAGTTGAGAAAATGTATAGCCCCGGGGTCGCAAAAATTCAATTCGATCTCGATCTGATCGATCAAAATGGCTCATTTCTGGGCCGGCGCTACTGCAATTTCCCGAGACCAATAAGCGCGGCTGAGACCGCTGCATACTTTGAACGATTTGGCACCTACACTTGGCCCGTCACGTCCGGAAACGCCTACTCTCGATCGTTTCTGGAAGAAGTGATGCCACTTACTCCACCAGTTTCCCACGATGGCGCACTCAACACGATCGCGCCCCTCTATGGACGGGTTGAGACAATCATCGAGCCACTTGGCCAATATCGGCTTCACAATCGCAACATCAGTCGAATCGACGACACTGGGCATATCAACATCATTCCAGATTTTGCGTCGCGCATACGAATCAGGAAGCAGGAGTTTGACTTGCTGCGCGAACACGCACGCCGGATTGGAAAGCCGCTGCCACAGAAGGACTTGCTCGATCATGAACTGGTGTTCGTGAACTACCGAATCATGGCCCGGAAGCTAGACCGCGAAGATGGGACAGACGCAGATCGCCCTCTTATGGAGCTTTGGTGGAATGCAATCTTAGTAATATGGCACGGCCCATATGGATACGGGACCGCTATGAAGCATTTGGTTTGGATCTGCTCACTGATGTCACTCCCAAACCGTTTAGCGCGACTCCTGATCCTGGCGCGCTACAGTCGAGCCCACCCGCTTTCAAATCTTCGCACGCTTCTTAGCTTTGCCCGCATGTCAACCTCGCCCTAAGCTTGGGTCCGACCACAAATGAACATTCTCTGGATCTCCGGCCGCTTACCGGGTCCGCTCTTCAGCGGCGATGCGCTATACTCTGCTGGCCTGATCAAAGCGCTCGCGAAGATGGAAGACGTAACGCTTTGCGTTCTTGGGAATCGAAGAGACAGCACCTCGGATTTTACGAAGGCAATCGGTTCTCAGCGCGTTACGTTCGTGGACTTTCCGCCGCCGCTTGGCTCCGACGCGTGGAGCATATTATCCGGCCTTCCAAAAGATGCGTTCAAACTGGCTACCCCAGATCTGCAAGCGGGACTTATCGAACTGTTGGCCCGCGACTGGGACTGGATAATAGTCGATCACGCTAACTCGGCCGGGCTCCTTCCAACAATTCTGGCCAGGCGAGGAAAAGCACGGCTCTGCTACATTGCTCACAACGCTGAAGGAAAAATTCGCCCCGAGATTGCAGCCAGCGCGACCGGCTTGCTGGTCCGCACAACCATGCGTCTCGATGCCGAGAAATATCGGAGACTCGAGAATGCGGTAGTCTCGGCGGCAGATTCCATCATCTGCATTTCCGATGCTGACGTTGGTTATTTCTCGTTGGCAAAGAACGTTCAAGTCGTCCCTCCGGTCTATTTGGGCCAATCAACTCCTTCTATAACCATTGGCACCTCTCGTCCGAGGAGATTGCTTCTGCTGGGATCCTTCGAATGGCGTGCCAAGCAACGAAACTTGGAAAGCATAATAAAAACGGTCGGGCCACAACTAAAGAAGAGCGATATTCACCTGGACGTTGTGGGCGCAGTGCCGCGTGAGGTGACGCAGCACGTTTCTTCCACGGCTTCAATGGTGACGTTCCACGGGCAGGTGGACGACGTTCGAGAATTGTTTCAATGCGCTCGCGGCGGCCTTGTCGCCGAAACGCTCGGGGGCGGCTTCAAACTCAAAGTACTAGACTATGCGTTTCAGGGTCTGCCTATATTCGGGCTGCGAGGAGCGCTTGCCGGCACGACTGCAGAGGAACAGTCTTGCATGTTTCTAGCCGACAGCTTGGACGATCTCGGCGCAAGGATCGTCGAAAATATCGATAACACTGATCGATTGAACCGCAGCCAACGTAAACTGCACGAACTGGCTTCCAATCGCTATGGCTTGGAAATGGGCACGCGGCGCTTAAGGGACGCCTTTTTTGCGAAAGCTTGAAAGGACCAATCTTAAGCTACGAAGCATCGCGGACGTTAGTATTCTCCAACCGAGCTCGGCATCTGCCTTTGACAATGATAGAGAACCAATCCGCCTCTCATGGCTCGATTAATCGGGGTTCGATTGAAGCGCGTGAAGTCCAACTAGATATTGTTGGTGGCTTTGCCCTTAACGCCTCAATCGTATCTATTATGTTCTGCTCGCAGATTGCGGTCAACATCGGTGAGTTTCCTGTATCGGTCGATTTTATTGGCTACTTGCTTTTCGCCGCCTATCTGCCCCTCTCAGGATTTGCGACCATAAGCACGAAGACCTTCCTTTTACTCCTTGTCGCGGCAATACTTGCTTGCTTCCGAATGCTCTCGCCGAACAGTCTCACATCGTGGTCGTCTTTATCGCTTTTGTTTGTACTCTACGCGCCATTTTGTCTGCGCCTACAATCCAGGAGTGGCATCGAGGAGGTAGGGAAGGTTATTCAAGCTAAGTTCATTCTGGTCGTCTGTATCATTGCAGTGATCGCAGACGTGCAGCTCGTCCTGGTTAATCTGTTTCGAGGGACAACATACTTTTCGAATATTGCTCTTGTTTTGCCGGAAGAAATTCGCGGTGCCGGAAACTATGCTTTCGTTCGAGAGGGCGGCGGCATTATCAAAGCGAACGGATTCTTTCTTCGAGAATCGTCTACTTTATCAGTAATGACCGCCATTGCACTAATGCTGGAGTTCTTCTCTAGAAGGCGACGGCTTGTTCTTTGCATCCTAATAGCAGGCCTGCTCGCTTCGGTTTCAGGCTCCGGATTGCTCATCGTCCTCTTTGGTTTTCTACTTCCCACGAGTGTTCGTCAGCTGCCGTTGTTCGTACTGGGGCTGCTCTTCGTATTCTTAGTTCTCATTTACGGCTCCGAGATCCCGGTATTAAACCTTTGGTTGGACCGAACATCAGAGTTTGAAACTCCTGGATCGAGTGGGTACGCGCGTTTCGTCGCACCTTTCCAAATGTTGGAACGCAACCTCGGTGATGGAGCATCAACCTGGCTTGGAGCTGGCGCAGGCACCTATCTTCGCACCGTAGCTGTGCTACAGCTGAAGTATGAGATCAATGATCCCACTTGGGCCAAGCTGATTTACGAGTACGGAATCAGCGGTTTTTTCTTCTTTTCGATTATCTTCATCCTCCGGCTCTATTCGAGCGCTCTCCGGAGAGAGGTCTGTGCGGCGCTGTTTTATGCCTGGATGAGCGCCGGCAGCCTCCTGAAGCCTGACTTTGTTTTCATGACCTGGATATTGACTTTAATCTCGCTTCCTCAAAATGACAGAAAGACCAGCGTCAAACGACAAATTCCCGTACCCGATCCGAGCCGAGCTCCGTATACCGCCTCCTAAGAAGCAGCCGCGGTCTCACATTTCACAGTCAGCTGAGGCCCGCGATGGAATCGAGGAGTGCACCACCTGCTCATTTTCCCTCCGAAAGCCAACAGTCCGAGGTCACGGCGCACCGTCTTGGCACCTTCAGCAACATAGGCAGCGTCCACGTTAACCTCCTTGATCTAAGAGCCGCGACTTACATTTCGCAAAACAAGATGCAAACCTTTAGTTGATCGGCTATCGTGATATTGAAGAATTGCGAAGATTGCTGCGATAGGAGTTCTAATTGTCTCTTCGACGGGCCGCTATTAGCTCAGTCCTATGGAGCGCGCTTGAGAATGGAAGTATTGCCCTCGTCTCCTTCCTATCACTGATAATTTTCGCGAAGCTGCTCAGTCCGAGCGATTTCGGAGTGTATTCGATCGCTCTCGCCGTTATTGAAGTTGTCGGCATTTTTACAAATATGTTCTTTCACGACGCGCTGGTTCGGCAAGTCAATGCCACGGACGAGCACTTCAATAGCGCCTTCACTTTCTCAATCGTGATAAGCATCTTCTCTTTTGTTCTTCTCTATGCAGCATTCCCATTCTGTACCCTCCTTATCGATGACCACCGCATTGTAGCAGTTGGACGCATGATGGCCGCAGGATTGCTATTTTCGGCACCTGCAGCAATCTTGAGTGCTCGACAGGCTCGTCAGTTCGGTTTTAGGCTCTTAGCGCTGCGTAGCTTGTTGGGCCGCATTGCAGGGGCGACTCTAGGCATCCTCGCGGCTTTTCTCGATTTTGGGATATGGGCCCTAGTTGCCCAATTCTTATCGATGACGATCCTGGGAACCATCACGCTGGTCGCGTTCAGCGACTGGCGACCGCGATTAACCACTAAACTGTCGCCAATTTTTGACCTGCTCGAATACAGCTTTGGCGCAGTAGTTTCGCTAGCGTCGAACTTTTTAACAAAGCGCGCCTTCATATTTTTTGCTGGGACGTTTCTCGGAGTCGAGCAAGCTGGATTCTTGAGCTTGGCTTTCAGGCTTGTGGATACGGTTTGGGCAATTTCAGCCACAGCTGTTTCCCAAGTCCTGCTGCCAACGATGGCACATCTGCAACAAGATGCACGGAGGATGCTGCAAGCATACGAGACGGCTTTGGGGCTAGGATGTTTGGCCCTATTTCCGATCTTTTGCGGAATAGGCCTGATTGCACCTGAACTTGTCCTCGCGCTGTTTGGCACCAAGTGGTTGCCTGCCGCAGAACCAGCGTTCTGGCTGGGCCTGCTGGTTTTCGTCCAGTGCCCTAGAATATTTTGCACATCGCTGTTGAATGTAGGCGGGCAGGTAAAGACTGTAAGTGCAGTAAACCTTGCTACTCTCATCTACATGGCGCTGGCAATTAGCCTGACTCGTTTGCCCTCTATTCCCTGGGCCTTGGCAACGTGGTGCAGCAGCGAGGTGCTGAACTTTCTCCTGCTACAATACTTCGCGAACCGTCGCTTCGGCATATCGCTCACTCGGTTCGTTGCAGACGTTGCGCCATCGTCGATCGCTGCATGCCTCATGATCATCGCGGTCAAAGCTGCACGCGCGCAAATACCGGAAAGCGGTCCGCTACTCGTATTAGCCCTGCTCTGTTGCGCGGGATTCCTTGCCAATCTCCTATCGTTGGCTGTATTCGGAAGGAAGTCGACGCTTCAACTGGCTAGGACGATCCTGATGGTCCGAGCCAAATAGCATCCGGCGTTCTACCCGAAATGGCCCCTATGTTTGAACCAAATTCGAGTTGCCTTCGAGCCCGGAATGAAGCGCAGACTAAGATCGCTATCGGCCATGTCGCTGCCGGGAGCCAAGCTTAAATGAGCGTTGAACCCAAGCTCGTAACGGTCATCATCTGCAACTACAATTACGCGGATTATGTAGGGGAGGCGATCGCTAGCGCCCTTGCGATTGATTGGCCGAATGTAGAAGTTATCGTTATTGACGATGGCTCCACCGATAACTCGCAACGCGTGATCGAAAAGTATGTTCCGCTCGGAGTGCGAGCTATCTTTGGCTCAAAGCAGGGCCAAACGGCTTCTGCAGAGCGGGCGTATAACGAAAGCCGCGGCGCTTGGATCTTATTCCTCGATGCGGATGATACAGTACATCCGGCAATCGTCCGAGAAGCCGTAGGAGTGATGAAACCTGGCTGGTCGATGATCCAGTTTCAAATGTCGACAATCGATGAAGCCGGTCGCTCTTTAGGCACTATTTTCCCAAAGTACCGGAGTGACGTGACGCCTGACCTTATTCGCTATTGGGTTTCGCATACTGACAGTTATCCCACCCCTCCGAATTCAGGAAATTTCTTAGCGCGAGACTTCTTGGAGAAAATTTTCCCATTAGAGAAAGGCATGGATCGCGCCACAGACAGCTACTTTCTTTCTACTGCACCAATCTTGGGGGACGTGCTTACAGTACGTAAGCCGCTCGCCTCATACAGAATCCACGGCAGAAATTTGGGAGCTCAGTCGACAACTCTCAGCTTGAAGAAGGTTGCGACCGATTTGCAAAGGCACATCACTCGGTGCAACTATGCGACGAGAGTGGCTGCAAAGTTTGGGGTAGTGATCGCAGCGGATCGATGGCGTTACGGGTTCTACAATTTGGCCATGAGGCTGACGTCTCTGCGACTAGATCCATCAGATCATCCAATACCGAACGATACAATTGCAAAGTGCCTTAGGGACGCAGTTCTTGCGTTAATTACGCCACAAGGATTAACTCTATTTCGGCATATTGGAATTTTCATATGGCTTGTTGCTGTTGCCTTATTTCCCAAACCTCTTGCACGTCGTATCGTCTCTTGGCGGTTTGTCCCATCATCGAGACCAAACCTATTGCGCCGATTAATGCAGGCCGCTTAGCGCCGGCCTTCGGCGAAACATCGACCAAGAAGAGGCTAGCGCAACGGTCAATTCGGAATTACTGATGCCGGGCAGGATGCTATGTCAAAGGATAGTGCGCAGCTTTCGGTAATCATCTGCAACTACAACTATGCTCAATTTGTAGCGAGCGCAATTCGCAGCGCCCTTGCTATAGATTGGCCTCGCGTAGAAGTCATAGTTGTCGATGATGGCTCGACCGACGACTCTCCCGAAATCATTAAGCAGTTTGCCGAAGACGAGGTGAAGGTTCTCCTGCGCCCCAATAGAGGTCAGGCGCGGGCCGCCGAAGAAGGATTCCTGTGCAGCTCCGGCGATTGGATCATATTTCTTGATTCGGATGATCTGCTGGATCCGTCAATAGCTCAAGAAGCTGCCAAGATCATGACGCCGGGTTGGTCAATGATCCAATGCCAAATGAGGG
This sequence comes from Bradyrhizobium sp. IC4060, assembly GCF_020193715.1. Taxonomy (NCBI): domain Bacteria; kingdom Pseudomonadati; phylum Pseudomonadota; class Alphaproteobacteria; order Hyphomicrobiales; family Nitrobacteraceae; genus Bradyrhizobium; species Bradyrhizobium sp. IC4060. The sequence goes on along the minus strand of NZ_JADYVJ010000007.1, from coordinate 228,608 downwards.
TCATCGACAAAGATGGAAATGCTCTCGGAATTGGTTTTCCAAAATACCTAGCAAGCACGACGCCAGATCGGATTCGTCATTGGGCCTCGCAAACAGATTCTTACCCTACGCCGCCCAATTCAGGGAATCTTCTGTCTCGAAAATTTCTAGCAAGGCTGTTCCCACTGGAAGAAGGCGTTGATAGATGGGTGGATAGCTATTTCCTCTCTACAGCTCCGTTTCTGGGCGACGTCATTAGCCTTAGCATGCCGCTGGTCTCGTATCGGGTTCACGGTGCGAATGACGGCGCTCAAACTGATCTTGATCTGTCAAGGATCAGACGTGACCTCAAGAGACATCTCACACGCTGCGAATACGCAACGAGAATTGCTCACAAGTATGGCGTCCCACTGGATTCAAATCGATGGAGGTTTGGCTTCTACAACTTGGCGATGCGAGTGGCGTCACTGCGGCTCGGCCCCGATCAACATCCGATTGCCAAGGATAGCATCGGCAGATGTCTGGCCGATGGGATAAGATCCGGCGTAAGGGCTCAGGGATTGAGCGCAGCCAGGCAGGTCGGGATGGTTCTCTGGCTTTTTTCGGTTGCGCTGCTGCCGAGATCGTTCGCTCGTAATCTCGTCTCTTGGAGGTTTGCTCCGCTTTCCCGCCCACGATGGCTTCAGGAGCTTATTCGATCGGCCTAATGCTCGCCTGACAGGCTATTTCTGCAAAATCGAATATCGAAATATCTTTACTCCCGTCATCGTCCCCAAAATCACGTCGGATCTACCATAGCTGCCGAGAACTGCATCCGTGCACCGCTCTGAGTTGGTGTAACAGACCTTGATCTTGATCGTCCTGGAACAGTTGTTCTTCACGCTGACGACGTGATCGATGAGACTCGAATTGACAATATGCGCTCGCGCTGCAGCTTCGACATTCAAACAGGGCCGACCGAGTGCATCGCGAGCGATCGGTGAGTTGGATGGATCGGCACCGCCCTGCATCGTCAACCTGGGCGTGGTTGAGCCGCTTGTCTGAGCAAGAACCTCACGTTTTTCCGTGGCAATGATAAGCGCAACAGTGAAGATACAAGCTGCAATTCTCAAACTGAGATTGAAAGTCATCGCCGCGAAAATCCGCTGATTTCGACGCCCGGCACACTCACGCTGATCCCGTCGTAGGCAAGCGCTCTGGCAAATGTCTCGCGCGAGTTGATATCGACCTGCGAAAGGCTTGCCAGCAGCCGATCCCTGTGGGCCCAGCCCACGGTTGCTATGTTGGCCGAGGCGCTGTCCGTGAAGCCGCTATTGACCAGCGCCGCAAATTCCGACACTACCTTTTCCTGCAATGATTCATTCAATTGCGCGAAAATAGCTAGAGCCAGCTTGTTGCGCCGTAGTGCAATCCAGCCCTCCGTCGCAGCCAAATCATATGATTGGTGGAGGTAGGCCAGGCTCCTCTTCTCAAAACCGTTCTGAAGGTTGCTACCCCAATAGAGCATGAGCCACAGATAAGCGTCGGAAGGGTTAAGGCAGAGCGAGAGTTTCATCTTCTGCTCGGCAGCCGTCAGCTCTCTTTCAGATTCTTCCAGGCTTTGTGATTGTATTGTCTTCTCCGCGATACGAAGCTTGATAAGTGCTTCCGCGCGTTCAAGAGCAGGGTGATTCAGGGTCTGTCTAGCGTCGCGATCAATATTAACCAATACACTGGTTAGAACCCCTGGTTTGAAGTGCTGCCCAGCGATGATCGACTCAATCACACTGCGGGCAGGAACTGCTCGCCAGAAGGACGGGAAAGCGAAGAACGACCAAAGCGAACCGGCAAAGCCGAGCAGCAGCAAGGCCCCGCGGACGCCAACTTGCGTGACGTATCGACCGCTACTCGCCATACCCGTACCGAGCGTAGTACTTCTGGTAGTAGTAGCGTCCTTGATAAGACTCGTAGCGAGCGAGCAGCTTGGTATCAGCCTTGTTCAACACCACGCCGAGAAGCTTATTCTTGACCTCTGGTGCGTTTCGCAGGTTATGGAGCACGACGTTCTTGTTCGTCTTCCCCCACTCGACCACGTAAATATAACCATCGACATAGGGGGAGGTGACGCGCGCGTCGACAACAGGCGCCATTGGCGGCATGTCGAGTACCACATAATCAAACTTCGAGCGCAGAAAGCCCATGAGCTCGCGCATTGGCTTAGAACCTAAGACTTCATTGGTATGGAGCAACTTCGAAGTTGCGCCGGCTGGTAGAATCGCGAGCTTGGTTTCCGGGTCGATTACTAAGACATTTTCGAGTTGCTCCCGCTGCGCTACAACATCGACCAGTCCCGCTCGCGCGTCCGGCACCAACTCACGCGACAGCGACGGATTGCGAAGATCCGCATCGATCAAGATAACTCGGGCACCCCCATGCGCCATAAGCTGCGCGAGATTTGTAGAAAGAGTGCTCTTCCCTTCATTCGGCAGTGTGGAAGTCACCGCCAGTATGCGATTCTCGCGCACGATAGAATTAAAGTCCACTGCCACCTTGAGGGAGCGTATGGCTTCAGAGAAGCGGGACAAGGGATTGTCCACGACGTAGCGCAACAGGTCAGACTGCGGATCATCTGTCTTTCTAGCGAACTTATATGGGACGCTCGAGAGTAGCGCAGCGTTGCGAAGGGCCGGGAGCATTGCAATGCAACTCGTACCAAGCGTTTCCTCCACCTGCCGCGTGGTTCGGAACACATTGTCAGTGATCTCGCGCGCTATCGCAGCGCCGAAGCCGAGCACCAGGCCTGCCACCAGTGCCGCAATAAGAATGATTGAGGACTTTGGAGAGCTCTTCGCCAGTGGCGGCGTCGCCGCGCTGATGATACGTGCTTCCGTTATAGGAAAGGATTGCTGCTGCACTGATTCCATATAGCGCTGTAGGAAGTTGTCGTACATCGCCTGGTACGACTGAGCGTTGCTCTCGAGCTCGCGCAACTGGATCTGCGCCTGGTTCGTGAGCTGCGATTCCGAAACGACGCTGGCGAGACTCGACTTGATTGCATCCTCGCGAGTCTGCGCAATATCGTAGTCACTCTTGTAGGATTCTTGGATACGCTTGAGCTCGTCTTGAATGTTTTTCTTGATTTCTGCCATCTGTCGGCGAAGATTGACTGCAGCCAAGTGATCCGCGCCATATTTCATGGCCCAGATCGATTCCTTCGATGCCATGTCGACGTATTGCCCCCGCAGCTTGACGATAGTGTCGTTCTTTAGCGCGTCGCCGACGTTAGCATCCGGAATTCCTTGCTTAACGATGTCATTCATGCGGTCGAGACGCGCCTTAGCCTCAGCCGTCGCCGCATGCGCCATAACCAACTGACTGTTGACCTCCGCGAGTTGCTGCTCGTTCATCAGGCGCCCGCCGCTATCGACAATGTTGTTGGCGATCTTGAAATCCACCACCGCCTTCTGAGCGACTGAGGCTTGCGTCCGCAATTCCTTAATCCGGTCCTGGAGCCAGACGCTGGCGCGACGAGTGGCCTGATATTTCGCCTCGAGCTGATCAACGATGTAGGCGTCGGCGATAGCGTTCGCGATGCGCTCGGCCTTTTGCGGATCACGCGAAGTAAAGCTGATCTCCATCACATAGGTGAGGCCAAGCCGCCTGATGGTGCGGTTGCTGGCGAACCGCTCCAGCGCCTTGCGCCTCAGCTCGAATTCCGATGGTGCGCTGGCCGAGGAGAACAGGCCCGTGACCGAGCTCATGATGGCCCCGAGCAAGCCAGCGCCGCTGCCGGTGAACTCCGGATCTTCCGTAAGGTGCAGGTCGCGAATTACGGCGAGGCTGATGTTCTCGGATTTAAGAATTTCAACTTGGGTTTCTACCGTCGCGGAATCGATCGCAACATCGCCGAGCATCGATTGCTGCTGAAACAGCTGCACCTTGCGGGTGTCGATGACCATCGAGGCCGTGGAGGTGAACAGCGGCGCGGCGGTGAAGAGATAGAGCAGCGCCAGGATCACGCAGGCCGAGACGATCGCGACGATGGTCGGGAACTGGCGCCTGACAATGTCGAGATAGAAAGTCAGCGTCTGCGACGGAGAGCCGTCAGCCTCGGCGAAATCACGGTTGATCTCCGAGGGCGGCTTGTTCACCTGCAACATCTAGCAATTCCTGAAAATGGATCGATGTGTGTTCTTGGGATCAATGGTGGCCAAAGCCAGAGGGCGTCCGGCGCAAACCCGATGCCAAAAGCCGCGCTGCACAACACTAGCACAGGCGTGCCTGCAATTGAACGCGGTGGATGCACTGCGCAGCACGGGTTGCGCGACTTTTTGCATGAACCTTAACGGCACAAAAGCAAAGCGGCGCCTGCTGGCGCCGCTACCGAGAAATATCATAGCCGGCCGCGCGGGCTGGTTTCGGTCAGCGCACTGGGCTGACGCTGTTAGCGGCGCTGCCGACGCCGCCGCTGCCGGTGTTGGGCGGGTTGTTGGCGTTGGTGTTGTTACCAAACACGACGACTCCACCACCACCGCCGCCCGTGGGGAAGCCGTTGCCCGTGGGGCCGCCTGCGCCGGTGCCGCCGCCAGCGCCGCCACCGGTCGCGGCGATCGCGACGTCGCCGGTCGCGGCCTGATAGGCGGCGATCACGTCGGGGTTGCCGGTGCTGGCGATCGCAGCCTGGATCTCGTTGGCGTAGGCTTGGTCCTGCTGCGCGGCCATGCGGGCGACCTGGGCGAGGCCGGCGACGATCGCGCGCATCTGGTCGGTGGTGGTCACGGGATCCTTCAGAAGGGCGATCAGGCCGGGCACCGTGGTCGGATCGGACGCTCCGAGGTCGCGCACGCGCGAGATCATCTGCGGGCCACCAGTCGGATATTGCTGCAAGAGGCTGTTCGGGGCAGCTTTGAAGTCGGAAATGACGGTGGCCGGCAGCTGGCGCTGCGGCGGGTAAATGGCGGCGTTGGCGGCCGATGTGATCGTGGCGGCGAGCGCCGCGGCGGCAGCCATGCGAAGCGCGTTTCTGATAACGCTCATAAAACAACCTCCAAAAAATCAGCTGCCCCGATCTGCTTCCTCGGCCCGGGCAAAATGGCTGTGCAGTGCAAGAACCTAGCGAAACAAAGAAGGGCTGTCCATTTATACTAAAAACTTCGTAAACGGCGCAACTGCTTCAGATCTAGACAGTTTTGTGAAGCTCGGGCCGAGGGCGCGGAGCTGGAGGCGGGGTTGCGGAGCGCCCCTCGCCTCGCGGTGCGGTGGCGCCGGCGCCCGAACTCGCGCGGCCCTCCCGGCTGGAGAAGGACTGGGCCAGGCCGGCGCCGAAAAGCGCAAAGAACGGAATGCTGTAGCCGGGCATCTGGAGCGTGAAGTCGAGGCACGAATGCAGCAGCGACAGCGTCGCGGTCGCCGCGGCCGAAAGCGGAATGATGACGTCGCGCCGGCGGGTGAACACACCCCGCGCCAGCACCGCCAGCATGACGGCCCAGCCGAGCGCCACCAACAGCGCCATCGGGATGCCCACCTCGGAGGCAAGCTCCAGCGGGGTCGAATGCGCAGCATCCCAGACACCGCGAATCGAGATGTTGGGGCTGCGGTACGGCGGGAAGGCCCATTGGAAGGTGCCCATGCCGGTGCCAAACCAGGGATTGTCGGCGATGATCCGCAGCGTGGATTTCCAGGCCTCGATGCGGCCCTCGTCGACCAGGCCCTGGCTGTCGAAGCGGCTGGAGACGCGGCCGCCGAGCAGCTGCAACAGGCCGAGCGCGACGGCGGTGCCCGAGCCCAGCGAGATCCAGATGCCGGTGCGCGGTGGCAGGTCTTTCCTCAGGAACAGCGTGAACGCGACGATCATCGCCAGCAGCGACAGGCCGACGCCGGCGCGCGAGGTCGTCATGAACATCGCCATGAGGCAGATCAGCTGGCATGCGAGTTGCGGCAGGATCTCTCTCGGCGGGATCGCGCGCAGGTCGAGCGACAGGCGCCGCCATTCGATGTGCCGCTCCGGCAGGCGGCGACGGACGTCCTCCAGGATCAGGAGCATCCAGATCACGGCGGCCGAGCCGAAATAGGCCGCCGCCGTGTTGCGGTTGATGAAGGTGCCGGTGACACTGCCGAGATAGGCCGTCTTGTCCCGCCACAGGATCATGGTTGGCTCGATCAGGAACGAGAGCACGCCGTAGAGGGCATAAGCCGCGCCGGATATCGCGATCACCCAGAGCAGGCGGCGCGCGCGCATCCGGTCGGCGCCGACGGTGATGCCGAGCACGATGGCGAGGATGTTGGCAAGCGGCGCGCCGAGCGCGAAGAACGCCTCGTTCTTGACGATCGACGCCGAGGGAGCGATCGGCACGCCGAGCAGATCCGAGGCCTGCTTCCAGATCGGCTGGAACGGCGCGACCCAGGGATTGTCGGAGAGCTGCTCATGCAGCACGAAGGCGTAAGCGGCAACGATCACGCCGATGCCGGCGAGCAGCCAGAGATGCGGCCTGCGCAGATCGCGCGTCGGCGCGAAGATCACCGCGATGCCGAGACACAGGCACCAGAACGCGATCGACAGATCATTGGTCGAGCCGAACGGAAACGGCGCGCCGGCGGCCACGAAGAACAGGATGAAGACCGCGGGCAAGCTCCATGACCAGCGAATCTTAGGAAGCCGAAGGCGCATCGTTATGTCTTGCGAGCTTTGCTTAAGCCTAGAGGAAGCAATCGATCGGATAGATCTTCAGATCCACGTTGAGGCGGCTGTTCCGGCTCTGCGCTCGGAATGCGTAGAATAATCCAAAGCTATCACTCCCCTGATCGAGTTTTATTCCGGGGGTTAGTTCGTCGGGCGGGACCAGAACGCCGATGTGCCGGTTGATGGCGGAAATCTCGATCCGCCCCTCCCCTTGCGCAAAATGCCCGCCGAGCTGGGTCACCGTGACCTTTGGCAGGCCGCGACGCTGATGGCAGACATCCTCCTCCCACAGCTTGGTCTGCTGCACCAGTGGCTTGCCCGGGCCATCGGGCACGACGATGTCAGGGAAGGACGGGCGCAGCATCCCGAAGAACTTGCTCTCCTTGGAGTTCGCCGAGAGGCGAACCGTGAAGGACAGCTCGCCCCTGGCGCCCTTGAGGCGCGACAGGACGGGAGCATCCGGATCAGCGGAAACCATCACATCGATGCGATGGCGGACGCCCATCTCTGCGGCAGCGCCGAGCACCGGCCCGACCGGTGCAAGCGCGAAGGTAAGCGGGACGAGAGCCAGAAGACGGCAAAATGTTCGAAAGCGCATGAAGCCCCTTGCAAAGCCGCGGGGTGACCGATGACCGGCGCGCCCGTGCCGAGTGGCGCCTTGATCCAGATCCCGGGCTTGTCGGCGCAGCAGAACCGCCTCGATTGCTAAACGAAAATGGCACCGGGACAAAGCCCCGGTGCCATCGATTTGGTCGATCAAGTCGGCGTCTTACGGCGCCAGCTTGATGTTGTTGCGGAAGATCAGGGCGTCGTTGGCGAGATTGATGCTATCGCTGCCGGTCGCCATGATCACACGCAGGTAGTTCAGGAACTTGGCAACTTCGACGTTGCGCGAGTTCGAGACGTAGATGATGTCGCCGTTCTTCATCATGACCTTGGTGGCGAGGAAGAAGCCGCCTGGATCGCGGAAGTTCACGTTGAAGATAACCGGGATCGTCTCCGAGGTGTACTTGCTCACGTCGATGCCGAGTTGGGCCGCAACCTCGCGCGGCTCGCGGCGATAGAGATAAACGGCCGCCGGATCGGCCTGGCCGTCCAGGAGACCGCCAGCCTTGCCGACCGCTTCGCCGAGATTGATGCGCCAGGCGTCAAAGTTGAACTCGCCGCTCTGGCCGCTGGCGCCGAACGCCAGGAACTTCTGCTGCTCGCGATAGACGTAGATGCTGTCGTCGGGCCGCACATAGACGTTGTTCTCGGGCGCCATCACGAGATTCTCGAACGGCACGGTGGCCCGCCGTCCGCCACGCTCCAGCATGACCCACGTCTCGAAGCCCTGGCCCTTGATGCCGCCGGCGCGGGTGATCGCATCGAGCACGCGATCCTTCGCGCCCGCCGCGCTCGCCGGATAACGCGCCGGCGAATTGACCTCGCCGAGCACGCTGATCAGCTGGGTGCGCTGCGAGGACATCGCCACGACCGCTTGCGGCTCGATGGCGCGGTTGCCGATCCTCTCGACGATCGCGCGCTGGATTTGGACCGCCGTCAGGCCTGCGGCCTTGATCTGACCGGCATAGGGCACGGTGATGAAGCCGTCATTGTCGACCGACTGATCCGGGATCGTCACATAGTTACCCGGGCGGACACCGGCTTCCGCCGGGATGAACAGACCGCCTGCCGCGGCTTCGAAGATGGTGACGCTGACGACGTCGCCGATGCCGAACACGATGCTGGCAGGCGGGCGGCGGTCGGTGAACACGCCCGCGAGGCCCTTGGGCTCGTGGGTGTGCAGGATCTTCACGGTCGCCGGATTGAGCGGCACCAGCTCGTAGGCCGGCGCGTTTTCCGTCTGGATCTTGTTGTTGACGTCGTCGGTGAGCGGTCCCGACCCGGGATTGGTCGAACACGCCCCGAGCGCCAAAGCAGCCGCCAGCAACGCAGGCATCAACACGTAGGTCTTGGCAATAGATGACATGAATCGCGCCCGAGGGTCCCCAATTGACGTAAATTGGTACGGCCTAGGGGTGGGTGCGACAAGTGTTGCCGGTGGTTAACGGAGCGATCCGTTGGCCACTGTTGCGTACAGGCCACTGTTTGGGGCCTGGTTTAACCCTTTGTGACCATTTGTTGTATTTCGTGTGCCCGGTTCGAGCGCATGTCGCCCTAGTCGAGGGCTCAGTGTGTCGAGCGCAAGGCTTCTTAGCCTCGCCGCCGTCTGCTAAAGCTGGGCCCGTTAAGAGCAGGAATCCCCCTTGTCTGTCCTCCTTCTGATCCCGCTGTTGGCGGGCTCCCTCTTTGGCGCCGCCGATCGCGCATGGGGCCCCGCCGTCCCCTGCCCTGGCAGCGCGGGGTCGTTGTGCCGCGGCGCCGTTGTTGAGGTGGCCGCCCCTGCGTCCACGTCCGTCTGGAAATTCACCCGGACCCAAGGGGCCAAGGACGGCGAAAGCTTCGCGGCCATCATGAAGACCGCCGACACCACCCAATCGGACCCGGACTTCGCCGGCCTGATCGTGCGCTGCGCCCCGAAGGGCAAGGTCGATGTGCTGGTGGCCTTGATCCGACCCTTCCCGCCCCGGAGCCGCCCCAAGGTGACCATTGCCGCAAGCGGCGGCGGCACCCTGAGCTTCGAGGGCAGCATGGCGGCCGCGGGAGCGGCCGTGCTGTTGCCCGACGAGGTCTCGGCGTTTGCCGCCGGGAAGTGGCAGACGACGGCCTCGCTGTCCGTGGTGGTCAGGGAAGGCGACAGCGAGATCAAGGGGATGGTGGCGCTCAACGGGCTGCGGCAGGCCTATCATTCGCTGCTGGCAAATTGCGGCCAATAGGCTAAATTTAGCCATACAACTTAAGGGTCTTTTTAGGCGGGGAATCTAGGGTCCGGAGCACGGAGAGTGTTTCGGATGACCGCCTTTTTGATTTTCAGCTTTCTCACAGGTGCCGTGCTGGGCCAACGCTTTCGCGTGTTCGTGCTCCTGCCGGTCACATTTGCGCTGGTGCTCACCATGCTGCCGGTCAGCATGATGACCAGCCTGGGCTTCCTTGACGGCATAAAGGCTGCGGCGTTCGCCGCCATCGCCCTCCAAGGCGGTTACCTCTTCGGCTCGGGGGCGCGCTTTGCCCTTGCCGCCGCACGCGCCACCCGCGTCTTCGGTCGGCCGGTCAAGGCCACGCGCTGATCGCAACGCAAGCCTCTGTTTGAAAACGCACCGCCCGCTTGTATGGTGACCTGACCGTTTCAGGATTCGCTTCGAGCGCGCCGTTTGTCCCTCGCTTATTTTGCCCTCATCGTCTCCATCGTTTCCGCTTCCGCTCTCGAAATCGCCGGCGCCACATTGGGGGCGCAGCTCGGGACGATGGCCGCAGCGCTAGGCCTGCTGGCCGCCGCCTCGAGCTCGCGAAAGGCCGACTATGAGCACTATCTTCGTGCGACCTCCTGGGGCCGCTGGATTCTGCTCGCCATTCCGCTGTGCATCGCGGCCCAGCTCGCTCCGCTTCCGCTGCGCTTTGCGCATCCGATCTGGGCCAGCGCTCACGAGGTAATCGGTGGCCTGTCGCTCGGGCCGATCACGGCCGATATCGGCTTGACGGTGAATGCGCTGCTGCTGGCGCTGGCCGCGATCTCATTGCTTGGCGTCGCGATCCTGGTGGTCCGCAACCGCGGCCGTGCCGAGCTGGTTCTGTTCGTGCTGAGCGGCGTAACCGCGATCTCCGCCTTGATGTTGGACCTGCATCGGCTCTCGCCGGCGCTTGCCGGATCCGTCCCCCATGACCTCACGACGAGCCTGGCCGGGCTCGGCCTCATGCTCAATCTGGCGGTGATGCAGCTCGCCGCTGAACGGGCGGAGACGCATCATTCGATCGTTCGCTCGGTCGCGATCGGACTTTGCGGTCTGGTCGGAGCCTTGGTCAGTGCCGCCGCGATCTTTGGGTTATCAGGGACGAACAGCGCCATGGCGGCGGCCTTTGGCGTCGTGCTGATCCTGCTGATCCTCGTCATCCGCAGACTGGATCTGTCGCCATTGGCCGCGAGCGCGTTGTCGGTGGCAGCCCTGATCGGCGCGGCGATCGTGCTGACCTTCCTCTTCGAAAAGAATTCCGGACCGATCCTGCTACGGCTCGTTCCGGAGATGGGGACCGAGACCAAGGCCGCGCTCGAGCGCATGCTGGCCGATACACGCTGGTTCGGCGCCGGCGCCGGGACTTTTGCTGCGGTGGGCAGGATCTATCAGAGCGATGCCGGCGCCGTCCTGACGGCGCCCTCGGCGGCCACATCGGTGTTCGCGGGGATGGGTTGGGTCGGCTTGGTCGCCATGATCGCGGTGAGCCTGCTCGCTTTGGTCCGCCTGTTCGTCGGCGCGCTGCAGCGCGGACGCGACTCGTTCTTTCCGGCGGCGGCCGCGGCCTGCGTCCTGTTTGCGCTGGTTCAGAGCTTTGCCGGTCCCGGATTGCTGCACCCGGCAGCAATCCTTTGCCTTTCGGTGATCTTGGGACTGGGGCTGTCGCAGAGCGTCAGCCAATCCGGATCACGATAGCGCGCGGGTGATCAGACCGCGCGGTCGCCGAGCGAGGTCCAGTAGTTCGGATTCTTGGGCGACTGAATGCGGACCCAGCGATAGGGCTTCTTCGACCACGACATGATGTGGCCGGAGAGATTGTCCAGCACGAGATCGCCGGAGAAGGTGCGCACCACGACCACGAGATGATGCTCGCCCCAGCTGGTCACGACCTCGCTCAGCAGCACCGAGCGCGCCGGAAAGCCCTTGGCGATCAGATCGTGGCGTTTTGTCACGGCGTAATCGTTGCAGTCGCCGCTCGCCGGATGCAGCAGCCACTTTTCGCCGCGCAGCCCTTCCAGGTTGGCCTCGGGGCGGATCGCGGTGTTGACCCGCTGGTTGACCTCTTGCATTTGCGCCATGCGCTCGGCCGTCAGCTTCAGGCGGCCGCCCCGGAAGACGATCCGCTGCGGCCGCGGCTTGCACTCGTCCTTGTACTTCAGGCAGAAGAGCGTGAACGCCATCGGCGGCAGCGTCGGCTGGTCGAACTTGATGTAGTGGATGGCACCACGCAGCCCCAGGGGCGCCCCGACGAAGGCAGCTTCCGCTTTCTGCTGCACCCCCGCAGCAACGACGATGGCGGCGACGGCCGCCAGGAACTTCACAACTTTGCGCATGTCGCGCTCCCCGTTCTTGTTGGGGAGACGCTACGCGAGACCTCTTGAAATACGGCTCAAAGGCCACGCGAGGCTTTAATCAAAATGCGGGCTCATCGGTCGGAAACAATTAAGAATACCGATGTGTGACTTGTTCTGCTAAGAGCGGTCACGACTTCCGCTCGTGACGCTGGATGCGATTCGACCGACCCGATGGGCCTTTCCTCCCGCTTTCGCAAGAAGACCAAGCCGCGGCTTCCCGATGGCGTCCGCGTCTATGCGATCGGCGACGTGCATGGCCGCGCCGACTTGCTTCAATCGCTGTTAACCGTGATCGACGCCGACTTGGCCCGCTCGGCGCCGCAACGCGCCATTCAGGTCTTTCTCGGTGACTATGTCGACCGCGGCCCGGACTCACGCGCCGTTCTTGATCTCCTGATCGCGCGCTCGAAATCGCACGAGACGGTCTGTTTGAAGGGCAACCACGAGGTCTTCCTGCTCGAGGTGCTCAAGGACCCGACCCGCCTGCAGGAGTGGCGCCACTATGGCGGCCTCCTGACGCTGGTCTCCTATGGCGTCACGCCGACGATGAACCCTTCCGCGGAGCAGCAGGTCGAACTGATCGAGGGACTGAGACGTGCGCTCCCGCCGGAGCATCTCGCCTTCCTCCAGCAATTGCCCTCGTCCTTTACCTGCGGCGACTTCTTCTTCGTCCATGCCGGTGTCAAGCCCGGCATCGCGCTCGATCGCCAGAAGGATGAGGACCTGCTCTGGATCCGCGAGGAATTCCTCGCCTCCGAGGAGCGCTTCGGCAAATATATCGTACACGGCCATACGCCGGTCAGCGCGCCCGATATCCGCTCGAACCGCATCAACATCGACACCGGCGCTTATGCGACCGGCAACTTGACCCTATTGACCATCCAAGGCGATAGTCTCCTCGCAATTTGAAAGCTTAGGCCGCAACTTCGGTGATCACGCTTCGCGCCATTGGCATCTTGACCGCGATCGCGCTGGCGCTCCACGCCGGCACGACGTTCTATGGCGATCTGGTGCGGCCGAACTTTCGCGCCAGCGACTTGTTCTCGGGCGAAATTCCGCCGGACAAGGCCAAGCTCGCGGCCGCAGGCAGCCTGGCATCCTTTTCGTGGGATGGCGACCTCCTGGCAAATCATGCGGCGGCGATGGCCGCCGACGTTCTGCACCGTCCGTCGGCCGAGGCAGGCGGAAGGGCCAGCGAGAACAAGACGGCCCAAGCCGCTGTCGTGGCAGCCTTGAAAGTTTCGCCGATCAGGCCGGCGCTCTGGCTCACGCTCGGCACGCTACAGGCCCAGGCCGGCGAGGCGGTCACGCCTGCGGTGAAGATGTCGTACCTGACCGGGTCGGTGCCGATCGACGTTGCCTTCTCACGCGTCCGCACCGTGACCTCGAGCGCCGCTGCAACCGACGAGGAGATCAAGCTGCTGGCGCAATCCGACATCCGCTCGGCGCTGGCCAACCGCTCGCGCTACGAGCCGCTGCTGATCGCGGCCTATGTGCAGGCAACTCCGCAAGGCAAGTCGCTGCTGCTGGAGACGACGAAGGTGACCGATCCCAGATTCAACGAGATCTTGCGGCGGTATTAACTCAGCGGACCGATTTCGGGTTGACCGGCACGAAGTCCTGATCGCGGCGCGGCTGATCGGATCGTCCCTGGTAGACGAACATGCCCTTCTTGGTCGTAACGATGTCGCCTCGCTGCAGGCTGTCGTCGCGAAGCAGACGTTCGGTCGCGACGAGGTCCGGATCTTCCGGAGCCGGCTTGTAGAGTTCCGGATGCTCGCGCCGCTCGCGCGCAACCCCCTTGGCACGGCGTCGCGCATCCTCGATGCGCTGCCGCCATTCGTCGCGCGAGACTTCCGGCTCGCTCGGCGGAAGATAGTCGTTGATGGACGGCTCCGGCTCGGTCTGAGCACGGCACGAGAGCGGGCAGGCGTAGAGAGCCAATCCGACAGCGGCAGCCACGGCCGCCTGAACCGGCGCGCGCGCCGGTCTCCGGCGGTCTGACAGGGACTTGCAGCGGACGGGTCGCACTCCGATGACTCCGATGGCGGGCCGAGCAGCAGCCGCAACTTCAGCTGATACGGCTGCCAATTGCAACATTTTCGGAACGCAGCGGCCGTCCCTTCAAAAAGCGAAAAACAACCCCATGCACAGTAGCCGGCACCAACCGAATCAATGACTTACGTATTTTCCGAAGTCCTGACTTGATCCGTCGGGCAAAACAGGTCTAGTATGGCATGATCCGGAGAGAGGCCGACCGATGATCGACCTATCTGCGATCGGCATCGGATGAGCGCCGCAAGGACAATAGCGTCGTTCTAAGGCCTCGTTAGGCCATCGCTGCTAGACTTCGGCATCCGTCGATGGAGTTGGCGAGAATGCGTGCAAGCCTGGTATCGTTGTTGCGCGTTGCCGTTGCGGCGTATGCCATGTCCGCCCTCACGGCTCACGCCAGCCCGCTCTGCATCAAGGAGCGCGCGCCCTTCGCCTTGTCGCAAGACACGGTGAAATGGACGATGTCGATCGCCCCTGGCGCCGACTGCATTCAGGGACTGCGTTGGTCTTACATGCAGATCTTCAACGTATCCGTCGTGAGCGGGCCATCACGGGGACAATTGGCGGTGGTCGGGTCCGGCTTTCGCTATTCGGCAGAAAGGGAAGCGCGAGGCGCCGACAAGTTCACGCTGCTGATTTCGGGCAAGAACCGTCATGATCCCGGGACGTCGACTCTGGAGGTCGAAGTCAACCCGCAATAGGCAGGCCCACGACGCGCGAAGGGGTATCTACTTCGCCCGAAAACGCTTTAGTAACGGCGGCTCGACCCGCTGCCCCGGGTTGTATTCCCGTGATAGGGCCGGGCCCGTCCGTAAGTCGTCACGGGAGGCTCGATCCGGCTCGGGATATTCGGCGTCGCGTTGGGACGCGCGGGCTGCGACGGGTTGACGATGATCACATTGCGGTTGGGTGTCGACGGATCGCTGACGCCCTGGGCCCAGGCGCCCGCAGGCACCACAAGGGCGAGTGTGATCAAGACTATTCGTTTCATGCGATATCTCCCGAGCAAGAACGTCAGGGAGGGAACACCGTTCCTTCACGACGGCATCACGGTTCGTTGCGCGACCTCACCGCGGCACGGGTGACCTCAGCGAGGCACCGCGATCAGCTTGCCATTCCTCCAGACACCTTGGGCCGCCTGTCCGGTAGAACCGCTACCCACGTTCCGGACAGCCGTAGGCCGCGAGGCAGCCTGGGTGGTCTGCTTCTTTTTGTCGGTCGTCGTCACGATGCTGGAGCTAGTCGTGTTGGCCTGATCCTTGGTCCCTTGTGCAGAAGCAGACTGAACCAGAAAGGTCAGAAACATCATTGCTGTCAAAATGCCGCGCATGGTCACACACCGGAAGAAGGAGCCGGTCGAAATGTCACAGGTTTCCGCCCAAAAGCAAGCGCTACGAAACGACCGCGCAGGACCTTTGCGGCCGGAGCATCAGCGTGTTTCACCGCAACCGACGCGATCCGGGGTGAAAAAACCTAGCGAAACGGCACTATCCGGGCTAGTTGATCGCTCTTGATGACCGAGACCGGCGACACCGCAGCCAACGCCTCGCAGGCGCAAGAGATCAAGGCCGGGCTCGTCCGCCTGTTGTCAGAGCGGATCCGCGAAGTCTCCGGCGACCCCAGGCAGATGCGGGATGTCGTCTACGAGCTGGCTCGCGTCAAGCTTCTGGAACAATTCACCCACGCCGATGCGCGGGAAGCGCGAGAGCTCCAGCAAGTCCTCGAACGCGCCATTCGAGAGGTCGAACGCGCCTTTGAGCGAAGCGAGAAGTCTTCACCGACCAGGGATGCCTCGGTCCCCGTGGCGAATTCTCCACCGGCGAACGTTCCCGTCCCCCCGCCCATTCCGACGCTCGCTGCCTCGGCGTCATCAGCCATTCCGATGGCTGCCGAGACGCCGCGGCGTCCTGCCGCACCGCCAGGATCGCCCGACCAACCCAAACGGAGCGGCGCTTTCAAGTCTCTCGTTCGATTGACCGCGATCCTCCTGCTCATTGCTGGCGCCGGCACCGCGGTCGTGTATTGGCCGCGGCTGAAGGCACAACTGACGGCATCGTCGCAGATGGCGCAGCCCGAACGTTCGGCCAAGGGCCCGGAGCCTCAGCTGACCGCGATTCCGACTCCCTCGGCCAGCGAGACCGCTGAACGAATCCCGGAGAGCGCAAAGGAGCCGGCGCCGGCGGCGCACCCCTCGATGCCTTTGCCAACGACGTTCGGCGTCTACGCCTTGAGCGAGGGCCAGCTCCACGAGCTGAAGCCGGTTCCCGGAAAAATTCCGGACCGGCGGGTCGCGATCTCGGCCGCCATCAACACGCCGAGCGCGACCACGTTGATGGACGGCGACGTCAAATTCATCGTGTTCAGGCCCGACGGGGGTATCGACGCCAGCGGGACCGAAGTTCGGGTGATCGCAAAAGTCTCGCGAGCGATGGGCGTCGATGCCAGCGGGAAAGCCACCATGGTCAGCGCCGGCGATTCCTGGGTCATCCGCAGCATGTCCTACCCCTACAAGGTAGGTCCGATCGACGACCAGTCGAGAATGCTGTTGCTGCAACCGGAGCAAGACGGCTTCACGCTCGCGCCCGGCCGCTACATCGTGGTGGTCAGGGGCATGGGCTATGACTTCACCATCGCTGGGACGATCACCGATCCCAACCAATGCGTCGAGCGCATCAATGCGGCGAACGGCGCGTTCTACTCGCCCTGCCCGCCGCCGCGGCGATAACGCAGCCTTTGTTTCCTATTTGGCCGGCTTGCTGTCCTTTGGCGCATCCGCCGGCATGTCGTCGACCTTGCCGTTGTTGGCGACGCATTTCTGGAAGTACTCGCGCTGGTCCTTGCCCGTTCCCTTGGCACTCCCCGCTGCGGGGTTGCCGATCTGCCTGGGCGGAAAGGCCTTGGCCACCGCGGCGTCACATGCCCGCGCCACTTCGGCAGTGATGGCCGACGCCGTCGCCGGCACGGCCAATGTCAAAGCGAATGCCAGCCCAACCAATGTCCGCAAATTCTTGACCGGCACGTCGTTGCTCCTTCACTCGGTGAATGCTTGCCGGACCATACCAAAAAGGAACGAGGCGCCAAACGGCAAAGCGCGCTGAATTGTGACTGCGCACTTGTTCGGACCATGCTCCAGAGCCGCGTCTCGAAGCACGGCCGCAGAGCGCGCAGAAATATCACCGCTCCTAGCTGTTCAGCTGCGGCAGCTTGAAATCCGGAAAGCGCGTGAGCATTGCCGTCTTGACGAACTTCAAGTGGGCGATGCTGCTCGCCAATTCCTTGAGCCGGCGCTGGCCGTTCGAGATGTCGGCCGCGAAGAGATCCTGATGATGATTGTCGAGCGGCTCCCGCTCGAGATATTCGTCGGTGCCGTTTCCGAAGGTGACGGAGGCACGGGCAAGCGCATCGTCGACACGCCGGTTGAGCCCGGCCTGCTCCCTCTCCGCCTCCTGCAAGGCGGTTTCGATCGCGGCCAAAACGGCACCGATCCGCCCGCGGTCGGTCTCCGCGTCACGCTCGGCCGAGCGGGCCTTGAAGGTTTTGTCCTCGCGGCGGGAGCCGAGAAGATTGTGTGCGCGCGCTCTCAGGAACAGCTGAAACATCCGGGCCATCCCACATACGAGATCCAGGCGGGTACCATCGGTCAGACGTAGTTAACAAATCCTGAATCCGGCGCCCGTGCGGTCTGGCTTTGTGCAATCCATGCCCGCCAAGCTCCCGCGTGCTTGGAATACAGCTCGTGCCAGCGGATCTCGCCGTCGGCAGCGGCTCCTTTTCGCACGCGGACCTCGGATGTAAATTGCCCTGTCTCGTTCGATGCAAGATCCAGAGCTTCGAACTCCGCCGTCTCTTCCGGAGACAGGCCGATCAGAACGCGATGCCCTTGGGCATCGACGAAGTATCTGCGCGGCGCGTTGTGCCTTTGATCAGTCATTCGCAGGGCCCTCGTTCATGATCCAAGGCCCCGGACGATCCTTCAGCCGCCGCTCAAAGCCACGAACAAACGCGATCAAAACGAGGACGCAAGTCGCGCCCAGCAAAGCAATCAAATACGCCATTCACGCCCACCTATGCGAGCCGCGAAAATACAGGCGGCTAAACTCTCACCATGAATTGCTACGTTCTAGGTTGCCTTTCCAAAGCTCTCAAGCGCCGCACCACGTTAACCTAACTGCGCATGGTTATCCGACCCGGCCGCACGGCAGGATCAGTGTGCGCTCACATGGCTGTGCGCCTACGACGGATGCTCACTCTGCTTGGCGCCCATCGCCGCCGGCGTGTAGGGCGCATAGAGACGATATCGTGCCGATCGCCTGCGCGAGCGCCATGCCCGCACGCCGTAGCCGCAGCAAAAGCCAGCTGCAAAAATCGAAATCAGAACCAGAATTGCAAACATTTGGAATGTTCCCAATGATCGGAACGCTCCTCCCGGTACATTTCAACGTGATGTTCTGACGACTTCAAGATCATCGGCGCTGAAAGTTTTGTCAGAGGAAGATGAAGTTTGTGCAACGTGGTGCTTGAATTTTGGCCGTCGCGAGAACCACGAGCCCGGAGGATGACGAAATCTCGCATCGTTCGGGGGCGATATCCAGCCGGCGATGTTAACCCGTGTTCACGGCGGCAGCAGCCTCGAACGAAGCGGCCGGATGCGCTGTCATCGGGCACAGTTGCGATCTGCACGATAGGTCTGCGAAACGTTTTCGAACGTATGGAGCGGCCTCTCGGACGAGACCGCTGAAGAAGCATCCGTGCTTCTACGGAGCGCCATGCACCAACTTCATCGCGGTAAGGTTGAGAGGTTAGCTTAACCCGCGTTGTTTGTTGCGAACTTTCGGCGATTGCTTATCCATGTCGCACCGGGCTCCCCCAAGCCCGGCCCCACCCAAGCAAAGCCGTCGAGCGAACATGGGTCCGCTTGGCGGCTTTGTCGTTGTGTCGACGAGAGGATCATTTCGGTTATGGCGCGCAGGCCCTGGTCGTTCAAGGAAGATCGCCGGCTCATCGAGCTGGCCAAGTCTTCAACCTCGCTGGAGCAGGCAGCGAAAGCTCTCGGGCGCTCGCCCGATGCGATCAAGCGCATGGCGTTGCGGCTTGGTCTTTCCTTGAAGTCGAAGCCGGCAAAGAAGAGCTGATCTTAGAAGTGCCGGCGCTCGCCTCCGCTTCATGTACGGCCGCTGCAGTCGAACGGGCCCGCATCGATAGGGCCAGCCGCCCTTATCCCGGGGTCGTTCCGGTCCGCCATCGTCTTGGACGGTGAGGTGGATTGAGCGGGTTGCCGGCGGTGCCCCGCCAGCCGCCACACTTAATTCTGCGTCCTCTTCTGGGACCCCATCCCTGGGCTGGTTCCGTAGCTGGGCGTCCCCGTTCCCTTGAAGGCGCCGCCCATCGTGTCGGATCCGGAATTCGTGCCCGTGCCACTGCGCGTCGCGGAGGTGGATTGCGTGCCCGATGGCGTGTCTTTGGTCCCCTGCGCCGAGGCCAGAGAGCTCCCGATTGTCAACGCCATCACGAGACTTAACGTCCTGATCATACTGCTCAACTTTCCATGCTTGTTTCTGACCCCGAGCCGCCAGACCATTGGCCGGGCACTGCTCAGGTGGGGCCCTTCGGGCCGGTCTTTCCGTTAAACCCTATCTTAGCCCCCGCTGGCTAGGATCAATCTCCACGCCTTGCTTGAATTTCCGCCCCGCCCTGTTTTCGCCTGAGCCGGATGAGAGTGCTGCGACCAGACCTCCCGTTTGTGGCACTCGTGCTTGCGAGCACGATGGCGTTCGCCTTGGCGGGTCATTTCGCCGCTGGCGCCGTTATTCGCCAGCACCAGGCGCATCAGCTCAATGAGCTCACCGAGGTGGTTCTGCGCCGATCGGAGCTTGCGGTCGATTTCGCTGCGGGCAGCCTGGACGAGCTCGCGCGGCGCAATTTCGCCAGCTGCGAGCCGGCGGCGCTGCAAGCCATCCGCCTGCACGTCTACCAGCGCTCGGCGATCAAGGACGTCCGCCTCGTCAAGCCGGACGGCTCGGTGATCTGCTCGGCCTATTCCGAGACGCTCGAATTCGACAAGGGATGGGTGGATCGCCGCGACATGCTGCCTTCGCGCGACAAGACGCTTTCCCTGTTCCGCGTGGAGCAGTTCGGCGGCGACGCCCTGGGCGTGCTCAGGGACGTCAATGGCAACTCCGCCCTGGTCGCCATTGTCGGTGTCAATGCCAGCCTGTTCGACATCATGCCGGCCGAGCTGCGCGCGCACAGCCAGGTGATCCTCGCCTTGAGCAATGGCGAGAAGCTCGGCGAATTCCAGACCGAGGCCGGCAAGTCTCTGCCGGCGCCGATCGGCTTCGAGCGAGCGTCCGCTCGGCTCCCGCTTCATGCCACGATCCGGCTCGAGCACGCGGTGCTGTCGAGCTGGAACAACGAGGCCTATTGGCCAACGCTTGCAGTGGCGCTCGGACTTGGCGCGATCTTCGGCATCCTGCTGGCACGCAACCGCCGCATGGAAGGGCCAGTGGCCGATCTCGACCGGGCGCTGACAGCCGGCGAATTCAAGCCATATTACCAACCGATCTTCGACCTCCGGACAGGTCGGATCAAGGGCTGCGAGATTCTGGCTCGCTGGCTGCGCCGCGATGGCTCGGTGGTCCCGCCGATGAATTTCATTCCGCTCGCCGAATCCAGCGGACGCATCCAGGCGATGACCTGGCAGATCCTGGGATCGGCGCTCACCGAGCTCAGGCCATTGCTCAGGGCCGACAAGAATTTCAAGCTGTCGCTGAACGTCGTGCCCAAGCACCTCCTGAGCGCCGGCTTCGTCGAGACACTGCGGCGCACGGTTCTGACGGCACGCGTCTCCGCGCGCCAGATCGTGGTCGAGATCACCGAGCGCGATGAATTGGATGATCTCGCGCGCGCCGCTTCGGTCGTGGCCGAGCTGCGGGACCGCGGCTTCCGCGTCGCCATCGACGATGTCGGCGTCGGCCATAGCGGACTGTCGCGGCTGAAGGGCCTCGGCGCCGATACGATCAAGATCGACAAGTTCTTCGTGGACACGATCACGGTGGACGCATCGACGACCACGATCGTGGAGATGCTGGTGGCGCTCGCGAAAGACCTCAATATGAGCGTGGTCGCCGAAGGCATCGAGACCGAGGAGCAGCTCCGCGCGTTGCTCGCCTCCGGCGTCGAGGAAGGTCAAGGCTATCTGGTTGCGCCGCCCCTGCCCGCCGCCAAATTCAATGAGCTCATCAAATCGCGTCGGGCTGCGCAGCCGGATGCGGCGAC
The DNA here is from genome assembly GCF_020193715.1 of Bradyrhizobium sp. IC4060. Lineage (NCBI taxonomy): Bacteria > Pseudomonadati > Pseudomonadota > Alphaproteobacteria > Hyphomicrobiales > Nitrobacteraceae > Bradyrhizobium > Bradyrhizobium sp. IC4060. The sequence goes on along the minus strand of NZ_JADYVJ010000007.1, from coordinate 207,456 downwards.
ATCCGGTGCTAAGGCTTTGGTGGCCTGACTGGCTGGCCCCCAGAGGCTTTAACGATACTTTCTAACGATGTTTTCGGCTTTCGAACCGGAGCGGCGACCAACCTTGTATGTTGGCGCCATGCGCAGGAACCACCTCATAGCAGCCGCAAGCATCTGTCTGGCGCTGATCGCCTATGCCACGCTGGCGAAGCTGTCGGGCCGGCCTGCGCTCATGGGTCACCACGAGGCCTATTGGATCGTCGTGATCGAGCGCTTCAGCGCCTATGGCCTGCTCGGCTTCCTGCTGTCGTTCCTGCTGCCGGGACGGTTTAGCCTGGCTTGCTCGCTCGTCATCGCAGTCGCCATGGGGTTGGAGCTGATGCAAGCGTTGATACCCGATCGCGATCCAGGCTTTCTCGACGTGCTGCAGAAGGCGGCGGGCGGCACCGTGGGCGTCATGCTCGCCCAGATGATCCTGGCGTTCCTGCCCAGACCACCTGCCTGAAACGGCGAGCATGGCCTCGGCGGAGCGACTGGGCGACCCGGTCCTTACTTCATCATCTGGCCGCGCAACTCACCGCCTGGGTTGGCGGCCGTGTGAATGTTCGCGTACCATTTTCCGCCCAACAGATCCGCCGCCTGCGCCTCGGTGAGGGTGGCACTGCCTTCGATCGGGCTTTGCGCCGTCTTGAACGGCAGGGCGATGCCGGCATTCTTCCCGGCCTCGCCGGGGCCGTGAAAATGCGCCCCTATCGCCGGTCCCGTCAGCCCGGTGAAGCTGACGAGGTAGGTCAGGACCTTCGTTTCGGTGTCGTAGCTCGCCTCCGCCTTGCCCGACCCGGTCGAGCTGTTCGGCGGCACTTCATTGCTTCCCTTGAGATCCGCTCGCAGCTTCACGACCTCCGCACCTGCCGTTCCGCTCGTCGCGCTGACGCCTCCGACCAGCGCCAATGCCCCCAACAGTGCCACGGACCGTCGACACACGGCTTTGCTCATGCACTTCCTCCTGCGGATTTCGTTGGTCCCGCGATGAAAACACCGAGGACTGCCGGACATTCCGCCGCAGAGCTTATGCTGATTCGGGACAACGCTCGCGGGAATTAGCCATCGCAAGCGCATCACGCGCCGGCTCAGGCCGCCCCGCGCCTCGTGTGACGCTCGGAGGGAACCAGGAGCTCGGCCATCTTCCGGTGGGTGTCGTGCAGCGCTTCAATGGCGCAGTCGAGATCGAAATCCGCCTCGCGGACGGATGCAAAGAACTTGGCCGTCAGCGCCAGATCGAGCTTGACGCGCGTGGCACCGTCGCGACTCCTGCGACGATCGAGCGACAAATGGATCGCGCGGTCCCTCGCCTCCACAGCATCGCAGCCGCAAAGCGCGCCGAGCTCGTCATATGTCATCCAGATTTGAGGCATGTTCTTCCACCACGCTTGATCTATCGCAGACTAGATAGCTCTCGCTTCTGAAGGCGGAGTTTCTGCAGCGCGAATTCGAGCCAACAACGTCAACGCAATGCTAAGCGCGGCGCAGACGTGAGCCGGGTGGACCGGCGCAGCTTGTTGCCGATCCACTGTCACTTGGGCGCGCCCGTCGTGAACGGATGCCGCGGCCGTGAACGGCTGTCGAGCCTCTTGGGCAGCTTGTCGGCCTTGAGCTTCACGACGGCGCCCCGGGGGTCGGGAGCCGGCGCCTCTTCCTGGCTGTAGATCAGCGTCGCTTCGAATCTCACGTCGGGCGCTTGCCGGGCCGTTCCCGAACAGGTCGCCATCGCCCCGCTATAAACGCCGGAGAGCTCGACCTCGACCTCGTCGAGCCCGAACACAGTCGGCGGCCCGTCGGCATGTCGCCGCGTGGTCAGGACGGCCGTGAAATGCCGGTCGTTGTCGAACTGATAGGAGCCGCCATAGTTGAAGAAGCTGTCGCTGCCCGAGATCCGTCCCTGGGCCAGATGCACGATGCCGGTGCCTTGCGCGTGCGCTGTTCTGAACCACGCCGCGTATTTGCCCTCTTTCAGCATGGAAACATCCACCCGTAATTTCCACGTGTATTTGCAACGAAGCTTGAGGCGCGACAATGACCGACACGACGAGCATTCCGCCACGGTTAACGCCCTGCAAAATCAATCCGTTAAATTTCTGCGGCCGCACGCGGCGGCGGCGACGTCAAAACAATTCGATGCCGTCGTCAGCCGTTTCCACGACTTCGACGCGACGCGACGGCCGTACAAGGAGCCAATGCCGCTCGAGCTCGCGCGCGGCTACCTGGTCGAGAACGCCGGGCGACAGTTCGATCCTGGCTGCGTCGAGGCTTTCCTGTTGCGCTGGGACGAGGTGGTCGAGATCGCCGGCGGTCAGCGGACAAGTCCCTTGCCGGTCGCCGCGGCCCCTCCCGCTCCCGATATAGAGCGTGCAGCAGCGAGCTCGTCAGACGCGCGCCATCCCGCGTCCCGACCGCCTGACCCGATCGATCCGCCAACATCTTGCCGCGGCACCATTTTTCTCCGGTCGCCGGTTTGAACCTGTTCCTGCTAAAGTGGCACCAAGACCTGAGAGTGATTCTGGTCACACTTGCCCCGGCGCCCTGCTGCTAGGCATCGAACCAGGACGGGCACCAGAGCATCGTCGAATTGGATGAGAATTCCCATGAAAAGCCTGATCGGCGCCTGTGTCGGCGCATTCTGCCTTGCGGCCCCCGCTTGGGCGGAGACTCCCGCCGCGATCGTCGAGGACGTCCAGGGCAAGGTCGACGGCATCGCGTTCATGGATTACGTGGCGCCAGGCAAGATCATCAAGCTCGGGCCCAAGGCCAGCATCACGCTCAGCTACCTGAAATCCTGCCAGCGCGAGACCATCAGCGAAGGTGTCGTCCTGGTCGGCGCCGAGCAGAGCACCGTGCAGCTGGGCGAGGTCAAGCGGGAAAAGGTGCCCTGCGATACCAATGCGGCAAAACTGTCCGAGCGCGAGGCGAACCAGAGCGCCGCAACGACCTTCCGCACCATGCGCTCGGACGCCAAGGGCGGGCCCGCCAAGCTGCCGACGCTCTACGGCGTCTCGCCACTGGTGCAGGCCAAAGTCGGCAGCACGCTGGTGATCGAACGCACCGACGGCAAGGAGCCCACGATCAGCGTCCCGCTCAAGCGCGATGCTATGGTCGGCGGCAAGTTCTATGATTTTGCCAAGGCCGGAAAGACATTGACCCCGGGCGGCAGCTACCTCGCCATTCTCGGTGCCAAACGCTACACCTTCCAGATCGACGCCAGCGCCACCTCCTCGCCGACCCCGATCATCGGCCGCCTGCTGCGGCTCGAATAGGCGGACTCGAATAAGCGGAGTTGGCGACGGGGCGATGCGGCGGATCGGGGGACGGGACATCGTTGCGGCAATCCTGATCGCGCTCCTTGCGGGCGCGATCTTCACGTCCCCGCCGCTGCAGACACTGCAAGGCCTCTCGCTCGACATCCTCACCGCACTGCGTGGGAAGGTTGTCGGCGAGCGCCGCGATCCCGCGACGTCGCCGGTCGTCGTCGTGGCGATCGACGGCGAAACCTACGAGACCCTGCCCTTCAAGGGATCGCCGACGCAGACCTGGACGCGCGAGATCGGCCGGGTGCTCGGCAGTATCAGCGACGGCGGCGCCAAGGTGATCGGCTTCGACGTCATCTTCAAGAACTCGATCGAGCAATCCGAGATTCCCTTTGGCGACGCGCCGCTCGGCGCTCGGATGCGCGGATTTGACCGGGACTATCTAATCGCGCTGCGGCAGATCTCCGACAACGGCAAGCTCGTGCTCGGCGAGATCCTGAGCAACGACCATCCGGAAATGCCCTACCGTGCGCAGCGGCTGGCGGTGCGAAACAACGTCCGCGCGCTCAATGTCCACACCGACGCCGACGATGTCATCCGGCGGATGCCGCTCAGCTTCTCGATCGAGGGCAAGCCGGTGCCCACAATGGCGGTCGAGCTCGCCGCCCGCGCGCTCGGCGCGAAGGTCGAGATGGCGCCATCCGGCGCGGCCGGGCTATCCGGCTACGCAATCCCGAGCACTGTACCGAACACGCTGACGCTCAACTTCCGCGGCCTCAGCCGCGACGTTCCGACCTTCTCCTTTGCCGATCTGCGCGCCTGCGTCGAAAAAGGCGACCGCGATTTCTTCCGGCGCGCCTTCGAGGGCAAGGTCGTGCTGCTCGGGACCGTCCTCAACTTCGAGGACCGCAAGCTCACCTCGATGCGCCTGTCCGGCGGCTATGACGGAACGCCGTCGGCGCGATGTGCCCTGCCCGCGGCTGCCGGCACCGCGCAAAAGGCCCGCAGCGACGTCGCCGGTGTGTTCGTGCACGCCGCTGCGGTCCGAAACCTGATCGAGCGCGATGCCGTGACCGAGCTCGGCTTTCCCTCGCGCACCCTTCTCACGATCGCGTTCGCGGCCGTCATCGCCTGCGCGGCCGGCGTGTTTGCGCCGAGTGGTGCCCTTATCGCCTGGCTCGGCCTCACGATCGTCTACGCGGTCGCTGCCGTCGGCGCATTCGTCCATGCCTTGGCGCTGCCGCTGACCGAGCCGGCGCTCGCCAGCCTTGCCGCGCTCGCGATCATGATCGGCTATCGCTTCGTGCTGGCCGACCGCGACGAGCGCTTCCTGCGCAAGAGCTTTGCCTTTTACCTCGCGCCCGAGGTGATCGAGACCATGGTGGCCTCCGGCAAGATGCCGGCGCTCGGCGGCGAGATGCGCAACGTCACCATGTTCTTCTCCGACCTAAGCGGATTCTCGTCGATCGCCGAGACGATGACGCCGGTCGAGCTGGTGACGCTGATGAACGAATATCTGTCCGCCATGACCGACATCATCGAAGGCCATGGCGGTTACGTCGACAAATATATCGGCGATTCCATCGTCGCCATGTTCGGCGCCCCGGCCGACGATCCCGCCCACGCGCGCAATGCGGTGCGTGCTGCGCTGAAGTGCCACGAGACGCTGGCCGAGCTCAATCAAGGCCATCCCGCCTTCGCCGGTCACGGCCTGTCGCACCGTATCGGGCTCAACAGCGGCGAAGCCGTGGTCGGCAACATCGGCTCGCGCCGCCGCTTCAACTACACCGTGATGAGCGACACCGTGAACGTCGCCTCGCGGCTTGAAGGCGCCAACAAATATTACGGCACGGCGATCATGGCCTCGGAAACCACGATGGCGCAGACCGGCGATAGCTTCGCCTGGCGCGAGCTCGATGCGATCAGGGTGCAGGGCCGCGGCGAGGCGATCAGGGTGTTCGAGCCGCTGGCGGAAACCGGCGCGGAAAGCGCCGAGCAGGCCAAGGTCGCCGCAGCCTATGCGGAAGGGCTGGCGTGCTGGCGGGCACGGGAGTTTGCCAAGGCGGCCGACGCGTTCGAGGGAGTGGCGGAAGTTGATCCGGCGTCCGCGCTGTTCGCAAAACGCGCAAATGCATTGACTGCCAATCCGCCGCCGCCGGAGTGGACGCCGGTGAACACGCTGGAAGGAAAGTAGCGACGTCAACCGCGGGCGTACTTGCCCTCTCCCCTTGTGGGAGAGGGTGGCTCGCCGCGTAGCGGCGAGACGGGTGAGGGGTCTCTCTCCGCGCGCGCTTCTCTCAATAAGCCCGCGGAGAGAGACCCCTCATCCGGCGCTTCGCGCCACCTTCTCCCACAAGGGGAGAAGGAAGAGAACGTCCGCATCGCTCGCCTCAGAATTCAGAACGGCAGCCCCGTATAATTCTCCGCAAGCAGACGCTGCGCCGTCTCGGACGAGAGCAGGTAGTCGAGCTCCGTCTGCTGCAGACGATCCTCATATTCGATCCGATCGGGGAAGCGGTGCAGCATCATCGTCATCCACCAGGAGAAGCGTTGTGCCTTCCAGATTCGCGCGAGCGCCTTGGCGGAATAGCCCTTGAGACCGGCATCGTCGCCGCTCTGATAATGCGCGAGCAGCGCGTGATAAAGATAGTAGATGTCGGACGCGGCGCTGTTCAATCCGCGCGCACCGGTCGGCGGCACGATGTGCGCGGCATCGCCGGCGAGGAACAGGCGGCCATAGCTCATCGGCTCGGCGACGAAGCTGCGCAAGGGCGCGATGCTCTTCTCGATCGACGGACCCGTGATCAGACGGCCGGCGACCTCGTCCGGCAGGCGGCGCTTCAGCTCGGCCCAGAACGCGTCGTCGCTCCAATCCTCCACCTTGTCGGTCAAAGGCACCTGGATGTAGTAGCGGCTCAGCACCTGCGAGCGCAGCGAGCACAGCGCAAAGCCGCGCTCGTGCTTCACGTAGATCAGCTCGGGCGATACCGGTTTCGTGCGCGACAGCACGCCGAGCCAGCCGAACGGATAGACCTTCTCATATTCGCGCAGCACGTCCTTCGGGATCGACTTGCGGCTGACGCCATGGAAGCCGTCGGCGCCGACGATGTAGTCGCAATCGACGCGGAGCGTCTGCCCGTTCGAGCGATACGTCACATAGGGCCGATCCGACGTCAGATCGTGCGGCGTGACGTCCTCGGCATTGTGCACGACCTTGCCGCCGATCCGGTCGCGTGCCTCGTAGAGGTCGCGCGTCAGCTCGGTCTGGCCGTAGACCAGGACCGAATTGCCGCCGGAATGCTTGTGCAGGTCGATGTGGGAGAGCACGCCGTCATGGGCGATCTCGAACCCGTTGTGGATCTCGCCCTCGCGGTCCATCCGCTCGCCGCATTGCGCTTCGCGCATCAGCTTCGCAAAGCCGTGCTCGAGCACGCCGGCGCGGATCCGGGCCAGCACGTGGTCGCGGCTGTATTTCTCCAGCACGATGGTGTCGATGCCCTTGAGGTGCAGGAGCTGGGACAGCAACAGCCCGGACGGCCCGCCGCCGATGATACAGACCTGAACTTTCATTTTTGCGTCCTCCCGTCGGCATTTTTTTGCATACGTTAAGGCGCAAGCCGATGGAGGGTTTCGCCTTTGTCTTGTACTATTCGAACATGAGAAGCGCGGCCCCCGCCCCGGCCATCCGGGTCTACAATCTGTTCGGCGAGTCCGGCGATCTGCCCGATGTCGTGCATTGCGAGACGATCGCCTCGCGTTCGGTGCTGCACGACTGGACGCTGGCCGTGCACCGCCATGCCCGGCTGCACCAGGTGCTGCTGATCGAGCGCGGCGGCGGCGAGGCGACGCTCGACGGGCGCGTGGTGCCGCTGAGGCCGATGCAGATCGTCAACGTGCCGGTCGGCCACGTCCACGGCTTCCGCTTCGTGCCCGATACGCAAGGGTGGGTGTTGACCATCGCCGCGGAGATCCTCGACGAAGCGCTGCTCGCCGCCGAGGGCCTGCGCGGTGCGCTGTCGCGGTCGGCCGTGGCGCGCGGCACGCCGCAGATTCGCGCCACGATGAAGCAGATTTTCGCCGAGCACGCCGCGCGCGACTTCGGCCGCGCGCATGTGCTCCGCGCCTTGTCGTCGGCCATGATCGGGCTCGTGGCCCGCGCGCTCACGGGCGAGAGCGGCGGCAACGGCACCGCGGAAAGCGGGTTGTTCCGCCGCTTCGAGGCGCTGCTGGAGCAGCATCATCTGGAGCGCTGGAGCGTCGCCGACTATGCCGAGGCGCTGTCGGTGACACCGACGCATCTCAACCGGATCACGCGGGCGGCGACCGGCGACACCGCCTCGCATCTGATCCTCAACCGCCTGATCCGGGAGGCGCGGCGCAACCTCGTCTACACCAACCTGCCGGTCTCGACCATCGCCTACGCCCTCGGCTTCGAGGACCCCGCCTATTTCAGCCGGGTCTACGCCGCCGCCACGGGGGTCTCACCGCGCGCCTTTCGCGCCCGGCTCCATGGCGGCGAAGGCTGAACCACCGGACAAAGGATCAGGGCACGTCTGATCGACGCGCCCCGGATCCGCGATGTCTCTCGTTGCCACTTACCTTCGTATATAGCGCCCCATCCTTTGGATAGAGGCGCTTTACCTCCGTACAATTGAGCGGGGCACGCCCTCGCCCTAGCGTGACGGCATTCGGCGCCCTGGCGCTGGTGGCATGGAACCTCCCTAACCTCGGCGCAAGGCGGCCAACCCTGTCCGGTCGTCTGCGCCGCCTTTTCAGCAAAGCCATCGGCGCCTTCAGTTATTCCCGCCGATACGCCGCGCCATTTCGGCTGGACGGTCGGCTTTCGTGCCGAACCCGGGGAGTTGTGCATAATGTCTTCGCTTGGGAAGAGCGCGCTCTTTATCGACGGCTCCAATTTCCATGCCACCGCCAAGGCGCTCGGCTTCGAGATCGACTACAGACGCCTGCTCAGTGAATTTCAAAGCCGAGCTACGCTGTTACGGGCCTTCTACTACACGACCATCATCGAGGATCAGGAATATTCGTCGATCCGCCCCTTGATCGACTGGCTCGACTACAACGGCTTCACCGTCGTCACCAAACTCGCCAAGGAGTTCGTCGACCCCGCTACCGGCCGCCGCAAGGTGAAGGGCAGCATGGATGTGGACCTCGCCGTAAGCGCGATGGAGCTTGCCCGGCACGTCGATCAGATCGTGTTGTGCTCGGGCGATGGGGATTTCCGTTCGCTGGTCGAAGCCTTGCAACGCCGCGGCGTCCGCGTGACCGTCGTCTCCACACTCTCCACTCAGCCGCCCATGATCGCCGACGACCTGCGCCGGCAGGCGGACATGTTCATCGATCTGGTGGAGTTGAAGCCAAAAGTGGGGCGCGATCCACCCGATCGACCGGTATCGCGCGAAATGCGGCAGCCACCGCAATTCCTCGCGCGCGGAACCATCAGGCGCGACGACCGGGTGGAATGATCGAAGGACGCCGGCCCGACACCTCACACGTCGAAGAACACCGTCTCCTCCGGCCCCTGCAGATTGATCGTGAAGGAATACACGATCTTGCCGGCGCGCTCGCTGCGGGTTGCGATCAATGTCTTGCGGCGCACCGGCTGCTCGATGAGGTTGAGCACGGGATCGGCGGCGTTTGCCGCCTCTTCGTCCGAGAAATAGAGCCGCGTGTTGAGGCCGATGTTGATTCCGCGGGCGACGATCCAGAGGTTGACGTGCGGCGCGCATTTGCGCCCCGTCCTGTCGGTGATCGCGCCCGGCTTGATGGTCTCGAAGGTGACGAGGCCGCTCTCGAAGTCGGAGCCGGCGCGGCCCCAGCCGCGAAACTCGTCCTCCAGCGCGCCGGCGGAGCGATCGGCGGGGTGGTTGTAGCGGCCGGCCGCATTCGCCTGCCAGATCTCCAGCAGCACGTCGCGCAGCGGCGTGCCGGTGCCGTCGAGCACCTTGCCCTCCAGCGTGATGCGCTCGCCTTTGGTGTTCGGCGTCACCAGCACGTTAGAAAAATTCTTCTCGAAGATGTCGAAGCCGGCCATGGCCGGGATCAGGCCGATATGGACGTAGGGCCCGGCGGTCTGCGAGGCGGTTTCATTGAGATAATTGAGCGGTTGCGGCATGGGCGTTAGTTCCCCGCGGTGCGATTTTCGAAATAGGTGGAGCGCTGGCCGCGCAGCACGATGTCGAAGCGGTAGGCGAGCGAGTCGAACGGCGTCGAGGCGTTGAGGTCGAGCGGCGCCACGAGGCGGTCGAGCGCGTCCTTGTCCGGGATCGTCGTCAGGATCGGACAGACCGGGATCAGCGGATCGCCTTCGAAATACATCTGCGTGATCAGCCGCTGCGCAAAGCCCGAGCCGAACACCGAGAAGTGGATATGGGCGGGGCGCCAGCTGTTGACGTAATTGCGCCAGGGATAGGGGCCCGGCTTCACGGTGCGGAAGTAATAGTAGCCGGTGTCGTCGGTGAGCGCGCGGCCGCAACCGCCGAAATTCGGATCGATCGGCGCCAGATAGGTGTCCTTCTTGTGCCGGTAGCGGCCGCCGGCATTGGCCTGCCAGAACTCGACCAGCGTGTTCGGAACGCCCCGGCCGGTCTCGTCCAGCACGCGGCCGTGGACGATGATGCGCTCGCCGACGGGATCGCCGTCCTTGGCGTAGTTGCGGATCAAATCATTGTCGAGCGGGCCGAGATCGTTGTGGCCGAACACCGGCCCCGTGATCTCCGAGATCGAGTTCTCCAAGGACAGCAGCGACTGGCGCGGCGAGCGCAGCACCGAGGACTTGTAGCCTGGCGCATGCGCCGGCGGATGGATCGCGCGGTCGCGCTGGAAGAAGCCGCCGTCGCCGAGCGGCGGCGTCAAGGGCTCGGGACGATTAAGGCGGGGATCCCGCAATGCTGGCGCCTGGGCATTCATCGGCGTTGTCTCTCCCTGGGAGCCCGGGGTCGGGCGGCTTATCGGGAGAGCATGAGCCAGCCTATTCTCAAGATAAATAGATGAATTATAATGAATTGCATGAAGGAAATCGATCATTTGGCCCTCGACGGCCATGCCCTCGAGCTGTTCCTGGCGGTGCTGGAGGAAGGCTCGGTGACGGCGGCAGCGACGCGGCTCGGCCTCACCCAGTCTGCCGTCAGCCACGGGTTGAACAAGCTGCGGCGGATCGCCGGCGATCCGCTGTTCGCCAAGTCCGGCCGTGGCATCGTTGCGACGGCCCATGCGCAGGCACTGGCCGGCAAGGCACGCGCGCTGATCGACGAGATGCGCAGCTTCGCCGGCGGCGTCAGCTTTGAGCCGCCCCGCGCACAGCTGTCGTTGACGATCGCGGCCAACGATTTCCAGCGCGACCTGCTGCTGCCGCGCTTCTTCGATCACGTCGCCGCACAAGTGAAGGGCCTGAATTTGCGCGTGATCCCCTCGCAATCGCCCTCGCCCGCGATGCTGCGCGAAAACCGCTGCGACCTCCTGATCACGCCGCTGCCGCCGTCCGGCGTCGACATCGTGCAGAAGCGGCTGCTGAGGGATCACTACGTCTGCTACTACGATCCCAAAGCGCGCGCAGCGCCGGCCAGCCGCAGCGCTTATCTCGCGGCGCGTCACATCACCGTGGTCTATACCGACAATGAGCGGCTCGACTTCGACCGCCGGCTGGCAGCGAACGGGCTCCACCGCGACGTCGCGATCTCCGTGCCGAGCTTCTCCGGCGTGCCGTCGTTCCTGCGCGGCTCACAGATGCTGGCGAGCATGCCGAGCCTGCTCGCGTCCGGCGTAATGCGTGGCTTTACGCAAACACCGATCCCGCTGGCGTCGCGCACGAAGACCCTGGCCGAGCTGCCGATGTTCATGGTCTGGCACCAGCGCTACCAGAAGGACCCGGCCCACCGCTGGGTCAGGAGCCAGCTCGAGGCCGTCGCGGCGACGGCCGCCACGTTCTGACCTGCCGTTCTCATGTCCTGATATCAGGCGCCGCGCTCCGCAAGACTGCCCTTCCCAAACCCACTGGTTGCGCAGGGGGAGCCGCGCTAAAATCCCCCCATGACAGTGACTGACATTGCGAACCGGACCTACAATCACAGCTGGCGGCTGGATCCCATCATCCGCAGCCTGCTCGATACCGACTTCTACAAACTATTGATGTTACAGATGATTCGGGAGGATTACCCGAGTCAGAATGTGACCTTCTCGGTCATCAACCGCTCGCGCCATGTGCGCCTTGCGGAGATCATCGACGAGGGCGAGCTGCGCGCCCAGCTCGACCATGCCCGCACCATCCGCTTCACCAAGAAGGAGCTGATCTGGCTGGCCGGCAACACCTTCTACGGCAAGACCCATATGTTCTCGGCGGATTTCATCCGCTGGCTGGCGGAATTCCGCCTTCCCGAATACGAGCTGCGCAAGGTCGAGGGCCAGTACGAGCTGCATTTTCACGGGCCCTGGACCCACACCACGATGTGGGAGATTCCGGCGCTTGCGATCCTCAACGAGCTGCGTTCGCGTGCGGCCATGAAGGGCCGCGGCCGCTTCGAGCTCGACGTGCTCTACGCCCGCGCCAAGGCCAAGTTGTGGACCAAGGTCGAACGGCTGCGCCAGCTCGAGAACCTGCGGCTCTCCGACTTCGGCACGCGTCGCCGCCACGGCTTCCTCTGGCAGCGCTGGTGCGTCGAGGCGGTGAAGGAAGGCCTCGGCCCCTCCTTCATCGGCACCTCCAACGTGCTTCTCGCGATGGACAACGATCTCGAAGCCATCGGCACCAACGCGCACGAGCTGCCGATGGTGGCCGCCGCGCTCGCCAGAGACGACGAGGAATTGCGCTGGGCGCCCTACCGCATTCTCGACCAGTGGCGTCAGACTTACGGCGGCAACCTCCTGATCGCGCTGCCCGACGCCTTCGGTACCAGGACCTTCCTCCGCGATGCACCGGAATGGGTCGCCGATTGGACCGGCTTCCGCCCCGACAGCGCGCCGCCGATCCAGGCTGGGGAGGAGATCATCGCCTGGTGGCAGAAGCAGGGTCGCAACCCCAAGGACAAGCTGCTCGTCTTCTCCGACGCGATGGACGTCGGCTCGATCGAGGACACCTATCGCCACTTCGCAGGGCGCGTGCGGCTCTCCTTTGGCTGGGGCACCAACCTCACCAACGATTTCGTCGGCTGCACGCCGGACGGCTCGATCAGCCTCGATCCGATCTCGCTGGTCTGCAAGGTCTCATCAGTCGACGGCCGTCCGGCCGTCAAGCTCTCCGACAATCCGGAGAAGGCGACCGGCCTGCCCTCGGAAATCGAGCGTTATCTGCGCGTGTTCGGCGACGCCGGTCGCGTACGCAAGCCGGTGCTGGTGTAGGACACACGTCCACGGAGAGCGTGTAGCGCCCGTCCGCCGCTACGTCGTCATTGCGAAGAGCTCTTGCGACGAAGCAATCCAGAATGATGCCGCGGAGGCAGGCTGGATTGCTTCGCTGCGCTCGCAATGACAAGGCATTGGTTCGCGATATCACATCAGCTCCGATTTCGCGGCATTTGAAACGATCTGCGCGCATCCACGTCACATTACCTTCACCCTCCGTCACAATCCCTCGCACTTTTCAGGTCCAGTTAAGCAACCATCTCGTCTACTTTGCGTTGCAGGCGCAACGCCCCTGCCGGGCGCGTCGATCGACTTGGGGACTGGTGTGTTTCGCAGAACAGCGGCGTCGGCGGAGGGCGGCAACCTCCTTCACGTCATCAAGCTCGTCTCGCCTTTCGTGATGGTCGTCGTGCTGCAGGCGGCGATCGCCGGATTCAGTCTCGAGGTGATGTCGTCGGTCCGCGCCTATGTCGCCGGCGAAGCACTCTGGTCGCGCTCGCAGAAGAACGCGGTCTACTTCCTCAATCTCTATCTGCATTCGGGCGAACCGAGCCAGTTCGCGCAATATCAGGCTTCACTCGCCGTCCCCATCGGCGACGAGTTCGCGCGCTGGGCGCTGGAACGCGATCCGGTCGACGTCGAGGCCGCCCGCGTCGGCTTTCTCCAAGGCGGCAACCATCCCGATGACGTCCCGGGACTGATCTGGCTGTTTCGCTATTTCAATCGCGTCAGCTTCCTCCAGGACGCGATCAGGGAATGGGCCGCCACCGATCCCATGCTGCTGGAGCTCAGCGTGTTCGGCGAGGTCATCCGATCCGAGCTGAAGAAAGGTCCCATTCAGGACGACGACCGCCTGCAATTCCTGTCGTCGCGGCTATCGGAGCTCAATGCCCAGTTCACGGTGCACGCCAAGCAATTCTCCACCGTCCTCGGCGAAGGATCCCGGGCGATCAAGCTGACGCTGACGGGCATCAACATCATCACGGCTGCGGCGCTGATCCTGCTCCTGATCTGGCATACGCGGCGCCTGGTGCGGCAACGGCAGACCTTCGAAGACGCCTTGCATGCCGAGAAGGAGCGCCTGGCCTGGCAGGCATCGCATGATTGGTTGACCGGCCTCTCCAACCGCCGCGCCTTCGAGGCGCGCCTGCAAGCCGAGCTGGACAATGCCGCGGCGGGTGCGCTCGCCCTCATCCTGCTCGACCTCGACCAGTTCAAGAGCGTCAACGACAGTTGCGGCCACCTCGCCGGCGACCGCCTGCTCTGCCAGGTCTCGCGCCTGCTGCAGCAGGACCGGCATGCGCATGATCTGGTGGCCCGGCTCGGCGGCGACGAATTCGGCCTGATCCTGCCGCGATGCTCGCCCTTCGATGCCGTCGACATCGCCGAGGGTCTGCGCCGGTCGCTGGAGCTGTTCAATTTCGCCTGGGACGACCGTTGCTTTGCCGTGACCGCCAGCATCGGCGTCGCCTGCATCGCCGACGGCAACATCACGCTCGAGGATGCGATGCGACGCGCGGATGCGGCCTGCTACCGCGCCAAGGAAAAGGGCCGCAACCGCGTTCAGGTCGAGAACGGGCGATCGGACGTTGTCGTCGTTGCGCCACGCCCGCGCGAAGCGGTCGCTGCACGAGGGTAATGGCATCGTCACCGCAGGGGCAGAATTCCAAGTCCTGCGAGATGGGTGTCGACGAATTGTTCGATCTGCTGGCGCAGCATCTGCGACGGCACGGCCACCATGCGCTCCTCGAGGCCGAGCGAGATGATGCCATGCACGGCGGAAAACAGCGTACGCGACAGCAGCGCAATCTTCACGTCGTCCGCATCCGGCAATAGCCGCACCAGGGGCGGATGCATCAGCGCGAACGCATCCATCACCATCTGGAGGATGTCGTCCGGATAGGGGCGATCGTCCTCCATCCGATGCTCGAACAGGGAACGCAGCAAATTGGCGTGCGCGGCGAAGAAGTCGAGATAAGTCTCGGCGAGCCCATAAAGCTGGCGGACCGGATCCTCGGCGGGAACAGCACGGAGTCGGGCCGTGAGCGCCTGAACCGTTTCCCGGTTCACCGTCAGAATGACCCCGTCGAAGTCGCCAAACTCGTTATAGACGCTGCCGACCGAGCAGCGGGCCGCCTCGGCAACATCCCGAACCTTCAATGATCTCAGCCCCTTAGCTGAGATGATGCCGCGGGCAATTTCGACGATCTGGAGCCGGCGCCGAAATTTTTTCTGGTCGCGTAGCGATTCTTCTTGAACATTGTTCATTTTCAAGCTACTCATGTGAACATTGTTCAATCTAACCCGGAGACCTGGAAAATGCAAACCCTTGCTGTCGATATCGCCACCACCTTCGTCGATGACGCCGCCGCCCTCGTCGCCGGCTTTGGCCGGGCCCTGCTGCGGCTGGCCATGGCCCCGGTCAATCGCATCGCCAACGCCTGCGACGTTGCCGGTGTGCTCGCCGAACGCCGGGGGACTCTTCGGATGTGGCGGGCGAGCCGTGCCCGTGCCCGTCACGAGGGCCGCCGGTTCAGCCTGCTCGGCCGCTTCTCGCCGTTTCGCCACCTCGCCCATCTCACCTGAGGCGCGCACGCGGGTCGGCTCGAATGCAAGCGCCGGCTGCAAGGATGGACTTAACCATGTCCGGACGGGCGTGGCCGATCCGGCGGATTTCGACGATGCGGTTCAGTCTTTCCTTCATCGCCCGGCGCCATATCCGGGCGAGCGAGGCCGCTCCGCCCGGCCTCGACCGGATATTTGCGAACCTAACGATGCCGATTGGAGACCAACAGGATCGGAGGAACCGAGGGGACAGAGCAGGCCAGCAACTTCGTTGCCGCGCAATCGTTCGCCCTATGCTTCCGGTCGTGACGTTTCACAGACAACGTAACAACCTCAGTCTGCCTTGCCAAAACAGGACCAGTCATGATCAGGGAATTGATGTCGTCACGCCGCTTTGCGCCGCTGTTCTGGGCGCAATTCTTCTCGGCGCTCAATGACAACGTGCTCAAGAATGCGCTCGTCATCATCCTGCTCTACAGCGCGGCGACGAGCCACGGCGATGCGCTGGTGACGGTGGCAGGCGCAGTCTTCATCTTCCCCTACTTCATCCTGTCCGGGCTCGGCGGCCAGCTCGCCGACAAATACGTCAAATCCGTCGTCGCAAGGCGGCTCAAATTCGTCGAGATCTTTGCAGCCTGCTTCGCCGCTGCCGGCTTCTTCCTGCATTCGGTGCCGCTCTTGTTCGCAGCGCTCGCACTGTTCGGTACCATCGCCGCGCTGTTCGGCCCGGTGAAATACGCGATGCTGCCGGACCAGCTCGAGCTCGGCGAACTCGCGACCGGCAACGCGCTGGTCGAAGGCGCGACCTTCATGGCGATCCTGCTCGGCACCGTCGCCGGCGGCCAGTTCGTCGCCGGCTCCGCGCATATGGGCTGGGTCGCATCCGCCGTGGTCGTGCTAGCCGTGTTGTCCTGGGCGTTCGCGTCCCGCATTCCGCAGACGACGCCCTCCGCGCCTGAGCTGCCCGTCGACGCCAATCCCTGGACCTCGACGGTAAGCCTGCTCAGGACGCTTCGTGCCGACCATCGCCTTTGGGACGGCACCGTGATCGTCTCCTGGTTCTGGCTGGTCGGCGCCATCGTGCTGTCGCTGCTGCCGGCGCTGATCAAGGACGTCGTCGGCGGCACCGAGGGCGTGGTGACGCTGTGCCTTGCCATCTTCGCGATCGGCATCGCCATCGGCTCGCTGTTTGCCGCCAGCCTCAGCCACGTTCGCCCGAACCTCGCGCTGGTGCCGATCGGCGCCATCATCATGGGCTTTGCCGGCCTCGATCTCGCCTGGGCCATCGGCGTCACCGCAAAGGGGCACGAGATCACCGCGCTCGGCTTCGCGACTTCGTTCGGTGGCCTGCGCATGCTGGCCGACTTCGTCGCCTTCGCCTTCGGCGGCGGCCTGTTCGTCGTGCCGTCCTTTGCCGCGGTCCAGGCCTGGTCGCAACCTTCCGAACGCGCCCGCATCATCGCCGCCGGCAACGTGCTGCAGGCTGCCTTCATGGTGGTCGGCTCGCTGTTCGTCGCGCTATTGCAGGCGGCAGGTCTGCATATCGGTTGGATCTTCTTCGGCCTCGGCGTCGCCAGCTTCGGCGCGGTGTGGTTCGTGCTGACCAAGTGGGGCAAGGAAGGCGTGCGCGATGCTGGCGGGCTTCTGTTCCGCGCCCTGTTCCGTACCGAGGTGCGCGGCCTCGAAAACCTGCCGCCTCCCGGCACGCGCATGCTGATCGCGCCGAACCATGTCAGCCTGATCGACGGCCCGCTGCTCCACGCCGTGCTGCCGATCGACGCGAGCTTTGCGGTCGACACCGGCATCGCCAAGGCCTGGTGGGCCAAGCCGTTCCTGCGCGCCGTCAAGCACTACACTATGGACCCGACCAAGCCGCTGGCTGCGCGCGACCTGATCAAGCTCGTCGCCGCTGGCGAGCCAGTCGTGATCTTCCCGGAGGGACGGATCACAGTCTCGGGATCGCTGATGAAGGTGTATGACGGCACCGCGATGATCGCGGACAAGGCTGACGCCGTGGTCGTGCCGGTCCGGATCGAAGGCGCGCAGCGCTCCTATCTCAGCTATCTCAACTCCAGCCAGATCAAGCGGTCCTGGTTTCCGCGCGTGACGGTGACGATCCTGCCGCCGGTCAAGCTTCCGGTCGACGAAACGCTCAAGGGCAAGGCACGCCGCAACGCTGCCGGCGCCGCGCTGCAGGACGTCATGATCGACGCCCTCGTCAAGAACGCCATGCTCGATCACACGCTGTTCGAAGCTCTCGGACACGCCTATCGCGACCGCGACACCGGCAAGGTCATCATCGAGGACGCGCTCGGCACCAAGCTGACTTATCGCAAGCTGATCCTCGGCGCGCAGGTCCTGAGCCGCAAGCTCGAGAACGGCACCGCAACCGGCGAGAATGTCGGCGTGCTGCTGCCGAACTCCGCGGGCGTCGCCGTCGTCTTCATGGCGCTGCAGAACAGCGGCCGGGTGCCGGCGATGCTCAATTTCTCGGCCGGTCCGGTCAACGTGCTCGCCGCCATGAAGGCCGCGCAGGTCAAGACCGTGCTGACGTCGAAGGCCTTCATCGAGAAAGGCAAGCTCGACAAGCTGATGACTGCGATCTCCGCGGAGGCACGCGTCGTCTATCTCGAGGACGTCCGCGCCTCGATCGGCATCGCCGACAAGATCAAGGGCCTGCTCGCCGGCACGACGCCGCGCGTGCCCCGCCAGGCCAACGATCCCGCCGTCGTGCTGTTCACGTCGGGCTCGGAAGGTACGCCCAAGGGCGTGGTGCTGTCCCACCGCAACATCCTCGCCAACGCGGCGCAGGCGCTGGCGCGGGTCGATGCCAATGCCAACGACAAGGTGTTCAACGTGCTGCCGGTGTTCCACTCGTTTGGACTCACGGGCGGAATGATGATGCCGATGCTGGCGGGCATTCCGATCTACATGTATCCCTCGCCGCTGCACTACCGGATCGTGCCCGAGCTGATCTACCAGACCGGCGCTACGATCCTGTTCGGCACGGATACGTTCCTGACCGGCTATGCGCGCTCGGCGCACGCTTACGACTTCCGCACCCTGCGCCTCGTCATCGCCGGCGCCGAGGCGGTCAAGGACCGCACGCGGCAGGTCTTCATGGAGCGCTACGGCATTCGGATCCTCGAAGGCTATGGCGTCACCGAGACGGCGCCGGTGCTGGCGATGAACACGCCGATGGCCAACCGCCCCGGCACCGTCGGCCGCCTCTCGCCGCTGATGGAAAGCCGCCTCGATCCGGTCCCCGGCATCGAGGAAGGCGGACGCCTCTCGGTGCGCGGCCCGAACGTGATGCTCGGCTACCTCAGGGCCGAAAATCCCGGTGTGCTCGAAAAGCTCCCCGACGGCTGGCACGACACCGGCGACATCGTTTCGATCGACGCGGCCGGCTTCATCACCATCAAGGGCCGCGCCAAGCGCTTTGCCAAGATCGCGGGCGAAATGGTCTCGCTGTCGGCGGTCGAAGCCATCGCGACGGCGTTGTGGCCGCAGGCCGCATCGATCGCCGTGTCGATCCCCGACCAGCGCAAGGGCGAGCGCATCGTGCTGCTGACGACGGAGAAGAATGCCGAGCGCAGCGCGATGCAGGCCCAGGCCAAGGCGATCGGCGCCTCCGAGCTCACCGTGCCCGCTGCGATCATGGTGGTCGACAAGGTGCCGCTGCTCGGCACCGGCAAGACCGACTATGTCACGGCCACGACGATGGCCCGCGAGCAGGGATCCCCGCCCGAGCGCGAGGTGGCGTAAGAGGTTGCGAGACGGGCGGCGCGGGGTCACGCCGCCGTCCGCCGCTCCTGCGCATAGCGCACCAGCGCGGCGAAGCGATAAAGGCCGTGCACGAACTTGCCGTAGGGCATCGTGATGAACAACGCGAACACGGCGCCGAGATGCAGCGCGAGCAGCGGTCCCATCGCGGCAGTCTCGCGCAGCACCAGCAGCAGCATTCCGGTGAGGCCGGTCAGGAACAGCATGGCGATGAAACCGACGTCCATGCCGTAGCTGTATTCGTCGAGCAGCGCGGGATCGCTCCGCATCTTGGCCGCGAACAGGCCGATGGGCCCGACGATCAGGCCGATGCCGCCGAGCGTGCCGAGCACCACGGGCAGGTCCCACCACGGATACGGCGCCTCGCGGCCGAGCAGATAATGATAGAGCGTCGCCACCGAGGTCGCTGCAAAGCATAGGAGGAAGCCGTAGAAGGTCAGGTGGTGATATAGCTTGCGCCGGTCGGTCGGCTTGTCGTCCTCGTTGTAGCAGCCGACGCCGCCGCCATGGAGATAGCGCAGCTCGCCGGCGTCGCGGATCGCCTGAAAGATCGAGCCGCCGTCGGCGCGGTCGCCGATCGGCGTGCCGATGTCGCGCCAGAAGGCACGCACGCTCATGACGAGTGCGAGGATCGCGTAGAGGAATGCGGCGCCAAACAGCGCGACCATCGCGTTGTGCGGCATCAGCTTGTAGAAGGCGCCGGGGCCGGTGTGCACGCCGAACAGCACGCTGCGGTCGTTCAGGGCGACGAAGCCGAAAATGAATGCCGCCATGCTGAGCGCGGCGGTGATGCTGATGACGAGGCCGTTGCGCGCGAAGGCGCCGGAGAGCGGCCGCGGCCAGGCATAGGCCGCATAGGACTCCGCGCGCGCAACCGCCAACGTCTTCGGGACGTTGACGTTGAATTCGTGCGGCGGCGAGAACTGGCAGTCGACGTAGCAGGCGCCGCAGGAATGGCAGAGATTGGCGAGATAGTTGAGATCGCCGTCGGAGAAGGCGCGCCGCATCTCCATGGCCGGAAACACCGCGCACAGGCCCTCGCAATAGCGGCAGGAATTGCAGACCGTCATCAGACGGTCGGCTTCGTCGAGAATTCTAGTTCCGTGCATGTTTCGCCGCTTCCCGTCCTGCGATCCGCCCGAACACGCTGCCGATGGTCATGCCCATGCCGGCCGCATAGCCCTTGCCAAGCACATTGCCGGCCATGATCTCGCCGGCGGCGAACATGTTGGCGGAGGGCTTGCCGTCCTTCATCAGCATTCGCGCCTCCTTGTTCACGCGCGTGCCGAGATAGGTGAAGGTGATGCCGGGCCGCACCGGATAAGCGAGAAAAGGCGGCGTCTCGATCCGGCGCGCCCAATGCGTCTTGGGCGGCGTGATGCCCTCCGTCACGCAATCATCCAGAATGGTGTGGTCGAAGGTCCCGGGCCGCACCGCGGCGTTGAACTCGGTGATGGTCTGTTCCAGCGCGGCCGGATCGAGCGCGAGCTTGCCGGCGAGCTCCGCGATCGTCTGCCCGGCGATCGGCGGAAACAACGTCGGCATGAAGCTGGTCACGACGGTGGAATCGAAGATGATGTAGGCGATCTGGTCGGGCTGCGCCGCGACCAGCCGGCCCCAGATCGCGTACCGCTTCGGCCAGAGGTCCTCGCCCTCGTCGTAGAAGCGCTGGGCATGCTTGTTGACGACGATGCCGAACACCACGGAGTCGTGCCGCGTGATGATGCCGCCGTCGAATTTCGGCGCGCGGGCATCGATCGCGACCGCATGACACTGCGTGGGATCGCCGACCTCCTGCACGCCCTTGTCGAGCAGCATCTTCAGGATCGAGCCGCGGTTATAGGGCGTGCCGCGGATCAGGAAGTTGTCGGCGGCCTCGCCCCAATATTGCTTCAGCCATTCGATGTTGGCCTCGAACCCGCCGGCGGCGGCAACCAGCGCACCGGCGCGGACCTCGCTCTGGCCCTTGACCGGCCGCTGGAGGCGCGCGGCGAGGAACATGCCGTCCTCGATCACGAGATCGATCACCTCGGCGTCGTATTCGACGGCGACGCCGAGCCGCTCCGCGGTGAGATAAAGCGCGTTCAGCATCGCCCGCCCGCCGCCGAGGAAAAAGGAGTTGGTGCGGCCGAGGCTGAGCGTGCCACCGAGCGAAGGCTGCCAGCGCACGCCCTGTTCCACGATCCAGTTCAGGATGTCCTTGGATTCGCGGATCATGTGGCGCGCCAGCACCTCGTTGGTTTGCCCGCCGGTGACGCGCAGCAGGTCCTCCCAGAACTCCTCCTCGGTGTAAGGGCCGGTCAGGATTTCGGTCGCGGCGTCATGGGCGCAGCGCATGTTGCGGGTGTGGCGGGTGTTGCCGCCGCGATAGAATTTCGGCGCGCCTTCGAGCACGAGCACCGAGGCCCCGCCGCGCCGCGCGCTGATCGCCGCGCACAGGGCGGCATTGCCGCCGCCGATCACCAGCACGTCGTATTTGCTGCTCATACCGTCCGCCCGACGGCACGCGAGATTGGAGAAATTCTGTCCGTCAGTGGCATGCTCGACCTTCCAGCGTTGCGCATTTTGTCGACAACTAGCGCCTCGCCCTGCGCGCTGGACGCGCGTCTTCAGCCAAAGCCGATAAGGCATTGTCGAGGATCTCGGTCGGACCGCCCAGCGTGCGCGTCAGGCGGATGGCTGCCTTCAGCAACAGCGACGCCATCGTCTTGATATTGTCTCTCGTGAAGCGCGGCTTCGGCCCCGAGAGCGACAAGGCGCCGACGCACTTGCCGCCGGACCCGAACACGGGGCAGGCCAGCCCGGCACAATCCGGATCGCGCTCCCCGAACGACACTGCGATGCAGCCCCCGCGAATCGCGTCATAGGTCGCGCCTTTCTCACCGTCGAAGGCGAGAATAACCCGGCCCGCCGCCCCGCGCTCCAGCGGCAGCAGCATGCCGGCCTCGACGCGGTCGAGCGTCGAGTGTTGGGAATCGACGCGGAACACGCAGAGCCGGCGCTTGGCATCATGCCGCACGTGGTACGACGGACTTTCGGTGCCGTCGGCCACGAGCTGGCGCAGCAGCGGCATCACCCGATCATGCAGATTGTTGTTGCGCTGGTACACCGCGCCCAGCCGGAACGGCGTCGGCCCGAGATGGTAGCGGCCGTCGGCGAGTTGCACGAGGTAGCCGAATTCCTGAAGCGAGGCCATCAGCCGCAACAGCGTGCTTTTGTACATCTTGGTGCGCTTGGCAAGCTCCGCCAGCGTCATCGGCTCCGGGGCATCCTCGAACGCGGCAAGGATCGTCAGAGCGCGGTCGACGGCGGCGACACCGGGCGAAGGCATGGCGTTTCCTATTGGGGGAATCCGGAGGGATCGATGAGCTTAGCGATGACGGGAAAGTAAGCATCCCCCATCCCCTTGTCGATCGTCTCCTGGAAGATGGTGCGCATAAGCGCGGCACCGCGCAGGTTGAGCCCAGCCTGCGCGCCGAGCTCCAGCGCATAGGAGAGGTCCTTCATTGCATATTCAGTGGAGAACGCCCGCAGCGGAAACTCCCCGGCGACGATCGCCTTCATGCCGTGATTGCGCAGGGCAAAACTGTCCGCCGACCCCTTGGACAACGTCTCCAGCAGCAGCTTCGGCTCGACGCCGCTGTGCTTGGCAAGCGCGACGGCCTCCGCCAGCGCATTCACCGTCTCGAACAGCACCATGTTGTTGAGGATCTTCGTCACTTGGCCTGCGCCGGTTCCGCCACAGAGAGTGACGTCGGTCGCAAAATGCCGGATCAGCGGCTCGACCGCGGCGAACTGCTCGGCTGTCGCGCCGACCATAACGCTGAGCGTGCCGTCCTGGGCTGCCTGGCGGGTGCGCGCGATCGGCGCATCGATCCAGAGCGCGCCCTTCTCCGCGAGCTGCTTCGCGAATGAACGGGTCAGGCCGACGTCGGACGTGCCGAGATCGATCACAGTCTGGTCGCGCTTGACCGCCGGCAGGATGCTCTCGAAGACCGACATGACGTGCTTGGCGCTGGGCAGGCACAGGAAGACCGTCTGTGCGCCGGCGACGACATCCCCGATCGACGTCGTCGCCGTCGCTCCGTCAGCTGCGACCCGAGCCAACGGCTCCGCAACAAGGTCGAAGGCAAGCACCGGCCGGCCGCTCTTGCGCAACAGGTTGCGGCAGATCGGCTCGCCCATGACGCCAAGACCGATGAACCCAATCGAACCAGACATTCCTTAACTCTCCCTCGAAGTCGTGTGGCCGGGCGGACGCCGGTCCCGCCCGGCCGGCGCAGTTACTTTACCAGCGGGCAGCCGCCTTCGCTCAACGGCCGGAATACCTCGTCGCCCGGCTTGGAGCCGACGATCCGGTAATAGTCGAACTTGTACTTGGACTCCTCCGGCTTCTTCACTTGCACGAGATACATCGTGTGCAGCACGCGCCCGTCGGGGCGGACCGCAACGTCCTTGTTGTACATGTCGTTGACCTTCAGCTCGTGCATCTTGGCGGCAACGACCGTTGCATCGGTGGTGCCCGCTGCCTTGACGGCGGCGAGGTAATGTCGGACGCCGCTGTAGACGCCTGCCTGCACCATGCTCGCGACCTTGCCGTCCATCAGCGTCGAGTAGCGCTTCGACCAGGCCCGGGTCTGCTCGTTGAGGTCCCAGTAGAACGAGGTCGTCACCTGCAAACCCTGCGTGACCTTCAGGCCAAGCGAGTTCACATCCGTGATGAAGACCAGGAGGCCGGCGAGCTTCTGGCCGCCCTCGACGATGCCGAACTCACCAGCCTGCTTGATCGCGGTCTGCACGTCCGCGCCCGACGTCGCGAGGCCAACGACGTCGGCCTTGGATCCCTGCGCCTGCAGCAGAAAGGACGCAAAATCCGCAGTGCCGAGCGGATGCGCGGCCGAGCCGATCACTTTGCCGCCGGCGACGTCGATGAACTTCGTGGCATCGCGCTGAAGCGCGTGACCGAAGGCGTAGTCGGCTGTCACGAAGTACCAGGTCTTGCCGCCAGCCCGCGTGATCGCGTCGCTGGTCAGCTTCGACAGCGCGTAGGTGTCGTAGTTGAAGTGGAAGCTGATCGGCGAGCAGGACTTTCCCGTGAAATCGGACGAGCCCGGACCCGAGATGACGAAGATCTTGTTCTTCTGCTTGGCGACTTCCAGGATGGCAAAGCCGGCCGAGGAGGCTGCGCCGTCCGCGATCATGTCGACGCCCTCATTGTCGAACCATTTGCGCGCAGTTGCCGATGCGATGTCCGGCTTGTTCTGATGGTCGGCCGAAATGATCTCGATCTTCTTGCCGAGGAGTTCGTTGCCGAAATCCTCCGCGGCGAGCCTTGCGGCGGCGACCGAGCCCCGCCCTCCATTGTCGGCGAACACACCGGACTGGTCGTTGAGAACGCCGATCCTGATGACATCGTCGGCCGCGACCGCGGCACTCGTCTGCGCGGCCAGAGCGACCGCAATCATCCAACGCAACTTCATAACATACGCCTCCCGTTTACGACTTTTGCTTATCGAGGATGTTTTGCAGCACCGGCGCGATGTAGCGGCGGAACTGGCCTGGGTTTTCACTCATCGGAAAATGGCCAAGCCGCTCCATGACGGTGGCCTTCGCACCGGGAATCCCGGCGGCGGTCCGCAGCGTGTCCTCCGGCGTGCAGGAGAAATCGTACTCGCCGGTCAGCAGATAGAGCGGGCACTGGTTGACGTCGATGTTGCCGGTGCGACCACGCAGATCGCCATCGACGCGATAGAAATAAAGATCGCCCTTGAAGATGCCGGGTCCGCCCTGCTTGTAGCCCCACAGTGTCTCGTTGCGCGCACCCTCAGGACCGCCAGGCGCGATCAATCCCGATACCAGCGCGGCGCAGACCTCGCCGCCATGAACATCGGGCCGGTTCAGCCAGGTCGTTTCGTACCAGGGCTGCTGGAAGTCGGCGGCCTCAAGGCCGATCAGAGCGCGAAACTCGTGAGCATGCGCAATGGCGAGATTGAGCACGATGCGGCCACCGATCGAGCAACCCATCACCACCGGCCGCTCCAGCCCAAGCGCGCTGCAGAAGGCGCGGATCGTCGCCGTGTAGCTCGCGGTGGTCAGCCGGTATTCGCTGCCATATCGGCTGTCCGGGGGATTGGACTTACCATGCCAGGGCATGTCGAAGGTGATGACTCGGAAATGCCTCGTGAACTCGTCGTCCACGAGCAGATGACGCCACTGCCGCGCGTCGGAGCCGGCGGTGTGGAGGCAAACCAGGGGAATGCCGCTGCCGTTCTCCTCGAAATAGATCCTGTTGACCTCGCCATCGATCTCGACGTGCACGTAGCGCCCGACAATCGGCTCGATGAAGCCGTTCATGACGCGCCTCCGAACCCGCTGCGCCGCGGTAGCGCCAGAAGATCCTTGAAATACTGAAGGTACGCTATGAATGGATGCAGATCGCCTTCGAGCGTCGCCTGCCCGCGCTTGGTCAGCGCCAGCAGATCGTGCCATCCCGCCGGCGGCATTCGTTGCCAATATGCGGCGAACGCGGCGGGCGTCGCGCGATAGGAGAAGCGCCAGGAACGCATCAGCACTGGCGCCGGCGCCATGTCGACGATCCGACCGGCCCGAATGGCGAGGTGGAATGGCTGCGTGCTCGGCCCGAGCAGGCAATCCACATCGAGCCAGCGACCACGGGCAGTGAGGGCCTCGTCGCGGATCAGCAAATCGGGAATCGCCTTGAAGGCTTCGATGACGGCATCGGGCGTGAATGGCACCGGTGAGCCGTCGTCCTGCCGGACGCGTTCGAATTCCATTGTCTCGTCCCTCAATTGCGTTCGTTCTATTGCACAGAACGATATTCTATTTCTATTCCAGTTTCTATACAGGGCTTGTGAGCGAACTCAAGTGCGCAGGAGCCGTGGGGCCGCGCGCCGTGGCGGAAGCAGGCCGACCGCGCGAGAGAGACCGCTTGATTTCAAGCTTCGAAGACGCGCGCGACCAGCCAATAGCCGCCGAGCAGGCCGATCATGGCAGAGAACGTGTAAACCAGCCCCGCCGCCCTCACCGGTTCGGACCGGTCCCCTCCGCTCCATCGATCGGCGAGACGGAGGGTCGGCAACGCGACCGCAACGATCGCGACCTGCCCGATCTCGACGCCGATGTTGAAAGCGGCAAGCGCCGGCACGGCTGTGTTTGGCGGTAACCCGATGTCACGCAGCACCCCCGCGAAGCCGAAGCCGTGGATCAAGCCGAACAGAAAAGCCACGCGCCAGCGCCTGTCGACGTCGCGCGAGAAGAAGTTCTCCACAGCCACGAAGACGATCGAGGCCGCAATTGCAGGCTCCACGATGCTGCTCGGAATCACGAGAACATCGAGCGCGGCCAGCGACAAGGTGATTGAATGGGCAATGGTGAAGGCCGTCACGATTTTGACGACGGGCATGAGCCGTCGCGCCCACAGCACCACCGCGATCAGGAATGCGATGTGATCGTAACCGAGGAAGATGTGCTCGATGCCGGTGATGACATAGCGCTGCATCGTCGACCACAGCGACGGCGGCGCGGTTGAAAGCGTGACCGTCGTGTTGCCGGCGTCGAGCAAGGCCTGCGTTTCCGACCGCCCCTGCGCAATCAGCACGACTTGTCGAGCAGCCTTGTCCTTCTCGGTCAGCACGGTGGAACGATAGATGAGATCGCCGGCGGCGTCGGCGCAGGCAAAGCTGTTGCGATAGACGATGCCGTCGCCGTCGGCCAAGATCGCGGCATCTCCGGCAACACAGGCCTTGGCACCACCTGTGACAGCCAGGTGCGTGCCCATATAGGCAAGGATCGCGGGCTTGGCCGCTTCGACCGCGACAGGATCGACCGCGTCCCGTCTCGGATCATAGATCTTCGTACCGATCAGGCGATCGACATCGCTGCCCTTCAACCCGAGCTCGACGCTCACCGAGCGATCAGGGCTCAGCCCCACGCGCGCGGTGACGAGATTGACCTCATGTGCCTCTGCCGGAAAAGCGATGCCGAGCAGCACCCAGAACCCCGCCAGAAGCAGCCGCCTCATGATCCCGCTCCATCGCGCTCACGCCAGCACATCCGCCACCACGGCCTTCAGGACGTCCCGCGCATCGGCCGGCTTCAGCCGGACCTGCAAGCCGCGCTGGCCTCCATTGAGATAGACGAGATCATGCGCAAGCGCGCTCTGCTCGATCACGGTGCGCACAGGCTTGCGCTGCCCGAACGGGCTGATGCCGCCGACCTTGTAGCCGGTGACGCGCTCGGCCTCGGGCGGCTTCATCATCTGCGCCGACTTGCCGCTCGCCGCCGCCGCCAGCTTCTTCATCGAGACCTCCTGGTCGGACGGCACGACCACGCACACCGGCTTGCCGTCGACCAGCGCCATCAGCGTCTTCAGGACGCGCGCCGGCTCCTCGCCGAGCGCGGCCGCCGCCTGCAGCCCGATGCTCTCGGCGTCGGGATCATAGTCGTAGGTGTGCACGGTGAAGGCAACACCGGCGGCCGTGAGTGCGCGTGTCGCGGGGGTGACTTTGGACATGCGTCACATGTAGCACCGTCATTGCGAGGAGCGAAGCGACGAAGCAATCCAGAATCTTGCCGCGGAGGCAGTCTAGATTGCTTCGCTTCGCTCGCAATGACGGTGTGGGCACCATGCGCCCCACCCATGACGTCCCCTACTCCGCCGCGTCACGCATCACGGCGCGCTCGGCCCGCGCTGCGCAGAACTTGAACTCCGGGATCTTGCCGAACGGGTCCAGCGCCGGGTTGGTGAGCAGGTTCGCCGCCGCCTCGGCGTAGCAGAACGGCATGAACACCATGTTCTCCGGCACGTCGCGGTCGGAGCGGACCTTGACCTCGACGGCGCCGCGGCGGGTCTCCAGCCGAATGAAATCGCCGGGCACCAGCTTCTTCTTGCGCATGTCCTTTGGCGACATGAACGCGACCGCCTCGGGCTCGATCTGGTCGAGCACCTGGGCGCGGCGCGTCATCGAGCCGGTGTGCCAGTGCTCCAGCACGCGGCCGGTCGAGAGCACCATCGGATATTCGTCGTCGGGAATCTCGTCCGGCGGGATGACCTTGGCCGGCACGATCTTGCCGCGGCCGCTCGCAGTCGGGAAACCTGTGGTGAAGATGATCTCGTTGCCGGGCTTGTTCGGATCGTCGACCGGATAGGTCACCGCGCCTTCGCGCACCAGCCGCTCCCAGGTGATGTTCTTCAGCGACGGCATCAGCTCTGCCATCTCGGTGAAGACGTCGCCGGGTCCGGCATAGTTCCACGGCAGGCCCATGCGCTTGCCGATCTCCTGGATGATCCAGAGATCCTGGCGCGCATCGCCGGGCGGCTTGATCACTTGACGCGCCAGCTGCACGCGGCGGTCGGTGTTGGTGAAGGAGCCGTCCTTCTCGGCGAAGGCCGAGGCCGGCAGGATCACGTCGGCGTGGAACGCAGTCTCGGTGACGAAGAGGTCCTGCACCACGAGATGATCGAGCATCGCCAGCGCGTGGCGCGCGTGCTGCAGATCGGGATCGGACATCGCGGGATTCTCGCCCTCGATATACATGCCCGTGATCTCGCCGGCATGGATCGCGTTCATGATCTCGACCACGGTCAGGCCGCGGACGGGATCGAGATCCTGCTGCCAGAGCTTTTCGAAACTGCCGCGCAGATCGTCGCGGCCGACCGGCTGGTAGTCCGGCAGGAACATCGGGATCAGGCCGGCATCGGAGGCGCCTTGCACGTTGTTCTGGCCGCGCAGCGGATGCAGGCCGGTGCCGGGACGGCCGACCTGGCCGGTGATCAGCGCGAGCGCGATCAGGCAGCGCGCATTGTCGGTGCCGTGGACGTGCTGGCTGATGCCCATACCCCAGAAGATGATCGACGATTTCGCGCGCGCATAGGTGCGCGCCACCTCGCGCAAGGTCTGCGCCGGGACGCCGCAGATCGGCTCCATCTTCTCCGGCGTGAACTCCTTGATCTTCTCCTTGAGGTCCTCGAAACCCTCGGTGTAGCCGGCGATGTACTGGTCGTCGGTCAGGCCCTCAGTGATGATCGTGTTGATCATCGCGTTCAGCATGGCGACGTCGGAGCCGGGCTTGAACTGCAGATGCTTGGTCGCGTGACGCGACAGCGACTGCCGGCGCGGATCCATAACGAACAGTTTTGCGCCGTTCTGCTTGACCGCGTTCTTGATGAAGGTCGCCGCAACCGGATGGTTCACAGTCGGATTGGCGCCGATCACGATGATGACCTCGGCGTCCATGGCGGCAGAGAACGGTGCCGACACCGCGCCCGAGCTGAGGCCTTCGAACAGCGCCGCGACCGACGAAGCGTGGCAGAGGCGCGTGCAGTGATCGACGTTGTTGGAGCCGAAGCCGGTGCGCACCAGCTTCTGGAACAGATAGGCCTCTTCGTTCGAGCCCTTGGCCGAGCCGAAGCCGGCCAGCGCCTTCACGCCCTTCTCGTCGCGGATCTTGACGAGGCCCTTGGCGGCGATGTCGAGCGCTTCCTCCCAGCTCGCCTCGCGGAAATGCGTGAACGGATTGGCCGGATCGACCTGATCGTTCGCATCCTTTTTCGCGTTCGGCAACCGCACCAGCGGCTTCGTCAGGCGATGCGGATGGTGGATGTAGTCGAAGC
Organism: Bradyrhizobium sp. IC4060; assembly: GCF_020193715.1. Classification (NCBI taxonomy): domain Bacteria; kingdom Pseudomonadati; phylum Pseudomonadota; class Alphaproteobacteria; order Hyphomicrobiales; family Nitrobacteraceae; genus Bradyrhizobium; species Bradyrhizobium sp. IC4060. The sequence goes on along the minus strand of NZ_JADYVJ010000007.1, from coordinate 177,837 downwards.
CGAAGCGGCCCTTCACGCAGAGACGATTGTGATTGGCGGGGCCGTCGCGGCCTTCCGCATAGATCACCTTCTCGTCCTTGACCTCATAGGTGACCTGGCAGCCGACGCCGCAGAACGGGCAGAGCGAATCGACCTTCTTGTCGGCATAGGTGACGCGCGTCTGCTTGTCGTCGAGCATCACGGCCGGCATCAAGGCGCCGGTCGGGCAGGCCTGCACGCATTCGCCGCAGGCAACGCAGGTGGACTCGCCCATGGGGTCGTCGAAGTCGAACACGATCTTGGCGCCGGCATTGCGATAGGCCATGCCGATGACATCGTTGACCTGGACCTCACGGCAGGCGCGCACGCACAGGCCGCACTGGATGCAGGCATCGAGGTTGACGCGCATCGCCGGATGGCTGGCATCGGTCGCCCAGCGCTCGGCGGCGGGGAAGCGGCTCTCGGTGACGCCTGTCGTCTCGGCCCAGTGCCAGAACTTCGACTCCGGATCGTGCGAGGTCTCGCGCGCCGGCTGGTCGGCGACCAGCAGCTCCATCACCATCTTCTGCGCAGCAGTCGCGCGGGCGCTCTCGGTCTTCACCTTCATGCCGACCGACGGCGTGCGCTTGCAGGATGCGGCGAGCACGCGCTCGCCCTCGATCTCGACCATGCAGGCGCGGCAATTGCCGTCGGGGCGATAGTCCGGCGCCGGCGAATAGCAGAGGTGCGGAATGTCGCGGCCCTGGCGCTTTGCGACCTGCCAGATGGTCTCGCCGGGCTTGGCCTCGACCTGCTTGCCGTCGAGTTCGAACGTGATCTTGGTCATTCGGCGGCTTCCTTGAACTCGTCAGGGAAATATTTGATCACGGAAGACAGCGGATTCGATGCCGCCTGTCCGAGCCCGCAGATCGAGGCATCGCGCATCGCCTGGCTCAATTCTTCCAGCAAGGCACGGTTCCAGACCGGCCTTTGCATCAGCAGCGCCGCCTTCTGGGTACCGACGCGGCACGGCGTGCACTGGCCGCAGCTCTCGTCCTCGAAGAACTTCATCAGGTTCAGTGCGGCCGACCGCACGCTGTCCTTGTGCGACAGGATCACGATCGCAGCCGAGCCGATGAAGCAGCCGTATTTCTCCAGCGTGCCGAAATCGAGCGGGATGTCGTCCATCGCTGCAGGCAAAATGCCGCCGGACGCACCGCCCGGCAGATAGGCGTAGAACTGGTGGCCGTCGGCCATGCCGCCGCAATATTCCTCGATCAGCTCGCGCACGGTGATGCCCGCGGGCGCGAGCTTCATGCCGGGATTCTTGACGCGGCCCGAGACCGAGAAGCTGCGCAGGCCGTGACGCTCGTGGCGGCCATGGCCCTTCCACCAATCGGCGCCCTTCTCGACGATGTCGCGCACCCACCACAGCGTCTCGATATTGTTGATCAGCGTCGGCAGGCCGAACAGGCCCACCTGGAACGGGTAAGGCGGCTTGTGCCGGGGCAGGCCGCGCTTGCCCTCGATGCTCTCCAGCAGCGAGGATTCCTCGCCGCAGATGTAGGCGCCGGCGCCGCGCCGCAGATGCAGCGTCGGGCCGCCCGACGGAAGCTTTGCGATCTCGCGCTGGAGGATCTCGCGCGAGGCCGGATATTCGTCGCGCAGATAGATGTAGACGTCGCTCGCCTGCACCACGTGGGCGCCGATCAACATGCCCTCGATGAAGCGATGCGGATCGGTTTCGAGATAATAGCGGTCCTTGAACGTGCCGGGCTCGCCCTCGTCGCCGTTGATCGCCATCAGCCGCGGCGCGGGCTCGCCGAGGACGGCGCGCCATTTGCGCCCGGTCGGGAAGCCGGCGCCGCCAAGGCCGCGCAGCGAAGCGTCGTCGAGCGCCTTCAGGAGATCGTCCTTCGACAATTCGCCGGAGCGCAGACGATTGAGCAGCTTGTAGCCGCCACCCGCGACGTAGGCATCGTACTCGGTATATTTGGGCAGATGCGTATGAGTATCGCCGGCCTTTGCCGCCGCCATCACATCGGCGACGGTCGCGTGGTCGACGAAATTGTGCCCGACCTCGGCGGCCGGCGCTGTGTCGCAGCGTCCAACGCAGGGCGCGCGCACGACGCGGATGCCGGGACCTGACGCGCTCTGCAGATCTTCGAGCAGGTTCTCGCCGCCAAGCATCGCGCAGGTGAGCGAATCGCAGACCCGGATCGTCAGCGGGGGAATGTCGGGCTCGCCTTCCTTCACCACGTCGAAATGCGCGTAGAAGGTCGCCGTCTCGAACACCTCGGCGAAGGCGAGCTTCATCTCGTCGGCGAGCGCAGCCAGATGCGCCGCCGAGATCTGGTGATACTTGTCCTGGATCAGGTGCAGATATTCGATCAACAGATCGCGCCGCCGCGGCCTGTCGCCGAGCAACAGCTCGATCTCGTGCGCGGCCGTGGGATCGACCTGCCGCCCCTTGGGGGTCGCCTTGGCGCGTCGGCGTCCCTCACCGGGATGCTCGAAGGAGCGGACCTTGTGCACGTCCTCGTGGCTCATCGCTTCGTCTCGATCTCGTCCTTATCAGAACTCCACTTCTATCCTCTGGCATGCCAGATGCCAAGAAAATTATCACGCTCGCGGAAGTGGTTACGCTGCACGGCTCAACAGAGCCCAGCACCGGCCCTGCGTTCTTGAGCAAGGCCGAGCCAAGCCCGAATTGGCCGGGAGATCAATAAAGGCGTCTCATGCTGCGATAGCGAAGTCCTATCGACGTCGCTTGAGGCGCGGCGGGAGCGCAAGGGCCGCCGCCGTGAACATTTCCCTTTCTACGGGGCGTCGCTCTTTTCGACCAGGAACACGATGCGTGTCTCGTTGCGCTCGGTGATCTCGACCTTGTCGCCGGTCTCGCGGATCAGATTGGGAATATCGATCACAGAGAGCGGATCGGTGCAGTGAACTTCGAGCTGGTCCCCTGCCTTGAGCGGCTTGAGCGCCTTCCGCGTCTTGAGGGCCGGCAACGGGCATTTCAACCCGGTGAGATCAAGTGTCGTCCTGGTCATGGCCGCACCATGGCGAGGCGCAGCGGCTGCGTCAACGTTAGGCGGCATCAGATCAGGCTGGCGTAGGGCAGGAAGCCGACATCCTGCCCCGGCTCGACATTCGTGATGTCCTCGCCGAGTTCGACGAGGCCATCGGTCTCGACCAGCGAGGATAGGAGCCCGGCGCCTTCGCGCGGGAACTTGATCGCCTCGAGCCCGCCGTCCTGCGCGCGCCGCAGCGAGGCGCGCACATATTCACGCCGGCCGGACTTCTTCTTGTAGGTGAACGCCGCGCGCAGCGGGATCGCCAAGAGCGGCTCCGGCAAGGCGCCCGACAGCGCCAACGCCGCCGGTCGCACCACGTGGACGAATGTCACGAAGCTCGCGACGGGATTGCCGGGAAGTCCGATCAACGGCGTGCCGTCGATGATGCCCATCGCCACGGGACGACCGGGCTTGATCGCCATCCGCCACAGCACCAGCGAGCCGATGCTCTCCACCGCCGCCTTGACGTGATCTTCCTCGCCGGTCGAGACGCCGCCGGTGGTGAGGATCAGGTCATGGCCGCCTGCGACCTGCTTCAGGCCGCGCGCCAGCGACGCTCGCTCATCGCGCAGAATGCCGAGATCGCTGACCTCGCAGCCGAGCCGCCGCAGCATCGCCATCAGCATGAAGCGATTGGAATCGAACAATTGCGAGGCGGCGCGCGGCTCGCCGGGCGAGGCGAGCTCGTCGCCGGTCGAAAACACGGCGACACGGATGCGCCTGACGACGTCGAGCCTTGTCAGGCCGAACGCGGCGGCAAGGGCGACGTGCTGCGGCCGCAGGCGCTGGCCGGCGCGCAGCGCGACCTGACCTTGGGGAATGTCCTCGCCTGCAGGCCGCACATTTGCGCCGGGCTTCAGCCCCGGCGGCAGCACGATCCTGCCTGAAGCATCGACACGGACGTCCTCCTGCATGAAGACGGTCTCCGCATCCGGCGGCATCGGGGCGCCGGTGAAGATGCGCGCGGTGTGGCCGGGTTTGATCGACGCTTGCGCAAGGCCGCCGGCCTGGATGCGGCCGTCAAGCGGGAAGGCCTGCTCTGCGCTTGCCGGAAGGTCGGCGTTGCGCACGGCGTAACCGTCGACGGCGGAGTTGGTGAACGGCGGCAGCGGCAAAGGCGCGGCCAAATCGCGCGCGAGCACGCGCCCGTCGGCATCGACCAGCGCCACCGTCTCGAGATCGACGATGGCGTTGACGCGCGTCGTGATGAGGTCGACGGCTTCGTCGACCGACATCATCGGGCCGCCGAAGGCAAAGCAATCGTCCGACAGTTGCGCCATGGTGCCTCGTCAGCGTGTCGCTGCGCTTCTTGCTACCGCTTCCTCGACCGGCATCGCCGCCCGTAGCATCAATGCCGCCGCGCCTTCGATATCGTCGAGATGGACAGTCGGGAGCCTCGTGTCAATCGCGACGTCGGTCGCAATCCCGGCAATTCCGGGATCGTCCGGAAACAGCAGCGGCTTGCCGTTGGCGGCACGATGCACCTCGATCTTGCGGTGCGGCTCGCGCTTGAATCCCTCGACCACGACGAGATCGACCGCGGAGAGCTTGTCGAGCAGCTCCGGCAGCCGCGGCTCCGCCGCCCCGCGCAGCTCATGCATCAGCGCCCAGCGTTTCGACGAGGCCACCAGAACCTCCGCCGCGCCGGCCTCGCGATGGCGCCAGGAATCCTTGCCGGGCACGTCGACGTCGAACTGGTGATGCGCATGCTTGATCACGGAGACGCGCAGGCCCTGCGCGTTGAAATGCGGGATCAGCCGCGTCAACAGCGTGGTCTTGCCCGCACCGCTCCAGCCTGCAAGGCCGATGACTTTCATTCCAGCTCTCTTTTCCAGCAACCAGCGCTCGCCGATGGAACCACCATCCCCTCCCCGTCATTGCGAGCGCAGCGAAGCAATCCAGACTGCCGCTGCGGAAAGATCCTGGATTGCTTCGCTGCGCTCGCAATGACGACAAGGTGGCATTTCGCTCTCTCCCCGCCATGCATATATCGGCTTGACCCGAATGTCATGCTAACCTCGCCGCCATGATGAAGATCGACAAAGCCCCGGTGCCTCTGATCATCCCCAACCCGGACGACCCGCGCCTGACCCAGAGCGTGACCGGTACCGACCAGACCGGCGCCAGCGTCGAGATCAAGGTACCCATGGAGCGGCCGCTGACGCTCTATTTGAACGCCCAGGAGATCGTCACCATGATGACGATCGGCGACTATCCGGAATATCTGGCGCTCGGCTATCTGCTGAACCAGAACATGCTGAAATATAACGACGTGGTCACCGAGGTCGAATACGACGACGACCTCCAGGTGGTTGTCGTGCGCACCTCACACCACACCAATTTCGAAGCCAAGCTGAAGAAGCGCACGCAGACCTCCGGCTGCGCGCAGGGCACCGCCTTCGGTGACCTCTTGGAAGCGGTCGAAAGCGTCGCGCTGCCGAAGGCGGAGCTGCGCACCTCCTGGCTCTACCAGATGACGCAGACCATCAACACCATGCCCTCTCTGTACCTCGAGGCCGGCGCGATCCACGGCTGTGTGCTGTGCAAGGAGGGCACCCCGCTCTGCTACACCGAGGATGTCGGCCGCCACAACGCCGTCGATAAGATCGCGGGCTGGATGTACCGCCACGGCGTCGACGCGTCCGACAAGATCCTCTACACAACGGGGCGCCTCACCTCGGAGATGGTGATCAAGACGGTGCGCATGGGCATTCCGATCCTGGTGTCGCGCTCCGGCTTCACCGCCTGGGGCGTCGATCTGGCAAGGCAGGTCGGCCTGACGCTGGTCGGGCGCACCCGCGGCAAGCGCTTCATCGCGCTCGCAGGCGAAGAGCGTATCGTCTACGACCAGAACCTCGCTTATGTCGAAGAGGAATCGGCCAAGCACAAGCGCAAGGGTGAAGGCGGTGACGACTGACATTTCCGCGGCGCGTGTTCCGCCGACTCTCGGCGTGCTGCTCGCCGGTGGGCTCGCGCGGCGCATGGGCGGCGGCGACAAGCCGATGCGCACCATCGGCGGCCGCACCATTCTGGAACGCGTGATCGCGCGCCTTTCGCCCCAGTGCAGAGGACTGATCCTCAACGCCAACGGCGATCCCGCCCGCTTTGCGGCGTTCCGCTTGCAGGTCGTCGCCGACGACGTGCCCGGCTTCCCGGGTCCCCTCGCCGGCATCCTCGCGGCGCTCGACTGGGCCGCGGCGAACCGGCCGCAGATCGAATGGGTGCTCAGCGCCGCCGGCGACTGCCCGTTCCTGCCGCGCGACCTCGTCGCGCGCCTGCATGAGGCGCGCGCGCGTGAGAATGCGCAGCTTGTGGTCGCAGCCTCAGGCGAGCAGTCGCATCCGGTGATCGGCCTGTGGCGCGTCGCCTTGCGCGAGGAGCTGCGCCACGCGCTCGTGGACGAAGACCTCCGCAAGATCGACCGCTGGACCGCGCGCTATCCGCTCGCAACGGTGACCTGGCCGAACGAGCCGCTCGATCCGTTCTTCAATGCCAACACGGTCGAGGACATCGCCGAGGCCGAGCGGCTGGCGGCGCTGGATGACGCGTCTTAGCGACTCTATGATTTCGGAAACTCGTTGAGGAGCTGCGCCCAGATGATCGCGAAGGCGATCAGGCCGCAAATGCCGACGGCAGTGGTGAAGCGCGGCAAACGGCCGATCGCAACCAGCAGCCAAGCCGGCAGGAAGAACGCCCCGAAAACCATGCCCAGCGGAAACACCGCGAGCCATTGAAAGCCGCTGCCGTCCCCGGGCGGAACATTCGCGATGTAATGGAAGGTGTAGAGCCAGAACAGCGTGCCGGCCGCCGCGACGAGAGCAGCGATCTTGCGGAAGTTGAGGGGCGTCGATGCAGTCATGACCTGGCTCATGTTCCTTGGTCGCTGCGGCGCCCCGCCAAGTTCATGACGTCTTGAACCGGACCTGGAACGGGAGCGACCACAGGTCTGGACTTCCCCGGACGAAGCCATGGCCGCCCCTCTCTTGAATACGATCTTCGAATTCGTCGACTTCGTCTTCGATCTCTCCGAGACGATCGATCGCACGAGGCAGCTGAGCAAGCCTGACATCGTCGAGGTGCCGCCGGATCCAAAGCCGCTGCCACCCGCCGCGCGGCGCGCGCTTGCCGAGGCCGAGGATCGTGAGCGCAAGCGAGAGCAGGCCGCTCAGGCCGCCAGCCGTACCGACCAGGCATCGTAGCCGTAGACCTCTCATGGCTCGAACGCGTCGTGGTCCCTCGTCTATGCGGGCCGGAAGCCCGCTCGCGCGAGCGACGCGCGTACCTCGTTCGAGCCGAGTGCGTCGAGAAACGCCTGCACTGCCGGCCGTTGCTTTCGCGCACTCACCACCGCGAAGTCATAATGCTCTTCCGCGAGCGGAATGAAACCGAGGCCGACGGCGTGGGCGACCGGCGCAATGGTCATGCCCCAATCGGCCCGGTGCTGCGCGACGGCCGCCGCCACCGCGTTGTGCGAACGCGGCTGGTTCCAGTAGCCTTCCGGCCGCGCGCCGCCGAGCAGCCGGTCGATCAGGATGCGCGTGCCGGCGCCCTGGTTGCGGTTGACCATGATGCAGGCGGGATCAGCGAGCGCCGCCGCAACGGCGTCCTTTCCACCAAGACCTTCGAAACGTTTGTCGTCCTTGCGAAAGACGATGCCCTGCATCCGCCGCCAGCCTGGCACGAGCTCGAGACCTTCGACGAGATAGGGCGTGTTGTAGGTCTCGCTTCTATCGTCGAACAGGTGGATCGGCGCGAGATCGCATTCGCCACGTTTGGCTGCTGCAAGCCCGCCGAGGCTGCCGACCGCGATCGAGCGCACGGTGAGACCAGCATGCGCCAGCTGTGCGGTGACGAGATCAAGGCCGGTGCAATGGCTGCCGACGATGACGAGATCCGGCACGCGCACATGCGGCGTGAACAGCGTCACCTCGGTTTCGGTGCCAGCCGGCATCTGGTCGGCAAGTGCATCGATGCGCAGAAAGCCGTCTGCCTGAGCAAAGGACGTGATCGCACCAGACCCCTTGCCGGAGGGATAGGCGATGAGGCCCTCCCTGCCCTCAACCAGCGAGACCATGACGAATTCGGTGCGGCCGAGCTCGGAAGCGATGCGTACCGGCACGGTCGCGTTCACCTTGGCATCGGAGCGCGGCGGCAATCCGGCCATCCTGCGCAGCACCGGCACGATCATGTCGTGGAAGGTGAACATCGCCGAAGTCGGAAAACCCGGCAGGATCACGACAGGCTTGCCGTCGCACACCGCAAGACACAACGGCTTGCCGGGCTTGAGCGCGACGCCATGCGCGATGATGCCGGGTGCGCCGAGCCGGCTGATGATGCGATGAGAGAGATCGCCCGCGCCTTTCGACGTGCCGCCCGAGAGCACCAGCATGTCGGCTTCCGCAAGCGCGTTGCGCATGGCGGCTTCGAGCCTGGCTTCGTCGTCCGGAACAGCGCCGAGGAAGACGGCCTCGCCACCGTTTTCGTCGACCGCGGCGGCGACGATGGCGCCATTGGTATCGTAGATCTCGGCGGGCCCGAGCACCTCGCCGGGCTGAACCAGCTCATCGCCGGTGGAGATCACGGCAACCCGCGGCCTGCGCGCGACACCCACCTCGGCGATGCCGCAAGCCGCCAGCATGCCGATCTCGCGCGAGCCGATGATGGTGCCGGCGCGCAGCAGCGCCTCGCCGCGCGCAATGTCGGACCCGGCATACGAGACGAATTGCCCCGGCGACACGGCGCGACGGACATCGATCGCATCCTGGCCGGCCGGCTGGGTGTGCTCGACCATGACCACGGCATCGGCGCCGCGCGGCAACGGACCGCCGGTGGCGATCGCCGTTGCGGTTCCGGCCGCCACCTGCAGCGTCGGCGCGGTCCCGCAATGAACGGTCTCGCCATTCAGCGCGAGGCGCACGGGCGCGCCCTCGCCGGCCGCCGCAAGGTCGGCGGAGCGCACGGCAAAGCCGTCGACATTGGAGCGGTCGAACGGCGGCACGTCGATCGTTGCCGTGATATCTTCGGCGAGGGCAGCGCCCAGCGCGGCTGCGAGCTTGCGCGTTTCAGTTCGAAGCGCGCGCGGGAACAAGGCCGCCTCGAAGCGCGCCAAGGCCTCTTCGCGCGACAGGATCTTGAGGAACTGCTCCTGCTCGAGCGCGCTGCGGTCCGGTGATTTCGGGATCATCGTCATGCCAGAACCCTTATCACGCCCGCATCAGATACGCATCGATCGGCGTACCTGCCGCAAATCCCTCGTCGCTGGCGGAAATGAGCAGCCATGCGTCCGCACGGGCGATGGCCTGAAGCGGCCATTCGCCCACGGCAAGCGGCATCCAGGCACGATGTTCCTCAGCCAGCAAAGCGATCTCCGTGATGCCGACGCTGGAGGCGATCTTTCGCGCAAGCGGCAGCGACACTTTTCGACGCGGCCGACGCGCCGACAAACGGTCCGCGAGCGGCAGCGCGAGTGCAAGCCAAGCTGCAAGCGCGGAATCGGGCGAGCCGGGCAAGGCGACGACGGGAACTCGTCCCAGCCGTCCGACCGCAGCGGTGCGTCCCGGCTGCAGCGCAAGGCCGTGCGCCATCACCTCGCCGCGCCGGGCGAGGGCGGCGATGGCGGCGTCCTGGCGGCCGACGCCGCTGCCGCCGATGGTCAGCAGGACATCGCAGGAGGACGCATCGAGCGCATCGGCAATCGACGCTGCATCGCGCGCACGCGCTGGACGCGTTTCCACATCCAGTCCCGCTGTGTGCGCGATCCCGGCAATCGTCTGCGCCGCGACCGTCCCACCCGGCACATTGACTATGCGCAGCCGCGGCCGCCTCACGGCGAGTTTGTCCCCGCCCGCCGCACGCGCCAGCAACAGGTCCGCCGCACGGATGGGATGGCCGGCGTCCCCCACGGCCCTACGCGCGGTGATGTCGCTGCCTGCGCGCCTGACACCCTGCCCCGGCGCGCCCTCTGCGAGCACCTGGGCAAGCGGCCCCGACGTCTCCACGGCGTCGGCATCGAGCACGCAGTCGCATCCCGCCGGCAGCGCCTCGCCCGCCTCGACCCATGCAGGAGCCATTGCCAGCGGCACAGGCGAGTAAGCGGACGCCCCGACGAGATCGTTGGCAGATAGCGCCCAACCATCTACGGCCGCAACATCCCGGGAAGGATAGGCGGCAAGCAGCGGCGCACCCGCCGCGATGCAGCCGATTGCGTCCGCCAGCGGCACGTCCATCGGCGCGACGGGATCAACGCCCCGCAGCAGCGCGGCGAGCGCGGTGTCGAGCGGCGTGAGCGAAGGCGGCAGGCGCTGGGTCATGCGCCATGAGGACCATGCATCGTCCGGTTTGGCAACCGCCGGCGGTCCCGGCCTCAACCCTCAGCCGCCCGACCTGTCCGAATTGGGGAAGAACAATTGCTGCCCGTCCACCTTGTAGCCGGCAATCGCCGTCTGCCCCTCCGGCGATGTCAGCCAATCGACGAAGGTCTGCGCGAGGTCCTTCTTCACGTTCGGGAACTTCGCAGGGTTCACCAGCATCACACCATATTGGTTGAGCAGCCGCCGGTCGCCTTCGACGACGATGTCGAGATCGCCGCGATCGCTGAACGCGATCCAGCTGCCGCGATCCGCAAGCACATAGGCATTGGCCGCGCGCGCGGCCCCGAGCGATGCGGCCATGCCGGGCCCGGCCTCGCGATACCAGGCGCCCTTGGCGCTCGCGATGTCGATGCCGGCAACGATCCAAAGCGCGAGCTCCGCGGCATGAGTGCCCGACCGATCGCCACGCGTCACGAACGGCGCACCTTTGGCTTCGATCGCCTTCAGCGCCGTCGCGATGTCCTTGCCCTTTACGCCCGCGGGATCGCTCTTCGGCCCGATCAGCACATAGTCGCTGTACATCACGTCGTATCGCTTCACGCCAAAGCCGTCGGCGACGAACTTCTCCTCCTGAGGCCGCGCGTGCATCAGCACGACGTCGACCTCACCCCGCCGCGCCCCATCGAGCACTTCGTCGGCGCGCCGCGCGATCACGGTGACGTCGATGCCGGTCTTGTCGCGGAAGATCGGCAGCAGATAGTCGAGCAGCCCGGATTCCTGCGTCGCCGTCGTCGAAGCGAGGACAATGCTGCGGTCCTCCGCGGCCGAAGCCGCAACGCCTGCGGCAAGGCCGCAGAGAAGCGCAAGTGCAACGGACAGGCGGCCCATGATCGGGTTCCCTCAGGTTTGACGCCGTCATGATGATGATCGATTGCGCCGCACTCGTGACGCGTTTTTGCGCTGCCGGCCGGGAAATTTCGGCAACTTCATCGCGGCGCACCGGGCGCGCGATCTCTTTAGGATCGTTCACCAAAGCAGAGATCGCGCGTGCGGATGTGTTGCAAAGCAGCGAGATGATCGGGCATGGTTCCCTGCGACAAATATCTGAAATGCAGAATTCCACCTGCGTCGGACGTCAAAAAGAAGCAAGAATTTGCATAGGAATGCAGGATGGAATTCCTGACCACCAGCGAAGCCGCCGATTACCTTCGGCTCGGCGAACGCAAGCTTTACGAGCTCGTCACCACCGGTGCGATCCCCTGCAGCAAGGTGACGGGGAAATGGCTGTTCCCACGGCACGAGCTCGACCTCTGGGTCCTGTCGGGCCTTGCGCGTCCGGCCGGCATGTTGATCGCCGAGCCGCCGCCGGTCGTCGGCGGCAGCCACGACGAACTGCTCGATTGGAGCCTGCGCGAGTCCGGCTCGGGGCTCGGATCGATGAGCGAGGGCAGCGCGCGCGGGCTCGAGCGCTTGCAGCGCAATGAGGTGATGGCTGCGGCGGTGCACTTCCACGCGCTCGACGCCGGCGACAGTTTCTCTAGCGATGCCAGCATCGAAGCGCTGCGGACCACGCCGGACCTGCATGATGCGGTGCTGATCGCGTTCGTGCGCCGCGAAGAGGGTCTCCTGCTGCCGCACGGCAATCCCAAGCACCTGCACAGCCTGACCGACGTGCTCGCAGCCGGGGCCCGGATGGCGATGTGGCAACAGGGCACGGGCGCGCAGATGCTGCTCGACGTGCTGCTCAAGCGCGCCGGCGCCTCGATGCGGGACTTGCGCCGGATCGAGACGCCGGCGCTGACCGGCCCGGATCTGGCCGAGCTGGTTCGCGCCGGCCAGGCCGATTGCGGCATCGCGACGCGCGCCGCGGCGCGCTCGGCCGGTCTCGATTTCGTGCCGCTGGTCTGGGAGAATTTCGACCTCGCGATGCGGCAGCGCAGCTATTTCCGCCCCGCGATGCAGGCCTTGCTCCGCTTCCTGAACGAGCGGCGGCTGCGTCAGCGCGCGGAGGAACTGACCGGCTACGATCCCTCCCCCGCAGGGCAGATCCGCTTCGCAGCCTGACATTGACGCCAGCCCCCTAATAGTTGCAAAAGAAACCAATTCGACCGGGCCATACCCGGACAAGCAACACCGGCCAATGAGCCGGATCAGGGAGGACGAGCGTGAACCCAATCAGATTTGGCGTGCCGGTCGCGGCCGCCTTGCTGGCCGCCCTGCTGTCCGGCGCGGCGTCGGCGCAGGTTTCCGACGACGTCGTCAAGATCGGCGTGCTCACCGACATGAACGGCCCGGCCTCGGCGCCGACCGGCCAGGGCTCGGTGACCGCGGCGCAAATGGCGATCGACGATTTCGGCGGCAAGGTGCTCGGCAAGCCGATCAGCGTCGTGATCGGCGACCACCAACTCAAGGCCGACATCGGCGCTTCGCTGGCGCGGCGCTGGTTCGACGTCGAGCAGGTCGATCTGATCGTGGACGTGCCCGTCTCGGCGGTCGGGCTCGCGGTGCAGACCATCGCCAACGAGAAGAAGCGGCTGTTCATCACCCACTCCACCGGCACCGCCGATTTCCACGGCAAGTTCTGCTCGCCTTACGCCATCCAATGGGTGTTCGACACCCGCGCGCTCGCGGTCGGCACCGCGGACGCCGTGGTCAAGCGCGGCGGCGACAGCTGGTTCTTCATCACCGACGATTACGCCTTCGGCCATTCGCTGGAGCGCGACGCTTCCGCCGTCGTCACCGCCAATGGCGGCAAGGTGCTGGGCTCGGTGCGGCCGCCGCTGGCAACACCTGATCTCTCCTCCTTCGTGCTGCAGGCGCAGGCCTCCAAGGCCAAGATCATCGGCATTGCCGCCGGTCCCCCCAACAACATGAACGAGATCAAGACCGGCGCCGAGTTCGGCGTGTTCAAGGGCGGCCAGCAGATGGCGGCGCTGCTCGCGCTGATCACCGACATCCACGGCATCGGCCTACAGGCGGCGCAAGGCCTGCTGCTGACCACCTCGTTCTACTGGGACATGGACGACAAGACGCGCGAATGGTCGAAGCGCTATTTCGCCAAGATGAACCGGATGCCGTCGATGTGGCAGGCCGGCGTCTATTCCAGCGTGATGCACTATCTCAACGCCATCCAGGAGACCGGCAGCGACGATCCGCTGAAGGTGGCGGCCAAGATGCGCGAGAAGCCGATCGAGGATTTCTTCGCCCGCAACGGCAAGCTTCGCGAAGACAATCTGATGGTGCACGATCTCTGGCTGGTGCAGGTGAAGACGCCGGAGGAGAGCAAATATCCGTGGGACTATTACAAGATCCTCACGACTATTTCCGGCGACAAGGCGTTCGGCCCGCCGGACCCGGCCTGCCCGCTGGTGAAGAAGTGAGATTGGCGAATATGAGGCCGCGATGACGGTGTACCCTCTCCCCTTGTGGGAGAGGGTGGATTCGCGAAGCGAAGCCGGGTGAGGGGTTCTCACCGCGAGCCCAAGTCTCATTTGAATGCGCGGAGACAACCCCTCATCCGGCGCTTCGCGCCACCTTCTCCCACAAGGGGAGAAGGGAAGTAAGAGAGCTACTTCACCACCCCTATCTCGCGAAAATACTTCATCACGCCCGGATGGATCAGCTCCGGCCTCGGCGCGGCCGCGACCGTGTTCGCGGCGGTGGTCTCGCAGGCCTGGGCGAGCTTCTTGCAGAACGTCGCCTCATTGCCGTGCAGCGTCTTGGCGAGGCGGTAGGCGACGTCGTCGGGCAGATCCTCGCGCGTCAGCACAAAACTCCAGGAGCCGAGCGAGGCAATCGGCGCTGTCTGGTTCGGATAGCTGTTCGCCGGCACGGTCAGCGGCTTGAGGAACGCATGTTTGGCGCGGATGCGGGCGATCTCGTCCGCACTCGGCGCGATGAAGCGCGCGCCTGATGCGCTCGCGGCGACCGCGGCAAAGCCGGGCCAGCCGATGCCGGCGCCCCAGAGCGCAGCGACGCGGCCGTCCTCCACCATCGCGGGGCCGTCGCCGGCGCGGTCGAGATAAACAGCCTTGAAGTCCTCGTCCTGCTTGAGGCCGAGACCATCGAGCACATAGCGCGCCAGGATCGGCAGGCCGGAGCCCCTGGCGCCGAACGCGACGGGCTGACCGACGAGATCGCGGATCGTTGTAAAGGGGCTGTCTGCGCGCACCACGAACATGCCGGGGTTGGAATAGATCGCGGTGAGGATCTTGAGCCGCACAAGCGCACGGCCGATGCCGGCGAAGGCCTCATAGGCCGGCTCGCCCGCGACCAGCGCGAGATCGAGCTCGCCCTTCTCAAGGAGCGGGATGTTCTCATTGCTGCCCTTGGTGTTGCGCGGGACGATGGTGAGTTGCGGATCGGCCGCATTCATCACCTCCGCGAAGGCGTTGCCATAGAGCGGGAAGCCGCCGCCGGGCGTCGCGGTTCCCAAGCTGAGCGTCGTGGTCGGAATGGCCGTGCCTCCGGTCTGGGCGGCGGGGGGGCTGGCGAGCAGCGCCGCACCGAGAAGGATCATCGCGAATCTCATGGTCGCTCCTGGCGGACCTGCGTCAACACCGACTTGCGGCGATGTAGGCAGCGACCTGATTTTGTGAAAGCATGCCGCGCAAAGACAATAGAATAATGGGAGGTGTCATGTTGCGAATTTTGCGTCACGGTGCTTTCGGGCTCGCAGTCCTGTTCGGTCTTTTCAGCGCCGCCCCTCCCGCCGCCGCCGGCTATCCGGACCGCCCCGTGCACTGGCTGATCGGCTTCTCCGCCGGCGGCCCGGTCGACATCGTGGCGCGGATCATGGCGCAGTGGCTGTCGGACCGGTTCGGCCAGCAATTCATCGTCGAGAACCGCACCGGCTCGGGCGGCAACATCGCTGCCGCCGCCGCGATCAGCTCGCCGCCGGACGGCTACACGCTGCTGTTCGTCGCGCCCAACAACGCGATCTCGACCTCGCTCTACAAGAAGCTGCCGTTCGACTTTTTGCGCGACACCACCCCAGTCGCGAGCATCATGCAGCTCACCAACATGCTGGTCGTCTCCAACGCGTTTCCGGCGAAGACGGTTCAGGAGTTCATCGATTATTGCAAGGCCAATCCCGGCAAGATCACCTACGCCTCCTCCGGCAACGGCACCTCGGTGCACATGTCGGCCGAGCTGTTCAAGGCGATGACGAAGTGCGACATGGTGCACGTGCCCTATCGCGGCTCGGCCGTCGCCTACCCCGACATCATCTCCAACAAGGTGCAGCTGATCTTCGACAATCTGCCCTCGGCGATGGAGCAGGTGAAGGGCGGCAACGTCCGTGCGCTCGGGGTGACCTCGCCGCAGCGCTGGCCGAGCGTGCCCGACGTGCCCGCGATCGCCGAGACCGTGCCGGGCTTCGAATCGGTCGGCTTCTACGGCATCTCCGCGCCGAAGGGCACGCCGAGCGAGGTGATCGAGACCCTCAACAAGGCCGTCGGCGAAGCGTTGAAGGACCCGAAGCTGGTGGCAAAGCTCACCGACGTCGGCGGCGTGCCCAAGCCGATGGCGCCCGCCGAGTTCGGCAAGCTGGTCGCGGGCGAAACCGAGAAGTGGCGCAAGGTGGTCGAGTTCGCCGGGGTCTCGGTGGATTAGGCGGCGGCCCCGCCGCCGAGCCCGCCCGCACCGCGTTTGAGGGGGCCAACAGGCCCTCTCAGGCAAAGTTGCGAAAACAACCCCATGCACAGTAGACGAGGCCAGTAATTTCAAGGGGTTAGCGCCCACATCGCAAACACCTCCGAAAAAGCGGTTTGCTTCGTCGGGCAAAACAGGGTTATACAGGCATCATCGGCCAATTTCGGCTAATCGAAAATGACGAACGGTGCCGCCCCGGCGTTCCGTCGGCGACTGCCAGCATTGCACCCCCGCCTCCGTCCCTGTAAACGAACCGCGCACCGTTGCCGGCCGCGCGCTCCTCGCGGCCGCCTCGCGGCGGGGCCTGTAGCTCAATGGTTAGAGCCGGCCGCTCATAACGGTCTGGTTGCAGGTTCGAGTCCTGCCGGGCCCACCAGCAGACCCAACGATTTATGCTTGCCGCGAACCAGGTGGACCGTTTGGTAGACGGATTGAATTTCTACTGATGCAACCATGACGAAGATCATCACGCTCGCCAGCGCATTAGCGATTTCAACATCAGCGCAGGCAGAGAGCCCCTATCCTACGCCGAAGCCTGACGGCACGCAGCGCGGCCAACGCACAGGCGCGCCCCGCACGACTGCCACCTTCGCGAGCGGCGACCATTGCAAGGCGTTTCACTGATGGCAAAGAAACGCAAGAGCTTCTCTCATGGCCGAGCCAAGGAAGCTGTCCTGAAGGTGCGTGGCAGCCTGACGCTGAGGCCTCGCCCGAAGCCAAAGACCCCAGAAGAGATCAAAGCCGATATCGAGCGCTCCAATGCATGGCTGGAGGAATACCTCAATTCTCCAGAGTTTGCCGAGGAGTGTCGCAAGGCAGAGGAGAAGGAGAAACGAAGGGAAGAACGCCGGCTGGCCCGTGAGGCTGAGCGCGCGGCCGCTCGCGAGGAGCGACGTCGAAATCCGAAGTCACCGATCGACGCCTACTATAACCACATGGAAAAGTGTCCACACGCCTCGGGGACCAAGGAGCGTCGAGCTTGGAAAAAGGAGAACCCGACGTTCGAGTTCAACGGGGTCACGTACCGTGACGATTGGTCTCCGCAGCTATCAAACAGCGGCAAGACCACACGATGGATGGGTTACCTGTCCGGATCCGACGGCAGCACTCATGAGATCATGAATGAGCACGCCAACAATCGGCGAAACGACCCAAAGAGGAACTGGGGGCTGCCCGAATGACCGGCTCCCGAGTCCCTAAGAGCACCATTGCGATACGCCAGCCGATGCAGTCTACGCGGCTGGCCTTCGCGATATGCCTTCGGAGTCCCAACCGACCAGATTGATTGAACCCATGCTCGATGTGGGGTCGCTATCTTCACCTAGAACATCCGGCGCGGACCCACCGACCTGAATCGAATTGTACTATCGAAAGTGAGCGTCCCCGCTGCGAACCACAAGGGCGGAGCTCGACCTACTGCCCCTCGCTACCTCGCCGCGCACTATTCTCTCGACTTGGACCTCACGCACGATTGAACTGAGCTACACGGGTAAAGACGGCCTTATCTTCGCGTTTCGGATCGCCGGGATGGCCGACTGTGCTTCATTGCCGGCCGGGACGGAATCGCTTAGGCTATAAAGCCTATCTCGATCGTACGGCACACCGCGATGGAGAAAAATGTGGCGAGAGAGCATCCAAATTCGAGTCGTGTTGCGGTGGGCGATGACCTCCGTGAAGTCATCGTGGTGAGCGAACAGTCATTGCCACGCGTATCTCGCATGTTGTTGCGGCACAGATCCAAACCCGTTCGTTCTCAGAGGCAAGCGTCGGTCTTTGCGCGATTGTCCTGGGCAGTCGTGGGTGTGGTCGTCGGGTACGCTGTTCTTGAGGTCGCGCCAGGGATATTTGACTCGACCCAGCAACGCGCGCTGCACCGCGCTGCCGTGCACCGAGACGACAGCGTCATCAGTGCAGGTGTGACCACACAGTTTAAGCGCTCAGTCCTTCTCCACTATCGTGACGTGCACGGTAGGTTGCACCTGCTATTGGCTGACGAGGATGGCGCCAACAAGTTCGTCAACGACACGCTGATCTACCTCGATACGGAGAGTCAGCGAGTAAGAGCGAATACGGCGGTTCGGATTGATGCGCTTCTTGCTGAGGCCTTCGGGGATCGCGATGCTTGCATTGCCGCCTATGCGGATTGGTACTTCGCGTGGAGCCGATCCTGGGCCCTCCTCAAGGAAGCGTCCATAGGCGGCTTATCGGGCGCTCTGCCTAGCAACGTGCAAGGAATCCTTGAGGGAAGCCGTAACGCGGTCGAGGCCTATCTGATCCGGAATTATCAGAGGTTCGTGCTTAGACCTGACTTCCGAAATCCTGTCCTGGAAGCAGGTCTCGCCCACATTCTGGCCACGGCACACAAAGAGTATCTCACTGTCCTTACGGCGCTTGATGACCGCGTTCAAGATTATCTAAATCGCGAAACCCAGCATCTTGAACGTCTCAATCCGCTGGCCAAGTTGGACGTTTCGCTGGCATGGGACCAGCAAAAATGGAAAGCACCGCGAGCCGCGGTGGATGACGAACCATTCCGGACGGTTCTGAGGGGAGCAGGGGCCGTTTCCGTATCGGCCCTTCTAACCCGGAGCACCGCGCCGGCTGTTGAACGGGCCGTCTCTCCCATCTTCGCAAAAGCTGCCACCAAAGCTGTTACAGCAATGCGGCCGCAGATCATTGGGGCCGCCGCAGGGACGATGGTTGAACCAGGTCTCGGTACGGCCGCGGGCTGGGCTCTGGGGGCGGCAGGCGGCGTTGCCATAGACTATCTGATGAGTAAAGGGGAGGAATGGCTCGACCGACCCAAGTTTGTACATGCAAATGGTCAGGCATTGGACGCGACAATTCAGGAATGGTCGCGTGTCATGCAACGGGACTTGTTCGTGGCAGTCGATGCGTGGTTTGAGGACACCCGCGACATGGTTGCCGAACTCAAGATTCAGAGAAAAATCCCTACCGGCTAGCGAGAACCTCTGCTCTGGACTCTTCGCCAAAGACACTCGATCAGTCTACGTTCATGTTGAGTGTAGCCGTTGACACTGTCTGCTCGGCGCCCGCAAACATTCCGAAGTACACATGCTGAACGAAAACGAGATCCCACCCAATTTTCTGCAATACGCAGCTGACATACTCGCCGACACTAATGGCGGACTAAGCGGAACCGAGATCGTTAGGGAAACGGCTGCCTATGCGGTCGAGTATGATGTGCCGCTGCCGCATCCAACTTATCCCTTCCAGGCCTCCAACAAGCGAACAGCCTTGTACGAGAACCTACGAGCTTTTTCAGGTCCCCAGCAATATCGAATCCTTCGCGAGCTTTGTGATCATCGATCATTTGGCCTAACCCGCTCGGCAAAGCGCACGGAGCTCAAACAGCGACTGGCAACGCGTTATGGGCATCTGGCGGAGCATCCGAGTTCGGAAGTAAACGAGACGCTCATTGAAGAAACACGTCACTGGCTGCGGGAACACCCTGAAGTCCTGTCGCTCTATAATCAGGCCTTCACCAAGCTGGAAACGGGCTCATTCCATCGAAATCTGCTCGATGACTTGCGGCTGTCGCTGGAGAAGCTTTTACGGGGTATCTTTGGAAACGAAAAGTCGCTCGAAAACCAGATCAATAGCCTCGGCACATATATCAAATCGAAAGGCGGTTCGCCCGAACTCGCGAACATGTTCGTAAAGCTGGCCGATTATTATGCGAAGTTTCAGAACACATACGTCAAGCACGACGATCAGGTGAATGAAGCTGAGGTCGAATTTGTCTTCGAGATTACAAGCTCGTTCATGAAGCACCTCATTCGCTTGCAATCGATATCCGCCAACTAACTCACCAGACCACGTGCCCCGATGACCCAAGCAATAGAATGGCTTAAAGCAAGAGCGCCGGGTTTTAACCAACTCTCGAAAGACGAACTAAACGCCGTCACGGATTTCTCGCTGCTTTGGACTTTTTTCGAGAGCCGCATTCTAAACAGAAGCGGCAGCGCTGCAGCGATCTGCGTCGCCGTTGATTCCTGGGACGCGGCTGGCATCCTCGTGCCCGATCTGCTCGATGAAGAACTCGCCTATTTCAAACAGCGATATCATCCGGTTGGCCATTTTTCGCATCACTTTGACGGCCTCCATCTGCGGCCGCGTGATCGCGCTCCGATGGTGCGCGGCGTGCTTAGCGGGGCTGAGACCTCTCCCCACCAGTGCGTCGCAACGGCGCTTATCATTGTCTTTCGGTACCGCAACAATCTGTTTCATGGCGAAAAGTGGGAATACGCACTCGCAGACCAGTTAGGCAATTTCACAAATGCCAATCGTATCCTGATGAAAGTTCTTGATCGATACGCAAATCTTCCGTGAAGTCCGGTGATCTTTTCGATCCCTCTTCCCGCAGGCATCACGCCTACTTTTTCAAGTCGTCGGTCTTTGACGCCGTTGGCGTTTTGGCGACGTAATCGAGGCAGGCTATCAAGGCGTACCTTGCAAGCTGTTCCGCGACCACGCGGGTATTGGTCCAGTCATATCCGATCTTCTCATTCGTACCATGAATAGTCCGGCTGCGCCCTTCACTGTAAATGGTATCGAGAAGGGACTGGAACGTTGGACCTTCAGCATTGATGGGATCGGCTCGCTTTATGCCGAGCCTTGCTTCGAGCATCGTGAGAATTCCTTTGGCCTTAGTACCCTTGCCCAAGGCGTCCAGAGATGCGGCAAACCCAACCGTCGCCATGAGGTCGCCAGTCTCTCGGCATCCTTTCTCAAACCAAATGAGCGCCTGCAGCAACGCCTCCAGTATCTCCCGGCGTGCGGTACTCCTGCCGGGATCTACGAGGTTGTCGAGCATTTCGCCGCACGCCACATAAATATCCTTCAGGCGAACCAACTCCCCCAGCCAATCGCTCGGCTTGATAAACGGTCCGAAAGGACGGCGGCTCAGTCGCGATCCGGACAGTATTGTTTTTCCGGGAACGAACTGGAGCGATGTTTGACTATAAATGGGTCCATCATAGTTCAGATTGAATCCCCGTAGCGTTTCCGATGGCTTCTCAAAGGCTAGGGCTGAACACGCGAGCGCGAGTCGCGCCGCTGTCAACGCCGTCTCAAGACCGGCTTCGGGCGCAAAGGCAGAAGACAGCTCAACGCTGCAGACATATTCGCAGGGCCCTATCGCTTGAAGTATGTTGTCCTCAAGCAGCTTCTCGCGATTGCTTTTTCGCGGCCGGACCCGGCCTCCTGTCCATAGGCGCTTAGCACGCCGCTGGGTAACCGGCGTAACACCGCCCTCGGCTACTTTGCGATCAAGCCATACCTGGCGCGGTTCAAACGTCACCGGACCGAAAGAGAATCGCGCAACATCTCCCTTGGAGAAGAGTGTTGTTCCGAAGGCGTATTCACGCGCGTCCAGATTGGCAACTATGGCGTTGAGCGCATCTTCAAGCTTCGTCAGCAAACCAGGCGCCTGTCCTGCCGGATCCGACAGCGGCGTGCTGGCGATCAGCGGTCCTACAGCACCGCGAACCCAGTCTCGCCACTCACTCTCTTTGGCATTCCGTGCCAGAGACGGACGGTCCGTTTTAAGCTCGTGCGCGAGTTTCGTAATAAGATCATCGACTTCCTTCGTGATTTGAAGCGTTCCGCCGTCCCCAGCAGGAATTAGTCGCGGGAGCTTGAAATGGTCATCCTCGATCAACGCCAAGGGTGACATGCCTCGGGTCTCTGCCAATCCGGCAAGCATCTTCTCAACTATTTTTGAGGCTTTGCTCATAACCGACCGCTCCGAAGCAAAAAATGCAGAACTAAAACGGCTTCATTCAGAGCCACAGACCGGAATGTCAACTCTCAATCGAGCTTCTCTTCGGAGACTTATTGAGCGCTCGCCTCGGACCAACTCCAACCTCAACGACCGTCCGACCATCCGCGGCGCGCGCTGCAGGGTGGTTAGCGTGACGTTGCCGTCCTTTGGGTGAGCAAGCACCCAATCTGGCTGCGCGAGGTCTTCATGCGCCGGGCCAGATTGCTTCCTCGCCGAGGACGTCATCGAGCGTGGCGCCCTTGGCGGTGGCCTCCTTCATTTCCCGAACTCACGGCTTCTGCGGCGCGCAAGGGTCAGGTCGTCCGGCGGGGTCTTCTACGTCCTTCTCGATGAACCCGTGGCTGATGACCAGGGAAAGACGGCCGCGATCCGGACCCTATGGGCAAGAGGTCGCCATGTGCAGGCGCCCATAGCGATGACCGCTCGCTCCGTGCCGACCTCAATCCCAATTCACGAGGCGTTCGCCCTCGCCCGCTCGCGTGCTTCGCGGCGGCGCTCTCGGCGCTCGCGCCGCCGCTTGGCCCGGTCGACTGGCTGCGGCAGCGGGGGAAGCGGAGCAATCTCCAATACCGGCTGGGACGTCTCGTTGACCAGCGACGCCAGGCTTGGCTCGCTTGGTGCCGGGCGGGCTTCCATGAACTCCAAGACGTCTCGCCCCTTGGACGTCAGTCTCCAGCCACCGCTGATGCGCTCGACCAGGCCTTGCGAAAAGATGTCGAGGTCCGGCACCCGGCTGGCGAGACGCCTTGTCCGCTCGGCCCAATCGCGGCCGCTGGTTGCCAGGATGGCCATGTCGCGCTTGAGGTCTTCCATGACGGCAAAGCCGTCCGGATAGCTCACCAGGATCTTCAAGACCGTCACCTGGAAATTCACGCCCCCGCCCCCGCTCTGGTCAATCAGCGCCAGAAGATCCCTCTCGGGAGCGCCGACCGTACTTTGCTTCGGTGCGTTCGCGATTCAAAAATGTTAATCCCGAGGAAGAAGGGCGCGCAGGCCAAGGCTTTCGTATTTGAGAGCTTTTTTTGCGGCCATCCTTCGAGACGCCCGCTTGGGGCGGGCTCCTCAGGATAAGGGCGGAGTTTGTGGCTGCAGTTTTGAAGGGCACTGAAGCTGATTAGCCTCATCCTGAGGAGGCGCATCAGCGCCGTCTCGAAGGACGAGGCGTGCGCGCAAACCGCCTCCACAAGCCATATGCGATAGCGCTGGGCGCGGCAGGGGAGCGGGGCTGCAGCCCGCGTCGGGCGAACCTTACAGCTTCCGATACGTCACATGCGCCATCGCGAACGGAATGCCTGCGCGCCCGGCGCTGCCGCGCACGATGCAGGCGCGATCGTCGATCGCGTAGAACCAGTCATCGAAATTCAACTTGAACGACTTGCCATCGCCCTGCGGCGTGTCGCGCGTGTATGTCCAATGGAACGCACAACCGGCCTGCTCGCCGGTGGCTTCGCCTTCCAGGCGATTTTCATGGCCGGTGTATTGACCTTCGCCCAGCTTGTGAATCGTCCAGCGCAGCGTGTCGCTGCGGCCGTCATCGAAGGTGTAGGTTTCGGTCAGGACAACGGTGTCGGTGTCCGCGTCCAACTCGCCATGCGCCGCGATCGTCGCCCGCTTCAACAGCCCGCCGACGAGGCTCTCGACCACCGCCCATCCTTCCAAGCGGCCAACGAAGAACTGCTCAGGGAGAAACACCGGCGTGGTGCCAGCGAACGCATCAATGGCCATGGGCTTTTCCTCCGAACCGATGACCACTCAAGTCGCCTCTCGGCACCAGGTTCCCCAGCACGAGACCCGCCTGGCTCGTTGCCGTGTTTGCGGGGGGCATGCGCGGACCCGGCTTCAACACTTCGCCTTCTCCACAGCCCTCCGGAACACGGGGACAAAGACAGTCCCACCGTTTGCGAATCCCTGCCCCGTGCTAACGCGCGGAACGATTTGGCGCGGGCACGGATTCGTCCCGCAGGAGCGATCTCGCATGCTGATGACCAGGGAAAGACGGCCGGCGATCCGGACCCTTCGCGGATGGGCCATCCATGTGCTGCAGGAGGCCGGCGCGATCTGCGAATGCGAGGAGCACGGCTGGGCCAGGGATCGTGCCGACCCGCACGCGCGGAAACGTGCGGCAGAGCTCGCACGCCAGGATCCGCCGGACGGCGTCTCTGCCGATCAAGCGATCGCGGAGATCAACGATGTCCTCGATTCGATCGGCGATACCTGTCCGGAGTGCTCGGACGAGAGCCTTTGAGGCCTCCACAAGCGACCACGGACGACGACGTAGCGTCCGTCCGCTGTCACCGGATGCTTCAGGCCGATTTCCGCCGCGCCCCTGCGGCCGGCTTCTTCGCGGACGTCTCCTTGGCGGCCGCCTTCTTGCCCGCGATCGGCATCAGCATCTCCTTCTGGCCGGAAGCCGCCTTCCTCGGCTTCTTCGCGGGCTTATCCGCCTTCGCGGGCGCGGCCTGCTTGCCTGCATCTTTGCCTGCCTCCTTGCCGACGCTGCGCCGCAGCGCCTCCATGAGGTCGACCACGTTCTCGCCCTTCGGCCGCTCCTTCGGCCGGATCACCTTGCCGGCGCGCTTTTCGTTGATCAGCTCGATCAGCGCGGTCTCGTAATGGTCCTCGAACTTTTCGGGCGCGAAGCGACCGGCCTTCTAGTTGACGATGTGCCTGGCGAGATCGAGCATGTCCTTGGTGACCTTCACGTCCTGGATGTCGTCAAAGTATTCCTGCTCGCTGCGCACCTCGTAGGGGTAGAGCAGCCGAAAGCGCTCCCCGCTCGTTCAAGGTGAAACCAGCCGCTTGCGGACAGCATACCGAACCAGCTCGGCGGTGGAGGACATCCTGAGCTTGCGCATGGCCGAGGCGCGGTGTGTCTCGACCGTCTTGACGCTCAGATTCAGGATCGCGCTTATCGACCTGTTGGTGTGCCCCTCTGCGATCAGCTGGACCACGCTCTCCTCGCGCGAGGTCAGCAGCATGTCGGCCCGGTTCTGCTTGTTCGCCTGGTAGTCGCGGAGCAGCTTCTCCAGCAGAACACTCGTGAAGTAGGGTCTGCCGTCGAGCAGCGCTTCGACCGCGGAAATGAGATGGTTGCGAGCGTCGGACTTGAACAGGAAGCCGCGGATTCCGGCCAGAATGGCCTCTGTCAGGAGCTCCTCGCTTTCATGCATCGTGAGGATAAGCACCTCGGTTTGAACGTGAAGCGCTCTGAGGCGGCGGCTGACCTCCAGGCCGTTGATGATCGGCATGGAATAATCGACGATCACGATGTCTGGCCTGGTTTCCAGCGCAAGCGTGACCGCCTGCTCACCATTGGTCGCCTCGCCGCTCACGATCCAGTTGGACCGCGTTTCAACAATCGCACGAAGTCCGGAACGCACGATTTCATGGTCGTCCGCAATCAAGATGCGTTTCACGGGTCGTTCCCGTTTGCCTACCCTCGGCCAAGCCAGGTGGACTAGAGCGGTCATCGGCGGTCAGGTCGAACGATCATACGGCGTCCCACAAGAACGGTTATCCAGCAAAACCCTGAGAGATGCAGGCGAAGGTACTGACAGCCACGGACGGCGCACTGCCCGCGATCAGGCCTCGATCAGCCCGGTTCGCACCGCGTATCGCACGAGGCCCGCCGTCGAATTTACCTCCAGCTTGCGCATCGCCGCTGCCCGATGCGCCTCCGTCGTCTTAACGCTCAAGTCGAGGATCGCGCTGATCCCCTTGTTGCTGTAGCCCTCGGCAACCAGCTTGACGACGAGCTGCTCGCGCGCGGTCAGCCCATGGTGGTGTCGTTCGCCGTGGGGGCCCGGCTCGCCGTCGTATTCGACAATGCTATTCGTACAGAAGAACGGCCTATGCATCAGCAGCGACTCGACAGCCGCCAGCAGCAGCTTGTTCGCATCAGACTTCACCAAGAAAGCGCGGGCGCCGGCCTCGAACGCCTGCTGCGCTATCAGACCCGAATTGTGCACGGTGAAGATCAGGATCTCGGTTTGCAGCCGATAGTCCCTCATACGCCGCGCCACCTCCACGCCGGTCATCCTCGGCATCGAGAAATCCAGGATGGCGACGTGGGGCTGGCTCTGGATCGCCGCGGCGACCGCCTTGCCTCCGTCAGTGGCCTCGGCCACCACTTCCCAGTCCGCCCGCTGTTCGAGGACCGCCCGCAAACCCGATCGCACCGCTTCGTGATCGTCGGCTATGAGGATACGTTTCATGCAGCACACTCCCTATTCTTGACGGCGGTTCGGGTCACACTTTCGACCCGCCGCCGCTGGCTAGTGTTCTTTCGCTGATTGTGTGCCGGTATCGGCCCTCGTATTGGTCGTGGTCCTTCGTCGATTGCGCCGATTCACTGCAAGGACGTGCGGGAAGACCGCGGACAGAACGGTACCGGAATGCGGCGCCATCCCGCTGGACTGGATGGCCAACGTACCTCCGATCCCGTGCAGTCTTGCTCGCATCGCGGGAATTCCGACGCCGCTCGATAGCGTCCCGGCACCCGGCCTGCCAGGGTGGGGAAGACCGCGTCCATTGTCGCTGATCATCAATTGGAAACGACTGTCGACAACATCGATGACGATTGCCACCTCCGTCGCTTTTGCGTGACGGAAGACGTTCGTCAGAGCCTCCTGAACAACGCGCAGCAGCGAGCGTTGGGCCTCATAAGGTAACCCATCGACCTCCGGCACGATGTTCACCCTCACATGCAACGAGGTGCGCGCCGCGAACCCTTCCGCGTAGCCTTCGATCGTGGCCTTCAATCCGTCACCCGTCAGATCCCGCGGATGCAGCAGATAGGCAAAAGCCCGGAGCTCCCGGAGCGCTTCATCAATCGACGCGTCGATTTCGTCGCAGATCCGTTCGGCGGCTTGTGTGCCGTCAAGCTGGCCGCGGATCCGCATCAAGCCGAGACTCGCGGCAATCAGATGTTGACAGGTCGAATCGTGGAGATCGGAAGCGATCCGCTGCTGAATGCTCTCCTGAAGCGACAGCAGGCCAGCTTCGACATCCAGCCCGTTCCCCCATGTGGTGGGGTCCTCGAAGCGAACGTCGCGCGCCTCGCGATGGCAGCCGATCAACCGGACGACACCGCGGGTCGCGGGATCCAGGATCGGCGTGACCGTCGTTTCCCTCGTGCGGGATGAACCACCAAACGCCAGCCGCTGCCGGATCCTGATCTCAGCCTTCTCCGCGAGGCTCGCCCGAAGTGCTTCGCAGACAGATCTCGCGTCATCCGCGCTCAGGCAATCGGATACATTCATGTCGAGCACGTCTCGCGACGATACGCCGAGCCGGGACTCGAATGCCGGATTGATGCTCTCGTAGACGAAATGTCCGCAAAAGGAGGGGCGCGCGACGAAGAGGAGATCTGCAGAAGAGTTCCAGTAAAGCTCCTCGGTCGATGGTTGCAAACCTACGCGCAGCCAGCGCTTGGGACTGGTTTGCCTCGACTCTCTGGCGGGGGAGCCATGTGGCTTCACTGTACTACTCACTCTATTCCGGCGACTCCCGATATTGGCCACGACGACAATAGCGGGGTCTCTCCCCACCCTGCCGGCGAGAAATCCTCCACCGAATTCGGAATAGCGCACCTGCGGGTCAATCAACTATACACCCAGCGAACCGCTCATTCAACATGAGGTAGTATTCATGGGGGATTGAAATCTTGGCCTTCGTCAAGGGCCGCCGAATCTCAAATCCGATGCAATAGAGAGTAAAAATGGCGATGCGCGGCGAACGAGCCCGAATGGCATCGTCGCGCCGCCATTCCGTGGTCGCCGGGCGTCCTCCACCGTTCCCCCGCCTAATGCGCTGACAGGTTCGCCAGGGCTATCGGCTACTGCTCGTGTCCGACTTCTTCTTTCTGGTCGCCTTCGCGGGCGGTGCCGCCGGGGCCGGCGCAATTGAGAGCGGGTGAGATGGTTGCTCCAGACGGCGCGTCGCGGCATCATCCCGAAGTGCATCGGTATCGAGTCGATGGCTACGATCGACCGCATCGCGAGGATCGGCCAGCACGACCGTCGTCATCATGCTTGAGATGATGAGGCAGGTCAGCATTAGAAGGCGTCTTGCCGGCATCTCTCGAGCACCTCTAAAAGGCAAAGTCCAGGCGAGGCCCGATCCGAACGTCCCTGTATCGCCGCAGCGGGACGTTCGAGGTTCGTGCCTCGTAGAGCACGGTCGTCGTGAGCGACACGTTGTTGGCAACGTTGTACTTCAGGCCGAGGTCAACCGAATAGAGCTGATCCTGGCGACCGGTATTGAGTCCATCGGTGAACCAATAGGCTTCGAACAGGGGCGTACTGACGATCGACCATCTCGGATCAAGCTTGACCTCGATTCCGAGCACGGCGTCAAAGCGCCAGCGGCGCGCCTCGGCCAGATCGGAGAAACGGTAGGTCAAAAGCACTAGTGGCGAGAACGTCGCGTTGCCAACGCGGAAATCGCGCGCGATTGAGCCCATCACATCGTGGGACGTGAAGGCGAGATCGCGGTAGATGCCATCGAAATCATATCGATTTTCGTAAATGCCAGACAAGCGCCAGCCGTCCCAGTTCTCGGTCAGACGCGCGCCCATACGCGCGACGGCGAAATTGCCGTCCTTTTCCCGCGAAAAGGCTTCGTATTGAGCCCGCGCATAGAGCCGGTATGACAGATCGTTGGTGAGGTTCCCGTCGAGCCTGACGCTCACGTCTGGCGCGTAATAGACGTCCGACCTGCGGTTATCGCGGGTGAAGAGCGCGTTGTCGGTGAAAGTCGGCGAGATGGAACCAACGACGCTCCAGGACGGGGCTTGGTAATAAGGAACCGCGTAGGAGGATGTAGCGGCTCCGCTCGATTTGAAGTCGGTCAGATCGAGGTCCGCCGCCCAAGCCGTACTACTGCCGAGCAGTGCGGCAACCGGCAGAAAAAATCCAGACGGTCGCATAGGTCCCCTCCGATGCTGCAGCCGGACACCGGGATTCGTGTCACACTGCGCGCCGATTGTGGCGTGTTAATGTTCAGATGATAAATCACAGGTTGATCTGGGTCGATTCCTCCGCCGGCTAGTAGTCGACCGGATCCCTGGTAATCGGGCAGGTCATGCAGTGACCACCGCCGCGGCCGCGGCCGAGCTCCGCGCCGACGATGGTGATCACTTCGATTCCCTCCTTGCGCAGCAGCGTATTGGTGTAGGTGTTGCGATCGTAGGCGAAGACGACGCCTGGAGAGGCGCAAACCAGGTTAGCGCCGCTGTCCCACTGGGTTCGTTCGCGCAGATAGGCATTGCCACCGGTCTCCACGACGCGGAGCTTCTTCAGGCCGAGCGCCCCAGCCACGACGTCGACGAAAGGCTTCTCGTCCTTGCGCAGCTCGATTCCGGCAGAGTTGTCCGCCGGCCGGTAGGAGTACGCCGTGATGTTATTGACGATATCGGGGTAAAGCAGCACGCAATCCCGATCGGCGAACGTGAAGACCGTGTCGAGATGCATCGCCGCACGCAGCTTGGGCATGGCCGCCACGATGACGCGCTCAGCGGCCTTTTTCCTGAAAAGAGCGGCGGCAAGCTGGCTGATCGCCTGTCTCGATGTCCGTTCGCTCAATCCGATCAGGACGTTTCCCTTCCCGATCGGCATCACATCGCCACCTTCCAGAGTGGCAAGGCCGTGATCCTGAGTCGGATCGCCCCACCAGACGTGGACCTTGCCGGCGAAATCCGGATGGAACTTGTAAATGGCGGCGGCGAGGATCGGCTCCTCGTGACGCGCCGGCCAGAACAGCGAATTCAACGTTACGCCGCCATAGATCCAGCAGGTGGTATCGCGCGTGTACAGCGTGTTCGGAAGTGGCGGCAGCAGATACTCGGTCATGCCGGCCGCCTCCCGGATCAACCGGAGCATTTCACCGCCATGTGCGTCGGGGAAATCGTGGGTCGACAATCCGCCGATCAGGGTTTCCGCCAGCGCGCGGGGGGCGAGGCTTTCCAGATAGCCGCGGAGCTCGTCAATCAGCCCGAGACCGACCTGGTTTGGGACCACCTGATTGTCGAGGATCCATCGCCTCGCCTCCGGGATGGCGACGGTCTCCGCGAGCAGATTGTGCATCTCGACGACCTCGATGCCGCGGTCGCGCATCTTCTGCACGAAGTCGAAATGGTCGCGCTTGGCATTGTCGACCCACAGGACGTCGTCGAACAGCAGCGTGTCGCAATTGGTCGGAGTGAGACGCTGGTGAGCGCGGCCCGGCGAGCAGACCATTACCTTGCGCAACTGACCGACTTCCGAATGAACGCCAAAAGGAAGCGCTCCGTTTGATGTCTGTTGTGTCATGAGCGCAACCTCCGCAATCGATCCGCCTAGATCGTGATGTAGCCGGTCGCGAGGCCGTGAATGCCGACGGCCGCGCCGATCGCAGCCACGATGAAGATGCCCCACTCCACCGGTGCAAAAATCCTCGCCTTCTGTTGGACCCGCGCCCAGACATACAGCGCCGTGCCGGGCAC
The DNA here is from genome assembly GCF_020193715.1 of Bradyrhizobium sp. IC4060. NCBI lineage: Bacteria > Pseudomonadati > Pseudomonadota > Alphaproteobacteria > Hyphomicrobiales > Nitrobacteraceae > Bradyrhizobium > Bradyrhizobium sp. IC4060. The sequence goes on along the minus strand of NZ_JADYVJ010000007.1, from coordinate 147,552 downwards.
GTAGAGCAGCGCGGATAGCAGCAGGTATTTCATTCCGGCCGCGTAGATCAGGAAGAGTGTGTAGATGACGGCGATGCCGGTGAAGATCAGATCTCGTCTGTGCTCGCCCGCGCTCTTCTCGTACGTCTCGCCGCGCTTCACCAGCAGCAATCCGTAGGCGGCGACCAGGAAGAACGGAATGAGGTTCATGACGCTCGTGAGATTGAGCATCAGCGAGAAGGCATCCCGGGACCAATATGTGCTGATGACGAAGAGCTGCACCACGATATTGGTCAGCCAGAGCGCGGCGGCCGGCACCTTGTTGGCGTTCTCGGTACCGAACACGCGCGGCATGTCCCGGGTTCGACCGGCCGCCGAAAGCACCTCGGCGCAGATCAGCGACCAGGCGAGATAGGCGCCGAGCACCGAGACCAGGAGCCCGATGCTGACGAAGACGGCACCCCAATGTCCGACCACTGCCTCCAGCACCGTGGCCATTGACGGTTGCCGCATGTCTGCAATCTCCGCACGCGGCAGCACGGCATAAGGCAGCATGGTGACGAGCACCATCAGGCTCGTGACGACCAGGAAGCCCATGATCGTCGCCGCGCCGACGTCGGACCGCTCCTTGGCGTAGCGGGAATAGACACTGGCCCCCTCGATCCCGAGAAAGACGAACACCGTGACCAGCATGGTCGCGCGGATCTGCTCGAAAAGTCCCGTGTCCGGCATGCCCTCGCCGCCCCAGAAATTGGCACGGAACAGGTCGGCCTTGAAGGCAAGGATCAGGATGACGATGAAGATCAGGATCGGCACGATCTTGGCGATGGTGACGATCGTATTGATCGCGGCGGCCTGCTGCACCCCGCGCAGGATCATGAAGTGGAACAGCCAGATCCCGATCGAGGCTACGACGATCGCGATGACCGTATTGCCGTCGCCGAACACGGGAAAGAACGCGCCCAGGGTCGATTTGATGAGGACCCAGTAGGACACGTTGCCGATGCAACTTCCCATCCAGTAACCGAGCGCCGACAGGAATCCGGGATAGTCGCCAAAGCCCTCTTTCGCATAGGCATAAACACCGGCATCCAGACCAGGCTTTCGCTCGGCCAGAGACTGGAACACGCGCGCCATGGTGTACATGCCACCGCCTGCGATGCACCAGGCGAGGATGGCGCCGAAGGGACCGGTTGCGGTGCCGAAGGTTCTGGGCAGCGAGAAGATGCCGGAGCCGACCATGGAGCCGACGACCATTCCCGTCAGTGCGAACAATGAGAGCTTCTGGGCCGATGTCGTCGCAGTCATTGAATGGCCTCGAAGAGCGAGCGAAGACCGACGCCGTCACCGATGTCTCGAACGATGCGTTGCCGACCTCCTCATTTCGAGATCGAACCATGCGCCGTGGCCTCGGCCCGGCCCATCAGGTGATTACCTAGTCGCTGCCCGGGATTACCCTCGCGCCGGGCTGGAAGCATCGGAAGCTGGCGCCATTTCTTTCCCGCCGAACCAGGCGACATACAAGGTCGGCAGCAGCACCAGAGTTAGAACGGTTGCGACGAGCAGGCCGCCCATGATCGCAAAGGCCATCGGCCCCCAGAAGACGGTCGGCGCTATCGGGATCATGCCGAGTACGGTTGAGACGGCCGTCAGCATGATCGGACGAAAGCGGGAGCTGCTTGCATCCACTGCCGCCTGCCAGGGCCCCTTCCCTTGCAAGCGCTCCGCCTCGATTTGCCCGATCAGGATCACCGCGTTCTTGCTAATCATGCCAAGCAGCGCCAACACGCCGAGGATGGCGACGAAGCCCAGCGGCCGCCCGGACACGAGCAGCGCCGCGACGACGCCGATCAGGCCGAGCGGCGCGACGCTAACGACCATCAATAATCGCGGGAAGCTCTGCAGCCGCACCATCAGCACCGTAAACATGACGAACAACATCATCGGTACGACTGCCATCACGGACGACCTCGAATTTCGGCTCTCCTCCACCGTGCCGCCGACCACGACATCGTACGAACGCGGCAGAGTGGCCTTCAGCTTGGCGATAGCGGGAGCCAGCCGATTGACCACCGTCTCCGGCGGCATCTCGTCGGGAACGGCGGCCCGCACCGTCAGGGTCGGCATGCGATCGCGCCGCCAGATCAGCGGAAACTCCTGACCGTATTCAAAGATGGCAAACTGGCTCAGCGGAACGGTCTGCCCTCCCGGGATCGGCACCTGCAGCGTCCGCAAGCTCGGCAGCGAGACGCGCTGCTCGTCCGTTGCGCGGGCCAGCACATCGACGAGGTAGATATCGTCCCGCACCTGGGTCACGGGCAGGCCGGAGATCACGGTGTTCAGAACGATTGAGATCGCCTGCGAGCTCAGGCCGAGACGGCGCGCCTCATCCTGGTTGACGCGAACGCGGATCTGGCGATCCGGCTCCATCCAGTCGAAATTGAGGCTCTTGGCCCTCGGATCGGAGCCGACGATCCGCGCGACTTCGACCGCGATGTCACGCACGAGCTCGACGTCGGGACCGCTGACGCGATACTGCAGCGGCCATCCCACGGGGGGACCGAGCCCAAGCGGCGAAACCGAGGAGATCGCGTTCGGGAATTCTTCCACAAGGAACCGTTCCAGCTTGGCATGCAGGCGCTCGCGTGCCGCGACGTCTTTGGCCACAACGACCGCCTGGGTGAAGAAGTCATTCGGCAGCTCGACGCTGAGCGGCAGATAGAAGCGGATCGCACCGCGCCCGACATTGGTACTCCAATGACCAACGTCGGGATCACCGGTCAGTACTTGATCGAGGCGCTTGGCCGCCGCCTCGCTGGCGTAAATCGATGCATTCTGCGGCAGGCCGATGTCCACGAGAAGTTCCGGCCGGTCGGACAATGGAAAGAACTGCTGCGGAACCAGCGGAAGCGCGAGCACGGAAGCGAGAAAAAGCGCAACCGTCGCGCCGATCGTCAGCCATTTGGCGCGGATCGCCAGGACCAGGAAGCGCCGGTACAGGCGAAAGGCCATTCCCGGCGCATCGGCTGTGGTCTTGGGCGGCGCGAGGATAGCGACGCCGAGCAGCGGCGTGAAGATGACGGCGACGAACCACGACGCCAGGAGAGCGATCGTAACCACCACAAACAGCGAGAACGTGTATTCGCCGGCCGCGCTGGCTGCAAAGCCCACCGGAATGAACCCGGCGATCGTTACGAGTGTGCCCGTGAGCATGGCGAATGCATGCGTGCGAAAGGCGTAGGCCGCGGCCGCGATCTTGCCGTCGCCCAGCGCCAACCGATTAAGCGTGGCGTCCGTCGTCGTCATGGCATCGTCGACCAGCAGCGCGAGCGCGATGATGAGAGCGCCGAGTGAAATTCGCTGCATATCGACGCGAAGAAGTTCCATGCTGGGAAACACGATCGCGAGCGTAAGCGGAATAGCCAGTGCGATGATGAGGCCCGGCCGAACGCCGAGGCTGATGAAGCTCACGACGAGGATGATCGCGATCGCCTGCACCAGCGAGGTCATGAACTCGCGGATCGCTTTGTCCACCACGACGGCCTGGTCGGCCACGAGGCTCGGTTCGATTCCGATCGGCAGATCGGCCGTGATCTCTGCCATCACCGCCTTGATGTTCCTGCCGAGAACGAGAATATCGCCGCCCTCGCGCATCGCGATCGCGAGCCCGATCGCTGGACGACCGCCGACCCGGAACAGCGGTTGCGGCGGATCGGCATAGCCTCGCCGTACCGTCGCGAGATCGCTCAGACGTAGCGTGCGACCGCCCGCGCTGAAGTTGATGTCGGCAATGTCCTGCTCCGACTGGAACGCCCCGGACACCCGAAACGAAATTCGCTCGGTCCCGGTCTGGATGGTGCCGGCCGGGCTCACGATATTCTGTGCCTGCAGGGCGGCGATCAGAGCCGTGCGATCGACCCCGAGACTTGCGAGTTGCCGTTTCGAGAACTCGACGAAGATCACTTCGTCCTGCGCACCCAGCAGTTCGATCTTCGCGACATCGGGCACGTCTAGAAGACGCGAGCGGACCGCCTCGACCCGGTCACGCAGCTCGCGCTGGGTAAATCCATCACTGGTGAATCCATAGATGATCCCGAACGTGTCGCCGAAATTGTCATTGAACGCTGGCCCCACGATGCCCGCCGGCAGCGTGTGACGGATGTCCCCGATGGATTTCCTCACCTGGTACCAGGTATCGGAGACGTCCCTTGCGTTGGCGCTCCCCTTCAAGTTCACGAAGATAGTGGTGAGACCGGCCCGAGTGAAGCTGCGCAGGAAGTCCAGATGTGGCGTCTCTTGCAACCGCCGCTCGAGCCGTTCGGTCACCTGCTTCATCGTCTCTTCGGCCGTCGCTCCAGGCCAGGCCGCTTGAACAACCATAGTCCTGATGGTGAATGCAGGATCTTCGTTCCGGCCCAGCCGCAGATAGGACAGCACGCCGGCGATGACGGCGGCAATCATCAGATAAATGACGAGCGAGCGGCGCCCGAGCGCCCATTCCGAGAGGTTGAGCCCGGTCATGGCTCCGACCCAAGGACGCGCACCCGCTGACCCGGATGAAGTGCCTGGACGCCCGCGGTCACCACGACCTCGCCTATGTCCAAACCTTGCGAGATGATCACCTGCGCCTGATCGAACCTCAAGACGTCGACATTGCGGATGGCGACCGTCTTCGTCGCGGGATCCAGGATCCAGACCGCCGGCTGGCGATTCATCCTGGTCGGCGCCGTTGCCGGAATGTCGATCATTGGTCCGGCGCTCATCTCGACGCGCCCCGTGACAGTCGCCCCCAGCCGCATCGCGGCAGGGGGATCGCGAAGTCCTATCTTGATCTCAAAGGTTCGCGTGACCGGATTGGCCTGCGCGGCAACCTGCCGGATACGCCCTTCCGCAGTCACCGCTGGATCGTCGGTTAGACTGACGCTCACCAGCAGATTGGCCGGTGCCGCGCGGACGAATTGAGCCGGCATGTCGAAGACCGCGTCTCGGCCATCCTGCCGCGCGATCCGCGCAATCGTCTGTCCGGCCTGGACGACCTCTCCGGCGGCGGGCCCCGTTTCGGTTATCTTGCCCGGTGCATCGGCCCGCAGCTCGGTGAAGCTGACCTGGTCGTGGGCGGAATTCAACTGAGCTTCGGCCATTTCAACATTCGATTGCGCAGTCTGTTGCGCCTGCGTCGCGGCCTCGAAGTTGGCGCGCGTGGTCCATCCCTGCGCCAACAGAGTCTGCTGGCGTTCGAAATGATTGCGTGCCTGAGTGAGCTGGCCCTGAGCTGCGGCAAGAGCGGCCTGCGCCTGCCGCAACGCGCTGAGTTGGTCCTGCGATTCAAGCTGCGCCAACAGCTGGCCGGCCTCGACGCGTTCACCGAGCCGGATGTCGCTCGAGTGCAGCCGACCGGAAATTCGAAATGCCAGATTCACTTCGTCTTCGGCTTCGATGCGGCCGGAAAATGTGAGGGGCGTGAGTTGATCCCGCTTCTCGACTGTCATGGTGCGGACGGGACGCGCCGGCGCTGGAAGGGAGTCCGTCGCCGCCTCCCTCTCACAGGCGACCAGCAACAGCGCAGAAACCCCTGCAACAAGCGTCGTACTCATTGACCGCAGCTGCATGAATCGACCCATCCGTGCCGCTGAGGATTTTGCGGAGAATTCATCCCGCTTGTATCGGTAAATCTACTGAGCATCCGCGGGTGCAATCGTGAACGAACATCCGGCGGAGCCGAAAGATTCCGGCAGCGAAGACAGGCGATCACCCGACAGCCCAAGCGCGCAGACGGTGCATAAGCCTGCAGCTGCCGCCGTTGCGGCGCATGCGACCCCTTCGTCAAAGCCGCGGCGGGTTTGACGAGCCTGCGATCCGCGGCTCGACGTGATTGCTCAACGACAAGGAGAAACCAAGATGACAAAGCTGGCTTTGCTCTCCGCTGCCGTCTTCATTGCGCTCAGTGCCATGGGCTCGTGGACGCCAGGACAAGCGCAGGATCTGGCATGGTGCAGAAAGTTCAGGGGAACGCTGACCTGTATGTATGACACTCGTGCCCAATGCCGCGCGTCGGTGAGCGGGCGGTCCGGCACCTGCGTCCCGAATCCGCGCCGCTAGATGCCGGAATTGATCGCCGAGGTCGCATCGATCGGGCGGCGCCAGCAATTTCACTTTGCGCCGCCCCTTCGGGACCCAGTCTACAGCGTCCAATCTCATTCGGAACATTCCCCACCGGGACCGAGGGTTTTCTCCGATCCCCTGAGGCAGCTCTCGCGGGGTAGCTTCCTCGGGTCCGCTTGCATGCTCCAACGGGAGGTCTTCATGTCAGATCTGGTCGCCATCGTATATCCGTCCGAGGCGAAGGCCGAGGAAGTGCGTCAGCGATTGCTCAAGCTGCAGAAGGAGTATCTGATCACGATCAGTGACGCCGTGATCGCCGTAAAGACGGACCAGGGCAGCATCAAGCTCAACCAACTCGTCAACACGACCGCCATGGGCGCGGTGACGGGAAGCTTCTGGGGCCTTTTAATCGGTGTCCTCTTTCTCAATCCGATCCTCGGAGTTGCCGTCGGCGCAGCGTCGGGTGCACTCGGCGGCGCTCTTTCGGACGTCGGAATCGACGATGCCTTTATGAAGGGTCTCTCCGCCAGCCTTCAGCCCGGCAACGCCGCCCTGTTCGTCCTGATCAAGCACATGACCGCCGACAAGGTGATCAAGGAGATCAAGGACGCGGGCGGCGTCGTACTCAAGACCTCCCTCGACGAGACGAAGGAAAAGGCGTTGCGCGATGCCCTCGCCAGCACGGTGGAGCGGCCGGCGGCCTGAGCCGCCGCCCTTCCCTTCTCAACGGCGGCCGCCCGCAAGACGCAGCAGCATCAGGAACAGGTTGAGGAAATTGAGATAGAGCGACAGCGCGGCAAGGACCGACTTTCGCCCCGAAGCGGTTTGGTCATCCGCGCCGTCGTACATCGCCTTGATCCGTTGCGTGTCATAGGCCGTCAAGCCGGCAAACACGCCGACTCCTACGATCGAGATCAGCCAGTCGAGCGCAGTCGACCACAGGAACAGGTTGACGACGCTCGCGAAGATGATCCCAATCAGCCCCATGAACAGGAAGGTACCCAATCCCGAAAGGTCGCGCCGGGTCGTGTAGCCGAAGACGCTGAGCCCGCCGAACATTGCAGCAGCGATCACGAAGACGCGGGTTATCGACGAACTGGTGTAGATGTGTAGTAGGATCGAGAGCGAGATACCGACCAGGGCAGCATAGAAGAAGAACAGCAGGCGCGCAGTTGGCACCGACAATGTCTCGATGCGCGAGCTGAGAAAGAACACCAACCCAAGCGGCGCCAGGATGAAAACCCACATCAGCGGGCTCTGCAGCAGCGCGGGGCCGGTGACCTGATAGGTCAGGCCGGCGGCGACGGCGGTCAGGGCGACACCCGCGGCCATGTAGCCATAGATCCGCAACATGTACTGGCGCAGTCCGGCATCCACGGTGATCCGGCCGCCGACGACGTCTGTCGCCGCCAAGTTCTGATCGAGATTCGACATCGCATCCTCCTGTGCAGCCCCCTAAAGCGCGACCACGCTAGGCTCTGCTTCGACGGAACAACATCGGACAATCACCCGAAGACATCAGGTGAAAACCACTCTTGCCCGAATGGGGACGGCATGGCGCTGATTGCCGATCCGTAAGACTGGAACCTGCTTCGGGGTCGTAAGACTTTTGACTGAGGCACCTTGCGCTTTTGTCACTGGAGACCGGAGGCGCGATGACCTAACCGGAGGCATGCGCTTCTTCTTCCATATCACCGATCGATACGGCGTCTCGCCCGACACGATCGGATGCGATCTTAGCGAGCAGGATGCGGCCGTCCTACATGCCAGACGCCTGGCCGCCGAACTCGCTAAGTCCGGCGAGTTCTTCCGTGGCAGCGTCGTGCTGGTCGCGCGGGATACGTTGCCGACGTCCTGGCACAAGGGCGGGGACGACACCACCGCTTCCCGTGGCGATATCTGAATCGGCGGCCACCGATTTCCTGCCTCTCATCCTACAGACAATCCCTGATATGCGCACGCGGGAGGCGGCTCTAAGGTTCCGGGAGGGAGGCCGCGAATGCAGCCGCCTCGGATCGGAAGGCATCCATCATGGCTGCTTCGACAAGCGAGGCCGATCAGAAGCTTTCGCGCAATGCGCTGATCGCCCTGGTGATCGGGTCGATGGTCGGCTCCGGCATCTTCGCATTGCCGGCTCAGTTCGGGCGCACCACCGGCGCTTTGGGAGCGATCATTGCCTGGATGATTGCTGGCACCGGCATGTTGACTCTGGCCTTTGTGTTCCAATCGCTATCCCGGCGCAAGCCGGAGCTCGATGCGGGCATCTACGCCTATGCCAAAGCCGGTTTCGGTGACTACATCGGCTTTGCGTCCGCCGCCGGCTACTGGATCGGCTGTTGTCTAGCCGACGTCGCCTGCCTCATCCTGATCAAGGCCACGCTCGGCCAATTCTTCCCCGTGTTCGGCGACGGCACCACGCCGGTAGCCATCGCTTCGGCCTCCGTGCTGCTTTGGAGCGTCCATATTCTGGTGCTGCGCGGCATCAAGGGGGCTGCCGCGCTCAACATGGTCACAACTTTCGCGAAGATCATCCCCATCGTGCTGTTCATCGTGGTGGCTGCGGCCGCCCTGAACCGCGGGCTTTTCTCCGACAATTTCTGGGGAACAACCGAGCCCGACGCCGGGCAGGTGTTGAGCCAGGTCCGCAGCACGATGCTGCTCACGGTGTTCGTCTTCGTCGGCATCGAGGGCGCGAGCGTGTATTCGCGTTACGCACGAAGGCGCGACGACATCGGTATCGCGACGGTCACCGGCTTTCTGACCGTTCTCTGCCTTCTCGTGCTCGTGACACTCCTGTCCTACGGCATCCTGCCGCGGAGCGGGCTCGCGGACCTGCCGACACCATCGATGGCAGGCGTGATGGAGGCCATGGTCGGCCGCTGGGGCGGTGTGTTCATCAGTATCGCATTGCTGATCTCGATCCTCGGCAATTACCTGTCATGGTCCCTCCTTGCGGCCGAGATCCTGCACTCAGCGGCCATTCAGCGCACGATGCCGGCCTTTCTGGCGCGCGAGAACGCTTACAAGGTCCCTGTCGGCGCGCTCTGGCTCACCAACTGCGTGATCCAGACGTTGCTTCTTGTGAGCTGGTTCGCCGAATATGCCTTCACGCTCGCCCTCAAGATGACGAGCGCAATGACACTGGTCCCGTATTTCCTCGTGGCGGCTTACGGCCTGAAGCTCGCATGGACCGGTGAGGCCTATGCTTCCGGCGAGCGCGCCCGCACCAGCGAGGGGATCTTCGCGGCCGTCGCGACGCTCTACGCGGCGGGAATGATCTACGCGGGCGGGGCGAAATTTCTCCTGCTGTCCGCGATCCTCTACGCGCCGGGAACGCTGCTGTTCCTGATCGCCAAGCGCGAACGCAAGGAGCGGCTTTTCAAGCCGGTCGAGTCCGTCCTGTTCGGCGCGGTGGCCATCGCCGCGGGGATCGGAATCTACGGCCTGGCTGTCGGAGCCATCGCGATCTGACCGATTGTCGCTGACCGCATGGAGGGGAGGATGAAGATGTGGATCAACTATCGTACCCTGTTCCTCACCGCAGTCGTAGCCGCCACTCTGCCGTCAAGCATTTCCCCGGCTCAGCCGAAGGACGATACCGTGGCCGCGCCGAAGCAAACCGGCACGGCCGCCCCGGGCGATGCGAGGCCCAACATCAACACCAACACGAATCCATTCAAGCATCGCTATTGGCGTCATCGCGGCGGCAAGCATCCGCATTTTGGCAGCCGCCGCGTTCGCTCGTGAGGCGTGACCACATGACGGCGGACCGATCGATGAGCGACGCCAGGGTCGGATCCGAGCGGGTCCGCGGCCTCGTTCGGAATGAGAGCCCGATCGACGAGTCGGTCCAACCCGGACGACCGAGCCTGCTTGCGATCGGCCTCACCGTGCTCGTCGTGGCCGTGGCCCTCTTCCTGGTCTGGCAAACGGTATCGAGTCTCTTGATCGTGTTCGCTGGCGTGCTTTTCGCAGCCTTTCTCGATGCCGCAGCCCGGGCTCTGGCGCCGGTTCTTCCTCTCAGCCGCGTCTGGCGTCTGACGCTCGTTCTCCTGCTGCTGTCGGCGCTGGCAGGCTTCGGGCTGGCCTGGGGGACCGGTAAGCTGCCGGAGCAGACGCGTGTGCTGCTGAAAGTCATGGATGCCCAGGTCGACATCCTGCAAGAGCATTTGTTGTCTTATGGCGTGGATCTGCTCGGCCCGGAATGGGGGCGTGACTTCGCGCAGTGGCTGTTCGCCGACCAGGGTCGGTTCCTCAGCCATGCGCAATTCCTGCTCGGCGGCGCCTCGAGCCTTTTGACCGCCGTGCTCGTGATCTTGTTCCTCGGCATTCTCTTCGCCTTCGATCCCATCAGCTACCGCGACAGCGTGGTCGTGCTGGTCAGGCAATCTTACCGGGCCCGCGCGCGCGAGGTGATGGACGAGATGGGCACCGTGATGCGGCTGTGGTTCGTCGGCCAGTTGATCCGCATCATCCTGATGACGCTCTTCGTCTGGTTTGCCCTTTATCTCATCGGCCTGCCTGGCCCATTCGTTCTCGGATTGCAGGCGGGATTATCGAACTTCATCCCCTATCTTGGGCCAATCGTCGCAGCGATCCCGATCGCGCTCGTTGCGATGCCGCTCGGAGCCTCGCCGCTGATCTGGGCGGTCGCGGTCTACACCATCATCCAGTCGATCGAAGGTTATGTCATCGGCCCGCTGATTCAGCGGCATGCGGTCGAGACCCCGCCAGCCTGGACCCTGGTCGCCATCGTCCTGCTCGGCGCCTTGTTCGGTGTCATGGGCATCGCGCTCGCGATGCCGCTCGTCGCGGTCGGACGGGTGGCGATCATCAGGTTGTATGTCGAGGACTATCTCGGAGACAGGATCGAACCGGCAACGACCGATCCCCCAGTCCTGGGTGAGCAGCCATGAGCGAAACGGATGCACAGCAGCGTGAAGACCACGTGCCTCAACAGGCTCGCTCGGGGATGGGGCGTCTTGTCTGGCAGCAGCTTCCGTACGCCGTCGCGTTGCTGCTCGCCATCGCAGGAGTTGCCTATACCAACGTCTCGCACCAGCCGCTGATCGGCTATTGGGAATTCCTGGCGCTGGCGATCGGGGTGGTCTGCGTCATCACCAAATGGCCGGAGATCGAAGGCAGGGAGGGTCAGATTCGTCTGATCTGGACCCAGGCGCTGCACTGGATCGCCGTCCTGATCACGATGAACATCATCCTGGTCTCCGGCGTTCAGCAACTGCTCCCGACGCCGGCAACCGGTCTCGTCCTGCTGACGCTGCTCGCGCTCGGCACATTCCTCGCAGGCATCAGCCTGTTGTCATTGCAGATCGCTTTTCTCGGCCTTGCAATGGGCGCAGCCGTCCCGGCGATCTCGTGGCTGAAGCAATCCATCTTCTTCTTCCTGCTCGGCGCCGTGCTGCTGATCGGGCTGGCCATTTCGTTCTGGCTACGCCGGGACGGCGGCCCGCCGCGGGCCCCGACCGAAACAAAACACCAGGCGGAGGCTTGAATGCGACAATTGCCATATCTCGCGGCCGTCGGCGCAGTGGCGGTGCTGTTGACGATTCCCTCGCCCGCAGGAGCCGAGAGATTTAGAATGGGCAGGCTGCTATGCTTCTCGGAGCCGCGCGTCGGACTGGTGCTCGGATCGACGCAGTCGCTGCGCTGCGTGTTCGATGGGGTGCGCCCTGCCCGCCGCTACATCTACGAGGGACGGATCAGACGCCTCGGCCTTGATCTCGGCGTGACCAGCGCCGGCACGCTGTCCTGGGCCGTTTTCGCAAGGAGTTCGCGGATTGGTGCCGGCACTTTGCGCGGCAGCTATGTGGGCGCGAGTGGCAATTTCGCTCTAGGCCCCGGCCTCGGCGCCAACGTCCTGATTGGCGGCTCGCGCAGGAGCATCATGCTCCAGCCGATCTCGATCGAACGCTCGATCGGGCTCAATCTCGCGGCCGGCGTGACCCATCTGACACTGGGCCCGCGCGGACCGCGATGAGCCGTGTCCGCTCAGGAAAGGTCGCAACAAGTTGGAATGAGAATATTCCCGCCCCTCAACTCCGGGTTTCGTCCGATGTTGGACCTGCTGGTTCAAGTCTAGGATCGAAGGCGTGTCGATCGGAGCGTGAGCACCCAGGAGGTTCGCATGACCGTCTACGACAGCCGCGACGATCTCAACACGCTGGGTGCCCCACCGCTATGGGCTTGCGCTCTCCTCGGAATTGTCCTGATCGCCGCCGGCCTCCTCGCCCTCGGCGATCTCGCCTTCGCCACGATCATCAGTGTCAAGTTCATTGGGCTCACCGCAATCGCTGCCGGCGCCTTCGAGATCGCGCATGCGTTCTGGACAAAGGGTTGGGGCAGTTTCCTGTGGCGGATCATTCTCGGTGCGCTCTACCTCGCATTCGGCCTGATCCTTCTCACCCAGCCGGTGTCGGGTGCACTGATCCTGACCTATTTCCTCGGCGCGCTGCTATTCGCATCCGGCGTCGTTCGATGCGTGCTGAGTTTCGCCTATTGGCGACAGAACGGCTGGATGATGCTGATCTCTGGCGTCTTCGCCATCGTCGCCGGCGTGCTCATCCTGTTCGGCTTCCCGGACATTAGCGTCTGGGCGCTCGGCTTCCTGCTCGGCGTCGACCTGATCTCACATGGCCTCGCATGGCTGCTCTACGCCCTGCAATCGCTGCGATCGACTGCGTGACAGAGGAGGACGACACATGGTTGGTTCCAGCCGCCGAGCCTTCCTAGGCTTTGCAACGAGCGCCCTTGCCGCTGCCGCGCTCGGCGCCACCGGCGTGCGCTTGATCGACGTTGCCGAAGCGCTGCCGATCGATCCAGATCCGCGACGCGCCACCACGTCGTCAGAACTGATCAAGACGCAGTGGGGACCGCCTCCGCGACCCGGCTGGGGCCCTCCACCGCGCCGTCGCCGCCACCGGCGCTGGGTCTGCTGGTGGCATCGCGGCCGACGTCGCTGCGGTTGGCGTTGGGTCTAGGCGGGTCTCCGAAGCCTTGCGAAGCTGATGGAGGTAACGATGCGCGACAGGAACCAATGGGCGATCGCCGCCTTGCTGGCCGGTCTGCTGGTCGGGGCGAGCTGGTTTTGCGTGTCGGTCTGGCGATCGACGCCGATGCCCCTCTATGGAAACGTCATCCTGACCGGAGCCGTGATTCTCATCCTGATCTTAGGCTGCGGCCTGATCGCGCTGATGTTCTACAGCCATCGCAAAGGTTACGACGAACCAGCCCGCAGCAACTGGACGCAGCGCGAGTAATGCAGTCCGCCAGACGCCGAACGAAGTGACGTCGGCGTTCGGAGCTCTGGAACACGGAGCGGACCATGAACCTTGCTGACGTCGCGACCAGATTACTGGCGGCAGGATTGGTTACGGTCTCGATCGGCGGGACTGTCCGGACCCAGCCGACGCCTTCCACGCCTGCCGTCGGCGTTGTGGAGGCAACGCGCCGGCTGATCACCGAAAGCAACGAGTTCCTCGGCCGAGTTGAGGCGGTCAACCGGGTCAACGTGACGGCCCGTGTCACCGCCGCTCTGGAGCAGCGGCTGTTCAACGAGGGTGCCGAGATCAAAAAGGGCGACCAGCTCTATCGGCTGGAGCGCGGCCCATTCGAGGCCGATCTCGCAGCCAAGCAGGCGCAGGTGGCGCAACTCGAGGCGATGCTGGAAAACGCCAGGCTGACGACGGAGCGCGCGCACACCCTTCTCGGCGGGCCGGCCGGGCAGCAATCGACCTATGACGCCGCGCTCGCCACCCAGCGCAGCTTACAGGCCCAGGTCCAGGCTGCCCAGGCGCAGGTCCAGGCCTCCCAAATCAATCTCGACTACACCGTCATCAATGCTCCGATCGACGGCAAGATCGGTCGCACGGCGGTAACCGAAGGCAACATCGTCGGGCCCTCCTCCGGCGTGCTGACCACGATCGTCAGCCAGGACCCGATGCACGTCACTTTCCCGGTGCCGCTGCGAGAGGGGCTCGAGCTGCGCGAGCGGTACCTCCCACAAGGCGGTCTCGAGGCGGTGACGATCAGGCTGCGGCTGCCGGACGGCCGTATGTACGGTCAGTCCGGCAGACTGAACTTCGTCGACAACAGCATCGCCCAGAATACCGACACGATCATGGTCCGCGGCGAGATTGCCAACCCGATCTTGCGCGCCCCGTCTGCCGCAGGCGTGACCGCGCACGAGCTGACCGACGGCGAGTTCGTCACCGTTCTGCTCGAAGGCGTCCAGCCGATCGAAGTACTTGCGATCCCACGCGCGGCGGTGTTGTCCGACCAGCGCGGCGACTATGTTCTCGTCGTCGGCAAGGACAATAAGGCAGAGGAGCGGCGCGTTCAGCTCGGACAATCGACCGCAACAATTGCCGCCGTCATCGGCGGGCTTGCTGCCGGCGACAAGGTGATCGCCGAAGGGTTGCAGCGGGTTCGCGCGGGTCAGACCGTCGCTCCGGATGCAGCAAGCGCACTCCTGCGGTCGAGCATGGACGGCGCAGCGAGCGAGGCGCCACCGCGGAGCGGCCGCGGCACTCCGATCCGGCCCCACGCCGCGGACCGCACTCCATGATATCGGGCGTCTTCGTCGATCGTCCGCGCCTTGCGATAGTGATCGCACTTCTCATCACCATTGCCGGCGCGTTGGCACTCACGCAAATTCCCGTGGCGCAATTTCCGGATATCGTGCCGCCGCAGGTGACCGTCTCCGCGACCTTCCCAGGCGCGTCCGCCGAGGTCGTGGAAAGCAGCGTCGCCCAGCCTCTCGAAGCACAGGTGATCGGCGTCGACCGCGCGCTCTACATGAAATCGACAAGCGGCAATGACGGCAGCTACACGCTCACCATTTCGTTCGCGCATGGCACCAATGCCGACATCAACACGGTCAACGTCAATAATCGCGTGCAGAGCGCCCTGTCGCAGTTGCCGACGGAGGTGCAGCAGCAAGGCGTGAGGGTGCAGAAGCGATCCTCGTCGATCCTGCAGTTCCTCGTGCTCTACAGCGCCGACGGCCAGCAGGATCCCCTCTTCATCACCAACTACGCCATCATCAACGCGCTGGACGCGATCGCGAGCACGCCGGGCGTCGGCCAAGCGAACCTGTTCGCAAAGATGAACTATTCGATGCGAATCTGGTTCGATTCGCGGCGGCTCACCAGCCTCAGCTTGACCCCGTCGGACGTGATTGCCGCGATCCGCGCGCAGAGCGTCCAAGCGGCCGTCGGCCGCATCGGCGCGCGGCCGATCAGCGACGATCAGCAGTTCCAATTCAACGTGCAGACCCTCGGCCGACTCGCCAGCGCCGATCAATTCGCCAACATCGTGCTACGCGCCAATCCCGATGGATCCTCGCTGCTGGTGAAAGACGTCGCGCGCGTCGAGATCGGTGCGCAAAACGTCGACAGCGAGGCGCGGATCGACGGGCGCGCCGCCGTTCCGATCGCAGTCTACCTTGCGCCGGGAGCGAACGCGGTGACCACGGCGCGAGCGGTGGCCGAGACGATGCAACGGCTGTCAACGCGATTTCCGCCTGGACTGAGCTATCTCGTCCAATACGATTCCACGAGCTTCGTTCGGGACACGATCGCGGAGGTCTTGCGGACACTGGCCGAAGCCTTCGTCCTCGTGATGCTGGTCGTCTATATCTTCCTCGGTAGTCTCCGTGCGACGGTGATCCCGGCCATCGCAGTACCGGTGAGCCTGATCGGCACGTTCGCAGTTCTGCTCGCGTTCGGCTATTCGGCCAATACGGTATCGCTGCTCGCGATGGTCCTCGCCATCGGCATCGTCGTCGACGATGCCATCGTCGTCGTGGAGAATGTCGAGCGCGTCATGGCGGCGGAACCAAGCCTGGCTCCAGCCGAGGCCACCAAGAAAGCCATGACCCAGATCACCGCGCCGATCATCGCGATCACTCTGGTGCTGCTCTCCGTCTTCGTGCCGATCGCGTTCATTCCCGGCATTTCGGGCACGTTGTTCCGTCAGTTCGCCGTGACGATCAGCGCCGCAATGTTGATTTCGGCGCTGAACGCCCTGACGCTATCCCCTGCACTGTGCGCGCTGCTGATGCGCCACGGCAGACGGCCCCGCGGCATCATCGGACGTGTACTCGGCGGCATCGACTGGTTGCGCGAGCGCTACGGCAACGGCGTCCGCTACCTCGTGCGCCGGGCCGCGCTCTCGCTGCTGCTGGTTGCCGTCTTCGCCGCCGGCGTCTTCGGTGTCTCGATCATTACTCCGACGGGATTCCTGCCGGAGGAGGACCAGGGCGCCTTCTTCACCTCCGTACAACTGCCCGACGGCGCGTCGGTCGCGCGCACCAGCCAGGTTACGCGCCAGATCGAAGACGTCCTGAAACAGATGCCGGCCGTCGATCACGTGCTCGCGGTGATCGGCTTTTCACTGCTCGATGGCGTCTCCCAATCGAACAGCGCACTGGTGGTGGCGCGGCTCAAGCCATTTTCCGACCGGACGGCGGCCGCAGACTCGGCGCAGGCGCTAATCTCCAGGACATTCGCAGCCGGTGCCCAGGTACGACAAGCCAATGTGCTGCCGTTCAACCTGCCGCCGATCATCGGCCTCTCCACCGGCGGCGGATTCGAGTACCAGCTTCAAGCTCTGGAAGGACAGGGCCCAGCCGCGATTTCGAGCGTGACAAACGCCCTGATCGGCGCCGCCAACGCCGATTCGCGGCTCACGCGGGTGTTCTCGACCTTCACCGCGACCAATCCGTCGCTCTATCTCGACGTCGACCGGCGAAAGGCCCAAGCGCTGGGCGTCGCGGTCAATGACATCTTCATGGCGCTGCAGGCGACGCTCGGCGGCGTCTACGTCAACAACTTCAACCTGTTCGGACGCACCTGGCAGGTCAACGTTCAGGGTGACGCATCCGATCGCGCCCACGTCTCGGATATCTGGCGGATCTACGTGCGCAACAACAAAGGCGAGATGGTGCCGATGCGGGCGCTGGCCGACGTCATGGTCGTAACCGGGCCGCAGGTCATCACTCGCTACAACAATCATCGTTCCGTGACGGTGAACGGAAGCCCTGCGCCGGGGACCTCTTCGGGCACCGCGCTATCCGCGATGGCGCAGATCTCCGACACCGTGCTGCCGTCCGGCTACGACTTCGCCTGGACCGGCACCGCCTTTCAGGAGCAGGGAGCGGCAGGTCAGACCGGAATCGTGCTCGCGCTGGCCGTGATGTTCGCCTATCTGTTCCTGGTCGCACTTTACGAGAGCACGGTGATCCCGATCCCGGTGCTGCTGTCGGTGGTCGTCGGTGTGCTCGGATCTTATCTCGGCATCATGACTGCGCGCCTCAATCTCGACCTCTATGGCCAGATCGGCCTCGTTGTGCTGATCGCTCTTGCCGCCAAGAACGGCATCCTGATCGTCGAGTTTGCGAGGGAACAGCGGGAGGCGGGTATCCCGATCTATGAGGCCGCGGTTCAGGGTGCCCATATGCGTTTTCGTGCGGTCATGATGACGTCACTTGCGTTCATCCTCGGCCTTCTGCCGCTGGTCATTGCGACCGGAGCTGCCGCGCTGAGCCGCAGAGCAGTGGGCACCGCTGTCTTCGCTGGTATGCTCGCAGCAAGCTCGATCGGGATCTTCCTGGTGCCGATGCTCTACGTCACCTTCGAGCGCATACGGGAGCGCGCGAAAAGGCACAATCAAAAGCGGCTAAGAATGCCCGATCCTAACAAAAACATAGAACGTAACGAAAGAATGTCGTCTGGCTTAGATGAGCTACTTCGATGATTGAGGAGTACGCTGCCGGATTACGAGAGATTATTAGTAAGCTGCGCAGAAAGTTGAACCAAGTTTACCCGGGTAGAGCTTTCATAGAGCGCTATTTCCACAGTTGGCACCCCGATTCCTGCTCCGCCGGTGTACAGAGAATCCCTAATGTACGGGACAGACGGCGTCTCTAAGCTGGCGGACTGGAAGGCTCGGGGACCCCGCTCAATCCGCGGGACGTTCTTCTATGCGGGTCCTTTGGTGCAACGGAGCTCACATCAAGCGGAAGCTGGCGCAAGTCGAATGTAGCAGCATAGGGACCCGACCTTGCCACGAATGTTCTGATGGATGGCTCTCGCCAAATGGTCACGGCCCGATGGTTGTCGGTCGAGCGAATCGGAACGAACTCGTGTGCGGCGCGACAACTTCCGCCGGGCTCCGCGCCGCTGGCGAGAGAACACAACATGCTAGGAAGGAACACTGCAAATGCGGATAGCCGAGTGTGCCACGATCATTGTTGCGACGTGCACCTTTCTCACGCCGGCAGAGCCGCAAGAGCGGATTGCAGTCACCGTCTTCGAGAACGTGCGCATCTTTGACGGGAAGAGCCAGACGCTTTCCGTCCCATCGAATGTCGTCATCCGCGGAAACATCATCGAGCGGATCGTGACCGCTCCCATTCCAACCGATCGTCGCGTGGACGCCCGCGTCATACAAGGCGGTGGACGCGTGCTGATGCCCGGGCTCAGCGACATGCATTGGCACGCGATGATGGTCCGTCCGACACCCGCGCAGATGCTGTCGAGCGACCTCGGATATACGACGCTGCTGGCGAGCGCGGAAGCGACAGCGACACTGATGCGCGGATTCACGACAGTCAGGGACATGGGCGGCCCCACCTTCTCACTCAAACGCGCGATCGATGAAGGTCTCGTCCCGGGTCCTCGCATCTATCCATCGGGAGCCGTCATCACGGTCACCGGCGGCCATGGAGACTTCCGCGAGCTTTGGGAGCTGCCGCAAAGTCAGGGCGGAACAAGCCGCGTCGAACAGCTCGGCGGAAGCATCATCGCGGATGATCCCGACGAGGTCCGCAAGCGCGTGCGCGAACAGCTCATGCAGGGCGCGTCCCAGGTCAAGCTGACGGCAGGGGGAGGCGTCGCCTCGCCTTTCAGCCCACTTGATGTGACCACATTCAGCGAAGCGGACTTGCGCGCGGCCGTCGAAACCGCCACCGATTGGGGGACGTATGTTGCAACACACGCATATACACCGAGCGCAATTCGACGTTCCATCGCCGCGGGCGTCAAAGTGATCGAGCATGGTCATCTCATGGATGAACCGACTGCACGCCTCATCGCCGAGAAGCAAATCTGGCTGAGCACTCAGCCGTTCGTAGACCTCGGCGGCGCAGCCATGCTCCCGCCCGCCCAACAGGCGCAGATGCGCCAGGTTGTTGCGGGAACGGACACCGTGTACGGGTTCGTCAAGAAGTTTGGGATCAAGACCGCCTTTGGAACAGATATCCTCTTCTCGAAGCCACTGGCCGAGCATCAGGGTCAGGGCATCGTAGACCTCACGCGGTGGTTCACGCCGGCGGAAGCGCTGACGATGGCGACCTCAACCAATGGAGAGCTGCTCGCGCTTTCCGGAGCGCGGAATCCTTATCCCGGCAGGATCGGAGTGGTCGAGGAAGGCGCATTGGCCGATCTCCTGCTCGTCGATGGCAATCCGCTGGAAGACATTCGCCTCATCGAGGACCCCGCAAATAAGCTTGTCGTCATCATGAAGGACGGGATCATCTACAAAGACACCAATCCCAAGTGACCTATTCTCACGGCTGCGCCTGTGACCGATAGTGATGGCCTGTCACCCTGCCTGACGGACGTCAAACCGGATATTTCGACAACCAGCGCAGACCTTTCGCTTGGGTAAGCCGAGATGTGATGGACTCCAAGGGCCTGACCGACTTCATGAGCTCCGAGTCCACGAAGTGGGCCGGGATCATCAAGAAGATCGACATCGAGCCGATGTAGCGATGCTTGGCGAAGACCTTTCGTTCCAATCCGCTTGGCGCCTCCAACCTGACCGCATCATGATCTAGATGCTGCGCGGTTGCGTTCCTCTGCATGCCGGCCTCGCAATACGCGACCGGCACCGTCGTCGCCATCGATGGCGGCTTTCTGGCAGGATAGTCAGCCGTCTCCGATCGGCCGCAGATCGTGCCAGAGTTGAAGATGCGGAAGCTCGACAAGGATGCCGTGCGTGGTCCTCTCGCCGCCCTAGGAGTGAGCAGGCCCGGACGGCGCCACGTCCAAGCGGACCGCGATCCCGTCCAGATCCGGGGTCGGCGCTGGATAATGCATCATGACGAGCGGATCGTGACCTGGAACGATGTGGTCCGCATCCGGCGCTGCGGCGCGCAGTTTGTCGAACCCCGCCAGCATGTCGCCGACATGAAACGCCGTCGTAAAAGGACGCTCGCTGGTCAGGTTTTCGTAGAAATGACTGACGTCGGAAGCGAGCACGACCGGACCGCGGCGCGTGTTGACCCGGACGAATTGAAGCCCGGCGGAATGTCCGCCCGCCGCATGGACCGTTAGCCCGGGAGCGATCTCAGCATCGCCATCGTAGAACAGGACTCGGCGCGCATAGTTCAGCCGCACGATGCCGCAGACGTCCTCGACCTCGAAAGAATGCGACAACCTCGGATATTGCATGTAGCGGCCGGTGGCGTAGGCAAGCTCGCGCTCCTGGAGATGAAATCGTGCGTTCGGAAAGCGGTCGAAATTGCCGGCATGGTCGTAGTGCAGATGCGTGAGGATCACGTCCTCGATTTCGGCCGGCTCGATATCGAACGCCCCAAGAGCCTCCACCGGGCAGCGCAGGAATGTCCGCCTGCGCTGCTCCGCAATTTCGGCGTTGAACCCGGTATCGATGACGAAGGTGCGCCCACCTCCCCGCGCCAGCCACATGAAATAGTCCATCGGCATCGGTCCGTCATGCGGATCACCGCCGATGAAGTGGTCGCTCCGCTGCGCATCCCGCGTTGCGTAGCGGATGGCGAAGAGTTCGTAGATCGGGTCAGCCATGGATTTGCTCAGGAGCCGGCCGCGTCGACCTCGTTGAAGGCCTCGCGTGCGTTGCGGAAAGCGTCGATGCCGGCGGGCACGCCGCAATAGACCGCGACCTGGAGCAGGATCTCCTTGATCTCCTCCTTGGTCAGCCCGTTCTTCAACGCGCCCTTCACGTGCAGCTTCAGCTCGTGCGGCCGGTTCAGTGCGCCGAGCATCGCCAAATTGACGATCGAGCGCGTGCGACGGTCGACGCCGGGCCGCGTCCACAGCGCGCCCCAGCAGAATTCGGTGGACCATTCCGCCATCGTGCGCGTGAACTCGTCGGCACCGGCGATCGATTTGTTGACGTAGTCCTCGCCGAGCACCTCCTTGCGGACTTTGAGGCCCTTTTCGAACAGTTCGGTCTTGGTCATGATCGTCCCTTTCAGGTCTTGCGAGAGTCTAGATGGAAGTTGTTCGGCGCATCGCCGAGGGCGGCCGCAACGATCGCAGCAGTTCGGCGACGTCAGCCACCGCATCGAGACGCCAGACGGCGTCGATGACACCGTCCGCGTCCCAATTGCTCTGGCCCGTTCGCACGCTTTCGCGCAGCTTGGCCTCGAGATCGCGATCTTCAAGCGGCGCTGCCCGGCTGCCGCGCGGCGAGATGACGGTCTCGGTGAAAACCTCGCCGGACGACAGGCGCACGGTCGCGCGTGCCGCACCATCCGGCATCCCGTCATCCCACTCCGCCCTCACCTTCTGCCGCAGCTGCACAATATCGGGCCGGACGACCGTCTCGCGTGCAAACTCGGCGACGCCGGCTCTGCCGAGCAGCAATCCGCACGCCACGCAATGATGGATGCTGACGCGCGCATCGCGCTCGTTGTTGACGGGGCGGTCGCCGCGCGCAAGCAGCAGCGTCGAGCCTTGAACGGTCACGGTGTCGATCTGGTCGAATCGCCGACCGATCCGCTCTCGCAACCGAAGGCAGGCATCAATGACCGCATGAAAAACGATGCCGGCGGGATAGGGCTTGTAGGTGTTCTTGGCGATCTCAAAGGTCTTGCCGAGACCATCAAGCAAGCGGGCAATATCCGGCTCGTCACCCATGGTGCGTGCCCAACCGAGCGGGCCTTCAATGGCGTGGGGGGCCGCCTCATAACCCTGCTCTGCAAGCAGCGCCGCAAACAAGCCGTTGCGCGCCGCGTTACCGACGCTGACATTCTTCGCGGCACTGGGCAGGTTCTCGACATTGCCTGCCGACTGGCTCGCCGCGAGCCCGATGGCATTCGCAATACCCTCCGCCGGCAGGCCCAATAGTTTGGCGCAAGCCGCCGCGGCGCCAAAGATCCCGCATGTCGAAGTGATGTGCCAGCCGCGCGCATAATGGCGCGGCGAAACGGCGTTGCCGATGCGACATTCGACATCCACGCCGAGGATGAACGCCGTCAACAATTCGCGTCCAGACAATTTATGCGTCTCCGCGAGTGCGAGGACTGGAGCTGCGACCGGTGCCGCCGGATGAATGATCGTCTCGGGATGGGTGTCATCGAAATCGAGCAGATTGGCTGAGATGGCGTTGAGAAACGATGCGCACATCGCGTCCATCGGCTGCGAATGACCGATGACCGTCGCGGTCGCGGCGCCGCTGAACGGCGACAGGGTTCGCACCGCCGCCATTACCACCGGATCGCGTGCGGAGCCGAGTGCCGTGGCGAAGAAATTGAGTATCGAGCGTCGCGCCTCGCCGCTCTGCGCCTCCACGTCCGCCCACGATGTCGCCGCGACGAAATCGGCGAGCGTCCTGCTCACGCTGGGAATTGGGTCTTGCGGCACGCGGGGCGTCTTCCTCGTTTTTCGGACCTTATGCCGATCCGCGGCAAACTGTCGACCCAAATGTTATGCTTGACAGCTTGTCTGACAATCATAACAATCCGGCACGCTGGCACGGGAACCCGCCGCCGCAACGACGGCGGTCGTCAGGGCCGGCCGGCGAACTGACAACGACAAGATCAAGACGGCGCGCCCCGCGTGGGATCGCGCGACAGGGAGTGAACGATGGCGGGAGAGACGCTCGGTGTGATCGGAACGGGCCGCATGGGCGGCCCCATGGCGGGGCGGTTGATGGACGCGGGCTATTCGCTCGTCGTCTACGACACGCAGACCGACGCGACGCAGCCGCTGGTCAAGCGCGGCGCCTTGGTCGGCAAGTCGCCGGCCGACGTCGCCTCGCGCGCCGACATCGTGCTCGCCAGTCTGCCGACGCCCGACATCGTCAAGGGCGTCACTCTCGGCGAGGACGGCATCAGCAGCGGCAACCGCGCCAAGATCGTCGTTGATCTCTCGACCTCTGGTCCCGGCGCGGCGAAGCTCGTTGCGGAAGGGCTGAAAGCCAAAGGCATGACGCTGGTCGATGCGCCCGTCAGCGGCGGCATCAAGGGCGCCGTGAACGGCACGCTCGCCGTTATGGTATCGTGCCCGCAAGCGACTTACGACATCGTGCAGCCGATCCTGAAGAATTTCGGCAAGCTGTTCTACACCGGCGACAAGCCCGGCGTGGCGCAGACCGCCAAGCTCGCCAACAATCTGATGGCGGCGGCGGCACTGGTGATCACGTCGGAAGCGGTCGCCATGGGCGTCAAGGGCGGCGTCAACGCCAAGGTGCTGATCGATATCATCAACGCCAGCAGCGGCCGCAACAGCGCCTCCGAAGACAAATTTCCCCGTTCGGTGCTGCCGGGCACGTTCGATTTCGGATTCGCCACCGGCCTTTCCTACAAGGACGTCCGTCTCTGCGTGGACGAGGCCGAGGCCATGGGCGTGCCGATGGTCTGCGGCGCAGTGGTACGGCAGATGCTGGCGATCACCAACGCCAAATACGGCCCGTCGTCCGATTTCACCTCGATCGCCAAGGTGCTCGAGGAGTGGGCCGGGGTCGAGATGCGCGGCTGAGCGCAAGAGCCTTTGGGAGAAACACTTGCGATGACGAACAGCCCGACCGGATCAGGCAAGGTATCGCTCGCGCGCCAGATGGCGCGGAGCGCACTTGCCGTTGATCTCGGAGATTTCGGGCCTGAAGTGGTCGCCAAGGCCAAGCTCTGCCTGCTCGACTTCCTGTCCTGCGCCTTCGAGGCGGGCCATCATCCCTGGAGTCGTCAGGCAATCGCGATCGCACAAGGTGGCGGCAGCGCAACCATCGTCGGAATGTCGCGACTCTCCTTGCCGGCCGATGCCGCCTTCGCCAATGCCGTGATGGGGCACGGACTCGTGCGGGAAGACATGCATGCCGCCAGCATTGCGCACCACGGCGTGGTGATCTGGCCCACATTGCTCGCGCTGTCCGAACAGTCGCAGCTGCACGGCTCAAGGCTGCTCGCAGCCGCGATAATCGGCTATGAGACCGGCGCGCGGATCGGCCGCGCGTTGCTGACCTCCGATCTCGCCCGGCTCTATCGTCCGACCGGCCTCGTGGCCCCTCTGGGCGCGGCGCTCGCCGGAAGTTTCGCGCTCAACCTGTCCGAAGACGCAGCGACCAGCGCCATCGCGATCGCAGCCAACACGTCCAGCGGTCTCAACGAGTGGCCGCATGCAGGCGGCTCCGACATGTATTTTCATCCGGGCTTCGCCGCCAGCAATGCGATCAAGGCAATCGGCCTCGCCGCAGCCGGCGCTTTCGGCTCCGAAACGATCCTCGAAGGCGAAGCGGGCCTGTTCGCCGCCTATCGTCGCCAGGCCGCGCCCGACAGCATCGCGCTGTTCCCGAATGGCGAATGCGAGATCATGGCGGTCTACAACAAGCCGGTCCCGGCCTGCAATTTCGCGCAGACCGCCGCGCAAGCGGCCCTTCGCGTCTCGCACGAACTCGCCGGCACCGAGGAGATCGACCGCGTCGTCATTCGCGCTCCCGATGCCGCCGTGCGCTATCCTGGGTGCGCCTCCACCGGCCCGTATCGGAACGCGCTCCAGGCCAAGATGAGCATTCCCTTCAGCGTCGCGGCCACCCTCGTGAGGGGCGAGATCGAGGAAGGCAACTACGCCGAACTCGATGATGTCGATATCATCCGCCTGGTTGCGATCACGAAGCTTGAGCCGGATGTCGGCTTCACCACCGCTTTCCCCGACAAGCAGGGCGCGGATGTGACCGTGCATCTGCAGAGCGGCCGGACGATCCGGCACGCGCTACCCGACGTCATCGCCGCAACGCCTTCAGATATTCGCACGCGCTTTCGCACGGCCGCTCAGGGAGTCCTCGGTGAGGACCGCACGTGCCAGTTGGAGCAACTCATCGAGAGCTGCGAACGGCTCGGCAACGCCGGCGATATCGCAGCACTATGCCGCCTGGACACGGCGGAACGGGTTTTACGATCGGCATCATAAGAAGTGCCGGAGAGTACGGGGGAAACATGGTCGACTTCGAGACCCGCTTAGGTTCGTCAGCCGCGCGGAGGCGAAGCTGATGGAAGGATTTTTGCAAGCGCTCGCCGCGGGCCTTCTGATCGGCGCCGTCTACGGCCTGATGTGCGTCGGGCTCGGCCTGATCTTCGGCGTCATGCGCGTCATCAACTTCGCCCATGGCGATTTCATGATGCTCGGCATGTACACTGCCTTCTATCTGTTCACCGCCGCCGGCGTTCAGTCGTTCTTCGGCAATGCGGTCGGACCGTTCGTCTCCATCCTGCTGGCCGGCCCCGTGCTTGCCGTATTCGGCTACTTCGTCCACCGGGCACTGATCTCGCACGTCTCGGGGACGCGCACCGCCTCGCTCGAAGGCGAGGGACACTACGCCCAGCTGATCCTCACGCTGGGCATCGCGCTGATCCTGCAGAACGGCGGCCTCCTCGTGTTCGGCTCGGTGCTGGCCTCGATCCGCACGCCGCTGTCGAGCTCGGCCTGGGAGCTCGGCCCCTTCTTCGACATGAGCATCTTTCTCAACAAGGCCCGCAGCATCGACATGATCGTTTCGCTGGTCATGATGATCCTGCTTTCGCTGCTGATCACGCGAACGCGGATCGGCAAATCGCTTCGCGCCGCCGCGGATAATCCGACCGCCGCGACCTATATGGGCATCGACGTCGATCGCGCGCACCGAACCGCCTTCGCGCTCGGCTGCGGCATCACGGCGATCGCCGGCGGCCTCCTCGCTACGAACTATCCGTTCCACCCGTTCGTCGGCCTCGAATACGTCATCGTCATGTATGCGGGCGTCGTGCTCGGCGGCATGGGCAGCATCATCGGCGCGTTCTGGGGCGGCATGACGATCGGGCTCGTGCAGCAGATGTCGACGCTGATCCTGCCGACGCAGCTGCAGAACGCCGCGATCTTCGCCGTCTTCCTCCTCATCATCTTCTTCCGACCGCAAGGTTTCTTCGGGCGGATGGTGGAGAGGACGTGATCATGCTCCGGATGCGCTCCTTTCTTCCTCCCCTGCTCTTCACCATCGCCTATGCCGCGCTGTCGCTCGGCGTCACCAATTCTTACTACCAGCTGATCCTGACGCTGGTGCCGGTGTGGGCGGTGTTCGGCCTGTCCTGGAACCTGCTTAGCGGCTACACCGGACTGATCTCGTTCGGCCATGCCGCCTTCTTCGGCATTGGCGCCTATGCCACCGCGCTTGGCCAGATCTATTTCGACATATCGCCCTGGCTGCTGATCCCCATCGCCGCCGTGCTCGGCGGCATCGCCGGGCTGCTGATCGGATTTCCCACCTTCCGCCTCCAGGGCCACTATTTCGCCCTGGCGATGCTCGCCTACCCGCTTGCCATCCTCTACGTGTTCGAGTGGCTCGGCTTCCAGGAGGTGACCCTTCCGATCAAGCGCGACGCGCCGATCGCCTACATGCAATTCGCCGATCCGCGCATCTACACGCTGCTGGGACTCGCAATCATGCTTGCCACCATCGTGCTGACGCAATTCATCGAGCGCTCCCGCTTCGGCATGGCACTGCTCGCAATCAAGCAGAACGAGGCCGCCGCCGAGGCGGCCGGGATCAATACGCTCGCCTGGAAGCTGCGCGCGATCACGCTTAGCGGGGCCATTGCCGCGGCGATCGGCGGCTTTTACGCGCAGGTGTTGTTGGTCGTGACGCCGCAATCGGTGTTCGGCATGCTGGTGTCGGCCCAGGCGCTGACGGTCGCGATGTTCGGCGGCGTCGGCACGGTCTGGGGGCCGGTGATCGGCTCGGTGATCCTGATCCCGCTCGCTGAGATACTGCATGCCGAAGCCGGCGCGCGCTTCCCCGGCATCCAGGGCGTGATCTTCGGTTTCGCCATCGTCTGCGTCATCCTGCTGGCACCGGAAGGCCTGTTCTGGAAGCTGCGCGATCTCCTGCGCAAACGGATCGCGCCTAAGGCGGCTGCCTCCGACCTGCCTGAAACATCGGCTGCCAACGTCACCGCGCTGAAGCCCGCACCGCGACAGCGGGCTGCCACCGGGGAAGTCATGCTCGAAGTCAAGAACCTGTCGCGGTCCTTCGGCGGCCTCAAGGCCGTGCAGGATGTCAGCTTCAAGCTGCACCAGAACGAGATCCTCGGCATCATCGGCCCCAATGGCGCCGGCAAGACCACGCTGTTCAATCTCCTCAACGGCTTCCTGAAGCCGAGCGAGGGTGAGGTGCTGATCGATGGCCGCAACATGTCCGGCCAACGGCCGCACGTGATCTGCGAGGCCGGCATCGGCCGCACCTTCCAGGTGATGCGACCATTCCTGCGCATGTCGATCCTCGACAACGTCGTGGTCGGTGCCTATGTGCGCGCGCGGTCCGACGACGAAGCTCGCAAGCTTGCCGCCGATGCAGTTGCCCGTGTCGGGCTCTCCGCCGTCGCCGACCGCGTCGCCGGCGAGCTTTCGACCAAGGAGCTGCGGCTGATGGAACTTGCCCGCGCTATCGCCGGCCAGCCACGCATCCTGCTGCTCGACGAGACCCTCGCGGGCCTCGGCCACGGCGAGGCGGACGAGGTCGTCGCCGTGATCCAGCAGCTCGCGCGCGACGGCATGACCATCGCGATCATCGAGCACACGATGCAGGCGATGGTCCGGCTGGTCGACAGATTCGTCGTGCTCGACCACGGCGCCGTCATCACCGAAGGCCTGCCGGAAGTGGTGACGCGCGACAACCGGGTGATCGAGGCCTATCTCGGCAAGAAATGGGTGGGCCATGCTGCGAATTGAGGGATTGAGCGCGGGCTATTCCGCCAAACCCGTGCTGAACGACATCTCGATCAATGTCGGCGCCGGCCAGTTCGTCGCCATCGTCGGACCCAACGGCGCCGGCAAGACCACGCTGTTCAAGACCATCTCCGGCATCGTCAAGCCGAGCGGCGGGGCCATCACCTTCGACGGCGTCGATCTCCTCGCAGTGCCGCCGCCACAGCGCGCCCATCTCGGCATCGCCCACGTCCCCGAGGGCCGCCAAGTCTTCCCGTCACTGACCGTGATGGAGAATCTGGAGATGGGTGCGATGACCGAGAGCGGTCGACGCGACTGGCAGAGCAACATCGAGCGCATCTTCGAATGGCTTCCGGTGCTGAAGGAGCGTCGCAGCCAGTTCGCGGGCACGATGTCAGGCGGCCAGCAGCAGATGCTCGCGATCGGCCGCGGCCTCGCCTCCTCGCCGAAACTCTTGATGCTGGACGAACCCTCGATGGGGCTGGCGCCCTCAACCGCCGACTTCATCTTCGATCGGCTGATCGAGATTCGCCGCCAGTCCGGGCTGACCATGCTGCTGGTCGAGCAGCGCGTCGCGGAAGCGCTGGAATCCGCGGACCACGGCTACGTCCTCGAAGCCGGCCATGTCGTGCTCGAAGGCAACAACGACACGCTGCGCGCCGACGACCGCGTGCGCAAGGCCTATCTCGGCATGTGACAACCATAAAAAAGACCAGGGAGTAAACAAAATGAACAAGACATCGGAGGGACTCTCGCGACGGACCGTGCTGTCCGGCGCCGCCGCCGTGGGCCTTGCCGGCGTGGCACGCGCGCAGACACCGGCCGAGATCAAGGTCGGGCTGATCGTGCCGCTGTCGGGCATCTACACCCGCCCCGGCCAGGTGATGAAGATGGGCGCCGAGATGGGTATCGAGCACATCAACGCGCAGGGCGGCATCAAGGCGCTCGGCGGCGCCAAGCTGAAGCTCGTCGTGATCGATTGCGGCGACACCACCGAGAAGGCCAAGAACGCGGCGCAACGCATGGTGGCGCAGGAGCCGGATCTCGTCGCGGCCACCGGCGCCTATCTGTCGTCCTTCACGCTGGCGGTCACCGAGGTGACCGAGCGTGCCGAGCTGCCGGTGCTGACGCTGTCCTATTCGGACCTTCTGACCGACCGCGGTTTCAAATACATCTTCCAGACCGCCGCGACCGCGAGCCGCCAGTCCGAGCTCGGCTTGCCGACTCTGATGAAGCTCGCGGAGAACGCCTCGGGCAAGAAGCCGAAGACGGTCGCGATGCTGATGGACAACACCGCGACTTCGGTTGCCACGGCCAAGGCGCTGAAGGAGAAGCTGTTCGCACAGGAAGGCCTCCAGCTCGTCGTCGAGGAAGTCTGGACCCCGCCGCTGTCGGATGCGACGCCGCTGATCCAGAAAGTCCGCTCGGCCAAGCCCGATCTGCTGCTGTTCATGCCGAACGCGGTGTCGGACGCCAAGCTGGGGCTCGAGAAGATCAGCGAGTTCGGCCTTGGCCAGGGCAAGATCCCGACCGTGTCCTTCAGCATCACAATCGCCGAGCCCGACATGCTGCAGAGCGTGAGCCCGGAGACAGTGCAGGGCATCATGACCATCGTCGCCAATTGGGGCTCGAAAGGTCACGAGGCGCTGATCGCCGAGCTCAAGGCAAAATACAAGGAGCCCTGGATGACGCAGAACGTCATCTCGACCTATGGCGACATGTGGCTGATGAAGGAAGCGTTGGAAAAGGCCGGTAAGGCCGACCGCAATTCGGTCGCGCAGGCCTTCCGCACCTTGGATGCCGGCCCGTCGAAATACTACCCAGGCGGACAGCTCAAGTTCGACGAGAAGGGCCGCAGGGTCGGCGCCGGCGTCGTCATCGTGCAATGGCAATCGGGCGTGCCAGTCACCGTCTATCCGCCCGAGCTCGCGCAGGCGCAGCCGTTCTGGCCGAAGAAATAGCATCGCACGCTTTTCAGGGAGGAGGATTGTCATGAGAACAACGAGCAAGATCAGGATCACCCGTCGAACACTGCTTGCGGGCGCGTCCGGCATGCTGATCGCATCCCGTGCCTGGGCACAGCAGCCATCTGAGGTGAAAGTCGGCCTCTTGGTGCCGATCTCCGGCATCTACGCCCGTCCCGGCACGGTGATGCGTCAGGGCGCCGAGATGGCCGTCGAGCACATCAACGCGCAAGGCGGAGTCAAGGCGCTCGGCGGCGCCAAGCTGAAGCTCGTGGTGCTCGATTCCGGCGACACCACTGAGAAGGCCAAGAACGCCGCCCAGCGTATGGTGGCGCAGGAGAGCGACCTGGTCGCGGCAAGCGGCGCCTACCTGTCATCCTTCACGCTCGCGGTCACCGAGGTCACGGAACGCGCCAACTTGCCCGTCCTCACCCTCTCCTACTCCGATCTGATCACGGATCGCGGCTTCAAATACGTGTTCCAGACCTCGGCCACGGCAGCCTCACAGGCCCGTCAGGCCTTGCCGCAAATCATCAAGCTGGCCGAGACGGCATCGGGCAAGCGGCCGAAGACGGTCGCGATCCTCACCGACAACACGGCCGCGTCGATCGCCTCGGCGAAATCGATGCGCGAGGGCCTCTTGGCAGAGAACCAGCTGCAGCTGATCGTGGACGAGACCTTCACGCCGCCGCTCGCGGACGCGACGTCGCTGGTTCAGAAGATTCGCTCGGCCAAGCCCGACCTGCTCTTCTTCCTGCCGACGGTGATCTCCGACGCCAAGCTGCTGCTCGAGAAGATGAACGAGTTCGGCCTCGGCCAGGGCAAGGTGCCGACCATCTCGTTCGGCATCGCCATCGCCGAACCGGACATGCTGCAGACCGTGAGCCCGGAACTGCTCCAGGGAGTCCTGACCTGCGTTGCGAGCTGGGGCGCCAAGGGCCACGAGGCGCTGATCGCCGAGTTGAAGACCCGCTACAAGGAGCCGTGGATGACGCAGAATGCGATCTCCACCTATGGCGACATGTGGGTGATCAAGGACGCGCTGGAGAAGGCCGGCAAGGCCGACCGCGTTGCCGTCGGCGAAGCGCTGCGCACCATGGATGCAGGCCCCTCGAAATATTACCCGCTGGGCGAGATCAAGTTCGACCAGAAAGGCCGCCGCGTCGGCGCCGGCATGACCATCGTGCAGTGGCAATCCGGCGTGCCGGTGACGGTGTTCCCGCCTGAGCTTGCGCTGGCCAAACCGTTCTGGCCGAAGACCTGAGAACGCCCGAACGAGAAACGGAGAACAGAATGGACAAGGCGACCTACGACCGCGGTCTCGAAATCCGCAAAAGCGTGCTCGGCAGCGAGTTCGTCGACAAGGCGATCGCGTCCGCGGACGAGTTCAACCGCCCGATGCAGGATCTCACCACCGAGTATTGCTGGGGTTACGTCTGGGGCCGCGAAGGGCTGACGCGAAAGACGCGCAGCTTCCTCAATCTGGCGATGCTCTGCGCGCTCAACCGTCCGCACGAACTGAAGACCCACGTCCGCGGCGCCCTCGCCAATGGCGCGACCAAAGAGGAGATCCGCGAGGTCTTCATGCAGGTCGCGATCTATTGCGGCGTGCCGGCCGGCGTGGACGCGTTCCGGAACGCGAAGGAAGTCTTCGCCGAGCTCGACAAGAAATAAGGGCGGGCGGGCTGCGATGAAGGGCAAATGGGCACTCGTGACCGGCGCGACCGCAGGCCTTGGCCTCGCCATCGCGGAAGGCCTGGCCGGCGCGGGCTGCAACATTGTCCTGCACGACCTCGTTGCGCCGAAGCAGCCCGCGGACGACCTCAGCGCCCGCTTCGGCGTCGAGGTCATCCCCGCCGCTGCCGATCTGTCCGGGCGCGACGACATCGAGAGCATGATGGTCGGCCTGCTCGGCCGCTGCGGAGCCATCGACATCCTTGTCAACAACGCCGTTGTCAGGCATTTCTCGACGATCGAGCAGTTTCCACCCGATCGCTGGGACCAGGCGCTCGCTGTTAACCTGTCGGCGCCATTCCACCTGATCCGCCTTGCGCTGCCCGCGATGAAGCAGCGCGGCTGGGGCCGGATCATCAATATCGGCTCGATCTATTCGAGCCGCGCGGTCGAAGATCGCATCGACTACGTCACGACCAAAGCGGCAATTCTGGGAATGACCCGCGCAGTGGCCATCGAGACCGCCCGCAGCGGAATCACCTGCAACGCGCTCTGCCCGGGTACGCTGCCGACGCCGGCGATCCTGAACAAGATCGCGACGATGGCCGCGAATAGCGGACGCCCCGTCGATGACGTGACCCGCGAATATCTTGGCGAGCGCCAGCCGACGCAGCGCTTCGTCGAAATGGATGCGGTCGCCGCCATGGTCATCTTTCTCTGCGGCACCGCGGCAAATGACATCACCGGCGCCAGCCTGCCCATCGACGGCGGCTGGTCAATCGCATGAGAGCATTGGAATGGGAGTGCTGAGATGACCGAACAACCAGGCCAGACCGTCGTCCTGACCGGCGCTGCCGGCGGCATGGGACGTGCCATCACCAAGGCGCTGCTGGACAGCGGCCGCCGCGTCGTGCTGGTCGATCGTGACGCCAAGGCGCTTCAGCAGCTGGCGGCCACCGTCGGCGACAAGGTGTTTCCGATTCAGCTCGACGTCAGCGATTCCCGGGACGTGGATAGTCTGCCGGAGGCCATTCCTGCTCATTTCAAGCCGGTCGAAATCCTCATCAACAATGCCGGGCATGACATCGGCGGCCGGACACGCTTCGACGCCGGCTCCGCCGACGACTGGTCCAACATCATCCAGACCAACCTGATTGGCCTGATGCGCGTCACCCGCGCGATCCTCCCCGACATGGTCAAGCGCAACGCCGGCCATATCGTCAACATCAGCTCCATCAACGCCGTCCGTATAGTCCCGGATATGGCGGCCTACAGCACCAGCAAGGCGGGCGTGCACATGTTCACCGAGACCCTCCGGAGCGAGCTGGCGGACACCGCGATCCGGGTCACCGAGCTCCAGCCCGGCCTGACCAGGACCAACATCATCCTGACCCGCTACCGCGGCGACAAGCAGAAGGAAAAGGACTATTTCGACCAGTTCAGGATGGCGCTTGAGCCGGCCGACATCGCCCGCTCGATCGTGTTCGCCCTGGATCAGCCCGCCCACGTTCAAATTGCCGAAATGATGATTCTGCCTGTAAACCGGTATTGAATCATTCCAACCAAGGCCCGGACATGGAAAGACGCCGCGAATTGCAGTCGACACTCCGCATCGATGACGTACCGACCGTCCGAGCGATGGTGGCGCAAAAGCTGCGCGAGGCGATCATGTCCGGCACGCTGAAACCGGGCCAGCGCCTGGTCGAGCGCGAGCTCTGCGAGATGATGGGCGTCAGCCGCCCCTCGATCCGGGAAGCGCTACGCGCCCTCGAGGCCGACGGGCTGGTCAATACGGTCCCTCACCGCGGCCCCGTGGTCTCCACGATCAGCCTGGAGGAGGCCCGGCAGCTCTACGCCGCCCGCGCGGTGCTCGAAGGCTTCGCCGGCCGTGAATGCGCCAGGCTTCACGACCCGGAAGTGGCTCGCCGGATCGGGGAAGCCCTGACCCGGCTGAAGGCAGCCGCAGCCAAGCAGGACCTCGTCGGATGCCTGGAAGCCAAGACCGACTTTTACGCCGCTCTGATCGGTGGCTGCCGCAACGCGTTCATCGAGCGCATGCTCAAGCCGCTGCATGACCGAATCCAGCTGTTGCGGATCACCTCGATGTCGCAGCCGAAGCGGATCAACAAGAGCTTGCGCGAGGTTACCGCGATCTGGCGCGCGATCCAGAACGGCGATGCGGACCTCGCCGAGCGCTGCTGCGTCGACCACATCAATGCGGCGGCGGTGGCCGCGCTCGACATGATCGAAAAATCGTCGGCAGCCAAGGAGGCGGCGCCTTCCGACGACTAAAACATTGCCGCCAGGGAGTGTTCGATGACGTATCTCGTACGATCGCTGATCCTGCTTGTCCTGCTCTATCCCTGCCGCGCAGCCATTGCGGAAGACTACCCCACCCGCCCGGTCACGATGATCGTGCCGTTCTCAGCTGGTGGTCCCGGCGACGTGATCGCACGCATCCTCGGCGGCGCCATGAGTACGACGCTGAAACAGTCGATCGTGATCGAAAACGTCGTCGGCGCCGGCGGCACGCTCGGCACCAACCGTGTCGCCAAGGCGGCCCCCGACGGCTACACGCTGCTGCTGATGCATGTCGGCCAGGCCACCGCGCCGGCCCTCTACGCCAAGCTGCCGTTCGATCCGGTCGACGATTTCGCCCCGATCGGGCTCGTCACCGACGTCCCGATGATCCTCGTGGCGCGGCCGAACTTTCCTGCCAAGGATCTCAACGAGCTGATCGCGCGGATCCGCAATGCCGGCGACAAGATCACCTTCGGCAATGTCGGTCTCGGCTCGGCCTCACAGCTCTGCGGTTTGATGTTCATGAGCACCACCGATACCAAGCTTACCCCGATCTACTACAAGGGCGGCGGCCCGGCGCTGAACGACGTCATCGCCGGCCACATCGACGTTTATTGCGACCCTGCAACCGGGCCGACGCCTTATATTCAGTCGAACACGATCAAGGGCTACGCGATCACGAGCAAGAAGCGGGTTGCAACGCTGCCGAACGTGCCGACCTCGGCCGAGGCCGGCCTTCCCGCGTTCGACGTGACGACGTGGTATGGCCTCTACGCCCCGCGCGGCACGCCGAAGCCCGTAGTCGACCAACTCGTCGGCGCGCTGCAGACCGCGCTGAAGGATCCCGCCCTGATCAATCGGTTTGGTGAGCTCAGCATGTCCCCGGTTGAACCCGAACGCGCGACGCCGGAAGCCCTTGAAGCCTTTCTCAAGGCTGAGATCGGCAAATGGGGAAGGATTATCAAGGCAGCCGGCATCGAGCCGCAATAGGTTAGTTAGAGCGGATCGACCCCGTTGCTAACTGTAAAAGATGCCTCCGTCCACGTTGAGGGCTTGGCCGGTCACAAACGCAGAATCGTCAGACGCAAAGAACGCAACGGGCCCGACGACGTCCTCCGGCTGCCCGAGCCGGTGCAGGTCCGTGACCTTCTCGAAATAGGCGACACGCTCGGGATCGCGGAGATTGTTCATCCCCATCTCCGTCACGATGATGCCCGGGCATACGGCATTGACCGTGATGCCGTAGCCGCCGAACTCCATGGACGACACCCGGGTGAAGCCGACCACCGCCGACTTCGATGCAGCATAGTGGGACTGTCCCGGACCGCCCGTTCGAGCGGCGAGCGAGGCGATGTTGACGATCCGCCCGTATTTGCGCTCCTTCATATGTGGCACCACGGCCTGGGTCATCTGGAAGACGCCGCGCGTGTTGACGGCGAAGGTCTGATCCCATGTCTCGGTCGTCAGCTCGTCGATGGTCGCCAGCCTGAGGATGCCCGCATTGTTGACGAGGACATCGACGTGCCCGAGACCCTGGACGGCTTCAGCCACCGCACGCCTGCAATCGCCGATATCGCTGACGTCGCCCAGCACGGGGATGCAGCGGCCGCCAAGCTTGCCGACCTCGGCGACGGTCTCGAGCAGAACGTTCTCCTGGGCCGCGATGTCGGTCAGCGCGAGATCGTAGCCTCGCTTGGCAAGGCCAGTGGCAATCGCACGGCCAATGCCGCGGCTTGCCCCCGTCACGATCGCATGTCGGGCCATGTTGCATTCTCCCCTGTTATTTCCAATGAATGTTGGTTCTTTACCGGCGTTGAAAAGATCAGGCGCGAGCCGGCTTGCGGACTGGCAAGGTGTTCATGGCCTTCACGGTTTCCTCGAAGGATACGAGATTGGCGCCCGAACCCAGCCCCGTCGCGACGATCGCGGCCGTCGCGGTCGCAAGCTTGGCGCAATCGAGCAGGTCCCAGTCGCGAGCCAGCCCCGCGATGAAGCCGCCCGTATAGGAATCGCCGCATCCCGACGTATCGCGAACGGCAACGTCGAACGCCGGCACCGTGAACTGGCGTCCGTCGCGGGTCATCACGAACGAGCCGTCGGCGCCGAGAGAGATGGCGCAGGCCCCCGCCCCCTTGTCGATGAAGAACCGCGCGCATGCGGCGGGATCGTCGGTTCCCACCATGGCACTGGTCTCGTCGATACTCGGCATGAAGAAGTCAACGTAAGGCAGCAGAGGCTCGACCAGCGCCAGCGTCTCACGCCGCGCCTGGATGAGATCGAGCGTCGTCGTGCAACCAGCGGCTTTCGCGTCCTGCAGCAATGCGACGGAAGGCGCTCCATCCATCGCAAGTAGAGAGCCGACCCCGCCGAGATGGAGAATTTTGCTCCGGCATGCGGCTACTTGCGTTTCGGGCGCGATCCGCCATCGGGCTGAGGCGCCCCTCGCATGCATGACCGGACGCGAGCCGTCGGGCCGGATCGGCAAAATCGTTGCAGAGGTTGGAGCGCCGGTCATTCGCTCCATCAGAGCGATATCGATGCCTTCGCGCTCCAGCGCGTTCAGCATCCAATCAGCCTTCTCGTCGGAGCCGACGGCACCAACCGCGAGCGCCCTCAAGCCGAGCCGCGCGCAAGGAACGACCGTTCCGCCGGCCGTGCCGGCGACCGCGAGCCGGATTTCCTCGATCAACAACCGGCCACCTCCGGGTGGGATCTCGGTAACGGGGACCCCGAGAATATCCAGGATGTAAGTGCCGCAGACGCTGACGTCGTGAGTGTAGGCCATGAGTTCTCGCAAGGCAGGGGATTATTCGTGATCTAGCTCGACAGCTGGGTAATCTTGGGAGCGCCTTCGTTATCGCGCAGGCCGTAATGCCCCCATCGCTTCAGGATGCTGTCGATCTCTTCGTCCGGTAGCAGCGGAGGAGAGCCGAGTTGAAGACAGCCGTGATACTGCTTGGCGAGCACCTCGACCTCCACCGCGAGCCACA
The DNA here is from genome assembly GCF_020193715.1 of Bradyrhizobium sp. IC4060. Lineage (NCBI taxonomy): Bacteria > Pseudomonadati > Pseudomonadota > Alphaproteobacteria > Hyphomicrobiales > Nitrobacteraceae > Bradyrhizobium > Bradyrhizobium sp. IC4060. Next base: position 110,565 of record NZ_JADYVJ010000007.1, on the reverse strand, counting down.
AGGCTTTGCGCAAATTGGGACCGATGGCGATCAGCCCGTGATGTGCGAGGAGGCAGGCGCGGCGATAGCGAAGCGCGTTCAGGGCCGCCTGCGACAGTTCGGCCGTACCGTATTGCGCGTAAGGTGCGCAGGGGATGTCGTTGCCGCCGGCCGCGGCAATCATGTAGTGAATCGCAGGGATCGAGCGATTCATGATCGCGATGATGGTGCAAAAGACCGGATGGGCGTGAACGACGGCGCCGACCTCCGGCTTCGACTTGAGGATGTCGAGGTGAAAACGCCATTCGGTCGACGGAACATTGCCGGCCGACGCAGTCCATGAGCCGTCCCACTTCATGGCCACGATGTCTTCGGGCTTCATGCGGTCGTAGGGAAGACCGGACGGCGTCAGCAGGATGCCGTCGTCGGTTCGAACGCTGATGTTTCCGGACGTTCCCTGGTTGATGCCTTGCGCCGCCATCTCGCGGCACGCGTCGATGATGGATTGACGAAGTTCGAGCTCTGCTTCGCGGCCGGTCATACCTTGCTTCCACCCTGGTTCATGCACTTGCTCCGAGCTGGACCTGACGGTCGACCAACAGCCAGGTGGCTCGCGCGGTCGCCAGCACCTCCTGCTCGGCATCGAGCAAAGCACTCTCGGCAAAGAGCTTGCGGCCTTCCCGCCCGGTCGGCCACGCCACCACCGCACATCGATCTCCGGGACGCGGCCGGCGTTCGATCCGTGCGGCCATGCGTCCGAGCAGGACCGTTTCGTCGCCCTTCAATCCCAGGTGACGGGCGCCAACGCTGCAATAGCCGGTCGGGCAATCGAGAGCGGCCCAGACGAATTCGGGCGCAACATAGCCGTCCTCACCCGCCAGACTGCCATGAGGTACCCAGGAGGCCGCGAACACGACGGGCTTGCCTGGGACAGCGCCCGCCTGCAGCGGGCCTGCGAAGATGCGCAGACCATCGCCGTGACCACGCGCGGGGCCACAGACAAAACAAGTCGGAAGGTTATGGGTCTGCTCTTCGTAGGGTGTTCGGCCGGCCGCCTCTTCAGCCGCCTCGTAGCTTACCCTGGGAACGTCCGGCACATCGATGTCTGTTGCACGCACCGTCGCGAGCAGCCTGTCGTTCTCGCGCAACTCGATCCCGCCGTCGGCCCCCGTCAGCACGTCGAGCGACCGCTCCAGCGGCGGCGGGGCGCGCAACGTCACTTCGGCGTCTCCACTGACGTGCCTTGCGAGACATCCGCATACATAACCGCCGTTGCCGGAGTTGGGTGGGCCCCGGAAGCGCCTGTCGATGACCAGCGATACCATTGCAGCTCTCGTTCGCGGCGTTTAGCGTCCCATCGCGAAGAACTCGTCGTTCGGACGCATGCTGGTGACGTTGGCGAGGCGGTTCGACATGCCGAAGAATGCAGCGATGGCTGCGATGTCCCAGACGTCCTCCTCGGTGAATCCATGTCCCTTGAGATCCACGAGGTCGGAATCGTCCACCTCATAGGCGCGCACCGAGACTTTCATCGCGAAATCGAGCATCGCCCTTTGCCGCGCGGTGATATCGGCCTTGCGGTAGTTGACGGCGACCTGGTCCGCAATCAGCGGATTCTTCGCCCGCACGCGCAAGATGGCGCCGTGCGCGACCACGCAGTACTGGCATTGATTGGCGCTGCTGGTCGCAACGACGATCATCTCGCGCTCGGCCTTGGTGATCGGCCCGGGCTTGTCCATGAGAGCGTCGTGATAGGCGAAGAACGCCCGGAACTCGTCCGGACGGTGCGCGAGTGTCAGGAAGACGTTCGGGACGAATCCAGACTTCTCCTGAACGGCCTCGATCCGTGCGCGGATATCCTCCGGCAGCGTCGCGATATCGGGAACGGGAAAGCGGCTGATGGCGGGCGCAGACATGTTGCAAGCTCCTGTTAGACTGCCGCAAGCGCGACGAGCGTTTCCTGATAGGCCTCGAACGCATCGCGCCGATCGGCGGCGTAGGGCTCGACCCGCACCAGGCAGGTATGGGCCGAGCAGCCCTGGCCGAATTGAGACGTGCCGATGTCGAGCGTGAGCACGTTCGGATTGCCGGCGACCTCGAGGCCGCTATTGCCGGTCGGTGTGAACCAGGCGCCGGTCGGGAGCACAAGCACGCACCGGCGGACCTCGTCGCTGACCTCAGCAGTCGCAAGGCATTCCCCGCGGTCGTTCCAGATGCGGATCGTCTGGCCGTCGACGATGCCGAGAGCAGCCGCGTCGTCAGGATGAAGACGGGCCTGTTCACGGCCATTGCGTTTCATGACGCGGCTCGATGGGCCGGTTTCAAGCTGGCTGTGAAGACGACCGGCCGGCTGATGCGAGATGAGGTGCATTTGGCCAGCTTCTGCAGTGCCGAGCCATTCGGCGGGCTCGATCCAGGCAGGATGCGAGCGGCAGTCGGGATAGTCGAGCCTGGCAAGCGTCTCGCTGCCGAGCACGATCTTTCCGCTTTCGGTGTTGAGCGGGTGTTCCTCGGGCTCGTTGCGGAAGTCGGCCAGGAACGTGTGGTCTGCCTTGACCGGGCAGTGGGCATAGCCGGCTTCCCAGAATGCGTCGAAATCCGGCATCTCAAAGCCGAAGCGCTTCGAGGCGTCGTCGCGGCAGGCTTCGTAGAGATGCCGGACCCAACCCATTTCGTCGCGGCCTTCGTTGAAGCGCTCGGCCACACCGAGCTTGCCTGCAATCGCGTTGAAGATATCGAAGTCGGAGCGGGCTTCGCCCAGCGGCTCGATGGCCTTCTTCATGGCCAGGATGAAGTCGGAGCGCCTGTTGCCGGCAAGATCGTTACGCTCGATCGACGTGGTTGCCGGCAGCACGATGTCGGCCCGTTGGGCTGTCGCGGTGAACATCGGGTCCTGCACGATGATCGTTTCGGGCCTCGTCCAGGCTTCCGACAGGCGGTTGAGATCCTGATGATGGTGGTAAGGATTGCCGCCCGCCCAATAGACCAGCCTCGTATCCGGATAGGAGCGGATCTCGCCTTCATAGCTGAATGGCCGACCGGGATTGAGCAGCATGTCGCTGATGCGCGCCACCGGGATGAAGCTGTCGATCGGCCTCTTCAGCTGTGAAATGGCTGGAGACTTGCCGAGATTGAGCGGGGCCCCGACACCTCCCAGCGAAGCATAGCCGTAGCCGACACCGCCGCCCGGCAGCCCGATCTGGCCGATTATCGAGGCCAGTCCGAGCGCCGCCCAGAACGGCTGTTCGCCGTGATGGGCACGCTGCAGACTCCAGCTCACCGTCAACATGCTCCGCGTGTCGACCAGGCGCCTTGCGAGCTCGGCAATCTGGCCTGCACCGAGCCCGCAGATGCCGGCGGCCCACAAGGCGTCCTTTCGTCCGCCATCCGCCTTGCCTTCGAGATAGCGAAGAAGACGATCCGCGCCGCTGGTGCAGCGCGCAAGGAAATCCGTGTCGTGCCGGCCGGCCTTCACGATCTCGCCGGCGAGGCCGAGCATCAGCGCAGTGTCGGCGTTCGGCCGGATCGGCCACCATTCGGCATCGACCCAGTCCGGCAGATCGTCCTTCAGCGGCGAGACGTGGATGACCTTGACGCCACGCTCGACGATTTTCCTGAGATAATTCTCGAGGCGGTGGCTGCCAATTCCTCCGGCCTCGTTTTGCGCGGTTCGTGGCGACAGAGCGCCGAACACCACCAGCGTCTCGGTGTGCTGCGCGATCGTGTCGAGCGTATTGGCGCGGCCGCCACACGCGTCGTCGTTGCCCAGCGTGTGGCGCAGGATCACCGGACCCGCCGCGATGGAATAGGTATCGACGTGCCGGGTGAAGCCGCCAACCAGATTGAGCATGCGCTTCAGAAGCGAAGAGGCATGATGCAGGCGCCCCGAATTCGTCCAACCATAGGAGCCCGCAAAGATCGATGCGTTCCCGAACGCGTCGGCGACGCGGCGCACTTCGTCGGCAACCAGCGTCGTCGCCTCGTCCCAGCTGACCGGAACGAACTTCTCTCGGCCACGCCCGCGGCGATCGCTCTTTTCGCGCTTGTCCAGCCAGCCGGAACGGACCATCGGCCGCAGCACGCGCCGCTCGGGATTTGCCCATTCGGCAATAGAATGGATGATCGGGGACGGCGCCGGATCGTGCTGGAACGGCTCGATGCCCACGATGCGATTATCCTCGACGAGGATCGTGTACGCACCCCAATGGCTGCAATGCGGGATCCGTTTGATCCTGCTCATGCGTCCACCGCTCCAAGTTCGCGCCGCATCTGCGCGGCGAATTCGGGATAGGTCTCGGCGAGTTCGTCGAACACGCGGCCGCGGAGCAGATCGAGTGTCGATCGATCGGGCAGCGCGGTCTGCCGCGGCTCGGCGTCATGCTCGAATCGAAAGCCGGTCGCTTGCTTGATCTCCGCAAGATCGTGCCCGGGGTGAACACTCTCCAGCTCGAACCCCGGCCGCGTCTTGTCGAATCGAAAGAGTCCCTTGCCGGTCAAGAGAGCCACGGGGCCGCCGCTCCGGAAGACTCCCTCGGGACTGACGCCGGGGGCACTGATGAAGTCGACCTTCTCGACGAAGACGCGCGGCGTATGCTCCTCGCGGAACAGGATGACCCGCGGCACGACGAAATAGAGATAGGCCGACCCGAACGAGCCGGGCCAGCGCACGCTGGAGCGCGGATAGTCACCGGTGCCGACGAGGTTCACGTTGCCAAGGCCGTCGATCTGGCCGCCGCCGAGGAAGAACGCGTCGATCCGGCCCTGACCTGCACAATCGAACAGCTCCGCCGAACCGTTGGTGAAGAAATTATGCTCGACAGAACCGAGGATGGAGAGGCGTGGACCAACGGCGCCACGCGCCTCCTTCATTGCACGCAGCAGCATCGCGCCAGCGGCAGGAATCGGAGAGGAGGCGCCTACGGCAACATGCCTGACGCCATCGAGCAACCGCGCGATCGTGCAAATCAGCACTTCGCGAGGGAGAACGTCCGACATCACGCGGGCTCCATCTGCGCCTGCGCCATATAGGCCGAGAAGCCATCGGCCGTTCGCGCGGCCTTCGCATAACGCGCGATCTCCGCGCTATCGGCGGGATACTCGCCCCATAAACCGTATGGCCATGCGCCCTTCGGTGCGCGCGCGACTGCCGTGACGTAGAGTGCCGGCAGCACGCCGGCCGCGCTCATCTCGTCGGCGAGCAGATTTTCCTCGACGATGCGCTCCACCGTGACGAGAACTGTCTGCGAAGCGTAGGCCATTGCGGCAAGCTCGCGGCGTCGCCCGATCCAGACATTGCCGAAGCGATCAGCCATCGGCACATGGAAGATCGTGACGTCGGGCTTGATGGCGGGAATCAGCACGATCGGATCGCCTCCATCCGCCAGCGGATTGTCGACGACACGCCAATCGTCGCGGTGGCGCAGCAGATCCGTTCCGATCAGCCCGCGAAGGGGCATGAAGGGGCTGCCCTTCTGCGCCGCCATCAGGCCCGCATGGATGGCAGGACAGGTCGCGTCCTTCAGTCGAACCGCGCCTTCCTTGACCGCCGCGTTGAACCGGGGCGCTCCACCTGCTTCGCCCAGCGAGGCCGCACTGGTCTCCACCGTCCGGACCAGACCTGCGCCGACAAGCTGGTCGAGCTGCAATCCGCCGGTTGGCACGCAGACCAGATCGAGATCGCCCGCGCCGTGCTCGATCATTGGACGCGTCATGGCCATGGAGACGCCGGCGTAATCGACGGGCAGTGCGACTCGCATGCCCGGCTCGATGTGCTTCGCCATGACGCGAGGCTCGCTCAACACCATCATCCTCCCCAGCCTTGTTCTATATTGTAGAACGCAATTCCAAATTATGTTAGGCGGATTTGGACGATGCTGTCAATCTGGCTTCGCCGGCGGAGCCTTCATTTCCAGGACTTTCGCGCGCAGCCGGCCGCAGCAGCGCACCTTTGCGCCGCGATCAGGCGGCGCGACTTGACAAGACGACGCGCTGCTCCAACAATAATTGGAATGACGTTCTATAATATAGAACATACTGGGAGGATAGAATGGGCGAGCCTTCGGCTCAGCGTGCGATGCGCTCTGGCAATGCGAACGTTCGGACATTGCCAACCGGCAGCCTCCGGGACCGCGACGCGATCGGATCGAGCATTGCCGTCCGCGAAGCGGTGAAAGCTTACGGCAACTTTCATGCGGTCGACCGGATCAGCATCGACATCGAGCCCGGCGAGTTCATCACGCTTCTTGGCCCATCCGGCAGCGGAAAAACGACGCTGCTCAACCTTGTCGCCGGATTCCAGAGCCTCGACAGCGGCGAGATCCTCGTCGACGGCAAGCCGGTCCACAACGTACCCACGCACAAGCGCGGCTTCGGCATGGTGTTCCAGAGCTACGCGCTGTTTCCGAACATGACGGTCAGCCAGAACGTCGCGTTTCCGCTTCGGATGGCGGGGGTCGACCGGGCGACCGCGGAGCGGCGCGTCGCCGAAACGCTGGAGATCATGCGGCTGACGGAGCATGCGACGAAGTCTCCCTCGCAAATGTCGGGTGGACAGCAGCAGCGCGTCGCGATTGCCCGCGCCATCGTCAGGAAGCCCAAGGTCGTGCTGATGGACGAGCCCCTCAGCGCCCTCGACCGGCGGTTGCGCGAGCAGATCCAGATCGAGATCCGCGACCTTCACCAGACTATCGGCAGCACGATCCTGTTCGTCACCCATGACCAGGGCGAAGCCCTGACGATGAGCGACCGCATCGCGGTACTCAACGCCGGCAAGATCGTTCAGATCGGCCGCCCCCTGGACATCTACCGGCATCCGACAGATCGCTTCGTCGCCTCGTTCGTCGGCGAGAGCAATCTGATCGAGGCCGAGATCCTGCAGAAGCGCGGATCGACACTGACGATGAAGAACCGTGCAGGATACGTGTTCAGCGCCGAAAGCCGGGACACGATCGACGTCGGACGCGCAACTGTGCTCGTGCGTCCGGAACGCATCGCCGTGTCGAACGAGCCGGCTGCGAATTCCACGCCCGTCAGCGTCACGTCTGCGATCTTCCTCGGCGAGATCTTGCGGATCGAGGCGCAAATGGAGGGCGGAGATCCGCTCCTGATCCGCTGCACCGACATGGCCGACCGGCCGCTGCCGGCCGTCGGCGATCGTCTGCACGTGAGCTGGGGCGCCGCGGACTGCTGGGTGCTTGCATGACCGCGGCATCGATCGGCGTCCAGGCAGGCCGTCCTGCGGATCTCGATCTCGTCAGGAGGTTGAAGGATCCGGCGCTGCTGCTCCTGCCCGCGCTCGCGTTTCTGGCCTTCATCTATCTGCTCCCGCTGATCGATCTCATCCGCATCAGCGTGAGCGGGCCGTCGTGGTCGACCTATTTCGAGCGGGTATTCGCCATACCGCTCTATTGGGATTCGCTCGTCCGCACGATGCAGATCTCGGTCACCGTCGCCGGACTGTGCCTGCTGTTCGGATATCCGACGGCGCTGCTCATTCACCGCAGCCGCGGCATGACCCAGGCCCTGATCGCGACCGCGATCGTGCTGCCCTATTTCATCGCCATCCTGATCCGAACCTACGCCTGGATGGTCCTGCTCGGCCGCAACGGGCCGGTCAACAAGCTGCTGGTTTCGGTCGGAATATTGAGCGAGCCGGTGCAGCTCCTCTTCAATCGCGGCACAGTGCTTCTCGGCATGACCGCGGTGCTTCTGCCGCTGATGGTGCTGACGATCTATTCCAGCGTGGCGCGCCTCGATCAAAGCCTGACGCGCGCGGCGCTGGCCAGCGGCGCCGGGCCCATTGCGGCGTTCTGGCGCGTGTTGCTGCCGCTGACCCTACCCGGGATGGGCGCCGGCTTCCTGCTGGTCTTCGTCGCAGCGATCGGGTTCTTCATTACGCCCACGCTGCTCGGGGGACCCGGCGACCAGATGTTTGCCATGCATATCACGCAGCAGGCGGACTCGGTCACATCGGAGGGATTCCTGCAGGCCTTGGGCGTGGTGCTGCTGACGATCACGCTGGCGGTGGTCGCGGTGGCCGGACGCTTCCTCGGCTTCGAGTTCATTTGGGGCGGCCGCAAGCTGACCGAGGCCGCACCGACGACGACTAACCGCTACGCCGCCGATGACGGCCGCCGTAGTTTCGGCGCCTCAGCTGCCGACTTGATAGGCTGGCCGCTTCTGAGACTTTTCGGGCGGCTGCCGGCGAGCTTCGGGACCTGGACAGTTCGCCTTCTGGGCGGACTGGTCATTACCGTTCTCATCCTGCCGATCATCGTGGTGATGATCATTTCCTTCAGCAGCGCAAGCTATCTGACCTTCCCGCCGCCGGGCTTCTCATTTCGCTGGTATGAGCAGTTCTTCTCCGATTCGAACTGGATGCGGGCGTTCTGGACATCCTTGGTCGTCGCGGCGATGTCGGCCGGAATCGCGATCGTGCTGGGCGCGTCGGCCGCCCTCGGCATCGTCAGGAGCAGCATTCGCGGCAAGTCCACCATCATGCTGCTGCTCGTAAGTCCGATCATCGTGCCTCCGGTCGTGCTCGGCCTGTCGCTCTACAGCCTGTTCCTGCGTTTCGACCTGGTCGGCTCCGTCTTCGGCCTTGCCGCGGCGCATGCGATCGGCGGCCTTCCCCTCGTCGTGGTGATCCTGTCCGCATCGCTTCAAGGCGTCGATACAAGGCTCGAACAGGCGGCTGCCGTCCATGGCGCATCGTCCCTGACGGTGTTCCGCCTGGTGACGCTGCCGGCCATCATGCCGGGCCTCGCTGCAGCGACATTCTTCGCCTTCCTGCACTCGTTCGACGAGCTGGTGCTGACGCTGTTCCTGTCGAGCGCGGAGCTGAAGACGCTCCCGCTCATGCTGTGGGGCGACATCAATTACCGGCTCAATCCGGTGCTGGCCGTGGTCTCGACGCTGGAGGTGCTGCTGGTGGTCGCAGGGCTCGTCCTTGCACGGCCCGTTCTCGCCACGTCGCGGAAGGCAACGTGACACAGATCAATTTCAACTGGAGGAAAGAGAAAATGCTGGGAATGAAACGCTGGCGACTGTCGGTTTCCGTATTGGCCTCGGCCCTGTGCATCGCGATGGGGACGGGCCCGGCTCAGGCTCAGAGCAACGTCGTGATCATGCAGGACCCGGGCGGCGGATATGGCGATGCATTGCGCAAGGTCATGTACGATCCGTTCGAGAAGGCGACCGGCATCAAGGTGGTCACCGTCCAGGAGGCGCGTAGCGGCCCACGCATCAAGGCTCAGGCCGAGGCCGGCAAAGCTCAATGGGACCTGACGTTCATCTTCGACCAGGAGACCAAGCTGCTCGGCGACTGTTGTCTCGCCGACATCGACTATTCCAAGCTGTCCGACGCGGCCAAGCAGACGCTGGCGGCCATGCCGGACAATCTTAAGCGCAAGAAGGGCGTGGCGCTGCAGGTGATCGGCGTCGGCCTCGTCTACAACAAGGACAAGTACAAGGGCGAGAACGTGCCGACCAGCTGGGCCGACTTCTGGGACGTGAAGAAATTCCCTGGCCGGCGCTGCATGCCCGCCTGGCCGCGTTTCGTCTTCGAGGCGGCGCTGATGGCCGACGGCCTAGAGAAGAGCAAGCTCTACCCGATCGACATGGAGCGGGCGCTGAAGAAGGTCAAGGAGATCAAGCCACACATTGCCAAATGGTGGACGACATCCGCACAGCCGCCGCAGCTCCTGCTCGACGGCGAGGCCGACATGTGCATGGCCTACACCGGTTCGATGAGCAAGCTCGCGCTGGAGGGCGCCCCGATCGAGCTGACTTTCAATCAGGGCTTCATCTACTACGACTTCTTCTCGATTCCCAAGGGAGCGCCGAACTACGACAACGCGCTGAAACTGCTGTCCTGGCGGCTCGAGCCCAAGCGCGCGGCGCAGCTCACCTCGACCTTCCCGGTCGCCCTTCCCTCCCAGGTCGTGTTCGAGGCCGCAACCGACAAGAAGCTCGCGCGCTACTGGGCCAACAACCCGGACAACGTCTCGAAAGCGATCGAATGGAGCCCGGATTATTGGGGCGCGACTTCGCCGGCTGGAAATTCCACGAATGAAGAGTACGGGCAGGAGAAGCTCAACGCCTTGCTGGCGCAGTAAGCAGGCTGATCAGCCCCGATCCGAAAGGATCGGGGTTAATTCCACACCCGGGCTATTGCCGTTCGCGCGGCCACGCTAGATCGAGTGAAATATCATTCTATTTTGGCTGGTGGATGGATAAGGCTTTTACCAAGGGACTGCGTCTCCTGGAAGCACTTGCTCTGAGCGAGCAGCCCCGCGGCGTCACTGACCTCGCGAGCGAGCTGAAGCTCACCAAGAGCAACGTGCATCGGCTGCTGATGACTTTGCAGTCTCAAGGCTATGTGCGCCAGATCCCCCCGCACAGCACCTACGAGCTCACGACCAAGATCTGGGCGCTCGGCAGCCATGTCATCCACCGGATGGATCTCATCAACGTCGCGCGACCGGCAATGACGAAGCTTGCCGAGATCACCGGCGAAACCATTCACCTGTCGGTGCTCGAGGACACCGACGTGGTCTATGTCGACAAGATCGAAAGCGCTCACCATATCCGCGCCCATACAAGCGTGGGTATGCGCGCACCCGCTTTCACCATGGCGACAGGCAAAGCGATGCTCGCACATATGCCTGATGACTACCTGGAACGGTTCCGGCCGCATCTGAGGCGCTACACGGAAGCGACGCGAACGACGATCGAGGAGCTGCGGGAGGACATCGAGCTGGCACGCGCGCAGGGCTACTCCTCCGTCCTGCACGGCGAGTGGCGCGAGGGCATCGCCGCCTGCGCTTGTGCCATCCTCGGTCGTTCCGGCGAACTCGTGGGAGCGATTGGCATGTCCGGGCCCGACAGCCGCATCAAGCGCAAGCAGATAAAAGAATATTCGGTTCACGTGATGGAGGCAGCCCGAACCATCGGCGCTGCCCTCGGTTATTCCAGTAGGCCGGCGGCATATCCAGCAATGCGAGGCGGTCCTAGACAGTCACATCAATCACGACGAGCCACCTGATCTTTCCAGGACGGCGTTGGTGCCGGGCAACGGAAGCAGCCGCTGCTCGTCCATCGCGGACTTCAGATCGAGGTCCGCACCCGTATACCCGGCCAGGAAGTGGGCATCCCCCGCTCACTCGCAAAAGCCGAGGGCGACAACGGCATCGGCTTCACGGACGCGCTTGATTCGCTCGACCGCGCCCGCGCCGCCGATCGCAGCGGCGACATCGACGCGTGCAGCCGGGAGATCGCACGCGCGCGGGCCGTCCTGAGATAGCAAATGCCGCTCAAGGGTCGAAGGCAAGGCGATGCGCGCAACGCGGTCGTGCAGCCGTGGGAGCAGGACGTGCGTTCTGGAAATACCCGCCCGAGCGCAGGTTTCTAATGTCAATGCAATCAGGTGGAGCCTTCTCGATGCATAAACAGCACTCATCGAACAATAGGCCACACACGGGCCGGATCGCGCCGAGCCTTCTTGATGAATTTCAGTGCGATGCTTGCTGCGTCTTGCACCTGCCACTAGGGGTTCGATCTGCGTCCGACTTCAGCATCCGGGCGGCAGCACCGGCGACACGCCGGGCGTTGGTGCTGCGCCTGAAGCGTTCGCCGGCAGCACAGTCGCAGGCGAGGCGAGATTCATCGAGACGCCTTCCATGCAAGCCGAGCTGTTCGGGCTGGGCACAACCGCAGCGTTCGGGTCTATGCCCGTCCCACCGGCACCACTGGCTTCCGCCTGAATCGTACCAGGTGCGGGGCTTGTAGCCACTTGCGGGATCGACAATGGGAGGGACGCAGCGCTCGTCACCTCTCCCCCCGGCGTCGAGCTGCATCCGACCGTCGTACCTGTTCCTGAGGGCGCAGCTGAGGAGATCGTACCGGTGGCGCTGCTGTTCTGCCTTATCACCGGCAGCAACGGCGCCGCGATGCCCGGTGGTGCAAGGCCTGTCGGCGATACGGTCGGCGTCGCCGGCACCGGCGTCGGCGATGACGACGGCGGAGCGCAGACGACCACCGTCCCCGGCGTCGTCGGATCCGACGCGAGCGGAACCGGCGCCAGCGTCGTGTCCGGAGCACCTGACACGGTCGTTGCGGAAAACGGCCCGGGACTGTTGAGCGGTGAGACCACGATCGCGCCCGGCACCGTCGGCAGATCCATTGCAGTAGTGCCGGTCGTTGCGACCTGTGCCTGACCAGCAGAGCTTCCGAGCAGCAACGCCGTCGCCGCTGCGAGTACAATTCGCATCATCTTTCGCGTCCTAGCTCGCCTCGCTCTTGCGAACGGTGACCTTGCTTCCCTCCGCCAGATTGACCGCGGGATTGAGCACGACCTGGTCGCCGGGCTGCACGCCGTCGCGCACTTCCACCGTGGTGCCGAAATCCCGGGTGATCGAGACCTGCTGAAAATGGACCGTGTTGTTGCGCACAACCACGACATGGAGGCCGTTCTGGTCGAAGACGAGCGCATCGGATGGGATCGTCGTCGATGCTGTCCTGCGCGGGATCGATAGTTCGACCGTGCAATATATGCCCGGACTGAGCAGGCCATCCGGATTGGGCACGTCGATCTCGGTTAGCAGCGTCCGGCTTCCCGGCTGCAGCGCGGTTGCGATCCGCGTGACCTTGCCCGCAAACGTCCGCCCCGGAATCTCGGGGACGCGGATATCCGCATCGACGCCTGGGCCAACGCCGAACGCTTCGTCCTGTGGCACGAACACCTGGGTTCGGATCACGTCGGAATGCATCAGCGTGAACATGAAGGTGGACCCGGCTGATACCAGGCTGCCGTTGTCCACGTTACGCTGCGTGACCACACCGTCGAATGGCGCCACTACACGCTGATAGGACTTCTCCTGCTGAAGAACTCGGATCTGCGCTTCCTGCGCCGTGATATTCGACTGGGCGACACCCACCGCGCCTTGCTGCGCGCGCAGGGTGAGACGATCGTTGTCGCCCTGTTGTGCCGTCAACCAGCCCTGCTTGACGAGATTGCTGTCGCGCGAGTTGGTCACGTCGGCCAGTTCCCGGCTTGCCTCCGCCTGCTGAAGCGCGGCCTGGTCCTGCGCGAGCGTCGCTTGCGCCTGCGCGATCTGCTGGTCGAGCTCGGGCGCAGTGATTTCCACGAGCAGCTCGCCCTTCTTGACCCGATCGCCGATATCGACGTAGCGCTTCTCGATGTAGCCGCTGGTCCGCGCGAAGATGTTGGCCGCCTCGAACGCGGTCGTCGTTGCCGGCAGGCTCACCTTCATGATGTCGCCTCCGGGCTTCACCGTCGCGACCCGAACCTCGGGAAGGTTGGTTCGAGCCTGTTCTGCCACAGCGGCAACGCCACGCATGGCCTCATAGTGCCGCCAGCCGCCGATGCCGAGACCGCACGCAAGCATGAGGAGCACGCCTCCGCCGAGCAGCGCGCCGCCGTAACGGCGTCCGGATCGAGGGCCCTTTCCCGGCAATTCCACAATCCGGAGGCTCTCCGCCCCCGGGCGGTGTGTCGCCCCGTCGTCATCGGTCCTTGCGCGAACGTCACTCATTCCGGTTGCTCCTCGAATACCCCATGATGAGGCTTGCCGTCGTTGCCTTTGCGCAGCATGGCGAAGAGATAAGGCACGATCAGCAGAGTAGTCGGTGTTGCAAACAGCAGACCGCCGATGACCGCCCGCGCGAGCGCTGCATTCTGCTCCTCGCCGGGCCCGCCGATCGCCATCGGGATCATGCCGACGATCATCGCCGCCGCGGTCATCAGCACGGGCCGGATTCGCGTCCGGCCTGCGCTCAGCGCCGCCTGGAATGCCGAATGCCCCTTCAATTGCTCGTCGCGTGCGAATGTCACGAGCAGGATGGAGTTCGCGGAGGCTACGCCGATCGCCATGATGGCTCCCATCAGCGAAGGCACGTTCAGCGTCGTCCCGGTGATAAACAGCATCGTCACGATGCCGCAGAATGTCGCCGGCAGTGCCAGGATGACGACAAAGGGATCGCCAAAATTCTGGTAGTTCACGACCATCAGCAGGTAGACGAGGATGGCCGCGAACAGCAGTCCAAGGGAGAGATCGCGGAACGATTGGTGCATGCTCTGGATCTGGCCGAGAACTTGGATCGAGTTGCCCGGCTGGAGTTGCTTCTGCAGCGTGGACGTCACCTTCTCGATGTCAGCCGCGACGCTGCCGAGATCACGGCCCTGCACGCTCGCATAGACATCGTAAACCGGCTGCACATTGGCTTGGTTCGAGTTGGTCGGAACGGTGCCCCGCTTGAAGGTCGCAACATTGCTGAGCAGGCCCGGCACCGTCTGCCCGCTTGCGGCAAGCGAGGCCGAAACCGGCGTATTGCCCAGCGCGTTCAGCGAATTGGTCCTGTACTCTGGCGTCTGCACAGCCAGGTAATAGGGAATGCCGGAAGTCGGATCCGTCCAGAAGTTCGGCGAGACCTGCGCGGACGATGAGAGGCTGACATTGATGTTGGTTACCACCGTGCTCGCATTGAGACCGAGTTGCGCGGCGCGGGTGCGGTCGATGTCGGCGTAGAATGCGGGAGCATCGACCTCCTGCTGCAGATGTGCATCGACCACGCCGGGGATCGCGGCGAGACTCTTTTGCAGTTCCTTGGCGACGGCGAGATTGTTGTTGCCGTAACCGACCGTGCGGACATCGATCTGCGCCGGGAGACCGAAGTTCAGGATCTGCGTGACGATATCGGCCGCCTGGAAATAGAACGTGTCCTCCGGGAATGCCCTCGGCAGCACCTGCCGCAGCCTCCTGATGTAATCCGCCGTCGGCTGGTGCCCTTCCTTCAACGACACGAGAATGGTGCCGTCGTTCACCCCGATGGTGGAACCGTCCGTGAAAGCAAGGTTATAGGGCCGCGCCGGCAGGCCGATATTATCGACGATCAGCGCCCGGTCGTGCTCGGGAATGACCTCGCGGATCTTGTCCTCAACTGCCTGGAAGATCGCTTCCGTCCGCTCGATCCGCGTGCCCGCGGGGGCGCGAACATGGAGCTGGATCTGGCCGCCGTCGATCAGGGGATAGAAGTCCTGGCCGACATAGGCGAACATCGTGGCACCGAGCGCCAGCACCAGCAGGGCGACGACGGGTATCACTGCGCGGTGCCGCAGCAATTTCAGCAGCAGATCGGAATAGCCGTCGCGCAGGCGTTCGAAACCGCGCTCGAATGCCGCGGAGGCGCGTGCGAGGATGTTTGACGGCCGATTGCCCTCGCCATGACGTTGCTCGCCCTTCAGGAGCAGGCCAATGGTGATCGGCGTCAGCGTCCGCGACAGGCCATAAGACGCCAGCATCGCGAACACCACGGCAAGGCCAAGTGGCGTGAACAGATATTTGGCCGGGCCCTCGAGGAATACGACCGAGATGAACACGCAACTGATCGCGAGCGTCGAGACCAGCGTCGGAATGGCGATTTCGGCGGCTCCGTGCAGAGTCGCGTCCGGCAGCGGCATGCCTTCCTCGGTCCAGAGCCGGTGCGTGTTCTCGATCGTCACCGTCGAATCGTCGACGAGAATACCGACGGCAAGAGCAAGGCCGCCGAGCGTCATGGTGTTGAGGGTCTCGCCGAGGAAATAGAGGACGATCAGCGAGGACAGCATCGCCAGCGGGATCGAGATCAGGACGACGAGCGTCGATCGCCACGATCCCAGGAACACCAGAATCATCAATGCCGTCAGGCCCGCCGCGATCGCGCCTTCGCGCAGCACACCATCGACCGAGTGTGTGACGAAGATTGACTGGTCGAACAGCTCGTTCACCTTCAGCCCCGCGGGCGCCGACGCGCGGATCGACGTCAAGGCCGCTTTCACGCCGTTGACGACGGCCAGCGTGGAGGCATTGCCGTTCTTGATGACGCTGAGCAGGACGGCGCGGTGGCCGTCCTCGCGCACAATGTTCTGCTGAACCTGGGCGCCGTCGCGGACCTGGGCGACGTCCTTCAGGAAGATGGTGGCCCCGTTCGCGAACTTCACCGGGATCATGTTGAGATCCTGGATCGTCGCCGGCGTCGCGTTGGTACGAACGGTGTACTGGGTGTCGCCGATCTTGGTCGTGCCGGTCGGCAGCGTCAGGTTCTGCGTGTTCACTGCGTTGACGATGTCGAGCGGTGTCAATCCGCGCGCCAGCAGCTTGTTCGGATCGAGGTCAACCATGATCTGGCGGTATTTGCCGCCGGTAGGCGTGGGCAGGGTCACGCCTGGAACGGGAGCCAGTTGCTGGCGGACCCGGTAGATGCCGAAATCGTAGAGCTGCTGCTCATTCAGGTTGTTCGATTCGAGGCTGAGCTGGAGCACCGGCACGCTTGAGGCATTGAACTGCACGATGATCGGCGGCTGGATGCCGGGAGGCATCAGAGCGCGGATGGCGTTGGTCGCCGAGACGATCTGCGAGATCGCGAGATCGAGATTGACGTCCGGCTGAAAGTAGATCTTCTGAACCGACAAGCCGTTGAGGGTCTGCGCCTCGATATTCTTGATACCGCTGACATTGGCGCTGATCGAATACTGGCTGTAGGTGCTGACGCGCTGTTCCATCTCCGGCGTGGAAAGGCCGGTGTAGCTCCAGATGACAGTGACGACGGGAATCCGGATCTCCGGAAAGATGTCTGTCGGCATCGAGCGAATTGCGATGCCGCCGAGGAACAGGATCAACGCCGCAAGCACGTAGAAAGTATGCGGAAGCCGCAGCGCGAAGCGAACAATTCCCATGATTGGTCTGCCTGAAACAGGGTTACGCAGGATCGTCGGACAAGTGAGGGCGGCCGCGCCTCCGTTCAAATGAAAACGAATTCAGTCGCTGCACGCGGCGGCGTGTGACACATCATGCGCGGCGTTCACGACGGCCCGTTTGACTTTGGCGAAGGTACGGATCTCGATCTGCCGAACCCGCTCGCTGGATATGGACAGCTCTCGGGCGAGCTGATCGCGCGTAACAGGACATTCCTTCAGGCGCCGCGCCTCGAAGATATGACGCTCCCGCGGCGCGAGCCCGTCCAGTGCAGCGCGCAAAGCCCTGCTGCGCTGCTCCGTCTGGTCGTGATCGGCAAGCATCGTCTCGGCGTCGACCGCACCATCGACCAGCAGGGCCTCCAGCTCGGTTCCACCGTCCTCGTCACCGACGCGCGCGTTCAGCGACATGTCGCGGTGGAGTCGCGCGTCCATCTCGATCACCTCGCGCGCCGTCACCTCGAGCTTCCCGGCGATCAATTCGGCGACGTCGGGTGTGAGCCCGGCCATCGCACTGCTGGTGGCTTTCCTGATCTCGCCGCTGAGTTTGAAAAACAGCTTCTTCTGCGCAGCCGTCGTCCCGATCTTGACCAGGGACCACGATCGCAGGATGTAGTCGTGAATGGTGGCCTTGATCCACCAGATCGCATAGCTGGAGAATCGGGCGCCGTGCCCGGGCTCGAAGCGCGACGCCGCGATCACGAGGCCGAGGTTCGCTTCCGCGATCAGATCGACCAGCGGCAGACCGTATCCCCTGTAACCCCTCGCCAACTTGGCGGCGAGCCGAAGATGGCTGGTGACGAGCGCATCCGCGGCGCGCCGGTCCCGCGTTTCCTGCCAGCGACGCGCCAGCTGCTGCTCCTGACCTGATTCAAGTAGCTCGTAGCGCCGGATTGCGGCGGAATAGGCGGTGAGGAACGGCGTCGACACCGCTGCGATCGGCACGGCAACAGGATCGCGGCACACCACCTCATGGCTCGTCTGCATTTGTCACTCCTATAGTCCGGGCCGGCTGATTGATCTCGGAGGCACCACACGTCATTTGGCTCATCCCATCTGGCCGGCGTCTGCGTGCAGCAATGCGCGTGACCGGCGCGCGATGGGCCTGCCCGCACTCCCGGTCCAGGCGAGGATCTCGATCCGCCCACCGGGAGCCGGGCCAATGATCAGCCGGAAGCCGTGCAGCTTGACGATCGCCGCCACCAGGCTCAGTCCAAGCCCGACGCCCGGCGTATTGCGCATCTTGTCGGAGCGGTAGAACCGCCGCAGCACTGCTTCGCGCTCCTGCTCGCTGATGCCGGGCCCGGTATCGCTAACGCGCACCAGCGCGGTCTCGTCCTCCGCCTGCAGGGCGAGGTCCACCCGCCCGCCGGACGGCGTGAACTTGATGGCGTTGTCGACGAGGTTGGCGACTGCCTCGAACAGCAGGTCGCGGTCACCCCACACCTGCACATTGCACTCGGTGACGACGCCGAGCCCGACATGCTTGTCCTCGGCGATCGGGTCGTAGACGTCGCACACCTCCCGCAGAATCTCGTCGAGCGCGACGTCGCCAAACCCGGCCATACGGCGGTTGTTCTCGATCTCTGTCAGGCGCAGCAAGGCCGTGACGATCGCGAGCGACTGATCGATGCCGGCGATGGCCTTGTCCGCAACGTCCTGCAGCTGTTCCAGCGTCGCCGCATGGGTCCGGCCGCGCTCCAGCGCCAGACGGACGCGGGTCAGCGGCGTCCTGAGATCATGAGCGATGTCGTTGCCGACGCCGGCGAGCGCATTGATCATCGTCTCCATCTCGTCGAGCATGCCGTTGACGATCCTGGCCAGCCGCGCAAACGGGTCGTCCGTCCCGCCCTCCGGAAGCCGCTCGCGCAGCTCGCCGGCCACGATGCGCTGGACCCGCTGGTTGACCTCCTCTACGCGTCGCTGGGCGCGCAAGCTCAGCCAGGCACCCGCAAGCAGGCAGAGGCTGAAGGCCGGCAGCAGACCCAGGGCCAGGGCCTGGCCCACCACGCTCGATATCTCGCGCGTCTCGTCGACGTTCCGTCCCATCACCAAGACATCGCCGTCCTCGAGACGGCTGCCGACCACCCTGACGACGGGACCATGCGCCGTCGGCTTCTCCAGCAGATCGAGTTGCACGCCCTGCGCCGCCCCATCGAGCCCGAGTTCGCGCGGCAGGCGGTCGATATTCCCGGCCAGCCTTTTGCCGGCAGCATCGAACAGTCCCGCGTACTGAACGCCCCTGGAATCCTGCGCGAGGTGATCCGCGATGGCGTTGACGCGGCGGGCCGGGGACAATTTCGCGACGAAGTGGATCTGCGTGGTGATCATGCGATCGGACCGCGCGACCAGATAGGCATCGAGCTTCCAGTAGATGAAGGCGAACAAGGCGACCACGAACAGCGCAAAGGACGCCGCCACGGCCAGAGCCCAGAGAAATGTGCTGGAGCGGATCAACTGTGTCTGCTGCATCGCCCGTCTCTCCTACCGCGAGCGAAGGACGAAGCCGGAGCCTCGGACATTGTGGATGAGCTGTGTCTCCCCGGGACCGTCCACCTTGTGACGAAGCCGGCCCATATGCACGTCGATCAAGTTGGTGGTCGCCGGAACGAACTTGTAGTTCCAGACCTCCTCGAGCAGCATCGCGCGCGTCAAGAGCTGATCGCTCCGGCGCATCATGTACTCGAGCAAGCGGAATTCGCGCGGCAACAGGTCGAGCCTGCGCTCGCCGCGTCGCGCGGTGCGCTCGATCAGATCGAGCTCGAGGGGCCCGACATGCAGGATGGTTTCGCGGCTGTCGCTCGGCCGGCGCAGCAGCGCCTCGATTCGCGCAACCAGTTCGATGAGCGCGAACGGCTTTGTGAGATAGTCGTCCCCGCCCATGCGCAACCCGCGCACCCGGTCATTCACGGCGCCAAGCGCACTCAACACCAGCACGGGCGTCCTCACCTGCTCCTTGCGCAGCACCTCGATGACGGTCAGCCCGTCAACTCCCGGGAGCATGCGATCGACGATCATGGCATCGGGGCTCGACGCACGCGCGCGCTCGAGACCGTCGACGCCGTTGCCGGCCCACTGCACCTCGAAGCCGCGATCGCCGAGTTCGGCGAGGATCGCCTCGGCGGTTTCAGTGTCGTCCTCAATCAGGAGAATCCGGGTCATGAGCCTCGTACCATAATTCCCACGGCGTCTCGACGCGCGGTTGGGCAGCACGGGTACGGCGTCGGGCCGTGTCATGCTCAGTGCCCGCGTACGTCGGACGCGCGTCGCTGATGCCGCCTGTTGCCGGTCGCCCGCTGCGCTATGAGGTAGCTCTGCCGCGCGCACCGCGCCACTAAATTGCGGTTCATGTTGTCGGCTGTGCGTGCCGCCAACGGCACGGGGACCCGCACCACGCGTGTTACAAATGCAATGATCATCTTCCGCGCTCCGCTGCCAACCGACTGGATCGAACATATGCCGTCAACACACGTGCCGTCGTCTCAGGGACCACGGATGTTATGCATTCGCACGATCGTGGTTGCGACACCGCAGCGGCTCTCGGGCGGTTGAAATGCAGTGAGCAAAACGTGCGTTGGAAACGTGGCCGATCGTTCACACATCGTCGCTGAGCCGGCTTGATCGGCCTGATGTCGTCAGAGGAGAGAGCGAATGACCACGTCCAAACTATTGTCGATAGGATTGATCGCGGCCGCAATGCTGGGTGGCCCAGTCATGGCGCGCGAGCACCAGCGCGCCGCGCAGCGGCCCGACGTGGCCGCCGATACAGTCGCGGCGACCACGCCGTTCCATTATCCGGGCGAGCGCGCCTGCGTTCCGGCGCCGCGCGTCGGCGCCTTTGCAACCGCGCCGTGGACCGGCAACAACGTACCGTGCGAGCCGGGCACAGGCAGCTAGTACTGATTGGGTGACGCGGCCTGCCCTATAGCTTCGCCGCGTTTTGCAATAACGAGGAGCGGACCGCGCTGGTCGGCCCGCTCCTACGCGTGCGTCGCGCCGATCCGCGAGACGCTCTTCGCGAGCGGCTTGCCTGATATTCTGACATCGAATTCAGTTGGATCGCCTCGTACCGGACCTACCTCTCCCTCATCACTGACCCGGCCATCGGCAACCTCGCGCGGAACATGGCCGGACAGCGCAACAAGAGGAGTCATCCATGAAACGTGCAATCATGATTCTGGCGACAGCAGCACTCGCCTCGACGCTCGCCGTTGGCGCGGCCAATGCCCATGGCGGCGGTGGTGGCGGTGGCCACGGCGGTGGTTTTGGCGGTGGCGGCTTTGGCGGCGGACATGCAGGCTTCGGCGGTGGACATGCGGCCTTCGGCGGCGGCGCGCATTTCGGCGGCATGGGCCATGAGGGAGATTCTGCCGGCGGCGCCCGGTTCGGCGGCGAGCACCTTGGCTTCGGTGGTCATGACGTAGGCCTGCGCCAGCACGCGTTTCACCACTTCCGCCGAGGCGGCTATGGATTCTACGGCGCCTATCCAGATTGCTACGACTGGTACGAGTTGCATCCCGACCTGCCGTTACCGCTGAGCTGCAGCTAACCGCCGCACTCTGCAACCATTGGTCTGGAGCAGCGGGGGCGCATTGCCGTTCGCCTCGAGGATAGAGTCGATGAAGTGCGTCGTTCTATGCGCGTGGCCACGTCAGGCACGCCCTGCGGTAAGTTCGTGAGCATCGCCTCCTTCTTCCGAGGTGCGCTGCCCGCGCTGTGCTTCCGTGCACTTCTGCAAGGCGGCCTAATCGCTGCGATGCGGTCTGCGCGACCGCAGAATAGCTAAGGCGGAGCCCCGCTCATCTCTCGCGATCGAGGAGGCTGTTGCGCTCCCCTGGGCCCGTCCCGACTATAAAGCCTCGACCGGCGCGGCGCTCGACGATCGCACATCGGTCTCTCGATAGCGTTCCACCGCTTCAGACGACTTGTACTAAATTGGCCCCGACGGTTTTCCTCGAGCAGGTTGTTCATTGCGGGCCGCGCTCGCAGCACCCAGCTCCACAAGACCACGACATCTGGACAACAAATCGCGGCATCCAACCCAAGATCTAGCGTCATCACCCATTCGACTAGCAGATCTTTGGAATTGACCTAAAACGACTCGCGATCTTTTGGCGACGGACGCGAAACCAATGACTTAATCGACTCGCATTTGATTGGTCCCGACAGCACTCAGGAATCGCTGAAAACGGTCGCGTACCGAAGGTGCGCGGATTGATTTCTGATCATTTCGACTTGGCGCGCTACGGTTTCTCCGCCGGAATCCGACCATCCGGATCCATTTTCAGATACTCACCGCGATCGGTGGTGAAAGCCGCGGTGCTGGGCAACGCCAGGCGTTGTCTGGTAGGCCCTGTTGGGCCCAAACAAGGGAGCCGCGCCGCCAGGGCGTTCCAGGCCCATTCTGCCTGCTGGCGTCAATTCGCAGTCGTTCAACACATCCCGATCGGGATATTGCGCCTGAAACAAATCTGGATGTTGAGTCGCCCACAATGGGCACTGGGCGCTTGCAGAGCTTATCGCGCCAATCGACATCATCGCTGCAATAACAAAGGTCCTGAATCCAGTCATGGTCGTGCTCCGAACGGCTGTTGTTTTCGTGCGGAGCATTCGCGCTGACTCGAACCGGCTGCTCTGTTGAAATGCGCTTCCTTCGAATTTCTTGGTTGAGCATTAGGTGGGTATGCGCTCGGGAAAAACACGTGGGTGAACAATCACGCCTGCGCGAATGGCAAATCGGTGTGCTCATCATCGCGTGACGCACCCCGGAGACGAAAGACTCCAAACCGTGACGCAACTGCCAGCATGAAGCCGAGTGCGGGGTTTACAGATTCGCACGAATTCGACCGCCAACCCGCGCGTGATGCCGAGGACGTTACCAGTCTTGCAGGCGTCACCGATTGCGAGGGCGTGGACCGAGGCTCATCTAACTCATCATCGTAGGTCTATCGGAGAAACTCCCATGCGATCGGGTCTCGTTTTGAGCCTTTTGATTATCCTGTGGGCCCCCGTCAGCGCCGCGGTGGCAGGCCAGGTCCATCGGCACCATGCAAAAGCGCATCCTCGTGTTCTGACGACTGGGAGTACTGCGGCCTGGGCTTATTCACCGGCACGGCCGGACCGCCGTCAACCGGCCCCGCACTATGATGATCAACCAGAGCCAGGTCATAATCCTTACGAGAGATGGGGTGGTTAGCACCCCGTCGCCTCCGCGTCGCCGCCGGCTTGGCGCCCCTTCGAGCGCGGCGATGGACCGCTAGTTCGTTGCCGACCTCAATCCCGGTTCAGTAGGCGTTCGCCCGCGCCCGTTCGCGGGCTTCGCGGCGGCGCTCTCGGCGCTCGCGCCGACGCTTGGCCCGGTCGGCTGGCTGCGGCAGCGGGGAAAGCGGAGCAATCTCCAATACCGGCTGGGACGTCTCATCGACCGGGGCCGCCAGGCTGGGCTCGCTTGGTACCGGTCGGGCTTCCATGAACGCCAAGATGTCTCGCCCCTTCGACGTCAGTCTCCAGCCACCGCTGATGCGCTCGACCAGCCCCTGTGAAAAGATGTCGAGGTCCGGCACCCAGCTGGCAAGACGCCTCGTCCGGTCGGCCCAATCGCGGCCGCTGGTCGCCAGGATCGCCATGTCGCGCTTGAGGTCTTCCATGACGGCAAAGCCATCCGGATAGCTCACCAGGATCTTCAAGACCGTAACCTGGAAATTCACGCCCCGGCCCCCGCTCTGGCTCAATCAGCGCCAGAAGATTCACTGCCGCGAAAACGCCCACCGTACTTTGCTTCGGTGCCTTCGCGATTCAAAAATGTTAAGTTCGAGAAAGAAGTGCGCACCGGAGAGCGGGGCTGCAGCCCGCGTCGGGCGAACCTAAAGCTTCCGATACGTCACATGCGCCGTCGCGAACGGAATGCCCGCGCGCCCGGCGGATCCGCGCACGATGCAGGCGCGGTCATCGATCGCATAGAACCAATCATCGAAGTTCAGCTTGAACGACTTTCCATCGCCTTGGGGCGTGTCGCGCGTGTACATCCAATGGAATGCACAACCGGCCTGCTCGCCGGTGGCTTCGCCTTCCAGGCGGTTCTCATGGCCGGTGTATTGGCCTTCGCCCAGCTTGTGGATCGTCCAGCGCAACGTGTCGCTATGGCCGTCATCAAAGGTGTAGGTTTCAGTCAGAACGACAGTGTCGGTGTCCGCGTCCAATTCGCCATGCGCCGTGATCGTCGCCCGCTTCAACAGCCCGCCGACGAGACTCTCGACCACCGCCCATCCTTCCAAGCGACCAACGAAGAACTGCTCAGGGAGAAACACCGGCGTGGTGCCAGCGAACGCATCAATGACCATGGCTTTTCCTCCGAAACCGATGACGACTAAGCCGCCTCTCAGCACCAGGGTTCCTCAGGAGGAAACCTGCCTGGCTCTGCTGGGTGCTTGCAACGCATACAGACGCTGCGTCACAACGCGCGCTCCCCTTCATCCGGAACACGTGGACAAGCCCAGCCCTGCCGTTTGGGAATCTCTGACCCGTGTTAACAGCCCGGAACGATGTGGCGGCGGCACGGATTCGTCCCGCAGGAGCAATCTCGCATGCTGATGACCAGGGAAAGACGGCCGGCGATCCGGACCTTACGGGGATGGGCCACCCACGTGCTGCACGAGGCCGGCGCGATCTGCGAATGCGAGGAGCACGGCTGGGCCAGGGACCGCGCCGACCCGCACGCGCGCCATCGCGCGGTCGTGCTTGCGCGCCAGGATCCGCCGGACGGCGTCTCTGCCGATCAGGCCGTCGCAGAGATCAACGATGTCCTCGATTCGATCGGCGATACATGTCCGGAGTGCCCTGACGAGGGCCTTTGAGGCCTGCGACTAGGACCTTCGCGTACCAAGCGGCATAGGGCGTGTTTTCGATTTAAGTCCGGCGTCACGGGATGCTTCATGCCGATTTCCGCCGCGCCCCTGCGGCCGGCTTTTTCGCGGACGTCTCCCTGGCGGCCGCCTTCTTGCCGGCGATCGGCATCAGCATCTCCTTCTGGCCGGCCGCCGCCTTCCTCGGCTTCTTCGCCGGCTTGTCCGCCTTCGCGGGCGCGGCCTGCTTCCCGACTTCCTTGCCGACGCTCCGCCGCAGCGCCTCCATGAGGTCGACGACGTTCTCGCCCTTCGGCCGCTCCTTCGGCCGGATCACCTTGCCGGCGCGCTTTTCGTTGATCAGGTCGATCAGCGCGGTCTCGTAATGGTCCTCGAACTTTTCGGGCGCGAAGCGTCCGGCCTTCTGGTTGACGATGTGCCGGGCGAGATCGAGCATGTCCTTGGTGACCTTCACGTCCTGGATGTCGTCGAAATATTCGGCCTCGCTGCGCACCTCGTAGGGGTAGCGCAAGAGGGTGCCGACGAGGCCCTTGTCCATCGGCTCCAGCGCGATGATGTGCTCGCGGTTGGTCAGCACCACGCGCCCGATCGCGACCTTGTTCATCTCGCGAATGGTCTCGCGGATCACCGCGAAGGCGTCGTGGCCGATCTTGCCGTCGGGCCGGATGTAATAGGGGCGGATCAGATAGCGCGCGTCGATGTCCGATTTGTCGACGAACTCGTCGATCTCGATGGTGCGCGTGGACTCCAGCGCGATCTCCTCGAGCTCTTCCTTGGAGACCTCGATGTATTGGCCCTTCTCGAGCTCATAGCCCTTGACGATGTCCTCGTTCGTCACCTCGTCGCCGGTCTCCGCGTCCACCTTCACGTATTTGATGCGGTGGCCGGTCTGCCGGTTGAGCTGGTTGAACGAGATCTTCTCGCTCTCGGAGGTGGCGGGATAGAGCGCCACGGGACAGGTGACGAGGGACAGTCTCAGGAAGCCTTTCCAATTGGCGCGCGGGGCCATTTACGCAGAACTCCGGTTCGAGGCGGCTTGGATTCAAGACGAACGGCCGGCCCGGGTTCCGACATCGGGAGCAACATTCATGACGAGCACGCTTTGCGGCGTCTTGCTCCATGTTTTGGTTTAGGCGGCGCCCGACTTGACAGAATCGACCACCAGCCGGCGCAACCAGACCGCGCCGGGATCGTCGTGACTTCGTTCGTGCCAGAGCAGGCGATAGCCGTAGGGCGTCACCTGCGCCGGCGGTTTCAGCATCACGAGACCGAGCCGCGGCGCAAGCTGCCGGGCCGCCCGCGAGGGCATGGTCACCAGGTAATCCGACGCAGCCGTGATCACCGCGGCCGTTGCGAAATATGGAACACGCAGCGCGACGTGCCGCTTGTAGCCGCGCTCGGCCAATGCGGTATCGATCGGCCCGCCCTGCCCGCCAAAAATGCTGACCACGATGTGCGGGCAGGCCGTGAACAGCTTGATCGGCAGCACGTCCTTTGCCCCGCGCATCTGCTTGAGCAAAGGATGCCCTTGCCGGACCAGCGTCACGAAATTTTCGCGGAACAGCTCGCGCGCCCGAAACGAGCCGGATACCGGATTATCGGCATACAGCACGAAATCGACCTGACCGTCAGCGAGCATGCGGAACACATCACGCGAGAAGCTGACGACCTCGACCGCCGCCCCGGGTGCCTCGCGCGCAAAGTGGGCGGCGACATTGGGCAGGATGGCGAGCGCCCCATAATCGGTCGTCGCGATGCGAAAGACGCGGTCGGTGGCGGAAGGATCGAATTTCGGCTTGTGGAGAAATGTCTCGACGCCGCCGAGCAAGGTCGCCAGCGGCTCGCGCATCGCCTCGGCGCGCAGCGTCGGCGTCATGCCGCTTGCCGCCTTCACCATCAGCCGGTCACCGAACAGGCGCCGCAGCTTTGCCAGCGCACGGCTGATCGCGGGTTGGCTGCTGCCGAGACGCTCAGCGGCGCGCGTGACGCTGCCGGTCTCGAGCAGCGCATGCAACACCACCAGCAGGTTGAGGTCGACTTTCGCCAAATCCATCGAACGCATAATGTAAATTCTATCATGACATTTGTGGATGATGCCAGATCATCGTACACAGACCCCACCGCGATAGGCCGGAGAAGCCGTATGCCATCACCTCTGAACATCAGCCGCCGCATAATGCTCGCAGGCGGCGCGGCCGGAGCGATGACGCCGCTGCTGGGCATGCCGGCCGCGATCGCGCAAACGCCTGCTGGCAGGGCCAATTCCGGCCACTACAGTTTTCGGATCGGCGATATCAAGACAACCGTCGTCAGCGACGGCACGCTGAGCGGCAATCCGCGCATCTATGCCCACACCGCCCAGGCGGAGGAACTCGGCAGGACGCTGAGCGATGCGTTCCTGCCGACCGACACCTTCACGCTCAACCTGAACACGCTTCTGCTGGAAACCGGTGGCAGGAGAATCCTGATCGAGGCAGGTGCAGCGCAAACGCTCGGCCCCGATGGCGGACATCTATTCCGCAATCTTGCGGCGATCGGCGTGGAGCCCGAGCACATCGACGCCATCGTGATCACGCATACCCATCCCGATCACGTCGGCAATCTCAGCCGCGCCGACGGATCGAGCGCTTTTCCGAAGGCGACGGTCCATCTTCCCGAGGACGATTTTGCGTTCTTCATCCGTAACGAGCCTGACCTGTCGCGGCTGCCCATGCCGGAAGATTTCCGGCGCGCCTTCATCGCCAATATCAAGCGAAGCGTGGCGCCCGTCGCCAAGTCTGCCGTGCTGTACCGGCCGGGCAGCGAGTTGTTGCCGGGCATAACGACGATCGCCGCCGGCGGCCACACGCCGGGCATGTCGGCGATCCTGGTGCATTCCGGCGCGCAAGCATTGCTGATCACGTCCGATGCCGCCTATAGCCCCCTACTCAACATCGACAATGCCTGGCGGCCCGGGCCGGATCTCGATCCCGATACCGCGTTGCAGTCGCGCAGGCGCTTGTTCGACCGCGCTGCGACGGACCGCATCCCGGTGCTTGGATTCCATTTCCCGTTTCCGGGCATCGGCAACATCAGGAAGACGGACGACGGCTATCGCTGGGTGCCGGCGAACTGGCGGTTCGAAGGCTGAGCCAGCCCGAAGATGCGAAAGCGGCTATCGTAGGATCTCAAGCCCATCATTCTACGACCGCCGTATGCAGAAGCGCTGTTCTATCCAGGCGCCGCCCCGGCGATTTCCGAGATGAATCGTCCGCAGCGCTCTACGATCAGATCCTTGTCGTTATCGAGCGTGGCGACATGATAGGAATTGTCGAGCCAAAGCAGGCGCACGTCGTTGGAACTGACCTCCTGCGCGATTCGCTTGCCATTGGCCGCCGGCACGACGTGGTCCTCTCTGGAATGAATGGCGAGCGTGGGACAGCTGACCTTGCGCAGCAGGCTTTCGGTCGCAGCAATCAGGACGTGGACCTGCCGGAGGCAAGCGACTGGCACCTCCTGATAGGCCAGCTCCTTGACGCCGGCGGCCTTGATGTCCGATCCGATGCCGGGAACGCGCTTCGGCGCCGCGCCGTCCGATACGAGCTCGGCCATCGCGCCATCGAAGATTCCGGCGGCACCGTTGATCGGCACGGCGCCTGCGACGATGTTCGGAAAACGTGCGGCTAGGTTGAGCGTCAGCGTGCCTCCCATGGACAGGCCGGTGACGAAGACCTTGGTGCCCTGGCCAGCCAGCTCGTGAAGCGCCTGCTCCGCCGACGCGAGCCAATCGAGATAGCCGGTCGTTTCCATGTCGTCCGGTGAGGTGCCGTGGCCCCGCAGGCGAGGCCCGCTGACGGTGAAGCCGAAGCGCCGGTGAAGCTCTTCGCCGAGATACCGCATGCTTTGCGTCGTTCCCGTGAAGCCGTGGAGCACGAGGACCGCAGGCCCCTTGCCCTGCATGAAGAATGGTTCGGCTCCAGCCATCACATCGGTCATGTCATCTCTCCTGTTGTCATCGCGGCTGCGGCCGCATCCGTTCTCGTTCCGATATCGAGGCAATCATGACTGGCGCCTTGCCGAATATGCGGCCGCTGCAAGGCCGATGATCGCACCCTGCAGCATCAGCTTGGCGGATTCGCCAAGCCCCAGACTCGTCAGCAGGTTGAAGCTGAATGTCAACATCAAGGCGGCGACGGTCGGGCCGAGCCCCTCTCCCAGGACTATTGCATATGGTGCTTTGCGCGAGCTGAGCGCGCGCCTCGTCCTTCAACGCCCCGCTAACGGCGGGCGTCTCGAAGAATGGCCACAGGCGAGATCGCTCCCATATGCGATCGCCCTGCCCCTTTCCGGAGCCGAAGGTAACGCCGTCGGCGTGAACGGCGCTAGCGGACCCGCTCGAACGTGATGCGGATCTTCGTGCCGTCAGGTCGTTCAAAATTCTCGGTCATGACGTCGCCGTCGACCACCAGACGCAATTCCTTCCGCGTCCGAACGCTGCCGATCCAGTTCGGAAAGGTGCAGCCCTCGACCTTGTTGCCGCTGAACTCGCCGTTCTCATCCACCGTGTAGGTGCCGAAAAAGCCGATGCTGCCGGCCATGGCCGCGCGGTTTTCCGCGTCCGTGCCCTCGCCCCGCACGCTGGAGGCAAAGCGCGGGACGTCCGAGTCGGTCAGCACCTCGATGAAGTGCATGTCCGGCGTGAAGGTCAGCAGCCCGTTCGGCCGCGCGCCATAGGCCGGCAGGTTCTTTCCTTCCGGATCGATCTGAGCGGAGACCATTCTCCAGGTGCCGAGCACCTTGTTCGGCGGCGTAGCGTGGACTGGAGCACTCATCAGGCAAACTCCCAAAGCGATCATCACCAGATTTCGACGGGTCATGTTGGAGTCCTCTGCTTCGTCTTTCTACGCGGCCGCCGGGCCTCGGAATGGCGGACCTGCGCGAGGCCGCTTCAAGTGCACAGATCCGTCCTCGCCTGGGTGCGGGACGACTCCGTCGCTAAGCGAGCGCCGGTCAGTCTTGCCGAGACATCCCACAGATGAGACGCCACCGCATCGTCATCGGCCTGCGGCGGCACGCGGGCCACGGACGGCGAACCGCGGATTTCGCCGAACTTGTCCGGACCGTAATAGCCGCCGGGGACGATGTCCGGCGACGTCGCCGCGAACAGCGTCGGCAGCGCACCTTGCGCCGCCGGCTGAAACAGGAACCAGAGGGCGGTCCGCGCCAGGCCGGGAAGGCTCATCCGGCCGGCGCCATTCGGAATGAGGTCGGTCCGCGATACGCCGGGATGGGCCGCAACGCTGGTGATGCCCCAGCCGAACCTCCGGCTGCGTCGCTGCAGCTCGAACGCAAACATCAGGTTCGCAAGCTTGGACTGGCTGTAGATCGGCATCGGCTGGTAGCGACGCTCAGCCTGCAGATTGTCGAACTCGATCGCTCCGCTGCGCGCTGCCAGGCTGGACACGGTGACGACGCGCGGCTCGACGCCCTTGTGCAGCAGCGGCAGAAGCTCGGCCGTCAGCGCGAAATGGCCGAGGTGGTTCGTGCCGAACTGCATTTCGAACCCGTCGGCCGTTACTTGCCGGACAGGGGGCATCATGACCGCGGCATTGTTGACGAGCAGGTCGAGACTGTCCCGTTGGCCACGCAAACGGGAGCCGAAGGCCCGCACCGAATGAATATCCGCAAGGTCGAGCCGTTCGAACCGGACGTTCGCGTTGGGCTGACGGGATCGGATCCGCGCGACGGCGTCTGCTCCCTTCGAGGCATTGCGACCGGCAATGATCACTTCGCCGTCCGCACGCGCCAACGCCAGCGCATCTTGGTAACCCAGGCCACCCGTGCCCGTGACAACGGCGCAACGCCCCCGCTGGGACGGAATATCGCTCGCACTCCAACCAGGCATCGGGCCATCTCCCACGGCACAACATCACATCGGGCCAGTTAAATTACACCTAGTGTAATTTTCAAGCGTTGTGCCGCCCGAGCCTGTTGACCTTCTCGTGAACGACACCTGCGCCGCGGCCCTCCCGCGCTGCGCGATTCAGTGGCCGCAGCGAAGCTCTGAGGATCCCGCGCAGCCGGACAAGCAAGAGGGCGGCTAGCGCCCGCAGCTTGGCCAGCGTCCCGGCGCGGATGACGGTCAGCACGGGGAGCAGCGCGAGCAGAAGGCTGAGGCCAATCCAGCGCAGAAGGCGGCCGGCCAGAAAGGCCTGGATCGTCGGGGTCCAGTCGTCCACCACGAGATTGACGGTCGCGGCGAACGCCGCCTTCGCACCGAGACAGAGGAAGCTGTTCGAAACGACGTTCGCCAGATCGAAGCAGGGATGGAACGAGATGGCGCACAGCAGGATGAGAACGCCGAAATTGCCGAGATACGGCGAACGTATGGCCTTCACCGCGCGCGCGAGGGTCCGAGCGACAAATCGACGCTGGTCACGTTCCCTTGGCGAGCCTTGCACGGCGCCGTCGAGGCGCTGCTCGCCGGCATGACGGGCTCGCGCGTCATGTATCGTCCGGGGGACGGATTGCAGGCTCCTGCGAGGTCTGCTGATTGCACGGCGAGGCCGGTGCGGCGCGCCCTGGCGATGGCTGGAGGCGACGTAACCGGCAGGATTGCGGCGTAGAAGCTCGATGTTGCCGGAGCTGCGCGTGCGCTGGTCCTTCCCGGCCGCCGCTTGCAGCAAGCCGGCCTCGGCATCGTGGAAATCGCAACGCGAAGCATCGGCATCCCGGTCGTTCGCCGGGCCGTCCCTGTCTGCAGTCATCTTGATCCAGTTCGCTGGTCTTGGACGCCTCGAATCGGCCCGAGCCTTGCTGGCCGGCCTCACATGCAGTAATTTCGCACTTGATGCGGAATTTTATCGCACTGAGTGTAATTTTGAATGAGGCCGTTGTGTGTCGAAACAGGACGGAGACGACCCATCACCGAAAAGCGAGGGACTGAGGGAGCAAAAGCGCCGCGAAACGTTGCGACGGATCACCGACACCGGTCTGAGGCTCTTCCTTCGGAACGGCTATGAGGCGACGACGCTCGATGCCATCGCGGAGGCAGCGGGAATTTCGCGTCGGACCTTCTTCTATTATTTCAAGTCGAAGGAAGACATCATCCTGGCCTGGCAGGGCGGTCTCGCCGAAGCCATAGGGCGCGCCGTTCTGGAGCAATCGACCAAGCAGCCGCCGCTCGAAGCGGTGAAGAATGCACTGGTCAGACTCACGGCGTCCTACGAGGACGTCCAGGCCCGGAAACAAATGATGGAGATCGACCGGTTCATCCGCACCAACGAGACGCTTCGCGCCCGCGAGGCCACCAAATACGCCCAACAGGAACAGGCGGTCTTCGACGCGCTCTGCACGATGTGGCCGCAGCCCAAGCGGCGAACGGCACTCCGCATAGTCGCGATGGTCTCAATCGGAGCTTTTCGCCTTGCGATCGACAGTTGGAGCCAGGATGAGGGAAGGCGTCCCTTCGCCGCCTATTTGCGGGACCGTTTCGCAAACATGAAGGCGGAAGCTTGAATCCAGGGGCTGTGACTGAGGCGCAGCCTCGCAAGGCTTATTGCGCCGCGATGCCCTCAGCCCTCCACCCGGTACAGCCGCCACCTTTCGGGCACCCCCTTGAGCCGGTGCTGGCCATGCTCCCTCAGGTTGATTGCGGACTGCGCCGCCATCAGTTCCTTTACCGCGCTCGAAACCAGCACCTCGCCCGCGCGTGCTTTCGCTGCAACCCGGGTGCAGATGTGGAACGCGAGGCCGACCATTTCGCCGCCGCTGATGGTGTATTCGCCCGCGTGGAGACCCACCCTGATCTCGAGGCCGAGCGTGCGCACGGCTTTCTGAATCGCGGCCGCGCAGGCGATGCCGGCAGCGGGTTTCCTGAAGGTCGCCAGCACGCCGTCCCCCGTGGTCACGACCTCCTTGCCGCGGCACGTCTTCAGCTCCTTGCGGACCGCCGCGTAATAATGGCCTATCACCTTGGTCCAGCGCGCATCGCCGAGCTTGGCTGCCTTCGCCGTGGAGCCGACGATGTCCACGATGAGGATGGTGGCGAGCGCCTGCTTGAGCTCGGCGGCGCGGGCAGCCGACCGGCGCCGGTTCGCGATGGGTCCGGTCAGCGGCTCATAGCGGTGATTGCGGCGCCGCGCGATCGCGGCTTTCGTGTACTCCTGCGCGCGCTGCGCGGTGCCGCAACGGATCGTCTTCTCCTGCGGCGACCGCGACCAGTAGACCTTGCGCCCGGCGCCGGCGCCCTGCACCTCCACCGCGCCCCATTTCAGGAAGACCGCCGCGCCGACGCGTCTGACGCACCACGCCTTCGAGGTGTATCCGGAGACGTTGGACTGATGGACACCGATGCGGAGAAATTTGGGCATGAAGGTGCGGCCAGAGACCGTTTGGGCGTAGCTTCGGCAAGGCTAGTCGGACAATCCGGCCTTGGCAACCGGACCTCCGGCCTCTGACTCCGGCGGGACAAGCTTATCCAGGAGCGATGTCCAGATCGATGTGCTATCCTCCTATGGGGCGGCAGAAGAAAATCCGGAGAGAATTTATGGCAACGAGTGTCAAGCAAATGCTGGAAGCTGCGAACGCGGCGGTCCCGAAGATCACCTCGGAGCAGGCGGCCGAGATGATCAACAAGGGCAACACGCTGGTCGTGGACGTTCGCGATGCGCCGGAAGTCGCCGCCAGCGGCAAGATCGCCGGCGCCGTGAACGTCTCGCGCGGGATGCTGGAGTTTCGCGCCGACCCGGAGTCGCCCTATCACGACAAGGCGTTCGACAAGGGCAAGACCGTCATCCTCTATTGCGCATCCGGCGGCAGGTCGGCGCTGGCCGGCAAGCTCTTGAAGGATATGGGTTACGAGAACGTCTACAACGTCGGCGGCTTCAAGGACTGGACGGGCGCAGTCGAGAAGTAGCGAGAACAGCGGCGCGGTTCCGTTGACTGCGCTGCGAACTCCGATTGGCACTTTCTGCGGCAAGGCGCGTTGCGGTGTTGTCGAGGAGGCGCAGATGACCAAGACCAAGGCTGCCCACGCACAAGACGCCAAGATTCCCACGCAAGCAGCGCTCAATCCCGGTGACGAAGCTCCGCCCGGAACCAAGGGCACCGGCGACGACGTCTGTCCCGATTGTCACGGCAAGGGACGCATCGACGGCGCGCCTTGCGCCACCTGCGGCGGGAGCGGCACCATCACGCGGGCAGTCGGCGGCGCCTGACGCCGCCTGGTCCAGCGGCTTCACCCTCAAAGCAACGATCGGCCCTTCACGTGTGTTTTCCCCAACTGGAGACAGTGAGGCGCACCATGAACAAGACGAACGGACTGAGACCCGACGATTTTCCGATCGAAGCCGACAAGGACAAGCTGAAGACACACAAGGGCGAGCCGGTGGCCTCGGCCGAGACCGAGCAGATCGCGGACGAGATCGCCGACCGGCTGAACGAGCAGGCCCACCAGGAAGAGCAGGATCGCTGGTCGGCGTAGTTCAGCGGGTTTGCGGCCGCACCATCGGATTTGGAACGACCACGCGTTCCTGCGCATTGGCCCTTCGCCGGCGTCTCACCATTCCGGCAAATGGCGGCCCCGGCTCAAGCCCGCCCCCGGATGCCGGGCCGGGGCCGCCTAGAGCGCGATGCGATTAGGATGAACCGTCATCGCGCTCCAGGTTATTGTTTGAGCATGATCTTTTCGGAAAACCGCTGCGCACTTTGCGCTGTGCGGCCCTCCGGGTCCGGATCATGCACCAGGCCGAGCACAGGAGCGGACATGAAAGCACTCGTCATAGCAGGGCTCATCGCGGCGCTCGCCTCGTCCCCTTCCGCCTTCGCGCAAAGCGGCGCGGGGCCGTCGAGGACGGGCTCCGGCATCAATTCGACCGGCACCGGCGGCACGACCGGCGCGGGCGCCTCCAGCCTCAATACGTCATCGGACGCCAACAACGGCGGCGCCAATGCACCGGCGAAGTCGTCAACGGTGAGGCCGGGCGACAACGATCCGGCCAGGCAGACCCAGGGGGGCCAACAGGCCCTGCCGAACGCCCCCGGAACTAACCGGAAATAGCGCGAGCCGGATAGGCATAGAGCTCGATCGGGGCGTTGAAGCCGCGCACCTCGTGCCGGCCGACATGCTCCAATGCGAACTCCTTCTCGACAAGCTCGGCGAAATCGCGTGACAGCAGCACATTCCTGCCGAGCGTCTTGGTCAGCGCCTCCAGGCGGGAGGCCATGTTGACGGCCGGGCCGATCACCGTGAAATCCAGCCGCTGGGCAGATCCGATATTGCCGTACATGACATCACCGACGTGGACGCCGATGCCGTAGTTCAGCGGCGCGCGGCCGGTCGCGCTGTTCCGATCGTTGAGCGCGGCCATGGCTCCCCTCGCCTCGGCCACCGCATGCAGAAGATTGGCGCAGGCGTTCGGCTGATGCAGCGGGAAGATGGCGAGCAGCCCGTCGCCGATGAACTTCAGGATCTCGCCGCCGTGCCGCGCGATCGGCTCCGACATCGCGTCGAAATAGTCGTTGAGAAGGTCGATGACATCGTCGCGCGGCCAGTTGTCGGAGATCTTGGTGAAGTCCCTGAGGTCGCAGATCATGATCGCGGCGCGCACCGTCGTGCCGGTGCCGCGCCTGGTGGCGCCGGCCAGGATCAGCTCGCCGGCATGGGAGCCGACATAAGTTTCCAGCAGCGTGCGCGCCAGGCGATTCTTGATGCGGATCTCGCTGACCAGCGCCAGCACCGGCAACAGCTTCTTCAGGCCGGCGATGTGGACATCCTCGAAACCGCCGGGACGATCAGTGGCGAAGGTCACGACGTGGCGCTTGCCGAGCGTGTGCAGCAGCGGCCAGGCCACATAGTCGGTCATGCCCAGCGACCGCATGTCGTCATAGAGAGCATGCTTGCGACCGAGCGAGGTATCCTGCTCGAGCTTTTCGCGGACCTCGTCGGCACCGTCATGGATCTCGTTGGCGGAGCTGCCGATATATTCGGACCGCTCGCGAACGTCATAGTCGGCCAGCGTGATCTCCGCCTCGCGCTTGCCGTCGGACCACATCATGCGGGCGCCCAGCCATTGCGGATGATGGATCATCACGTGAAGCGTCGACCGCTTGAGCGGAATGCCCGCCTGCTGCAGGCGGATGCACATCTGCGCAAAGATATTATCGATGTAGCGCTCGTCGCGCGTGCCGTTGGTCAGCCAGTCGATGACGCCGTCGGCCTGCGTGGGGGCGTATGTGTGTGGCGCATTCATATCCTGCCCCTCGAGCTGCGGTTTAGCCAGCAGATATCGTGCGCCGGCCCGGCGGCGTCAACCTAGCGAGTTGCATGGATTGTGCGCATCGGTCCGAGGTTCTAGACCAGAAGCCGGATCGACCCCAGCACCGCCAGACCCGCGACGAGCGCAAGCTGCGACGGCCCGGCCAGCTCGACCTTCAACGTGCCGGTGCGGGGAATCGCAAATTCCTCGTTGTCGAGGCGGATGCGGCATTCGCCGCGCGGGGCGTAGACCAGATGCGTGCCGGCGGCGAGGTGCCGGTCGCCGGGCTGCTTCAACGCGAGGAGATCGATCTCGGCCGCGCCGCGCCGCGCCATGAGGTTCACGACCTCGACGGGACCGGCCTCGAGCTCGGTCACGATCTCGAGCTCGCCGGTGAAACGCACCGTCGTAAAAGGTTCACGTTCGTCGAATTCCTGCGTCGGCGACTTCAGCACCAGCCCGCGGCCCTCGACGACCATTTGCAAGCGGTCGATGCCGGGCATGTGGGAGAACGGACCGGACGCAAGAATCGGCGTCGACGCAAAGCGCCAGAGCAGGCTGTCCCAGTCCTTCCGCGGCGCATCGGCCCGATGCGCATCCGCGATGTCGGTGAAGACGCCGCCGCCGTTCTTCCACGGCGAGCGGGTGTAGTTTTCAGGATTGAGCAGCGTGGTCTTCATGGAGATTCCTAATGCGATGAGGGTGCGGAGCATCGGCGCGCCCGTCCAGGAACGGCTCAGCCTCCTTGCGCACCGTGTCCAGATGCGTGAACAGCGAGACGTGACCGCCATCGGGGAGCGCCAGCAGCTTCGCCTGCGGGATTGCCCGGCAGACGTTCGCGGCATGCGAGAACGCCACCACATCATCGGCGCGGCCGTGCACGACGAGAACAGGCGCCGAGACCGTTCCTGCGGGCAGCTGCTCGAGCGCGGCAAATTGCGCGATGTCGTTGACGGTGCCGGGGATCCTGGCGGCTAGATGCTGGAACACGCTCGACTGCAAGATGCGCAACAAGAGGCCTGCCTCGGGATGGCGCAAGGTTCGCTCGCGCATCGCGTCATCGGGAATCGCGCGGCGCGCACCAGATTGCGGATTGCGTTCAGCCCGCCACTTTAGGACCCCTGGCAATCCGGGAAGACGGGCAAGATGGCGCATCATGCGCAGGCGCGCGGCGATGTCCGGCGGTGTTTGCAGCCGGCCCGTGCAGGCCGAGATCAGCACCAGCGAGCGGCAGCGCGAGGGATGCCGCGCGGCGAATTGCAGCGCCGAGGGGCCGCCGGCCGAGACCGCGACGACCGCCGCGCTGGAAATCCCGAGCGCGTCGAGCAGCTCGCGATAGAGATCAGCCTGTTCATCAGGCGAGGCGCCCAGCTCCAGGCGCGAGCCGAGATAGCCCGGGCGAGACACGGCCAGCACCCGCCTGCCGCCGAGCGTCGAAGTGAGCGCACGCGCGAGCAGCCACGACTGGTCGTGGCCGCCCATGCCGCCATGGATGGCGAGGATCGCAGGCCCCTCGCCTGCGACCGCGCATTGGATGATCCCGCGGGAGGTCTGCACCGAGACCGGTGCAGGCCCGGCGAGCGGCAATGCATCCGGATTTGCGGTCATGTCGCGCCTTCCGCGCCCTCGGGTGCGCCGGCCTTGAGATGACGCAGAACCTTCGCGGGACGCTGACGCCTGGGTGAACTGCAGACCCAAGCGGTCCCATACTATAGGGACCCGGCGAGCTCAAGGGCTCGGCCTGCA
Source organism: Bradyrhizobium sp. IC4060 (assembly GCF_020193715.1). Taxonomy (NCBI): domain Bacteria; kingdom Pseudomonadati; phylum Pseudomonadota; class Alphaproteobacteria; order Hyphomicrobiales; family Nitrobacteraceae; genus Bradyrhizobium; species Bradyrhizobium sp. IC4060. The sequence goes on along the minus strand of NZ_JADYVJ010000007.1, from coordinate 72,991 downwards.
GGTTGCGCGGGCAGCCATGACGTCGTGGAATCCGCCGCTATTTCGACGCCAATGCCGCCACAGGCCGCCAGCTGACGTCGGGCGCAGCTGCAGCGAGCCGACGGCAGCGGTCCCGCATCAGCTCGGCTGGGCGATCGTCGCCGCGCTGCTTCAGCACCGCCTCGAAATCGGCCAGCGCGTCGGCAAAGCGGCGGGCGCGATAGGTGGCGAGTCCGCGCTCGTAGTCGGCGATCCAGCCGGTGCTGCCAACCGCCATCTCGTTCGCCATCCCGATCAGCTCGTGAACGGAGAGTCCCTCCTCGCGTCCGTAGACCGCGATGCTGTCGACCTCGCGCGTGACGACGGCGCCGCGCGCCAGACGTTCGGTCGCCGCGCCGACCAGGATCTGCGTGCCGTAAGATTTGTTGGCGCCTTCGAGCCGGCTCGCGACATTCACGGCATCGCCGATCACGGTGTAGTTCAGCCGCAGCTCCGAACCGATATTGCCGACCAGCATGCGGCCGGAATTGATGCCGATGCGGATCTGGAGCGGCTGACCGAGATCGTCGACGAGGCCCGACTCGTCGATCGCTTTGTGGCAGGCGAGCGCGGCACGGCAGCATCGCGCGGCGTGATCGCCTTGCGGCTGCGGCGCGCCCCAGAACGCCATCACGGCATCGCCGATGAACTTGTCGATGGTGCCGCCATTGGCGGCAATGATCTCCGAGGTGAGGTCGAGATAGCTCGACAGCAGCGGCACGACGCGGTCACCGAGCCGCTCCGACAATCCAGTAAAGCCGGCGATGTCGATGAACATCACGCTGAGCTCCTGAACGCTGCCGCCGGGCTTCGCCTCGACGCCCTGGCGCAGCAGGCCGCGGACGAGATCGGCCGGGATGAACTTGCGGAATGCGGACAGGCCGGATGCCATCTCCGCGATCGCACCCGACAGGCTTGCGATCTCCTTGAGCCGCGACGGATGACGGCGGACCTGCTCCAGCGCGAAAGCCTCGACATGGCGCAGCTCGCCGACGACGCGCGACAGCGGCGCGGCGATGACGGACCGCGCCAGCATTGCCGAGGCCAGCGCCGCGAGCACGGCGCCGACGGCGAGACCGAGGATCAGGCGATGCAATGTCGTCTCGACCGGCCCGAGAAATTCGGCCTCGGGGATCACGGTCGCGAGCGACCAGCCGGGAAACGGCAGCGGCGTCAGCGCGACCTCATAGGCCGCGCCGCCCGAGGTGAGCCGGCTGCGCCAGGCCTCCTTGCGGCCGGCCTCCCCGGCCTGGTCGAGCGCTGCGCGCGCCAGCGGCAGCAGCGTGGTGTCGCCGTGCGCCGGATGGAGCTCGTCGGCGTCCTTATCCGGCGCAGCGACAAGCTCGCCGCTGCCGTCAACGATGAAGGCGGTGCCGGTGCGCCCGACCTCCAGCTGCGACAGGAAGCGCGCAAGCCTGGTATATTCGATGATGACGGCAAGCACGCCTTGGCGCTCCTGGTAGACGTCGATCGGGCCGGCGAAGGCGATCGACGGCCGCTCGCCGGTCGCGTGGTTCATGACCCTGAACCATTGCGGGTCGTCCGCGCCGAGGCCGGCCTTGAACCAGGCCTGATCGGCGACGCGGAAATCGGTCGGCTCGAAGCGGCGGTTGGCAAATTCGATGTCGCCGGGCACCACGTCATATTCGTCGACCCGGCGCTCGCCCGGATGATCCGTCAGCGAGATCTCCATCATCTCCAGGCGCCGATCGCCGAGCTTGTGCGCGGCGAAGAAGGAGCCGTCGGGCCAGCCGAACGCGACCCAGGAAATCGTCGCCTGCGACTGCAATTGTGACAGGAACACGAACTCACGCTTGTCGGCCTCGCGGGTGTCGAGCACGTTCTGGAGGAACAGCGTGCGGATCGCGGTGTGCGCGGCCCGCGCCTCGTCGACGATGGCCGCGACCTCCTTGCGCACCGCCGCGACGATCTGCTCGTTGATGGTCGAGGCGAGCTGCCGGCTGGCCGCCTCCGCCGTGCGCCACCACAGCAGGCTGCAGAGCGCCGCGGTCAGCAGGATCGCGGCGAGGACCAGTGCGGAGACCGCAAGGCGGATGCTCACCGTCATCCTAGCGATCGCGCGAAGCTGGCGTCCGGGATCGACGTTCATGGTTTTATCCGCCTTTGGGTGGGCGCGACTCCTGTCATCGCTCTACGCAGATTTCCTACCGTCCGTTACCTCTGCCAAGTTTGGTCGGACGCATCCAATGCTCTCGCTCTAACGTGTCGATAGCGCCAAGGCATTGGATTGGCTGCCCACTTGCCCGCTACTCCTCACCCAAGCGCACCGTCCGTGCGCCCGATCCCAACCGGTCTCACGGATTTGTGAGCAGCCCGCCGTAACGCGGGCGGCGCGCGGAGCGAAGGAGACCATGCGCGCATCCCTGCCCAGGCGATGCCACCTCGAACAGGAGAACCTCGATGTCTGCCAAACATACCGTCACCTCCCTCGTCCTCGCCGGTGCGGTGTCGACCGCCCTCGCGACCCTTGCCTCCGCCGCCCCTCTGAGCAAGGCCGAAGCCGATGCCGCCGTCGCCGCCAAAAAAGAGAAGTGCTTCGGCGTCGCACTGAAAGGCCAGAACGATTGCGCGGCGGGACCGGGCACCACCTGCCAGGGCACCTCGACCGTGGACTACCAGGGCAATGCCTGGAAATTCGTCAAGGGCGGCACCTGCACCAGCATCGAGCTGCCGGGCGGCAAGAAGGGTTCGCTGAAGCCGGTGTAACCGCCGGCGCAACGGCAGGCGCGAACGGAGCAGCACAATGAGCACAATCAGGCCGGCCCCGCCAGCAGCGCTGCCGCTCCGCTTCGCAACGCCGATCGGCGGCGTTGCCGGGACGAGCTTCAAGCCCGAGCACCTCCCGGCAATCCTCGAGGCAAAGGATCAGCGCGGCTTCTTCGAGGTCCACGCCGAGAACTACATGGGCGCCGGAGGGCCGCCGCATCGCGCGCTGGAGGCGATCCGCCGCGACCATCCGCTCTCGCTGCACGGCGTCTGCATGTCGATCGGCGGACCCCGGCCGCTCGACAAGGCGCATCTGGCGCGCTTCCGCGGCCTGGTCGCGCGCTATCAGCCGGCGCTGGTCTCCGAGCATCTCGCCTGGTCGACGCACGAGACCAGCTTCTTCAACGATCTGTTGCCTCTGCCCTACACGGCGGCGACGCTGACTTGCGTCTGCGATCACATCGATCAGGTGCAGGAGGCGATCCGGCGGCCGCTGCTGTTGGAAAACCCGTCGACCTATCTCGCCTTTCGCGAATCCTCGATGCGCGAGACCGAGTTCATCCGCGCTGTTGCGGAGCGCACCGGCTGCGGCCTGCTGCTCGACGTCAACAACGTGTTCGTCTCCGCGGCCAACCATGGATATTCGGCGCTCGACTACCTCGCTGATTTCCCGCTGTCGCGCGTCGAGGAAATTCATCTCGCCGGGCATGCCGCGCAGGCCGACGACGAAGGTGACCTGCTGTTGATCGACAGCCACGATGGCCCGGTGGCCGACGCCGTCTGGAAGCTCTACGAGATCGTGATCCGGCGCCGCGGGCCGGTGCCGACGCTGATCGAATGGGACAGCAAGATTCCGGACTGGCCGGTGCTGCAAGCGGAAGCCGCGGCCGCCCAGGCGATCCTCGACCGCCATCAGTCCGTCATACCGGCAGGAGAGCGTCATGCCGCCTGAACCCGGCCTGTGTTTTGCCGCATCGTTCGCGCCGGCGTTGCTGGATCCGGAGCGCAGCACGCCTGAATTCGTGACCGGCCCCAACGGCAAGGCCGCTGGCCGGCGCTATGACGTCTACCGCAACAACGTCACGGTCAGCCTGATCGACGCGCTCGCCGCGATCTATCCGGCGGTGCAGCGCATCACCGGCACCGACTTCTTCCGCGCCATGGCGCGCTTGCATGTGCGCAGCAATCCGCCGACATCGCCGCTGCTGTTCCAATACGGCCGCGATTTTCCGGATTTCATCGAAGCCTACGAGCATGCGCAAGGTATGCCCTGGCTCGCCGACGTCGCGCGTCTCGAGCGGGCCTGGCTCGATGCCTATCACGCCGCGGACGCCGTCCCGCTGTCGCCGGCCCGGCTCTCGGCGGTGACACCCGACCGCCTGGCTGATGTGGTGTTCATTCCGCACCCGGCCGCGCGATGCCTGCGTTCGGACTATGCCGCCGTGACGATCTTTGCGGCCAACCGCGACGACGCACCGGTCATGCGGATCGATGCCTCGACGCCGGAAGATGCCCTGATCACGCGAGGCGAATTCGACGTCGCCGTGCGCCGCCTTCCACCCGGCGGTGCGGTCTTCGCGCACCATCTCATGTCGGGCCGGCCGCTCGGCGAAGCCGCCGCGGCAGCGCTGGAGGCGGCAAGCGAATTCGACATTGCCGCGAACATCGCCGGGCTGATCGAAGCCGGCGCCTTCACCTCGCTCTGTTGCGGAGACCCATCATGATCACGGAGCAACCCATGACGCCCGCCAGCGGCCTGCCGTCGCTCGGAGCACTCATCGACAGAGCCAATCATCTGGTGCAGGCGCTCGCGATACCATCGCTGGTCCAGCTGGTGCTGCGCCTCGCGCTGGCCGTGCCGTTCTGGCGCTCGGGCCTGCTCAAATGGGACGGCTTCCTCAGGCTCAACGACACGGCAGTAACGCTGTTCAGCGACGAATTCATGCTGCATCTGCCCGGCGGTCCCTATCACTTTCCGGCCCCGACGGTGATGGCCTTTCTCTCGGGCTCCGGCGAGATCATGTTCCCGATCCTGCTGGTGCTGGGGCTGGGCACGCGGTTCGCAGCGCTCGGACTGCTAGTGATGACGGTGATCGTCGAGCTCACGGTGCCCGACGGCTGGCCGATCCATCTCACCTGGGCAGCGATGGCACTTGCCGTCATGGCTTACGGGCCGGGGCACATCTCGCTCGATCATCTGATCTGTCGCATCCGTAGCCCGGATGGAGCGCAGCGCAATCCGGGGCAGGTTGCGCGGTGAGGCATCGGTCCCGGATTACGCTTGCGCTCCATCCGGGCTACAGAAGAGCACTTACATCCCGCTCAGGCCGCTATCGACTGCGAGGGTCTGTGCGGTGACGTAGACGCTTTCGTCGGAGAGGAAGAACAGCACGGCATAGGCAATCTCCCAGGCTGTCGCCTGGCGGCCGAACGGGATGTGGCTCTTGCCGCGGGAGGGACGGCCGGCGCCGGCTTCGCGGCCGTTGGGGGTGTCGACGAGTCCGGGATAGACGAGATTGGCGCGGATGCCGCGGCGGGCTCCGAGATGGGCGATGTTGCGCATCAGACCGCCGAGCGCGGCTTTCGAGGAATCGTACACCGCCATCTGCGAGCCCGCCTTCAGCGCGGCGATGGAGGAGATGAAGACGATGGCGCCGCCATCGTCGAATTTCGGCAAGCCGGCGCGGCAGCACAGCATGGGGCCGCGGACATTGACGTCGTAGATCTTGTTCCACTCCTCGGGGCTGACGGCATCGAGCCCGACCTTGCCGAATGTGCCGACGTTCAGCACCATGCCGTCGAGCCCGCCCATGGCGCGGCGCGCCTCGTCGATCATGCGGACGACGTCGGCCTCCGAGGTGACGTCGGCCGCGATGGCAAAACCCTCGCCGCCTTCATCCGTGATGCGCTTCACCGTCTGTTCGGCGGAGCTGCGGTTGAGATCGGCGACCGCGACCTTGGCGCCCTCGCGGGCGCACAGGATGCTCATGGCACGGCCGTTGCCGATTGGATCGCTCGCTGCGTCGAACACGCGTTGGCCGCCGCCGACGATCAGGATGCGGCGCCCTTTGAGGCGCCCCCTGCCCGGCGCTTCTCCGGATGATTCCGCGCTCGGCGGACGAATGTAACGCTCCGGCTTGCTCTCGGTGTCCGCCATCTCAGCCGCCTGGCTTCTTGCCGCCGTCATAGACCTTCATGCCGGCGGCGGGATCGAGATCGGTTTCCGTTGCTTCGGTCAGGCGCGCCATCATCATGTAAAAGCCGAGCGCGACGATGGCTTCGACGATTTCCTGGTCGCTGAAATGTTTTCGCACGGCCGCGAAGATGGTCTCGGGGACACGGACGTTCTCGACCACTTCGCGGCCGAACTTCAGCAGCGCGCGCTCGGCCTCGCTCAGGCCGGCGGCGTCGTAGTCACTACGCTCGACGGCGTCGATCTGGTCCTGCGTGCAGCCGACGCCGAGCGCGATCGGCACGTGCTGGCGCCACTCGTAGGCGCCGCCTTCGAGCTGGGCGGACTGGAGGATCAGAAGCTCGCGGTTGACCGCGCTGAGCTTCTGCTTGTGCAGGATGGAATTGCCGAGCCGCATCGCCGGAATCATGTTGGCCTCGGCATGGGCCATCATGCGGAAGATGTTGAGCTTGACCGGCATGCGGTCGAACGAGGCGCGAATGTCGCCGCTCGTCGTCTCCGGATCAATCAGGGGCAGCCTTGCCACGCATTTCTCCCTTGGGCTTTCGTTTCTTGTTGTCGGCGTCTTGACCTGCAGCGATCAGCGACAGGAAGAAGGCGAGATAGCGGTCGATCGCCTCGATCACCTTCGGCCGCGGCGACGGCACCGCGCCCATCACGTAATGCTCGAGGCGGATGTAGATCAGTCCGGCGGCGAACAGCCGCGCGGTCTCGCGCGGATCAGTGGTCGAGATCAGGCCGGCGAGCGCGAAGCCGCGGAAATAATCCGTCATCAGGCTCTGCTCGCGCGCGTAGAAATGATCGGCGAATTTGGCGCGAATGCCTGGCACGCGGTTGCGCTCGGCGGTGATGACCTTCTGGAACTGGTGCTCGCGCGGATCGGACCATTGCTCGACGAGGTCGAGCGCGAACTGCCGGCAGAACTCCGCCGGCTGCCGCGCCAGCTGCTTGTAGCGCGGCTCCTCCAGCCGGCTCGCCGAGCTGGCCGGGCCATGCTCGCTGACGATCGCCTCGAGGATCGCCGCCTTGCCGGGGAAATGGTTGTAGAGGCTGCTCTCGCGGATGCCGACGCGGCGCGCGAGCTCGCGCATCGAGGCGCCGCCATAGCCGCTCTGCGCGAACAAATTGAGCGCTTCGGCGAGGATGCGCTCGCGCGTCGTGGGCGCGTCCGCCGCGCTTGAGGTGTGGACAGCCATGATGCTTGACTAACGAACGATCGTTCGCTAGTCAACCGTACGAACGATCGTTCGTTTCAACTCCGCTCGATAAGCGAGAGCAATTTGGGGAAGAACGCCATGGCAAGCCACGCTCGCCTTTTGCCCGCGCAAACCATCGCAGCGCTTCGCATCGTCGCATCATTGCTGCTGATCTTGTCAGCGGCGCCGTCCGCCCGCGCCCAGGATGCTGCCGCCTACCCCACCCGCAAGATCAGAATGCTGCTGCCTTACGCGGCCGGCGGCGGTGGCGACGTGGTCGGCCGGCTGCTTGCGGACAGGATGGGCAAGACGCTCGGGCAGAGCATCTATATCGAGAACCACACCGGCGCCGCCGGCACGATCGGCACGCAGATGGTCGCGACATCCGCCAATGACGGCTACACCATCACCGTCGGCGGCATGACCACGCATGTGCTGGCGCCCGCGATCTATCCAAAACTGCCCTACGATCCGATCAAGGACTTCACGACGATCGGGCGCGTCGGTGTCTCCTCCATCATGCTGGTGGCCACCAAGGACTTTGCCGCCAATGACATCAAGGGTCTGGTCGCGCTGGCCAAGAAGGGCGAGCCGATCCAGTACGGCAGCTGGGGCGTCGGCTCGACCGGGCAATTCTGCGCGGAAATCCTGATGCAGCAGACCGGCATCAAGATGGACCACGTGCCGTTCAACGGCATCGCAAAGCTGGCCGGCGATTTGCTCGGCCGCCACATTTCCCTGGCGACGCTCGACGTCGCCACCGCAACGCCGCTGGTGAAGGAGGGCTCGATCAAGGCGCTGGCGGCCTGCGGCGAGCGGTCGCCGAGCCTGCCCGAAATCGCCAGCTACAAGGAGCAGGGCGTCGCGTTCGACCGCAGCCTGTCATGGGCGATGTATGCGCCCGCCGGCGTGGCTCCGCCGATCGCGCAGAAGCTGTCGGCGGCCCTGAAGGAGACCCTTGGCGATGAGGTGGTGAAGCAGAAGCTGCTGGCGCTCGGCATCACCCCGCAATTCGTGCCCGGCGAGGAGCAACGCGACATCAACGCGCGCGACATCACGGCCTGGAAGCAGGTTGCCAAGGACGCGGGCATCGAGGTCAAGTGAGCAAGCTGACGACAGGAGCGCGGACATGAGCCGCATCTTCGGCGCGGTGCGCCAGAACGGATATGTGGTGCGGGACATCCACGCCGCGATGAAGCACTGGATCGAGGTGATGGGCGTCGGCCCCTGGTACTACATGGACCGGGTCAAGACCGACTGGTTCCGGCATCGCGGCCGGGATTCGGCCGTCGAGATGAGCATTGCGCTGGCGAATTCCGGCGATCTCCAGATCGAGCTGATCCAGCAGCGCAACGACGCGCGCTCGCTCTACAGGGAATTCCTCGATGCTGGGCACGAAGGGCTCCAGCACATGTCGTATTGGAGCCACGACTATCAGGCGCTCTACGACAAGGCGCTCGGGCTCGGCTATCGGATCGGCCATGAGGGCCAGATCGGCGGCAACAAGGGACGCTTTGCCTATTTCGACACGCAGGCGCATCCGGGCACGGTGATCGAAATCTCCGACATCAGCGGCACCAAGGGCCCGTTCTTCGAGAAGGTGCGGCACGCCGCACTGAACTGGGACGGCACGCGGCCGATCCGCGAGGTCGACGGCGGGAGATCGTAAGGCTCGCTGACCGGTTTTGCCGATGTTCGCTGAGCACACAACGCCGTGCTGAGCCGGTCTCCTTCACAGCCTTGCCGGCGCATCCGTGGTAACGTTGGGCCTCACGTTCCGAACCTTCAGCGAGGCAGGCATGTCAGACACTGACAAGGTTTTCGCCGGCTCCATCCCAAAACTCTACGATGAGCATCTCGTCCCGATGATCTTCGCCGGATACGCCGACGACATCGCAAGACGCGTCGCCGCGCTCTCGCCCTCCGCGCTGCTCGAGATCGCGGCCGGCACCGGCGCCGTGACGCGCGCCGTGGCGGCGGCTTTGCCGCGCAACGTCCGCTACGTTGCGACCGACCTCAACGAGCCGATGCTCGCGGTCGCGGCGCAGCATCAGGCGGGCGATGACCGCATCTCCTGGCGCCAGGCGGATGCGTTGGCGCTTCCGTTCGGCGACGCCGAGTTCGACGTGGTCTGCTGCCAGTTCGGCGCGATGTTCTTTCCGGACCGCGTCAAGGGCTATTCGGAAGCAAAGCGCGTCCTGAAGCTCGGCGGCGCGTTTCTCTTCAATGTCTGGGACAGCATCGAGGAGAACGTGTTCGCCGATGACGCAACGACCGCCCTGGGCAAACTGTTTCCCGACGATCCGCCCCGCTTCCTAACGCGGACACCGCACGGCTATTTCGACCAGGCGATCATACGAGCCGATCTCGCACGCGCAGGTTTCGGCAACGTCTCGATCGAAATACTGGCAGCCACCAGCCGCGCCGCCTCGCCCGACCTCGTGGCGTTAGCGTATTGCCAGGGTACGCCGCTGCGCGGCGAAATCGAGGCGAGAAGCGGCGGCGATCTTCAGGCCGCGACGGACGCTGTCGCCGCTGCAATCCGCGCGCGCCACGGGTCCGGACCGGTCGAAGCCAAGATCCAGGCGCTGGTGATTACGGCGCGGCCATAAGCCTGCGCCGCAGGCAAGCCCGGCTTCCTTACCAGAAGCCCCGCTGCATCGGTTGCGCCGGCTGATAATACTGATACTGGCTGCGCCGGCGCGGGTTGGCCGGCTGGACGTAGGGATCGCGGTAGAAGAAGCCGAAGCCGTTGTCCCAGCCGTCATCGCTGGCGATCATGGCAGGCGCGGTCGGCTTGCGCGTGATGAAGCCGCCTTGCGGCTCGTTGCTCAGCACCGCGACGAACTCGGTCCGGTAATTGGTCTCGCTGCTCAGCGGCTCGTCCGAGACGACGATCGAGGAGCGCGGCAACGCGGTCGGCCCGATGCGGTCCCATACGTCCTGCGGGATGGTGATGCGGTCGAGTGCGTTGCGGGCCTCATCGCCGTTCTCGATCGTGACAACGCTCCAGCGCAGGCCCGTCCCAGTCTTCGCCATCGCCGTGAAGATATGCGTGCCGATCGGCTGCTCGGGATTGCGGATCGTGACGGGGACCTCGATGCTGGTGTCGAACACCTCGCCGCCGCCGTCGGGCGCCGGCTTGTGCGTGTTCCGACGCACATAGAGCTTCTGCGTCGCCCGGCTGATGTAGACCGAGACCGGCTCGCCCGCGAGCTTCGCGTCGGTCGCCGCCTTCACGGCCTCGGTCTTTCTGGCCGCAGCGGTCTTCGCGGCTTCCTTGGTCGCAGCCACCGCATCGCGTTTCGGCTGCGCGGCGGCCCTGGCGGCCTCGAGCTGCGTCGCCGCGTCGGCAGCCTTGGTTGCTGCCTTCTGCTTCAGCTCCTCGGCCTTGGCGCGGGCCTGATCCGTCTTGGCATTTGCGAGCATTTTGTCGGCGAAGGCGAGCTCGGCATCGGCGCGGGTCTTCTGCTGTTCCAGCTTGCGCAACGCGGCCGGGAGCGAGGCGGCTTCCTTCGCGGCGGCGGACGCAGCCTTCTTGGCCTCGTCGGCCGCCCTTGTGGCCTCCTCCGCCTCGGCGGAGAGCTTGTCGGCCCGGCCGGGCACGGCCGCGATGGCCTCCGGCTTTGGCACGAACAGCGAGGGATGAGAGAATTCCGTCGGGACCGTGTCATGCGGCGAGACGATCACGCGCATCCCGATATAGGTCTTGTCGAACACATTCTCGGCGAAGCCGAACGGCATTCGCACGCAGCCGTGCGAGGCGGCATAGCCGGGCAGCGGTCCGCCATGCAGGGCGATGCCGTTCCAGGTAATGCGCTGCATGTGCGGCATCCAGGCATCGTCATAAAGGCTCGAGCGATGCTCCCGGTTCTTCTCGAGGATGGCAAAGACGCCAGCCGGCGTCTCGCGTCCGGTGGTGCCGGTCGATACCGGCGCGCGCACGATCCAGCCGTCGGCATCGTAGAAAGTGACCTGCTGGCTCTTGATCGACACGATCGCCATGACCGGATCGCCGGCCACCCGCGGCGCGACTGCCTCGGCCACCTGGCGCTGCTGCTTGGCCGCAATCGCCGGGGTGGCCGCCGCAAGGGTCGCCGCCGCCACGAGCGCCATGATTCCGGCAGGCCCCCGGCGCCCCACCGCCCTGATGGATTGCGCCGTCGTCGATCGGTTTTTCATGCCATCCTCGGTCGAGCTGCCAGTCGGCTGGTATCGCTCACGTGTCAGATTGGAATCGTTGCATTAAGAAATTGCAGTCGCCTTACGTTCCGTCTGTGGCGGGATTCGGTACGTTCGGACGACAAATCTCTCATATACGACGCCTCGCGGAGGCGGAAGGCGGCCGTCAGCCGAGGGCAGCCGGAGCTGGCCGCAATCGCTGCGGCAGAATGTCCGGATCACCTTTTGGTGCGACCGTACGGACGCGCGAATAGCCCTTCCGCTAGACGCCGAGAGCCTTGCGGTTCAACGTTCGCAGGAAACGCAGCGACAACGTTCGCACGTTCGCAACATTGAGCAGCCAGGCCGCGGCCGCATAGGCAAGGCCGCCGGCGAGGCTGACGATGACGAGCGAGGCGAGGCCGGTGCCGCCCACTTGCGCGCGCGCAACAAGGATCGCCGCCGCCATCAATGCCGCGGAGGCAGCGACGCCGGCGAGGCGATTGAGCTCGAACGGGACCGGATGGGCCCGATGCATCAGGACGAGTGCGACCAGGAAGCCGATCGCCTCGGTTGCCAGGGTCGCCAGCGCCGCGCCGTAAAGGCCGTAGCCGCCGATTAGCGCGAACATCAGGATCACGCTGATCACCAGCGTGAGGAAAGATTGCGCCGCCAGCATGAACGGCCGCTCGGCGAGCTGGAAGCTGATCTGCACGTAGAACTGATTGGCGATGCCGAAAAGCCGCGCAAGCACCAGTGTCGGCAACAGGGCCGAGACGCCGGCGCGGAAGTCGATCCCGACGAGCGTTCCGGCCACCTGGTCCGCCGCAAGCGCAAGCCAGACCGCAACGGGCGCCACCACGACGAGCAGCAGCTCGAGGCTTTCGGTCAGCCGCTCCCGCGTCGTCTCGCCGTTGTTCTCGGACAACGACCGGAACACCAGCGGCACGGTCGCCGCGGCGACGCTGGATGCGATCATGACCATGAACTGGCGCGGCAGATCGGCGGCAACGCCGAAGATGCCGGCAGCGTCCTTGCCGAGCAGATAAGCGACAATGAGGCGGTCGCAGGCCGAATAGACCGCCACGGACAATCCCGCCAGCGTCAGCGGCAGGCCGTAGCGCGCCAGCTGCATGAACTGGCTGCGCTGGAATCGCGCGATCCCGGTGCGGTCGCCGACGAGGTTCAGGATGATGCCGGCGAGCGACCCCAGGCCGAATGCGGCGAGCAGCCCCAATCCACCCCAGCCGAGCCAGATTCCGAGAAGACCGAAGCCGACGCTGGAGACGCTGCGCACGATCGAGATCGCCGCGAACCGGTAGGGGCGCAATTTAGCGCGCTCGAACTCCTGGCCGACATCGACCGCATTGGCCATGATCGCGACGAACATACTGGCGAGCAGCAGCTCGACGCTGACATCGCTGCGGAACAGGACGACCAGCGGAGTGGTGGCGCAGAGCACCGCGGCCGTGAGCGCGAAGGCGACGATTGCCGTGCCACGAAAATCGACCTCCGCCGACATCGCCTGATAGCGCGACACCGACAGCTTGATCCAGGCGAAGAAGATCGCGCCCAGAATCCCGGCAAGGCTGATGCCGACGACATAGACGCCGTACTCCGCCGGGCTGAGGAGCCGCGTATAGGCCGTGACGGCGAAGAAGCCCACCGCCGCAGGCAGGATGTAGGCGACGAGATAGATCGAGAAATGGCGGTTCAGCATGCGAGCACGGGACCGTGGGCGGCCATCAGGATTAACGGATCGTTAAGACGATTGGGTGCGACAATCGGGGCTCGCCGCTGGCATTGCCAAGGATAGGTCAAGGACAAGTCAAGGATAGCCGGATAACCCTGCAAATCGGATCGCTAATGGAGCGAGCACGCGGTTATCGCGCGTTAGCGTTAAATTTGCCCTGTCCTTGAAGGAGCGGGCGCGATCACAGAAAAGAAGCAATGATAGCGAAACGTCGCCCGACTCCTCCGACGCACTGATGTAACTGATATGGACGTTGTCGAACGAACACGGGCGAGATCGACCTCCCTCCCGCGTCGAACCGCCACTGCTCCCGCGGCTCCGGCGTATCCCGGCGCGAAGGGCCGCGACAGGATGGTCCTCAACCTCTTCTTCGAGGAACGAGACGACCGCTGGTTTCCCGGCGACCGTCACCTTCGGCCGCTGCTGCGCCGGTTGCTGCTGGGCAAGTCCTTCATCAGCGGACAGCGGCGCGTTCTGCTCAATCTGTGCGCAGGTCTCGATCGGCTTGGCATTCGCTACCGCGTCAACAATTATCGCTACATTCGGAAGCATCCGGAGGAACTGGCCTGCATCATCGGCCGGCCGTTCGTGCTCGACTGGTTCAAGTGGAAGAATCCACTGCTGCTTGGCGTCGCCATGTATGACCATCCAATCGACGCACCAGAAACTCTAGAGGATCTCGACGTGAGGCAGGTGCTGTTGCCGTGCGCCTGGTATGCCGACATGTTCCGTCCGCACTGGCCCCATGTCGGTGCTTGGCCCGTCGGCATCGAGACGGATCTGTGGGTCCCGGCGCCGGCCGCGCAGAAGAAGATCGACGTGCTGCTCTACGACAAGGTCCGCTGGGATTACGACCGGTATCAACCGGAGCTGATCGAGCCGATCCGAAAGTTTCTCGAAGCCAGCGGACGCACGGTCGAAACGATCCGCTACGGGCACTACAAGGAAGAGGATTACAAGACCGCGCTGGCGCGCTGCCGCAGCATGATCTTCCTCTGCGAGCACGAGAGCCAGGGCATCGCCTGCCAGCAAGCACTGTCGAGCGGCGTGCCCGTCTTCGCCTGGGATCGCGGCGGGCCCTGGCAGGATCCGAAATATTTCCCGGACAAGGTGCGATACGAGGGTAACGTGTCCTCGGTGCCCTATTTCGACGCACGCTGCGGCATGACCTTTACTGACGCGGGCAGCTTCGCGGCGGGCTGGGGCCGTTTCTGGTCAGAGGTCGAGGCGGGAGGCTTCGCGCCGCGCGATTATGTGCTGGACCACCTGACGCTCGAGAAGGGCGCGCTTCACTATTACGAAATCGCGGAAGCCGCGATGCAGCGGCACGCGTGACCGGGCTCGACCGACGCGAATTCCTGCTCGGCAGTGTCGCAACGCTCGCGGCGGGCGCATCGGCGTCCGCGGTGCCGGCCTCGAAACGCGTCCAACGCCGCCCGGGCTACGGCGCAGCCGCCACGCTCTGGGACCTGCAAGCCGATCCGCGGCTCGGCGAGGCCATCAGCACCTATTGCACGCAGGTGGTGCCGGTGCTCGAGCTGAAATGGCCGATGCTGCGGCCGGACGCCCATACGTTCACCTTCGAGCGCGCCGACGCGATCCTGGATTTCGCGCGCGACAACGATCTGACCATGCGCGGCCACGCACTCGCCTGGTATCACGACATTCCGGACTGGACCAAGCAGATCAAGGGCAGCAAGGGCGTCGAACGCGCCTATCTCGACCACATCGGCACCGTCGTTTCCTACTACAAGGACAAGCTGACGTCGTGGGACGTCGTCAACGAGCCGATCCCGGACAATCCGCGCAGCCCGAAGGACCGGCGCGACACCTTCTGGACGCAACATCTCGGCGATCGCTGGATTCCGCTGGCGTTCCGCACGGCGGCCGCGGCCGACCCCTTCGTCAAGCTCGCGATCAACGAATATGACATCGAGTCGGCGAAGGACTCGTTCATCGCCAAGCGGGCGGCCTATCGCACCCTCATCATGGACCTGCTCGATCAGGGCGTTCCGCTCCACGCCGTCGGGCTGCAGGCGCATCTTCACGCCGAGCTTGAGATCGACACGCACGGGCTCGCCGAATTCGTCACCGAGCTGCGTTCCTGGGGGCTCGAGGTTCTCATCACCGAGCTCGACGTCGACGACCAGAAGCTGGCGGGAAGTCCTGCGGAGCGCGACGCCGTCGTCGCCAAGCGCGTCGACGACCTGCTGACGGCCGTTGCCGCGAGCGGCCCGGTGCAGTCGATCCTGACCTGGGGCATCTCGGACCGTTACAGCTGGATCAACGGCACCTTTGCCCGCAAGGACAAGCAGCCGAACCGCCCCCTGCCGCTCGACGGCGAGTTCAAGCCGAAGCCGTTCATGGACGTCATCAGCAAGTTCACGAAGGACGGCTAAAGCGCGATGCGATTAGGGAATCGTCATCGCGCTTTAGATTATTGTTCGAGCATGATCTTTTCGGAAAACCGCTATGCACTTTTCCGGATCATGCTTTAGAAATCAGCGTGTCTTCGGCGTTTCGAACGCGGCCACATTGCCGATATGATCGGGGGCCAGGCTCGGCGCGCGCCGCTCGCGCGACGACAGGCGGAACACGTCGCGGATGTCGGCGATCGACGTCGACGAATAGGACTGAATGCAAAGCGCGACCTGCTCGGGCGAGGCCGTGCGCATCATCGCTTCGATGGCCGGGCGGTCGAGCGGCGTGTCGTCCCAGTGCGAGACCGCGATGCTGTCTTCGGTGAGCCGATGTCGCGCCAGATGTTCCGGCGAGGTCGCCACGAAGTTTCCGTAAAGCAGATACTCCGAAAACTTCTTCTTCCGGCACAGCGCCAGCGCCCAGCTCAGGCCGGTCGCCGACTTGATCGCGTCCGTCATCGCACGCGCCGTGTCCCTGTCCCAGACCAGCGCGTTGCCGACATAATCGTCGGCCGGGAATGAGCGCTCCTTGATGCCGAGAAGCTGATCGACGGTGCGCAGCCACAGGCCGTGCAACGGGTGGTCGGCGGCGATCGCCTTGCGCGTGACGAACAGCGGCGTGGTCTCGGCGCCGGCATATCGGCTGACGTCGAACTCGCGGAAGAACAGATTGTCCGAATCCAGGATGCAGACGCGCTGCTCGGGCGCGTTGAGGACGCCGGCGATCTTCAGGATCTGCTGGATGTGCCAGCCGTGCACGGGCGAGGACAGCAGCGACAGCCAGACGCGCCGGCTGCCGAACTGGAGTGCCGGCGGCAGCGCGAACAGCCATTTCGGCAGATAGCGCGAGGCCGGAACGATGACCCGCTTGTCGGAGGCGAAGCGCGCGAACAGCGGCACGTCCTCATCGTTAACGAGTACATAATGGCGCGTGTATCCCGACAGCCAGGTGTCGATGCTCTCGCTGAGCAGCGAAAAGCGTTCGATATCCTTGGCGTAGCTGGCAGTCAGCAGGGCAACGGAATGCATGGAGCACGCTCAAATGGCCATCAGACCGGCACTGATAGCGGCAATGCGAGATGCCGGAAACTCACGATCGAAATCAAGGTAAAGCGAAACGAAGTGTTAGCCATCCGACGGCAGCCCCCGCTCCAGCCCGCGAAAGCGGAGCGGCGCCAGGGCTGAGGCGCGCTGCCACCAGTTGGCGACGCGGTCGTCGAGGGCGGTCACGCCGCGGCCCCGGCCGGGAAAGATCCGGATCTGCTGGATCGCCTCTGCCTCGAAACCCCTGGCCCTCCGCGTGATCTTGAGGGCGGCGCCTTCGCGGTCGCGCTGGGTCAGCGGCACCAGAAGACGGCCGCGCGGACGGAGCGACCGCAGCCAGAGCGGGTGCGGATGCGGGAAGCCGGCATGCACGATGATCACGTCGGCGGGCTCGCCCACGTCCTTGCACCCATCGCCGTGGACGACCGTGACGTTGCCATAGCCGCGCAAGTAGTTCGCCGCCCGGGTCGCGAGCCGATCGTCGCATTCGATCGCATGGACGCGGCCCTTCTCGCCGACCATGATCGACAGCACCGCGGAGAAATAGCCGAGGCCGCAGCCGATCTGCACCACACGGTCCGCCCGCTTGACGTCGAGAGTGTCGATCAAATGCGCCCACAGGCTCGGCAGGCCGGTGTCGAGCTTGCGGCGCGCATCGATCGCGACCAGCACGTTGTCGTAGAGATGAAGGGGATCGGCGTCGGGCGTCAGCCGGTAACTGCGCGCTGCCTCGCCCTTGATGCGCCACGGTCCACTTGGCAGAAATTCCTCGCGCGGAACGGCGGCGAGCGCGGCGAGCAGACGCTTCGAGGCAATCCGCTCGCGCCTGGCGATCAACTCAGCGTAGCGCGCACGCGCGGCGGCAAGATCGCTCATGTCACAGACCGGCCTGCTCGCGCACCGCCGCGTCGCTACCGAGCTCATCGAGGAGCTGCATCGCCTGCTTCAGGTCCGGCGTGTAAAAGCCCTCGCTGAATTTGCCGACGATCGGCATCAGCAGGAGTCTTGCGTGCTCGCGCTTGCCGGCTTGATGCGACAGGCGCGCGAGGCAGACGGCGGTGCGAAGCTCCCAGGACAGCGCTCCCTGCTTGCGTGCGGTCTCCAGCGAAAGGCCGAACAGGTCCTCCGCCTCCTGTACCGACGCCGGGTCGCCACCCGCCAGCGTGATCTCGCCTTGCATGCGATAGACCTCGGCGAGATAGAAGTGATCGCCCGTCCGCCTTGCGGTCGCAAGCGCACCATCCAGCGCGCGCAAGGCGGCGTCGCGCATCCCGACCTTGGCGTACGTTTCCGCGAGCAGACAGCGGAACCAGCAGCCGGCGAGCCAGGAATCCATCGCCTCGTACTCGTCGAGGCCGAAGCGCATCTGGCCGAGGCCTTCGTCGGCTTCGCCGAGCTGAGCCAGCGCCCAGCCGCGCAGGATCGCCGCCTGCTGCTTCCAGTGCAGGAAATTGTGCTCGGTGGCAATGATCATGGCGCGATTGGCGTAGTCGCGCGTGCCTTCGACGTCGCGCAAATGCTGGCGGAGATAGGCGCCGAACACCAGCGCGAAGGCGAGCGTGAAAGGGTGGCGGATCTTCTCGGCGTTCGCGATCGCCTGCTCGCTGTGCTGGCGCGCCGCGTCGGGCCGACCGAGGAACCACAGGAGGTAACCGAGATAGGACAGCGAAACGACACCGGGATCGATGCCGTGCCGTTCCATCAGGTCGGAGTGCAGATCGGGGCTGAACAGGTTGATGCAGCGGTGCAAATGGTGCTGCGAGGCTGCGAAGCGGCCGCGATAGAGCATGGTCATCGCGATCGCGCGGTGCGCCTCGATCAGATAGCCGGTCTGCTGCGCCGGCTGCGTCCGCTCGTTCAGCCGCTCGCGCTTGGCAAACTTCAACAGCTCGACGCTGAGATCGTGCGCGCGGGTGAGATCGGCGCGGATGAAATGGCACACCCAGAGCCCGCGCGTCGCAGCGAAGACCTTTTCGTCGTCATCGAGCTGACGGCCGAGCTCCAGCGCGCGGATGTAGTTCTCCTCGACCTCCTGCACCGCGTAGCCCTTGGCGGCGATCAGCGCGTTGCCGAGCGCGATGCGCAGCTTGAGCTCCATCTCGTCAGCGCCCTGCATGCGCGCATTGGCCTGCACGACGTTAAGGCCGCGGCGCAGGTGGCCGATCGCCTCCAGATTGGCCCCGGTCCTGGCCGCCTGCTTGCCGGCCTTGAGCCAGAAGCTGGCAGCGCCCTCGCTCTGGCCGGATTCGGTCAAATGATGGGCGAGCAGCTCCGGTTCGCGCTCGGTCCTCTCCGGATACATCTCGGCGAGCACCTGGGCGATCCGCGCATGCAGCTTGCGCCGCTCGCTGTGCAACAGGCTCGCATGCGCGGCGTTCTGGATCATCACGTGCTTGAATGAGTACAGCGCATCCGGCGGATGGCCGCGGCGCATGATCAGCCCGGCTTCCTGCAGATGGCTGAGCGCCGCCTCGATCTGCTCGGCCGGCGCATTGGCAACGGCGTGCAGCGTCTCGTAGGAGAACTCGCGGCCGATCGTGGCGCCGATCTGCGCGATGCGCTTGAAAGGTCCCATCCGGTCGAGCCGCGCCATCAGCGAGTCGGTCAGGGTGGCCGGGATTGCGAGCTGCCGCCACGGTCCCGACAGCACGTAGCGCCCGTGCCGCTCGGTCAGCAGATTGGATTCCAGAACCGTCTTGGTCAGCTCTTCCAGGAACAGCGGCACGCCGTCGGTCTTGACGATGATCTCCTCGACAACCTCCTTGGGCAGCTCGCGTCCCGCGACGCGCTCCACCAGCGTCGTGCGCAACTGCCGGCTCAAGCGGTTCAGGACCAGGGTGGTGATGTGCGAATGCGCGTTCCAGCTCGCCTGGAATTCCGAGCGCGCGGTGATGATCGCCAGGATCGGCTGGTTCTGCACCCGATCGACCAGGAGGTCGACCACCTCACGGGAGGTCGGGTCGATCCAATGCAAATCCTCGAACGCGATCACCAGCGGCATCTCGCGCGCAAGGCCGAGGAAATGGTTGACCAGCGCCACGACCGTCGCATCCTTCTGCTGCTGCGGCGACAGCTCGAGCGGCGGATAGCGGTCCCCGGTCGGTATCGACAGCAGCGCGGCAAACAGCGGGGTGACCTGCTCAATGTCGCCATCGGCGGCGGCGATCGCGTTCTCCAGGCTCGCCAGCGACAGCGCGGACGAATCCTCGCGATCGAGACCGAGGGAGAATTTGAGCTGCTCGACGAACGGATGGAACGCGGTGGAGGTGTAATAGGGCGAGCACTGCAGCGAGACCTGTCCATGGCGGTCGCCCGATATCCGCTCGAAGATCTCCTGGATGATGCGCGACTTGCCGATTCCGGGCTCGCCGAACTTGACCGCGACCTGGCCGTCGCCGTCCTTGGCCTGCTGCCAGCGCCCCATCAACAGCGCGATCTCCTCCTCGCGGTTGACGAGCGGCGTCAGGCGCGTACCCATCGCCGCAGCGAAACGGGTCTCCAACCGCGAGGCGCGCACCACGTGCCAGGCCTGGGCCTTCTCGGAGATCCCCTTCAAGTCGTGGACTCCGAGATTGCGGTAGTCGAACTTCCCCTTCAGCAGCGCCTGCGTCGAGGCCGAGATCACCACGCCGTTGGGCGGCGCCAGGCCTTGCAGGCGCGCCGCGAGATTGACGGTTTCCCCGACCGCGGAGTCGCGTTCTTCGGTGCCCTGCCCGACGAGGTCGCCGACCACAACGAGGCCGGTCGCGATCCCGATGCGGACGGCGGGTGAATGGCTGAGCGCACCACGCGGCTCGACCGCGCGTGCCGTCGACAGCACCCGCACGATCTCGAGCCCGGCGCGCACCGCGCGCTCGGCATCGTCCTCATGTGCGGTCGGATAGCCGAAATAGACCAGGATACCGTCGCCGACGAAACGGGCGGCAAAGCCCTCGTATTGCTTGACCACCCGGACGCAGGTCTCGCGAAAATCCGCGATCATGTCGCGGACGTCCTCCGGATCGAACTGCGCGGACAGCGAGGTGGAATCCACCATGTCGCAGAACATGGTGGTGAGCTGGCGCCGTTCGGCTCCGACCTCCGCCCGGATTTGCGGACGCGGCGCCTCCGCCGGCGCCTCCGTGGTTTCCGCTTGAAACAGCGCCGCCATCGCCCGCTGCAGCCGCTTGCGATCGCCGAGCGGCAATCCGAGCTCGACCAGATCGGCTTCGGTGAGATCCGCGATGACGTCGAGATCGAGGCGGTGCTGCGCGAAAAGATCGGTGTAGTGCCCGAGGCCGATGCTTTCGAGCCAGTGATTCAGCCCACCTTCCAAACTCGTGCTCGGCTCGTTCTCCAGCATCGTGATTCTGCCCGACCCTTACTCCGTCGAAGGGCTCGAGGGCCCCTCAACCACAGATTTTGGGGTCCAAACTTCACCTCGGACTGGACGCATTCCCCAACTTCTTGGAAGAATAACTTAATCGGTCCAAAAGGGAATGGCGTTGTCGGACATTGCATCCGGAGCGGACGAAGCATCAGCCGGCACCACGGCCGAAACGAAGGTGTTCGCGCATATCAGCGGCCTTCTCGAATTCTACGCCCGCAGGACGCCGGCGGCGCCCGCACTCCTCGCTCCCGGCCGGCCGGCGCTCAGCTATGGCGCGCTGGCCGAGTCGATCCGGCAACTGGTGCGTGCCTTGCGTGAACTCGGCATCCGTCCCGCAGACCGCATCGCGGTGGCGCTGCCGCGGGGCGCCGATACTGCCCTGGCGCTGCTAGCAGTCGCATCAGGCTGCGCCTGCATCCCCGTCAACCCCGATCTGACGGCGGACGAGCTGCAACGCTGTTTCAGCGAACTGAAGCTGACCGCGCTCGTGACCCGGGCCGACGTGAACTCGGCGAGCCGTGACGCCGCCCGGATGCTCGACATCGCCGTGATCGATTTCGTGGCGGGGCCCACCCACGATCTCGGCGGCTGCGCGTTCATCGCTCCGGCGATCGGGCCGGCCAATGCCGGCGGCGCTTCGCGCGGCGACAACGATGCGTTCATCCTGCTGACGTCAGGCACGGCGGCGCGACCGAAAATGGTGCCGCTGACCCACCGCAATGTTTGCCTGTCCGCCTACAATGCCGGCCATGTGCTGTCGCTCACGACGCATGATCGCCTGCTCAACGTCCTGCCGCTGTTTCATGCCCATGGCTTGATCTCCGGCCTGCTCACGGCGCTGGCCGCGGGCTCCAGCGTGATCTGCACCGACGGTTTCGACGCAGCGTCGTTCTTCGGCTGGATGCGGGAGCTGCAACCGACTTGGTACACGGCGGTGCCGACCATTCATCGCGCATTGCTGACGGCGGCGGAAGTAAACCCCGACCGCGCCCGACCATCGTCGCTGCGCGTGATCCGGTCGGCTTCGGCCTCGCTCGCGCCGACGATTCTCGCCGGGCTGGAGACAACGTTCGGCGTTCCCGTGCTCGAAACTTACGGCATGACCGAGGCGGCCTCGCAGATTGCGGCCAATCGGTTCGAGCTGCGCAAGGTCGGGTCGGTCGGCCGCGCCGCCGGCCCGGAGATCGCGATCATGGACGAGACCGGCCGCATGCTCGCAAGCGGGGCGCACGGCGAGATCGTGCTGCGCGGGCCGAACATGAGCCGCGGCTATTATAATGACGAGCCGGCGACGCGGGCCGCATTCCGCAACGGCTGGTTCAGGACCGGCGACCTCGGCTATCTCGATGACGACGGCTATCTCTTCATCGTCGGCCGCATCAAGGACGTCATCAACCGCGGCGGGCAGAAGATATCGCCGCTGGAGGTGGAAGACGTCCTGCTCAGCCATCCGGCGGTGCTGGAAGCCGGCGTGTTCGCGGTCCCGCACCAGAAGCTCGGCGAGAACGTCGCGGCCGTCGTGGTGCTGCGGCCGAATGCCGAGACGACCCCCGACCAGTTGCGCCAATTCGCGCGAAAGCGGCTTGCAGCCTACAAAGTGCCGAGCCTGATCCGCAGCGTGGCGGCGCTGCCGAAGGGCGCCAGCGGCAAGGTCAAGCGCAACGCCCTCGCCGGGCTGATTGCAACGGTCGACGCGGACGACGAGACCCGGCTGCCGCGCAATGCGGTCGAGAGCCAGCTCGCCGAGATCTGGGCCGGCCTGTTGGAGCTGCCGCAGGTCGGCGCCGACCAGGACGTCTTCGCGCTCGGCGCGGATTCGCTCGCGGTGACACAGATGCGCTCGCGCCTGCGCGACCGCTTCAATGTCGACTTCTCGTTCGAGGATATCTTCGATTGCCCGACGGTCGCAGCGCTCGCGGCCCGGATCGAGACCGCCGCAAGCCGGCGCGAGACGGCGCTGCCGGGCTGGCGCCGGCTTGCAGGCACGGACGCACCGCTGTCGTTCCAGCAGCAGCGGATGTACGTGCTCTCGCGACTGGACCCGACGCGGTACAATTATAACGTCGTCGAGATCGCCGCCCTCAAGGGCCCGGTCGACGCCGCCGCGCTGTCTGCGAGCCTCGCTGCGATCTCAACGCGCCATGAGGCGCTGCGCTCGGTGTTCCTCGAGCGCCAGGGCGAGCCGATGCAACTCGTGCTGTCATCGACGCCGCGGCTGGAGCGCATCAAGCTCAAGCCATGCCCTGCGGGCAGGCGGCCTGCGGCAATCCGGCGCGAGGCGCTCAGGCTTGCGCAACATCAGTTTGACCTGGCCCACGCGCCGCCCCTGAAGACGACACTGCTGTCGTTCGACAGGAACAACCATGCGCTGGTGGTCAACGTCCATCACCTCGCCACCGATGGCTGGTCGCAGCGGCTGTTCTGGCAGGAGCTCGCCGTCCATTATGCCGCGGCGCGCAAGAAGCATTCGGCCGCACTGCCGCCGCCCGCTTTCCAATATCGCGACTTCGCACTCTGGCAGCAAAGCTGGGCGCAGACGCCCGCGGCCAGGGAGCAGCTCGATTATTGGCGGACCCAGCTCGACGGCGTCACCATG
Organism: Bradyrhizobium sp. IC4060; assembly: GCF_020193715.1. Classification (NCBI taxonomy): domain Bacteria; kingdom Pseudomonadati; phylum Pseudomonadota; class Alphaproteobacteria; order Hyphomicrobiales; family Nitrobacteraceae; genus Bradyrhizobium; species Bradyrhizobium sp. IC4060. The sequence goes on along the minus strand of NZ_JADYVJ010000007.1, from coordinate 49,514 downwards.
CTGCCGCTGAGAACCGACAGGCCAAGACCTGAGATCTGGAGCGGACACGGCGCGCGTCACTACCTTGAATTCTCAAAGTCCCTCTCGTCCGAGCTGCGCGCGTTGAGCCAGAACCAGGGCGTCACGCCGTTCATGACGCTGCTCGCCGCTTTCCAGTGCCTGTTGTTCCGCCACACCTCGCATGAGGACGTCGCCACGGGATCGCTGATCGCCAACCGCAACCAGATCGAGAGCGAACGCCTGATCGGGCTGTTCGCCAATACCCTGGTCCTGCGCAACGATTTCAGCGGCGATCCGAGCTTCGGCGAGATGTTGCGGCGGGTGCGGCAGGTCACGCTGGACGCCTACCGCAACCAAGACCTTCCGATCGAGGAGGTGTTGCGCGCTTTGCGGGTGGCGCGCCGCCGCGACGGCAATCCGCTGTTCCGGATCATGTTCATCCTCCAGAACGCCTCGATCGAGGCGGCGCGCTTTCCTGGCCTGTCGACCCGGCGGCTGGAAGTCGATCCCAGGGTGGCGCGGTTCGACATCACGCTCGAACTGGTCGAGGCCGATGGCCGCTTCACCGGCTTCTTCGAATACGCCACCGATCTGTTCGAGGCCGCGACGATCGAAGCCATGGCGGCCCAGTTCAAGGCGCTGCTCAAGGCCGTCATCGCCAATCCGGAACAGCGCATCTCGCGCCTGCCGCTCCTGACCGAGGCCGAACGTCGGCAAGCGCTGGCAAAAGGCCGGGGCATGCCGGCCAATTTCACCACACGCGGCAACTTGATCGAACGCTTCGAGCGCCAGGCGAGGAAGACGCCGAACGCCGTCGCGGTCTCGGACGGTCGCACGTCCCTGACCTATCGCGAGCTGGCGCGCCGCACTGGGGCGGCCGCGCGCTGGCTGGCCCGTGAGGGCGTCGGCGCGGAGAGCGTGGTTGCCCTGCTCGCGGAGCGCGGGCCCGACCTGCTCGCCGCGATGATCGCGGTGCAGCGCGTCGGCGCGGCCTTCCTCAGTCTCGATCCCGACCAGCCGACGGCAAGGCTCTCGACCATCCTCGGATCGAGCTGTGCCCGCGTGCTGCTGACCGGACGGGCTCAGTCTGCCATGGTCGAGGCCCTGCTCGAACCGCTGGTCGAGCGCATCCCGGTGGCCGAGCTCGACGACGCTCTTGCATCCGGGTCGACAAAGCCGGCCCGCGCCGCACGCCGCGCCGCCTCGAGCCTTGCCTATCTCGTCTATACGTCCGGCTCCTCCGGCGCGCCGAAGGGCGTCATGATCGAGCAGCGCGGCCTGTCGAACCATCTGGCCTCGCTCATCTCCGAACTCGGCCTCTCGCCTAAGGACGTGATCGCGCAGATCGCGCCGCAGAGCTTCGTCATTTCGGTCTGGCAATTCCTCGCCGGTCCCATGGTCGGCGCGCGCGTCCATGTCTGCGGCAGCGCGATCGTGCAGGACCCGATGCTGCTGGCGCGCGAGATCGAGCGCGAGGGCATCACGGTGCTCGAGATCGTGCCCTCGCTGCTGCGCCTCATTCTCGAGCGTATGGACGAGGCGCCGATCCGGCGCGCCTTCGCGAAGCTGCGGCTGCTGATCTCGACCGGCGAGCCGTTGCCCGTCGAGCTCTGCCGCGCCTGGTTTGCCCGCTGCCCGAGGGTGCCGCTGATCAATGCCTATGGCGCGTCGGAATGCTCCGACGACGTCTCCCTGCATCGCCTGACCAAGGCGCCGGCGATCACGACGGCCAACGTTCCGGTCGGGGCGCCGCTGCCGAACACGCAGCTCTACGTGCTCGACGCGCAGCTCCAGCCGCAACCGATCGGCGTGACCGGCGAGCTCTGCATCGGCGGCGCCGGAATCGGCCGCGGCTATATCAACGATCCCGCGCAGAGCCGGCAGCGCTTTCTGCCCGATCTGTTCTCGCGCCAGGCCGGCAGCCGGCTCTACCGGACCGGCGATCTGGCCCGGCGTCGCGCCGACGGGACGATCGAATGCCTCGGCCGCGCCGACCATCAGGTCAAGATCCGTGGCTATCGTATCGAGCTCAAGGAGATCGAGAACGCGCTGGCCGAGCATCCAAGCGTGCGCGCCGCCATCGTCGAACCGCGCCGCGAGGCGAGCGGCGACATCAGGCTGATCGCCCATGTCGTCGCCAAGCCCGGCAGCCGCAGCAGCGCCAGCGAACTGCGCGACTTCCTTAAGAGCCGCCTGCCCGTCCACGCCATCCCCGCCGCCTTCCTGTTCCTGGATCAGGTGCCGCTCAACGCCCATGGCAAGATCGACCGCTCGGCGCTGCTGGCGTCCGTCCCGCCGGAAACGTCCGGCGCGGATGCGGCCGTCCCGGCGCGGCGCTTCACCGAAAAGGTGCTCTCCGACATCTGGATCGACCTGCTGAACGTCGAACGCATCGGTGTTACCGACAATTTCTTCGACCTCGGCGGCCATTCGCTGCTGGCCGGCCAGGTGATGGCGCGCATCGCGCGGGCGCTCGGCGTGCCGCTGCCGATCAAGGCCATCTTCGAGGCGCCGACGATCGAGGGGTTGGCGCGGCGGGTCGAACAGACCGTGGCCACGAAGCCGCACAAGCCTGCCGCAAGCCTGCCGCGATCGGCTGCGGGCGGGCCGCCGGCGCCTTCCATCGGACAGGACCAGATGCTGCACATCGAGCGGAATCTGCCGGGGCTGCCGCAGCTCAACCTGCCCTTCGCCTTCCGCCTGCAGGGCCCGCTCGATTCGGCCGCCCTGGCAAAGGCGATCGACGACGTGGTGCGCCGGCACGAATCGCTGCGCACCGCGTTCGCCTGGAACGGCGATGAGCCGGAAAGCCGCATCGCCGCGCCACGCAAACTCGGCCGAATCATGACGGTCGAGACGATCGGCGACGGTCATTTCCACAACAACAAGCGGCGCAAGGCGCTCGAGCTCAGGAAGATCGATCTCCTGATCGAGCAGGAGGCCTATACCCCGATCGACACCACGCGCGCGCCGCTGTTGCGCGCCCGGCTGTTGCGGCTCCACGACGATGACCACGTGCTGCTGCTGACGTTGCATCACGCCGTCGTCGACGGCTGGTCGATCGGCGTGCTGTTCGAGGAATTGTCGAGCCGCTATGCCGCGCTGGCCGGATATCCGTCTGCGCCGCTGCCGAGCCCGCCGCCGGCCTTTTCGGACGTGGCACGCTGGCAGCGCTGGTGGTGCGGCACCGACGCGGCGCGCCGCCAGGCTTCCGACTGGATCCTGAATTTGCGCGGAGCGGGTCCCCTCTTCGACGGCGAATCGAGCCCGGGCGCCTCCACCGGGCATCATCCGGTCTGCCTCGAGCGCGAGCTGATCGCCCGGCTGACGGCGTTTGCCGGCCAGCACAATTGCACGCTGTTCATGTGCTTCCTCACCGGCCTGAAGGCCATGCTGCTGGCCCGGACGGGCCGCACCGACATCGCGGTCGCGACCGCGATGGCCAATCGTGCCCAGCCGGACACCGACCGGATCATCGGCCCGTTCGAGAACACGGTGATCGTCCGCACGACAATCACGCCGGACCTGTCTTTCGCGCAGGCTCTGCTGCGGGTGCGCCAGAGCGTGCTCGAGGCGCATGCGCGGCAGGAGCTGCCGTTCAACGTCCTGGCCGATCGACTGGAGCAGGAGGGGATCGATCCGGCCTCGCTGCTCCAGGTCTATTTCACGCTGCAGAATCCGTTGCGCCGGCCGCTCGATCTCCCGGATCTCGCGACAGAATCGATCGGCAACGTCGCGCGCGAAGGCCAGCCGGTGCTGCCGATCGACCAGACCTGGCTGTCGCTGATGCTCAAGGAGCGCCCGACCGGCATTACCGGCTCCTGCAATTACAAGCGCGATTTGCTCGAGGGCCGAGCGGTCGGCGAATGGATGGAGGACCTCGTCGCCCTGCTAACGGCGGCGATCGCCCAGCCCAACGCACCACTCGGGAGATTGCTCGCGCGCAGGGCCGCTTGATGCCGCGACATCGCGCCAGAATACGGGTTCACGCCCCAAAGCTGTGAATGATCAAGTTGCAGCTTGATTATTTGGCGTCGTCGCGCAAGATTATTCTCGGATTTTGATTGGGATGATCATTTTCAACCGGGGGAGTGTTATGGGTTTCATCAAATTTACCAAGAAGACCTCGCTCAGCGCGGAGGACCGCAAGGCGCTGCAAGACCTGCTCAATTTCGAGAAGCAAAAACTCCAGCTCGCACTGAAGGATGTCGACGCCAGCCTTAAGGCTCTGCGCGGATCCAAGAAGAAGTCCAAGAAGAAGAAGTAAATTCGTCGGCGGGGACGGCCGTACGAATCTTCACAGAGCGGCCGCTTGCGTGTCGAGTTTGGGGGCTCGCACAAGCTTACGCCTGTAAACCGGCCTGCAAATCGACAAGAATTCGCCCGGGTGGACCGCTAGGTACGGTCCTCTCGGCTGATTCTTGCGCAGTTGTTTCTTCCGTCGGCACCGAGGGATTTGGCCTCGCCCGACGCCATGGGCCCAATTGATGGCAGACGACAGAATCGAACTCTTTGTCGGACTGATCGAGACCATTGACGTGCCGGGCGCGGCCGAGGCGTGCCGACGCCTGCTCTCGGTCGACGAGCGGGCCCGGGCCGATCGCTTCGTGTTCGAGCGGCATCGGCGGCAATACATCTTCGCGCATGCGATGTTGCGCCTGGCGCTGTCACAGGTCGCTTCCAACGTCGCGCCCACCGACTGGTCGTTTGGCGCGGGCCGCTATGGCCGGCCGTTCGTCGCAGCACCGGCCACCTCGACCGCGCTGCATTTCAGCCTGTCGCATGCCGACGGCTGCGTCGCCTGCGTGGTGTCGCGGCATGAGGCCGTCGGAGTCGACGTCGAAACCGTGTCGCGGCGCGTCGCGCCGCTGTCCACCGCGCTTCGCTTCTTTGCGCCGGAAGAGGTCGAAGCCTTGCGCGGACTGCCGGAGCCGGCGGCGATCGAGCGCTTCTTCGACTATTGGACGCTCAAGGAGGCCTATCTGAAGGCCAGGGGCTTTGGGCTCAATCTGCCGCTCGACGCCTTCGCCATGCAGGTGTCACGCGAGGCCATCGAGATCAGCTTCAAGCCCGACATCGTCGACGATCCGAACGCCTGGCGCTTCTCGCTGTGCTCGCCATCGCCCGCGCATCGCCTCGCGATCGCCGACGGCTCCCGCGCGGACGGCGGCCTTCCCATCAGCCGCCATGCCTGGCCCCTCCGCGAAGCGGCTGAGTGAGGCGGCTCGTGTCTGCAAGGCGCGTGCGCCGAGTGGGATGTTTTGAGTCGCGAGCGACGCGGCTTCTTCTCCCTCGCCCCGTTGTTACGGGGACGCGACGAGCTTCGCTCGCGCTGAGTGGTCGGGGTGAGGGACCTCTCTCCGCACAGGGGACCGCCGCGCGACCTGTACCCCCTCACCCGAAATTTGCTGCGCAAATTCCGACCTCTCCCCGCAAGCGGGGAGAGGTAAGCATCACCGCGCTTCTTCGAATCCCGCCAGCACAGAGGTCAGGTTGGCGCCGAGAATGTCCGAGAGATAGCCGCCTTCCTGCACGAGCACGGTCGGCAGGCCCAGCTTCGCGATGGCCTGGCCGATGCGGCGGAAGCCGGGTGTGGTGACGGCCAATCCCTTGAGCGGATCGTGCTCGGAGGCATCGAGGCCGAGTGCGATGACGAGGGCGCCGGGTGCAAAGGATTCGATCGCCTTGCGCGCGATGTCCAGCGCCTGGAGATAGCCGTCATCGCCGGTGCCGATGGGAAGCGGAATGTTGAGGTTGGTGCCGAGGCCGGGTCCTTCGCCGCGCTCATGCGCATAGCCCCATACGTACGGATAATACGCAACGGGGTCGGCATGGATCGAGATCGTGTAGACGTCGGGCCGGGCATAAAAGATGCCTTGCGTGCCGTTGCCGTGATGGACATCGACGTCGAGGATCACGACGCGCTCATGCTTCTGCCGCAGATGCGCCGCCGCGATCGCGCTGTTGTTGAGGAAGCAGAAGCCGCCGGCCATGTCGCGATAGGCGTGATGGCCGGGCGGACGGCAGAGCGCGTAAGTTGCGTCCTCGCCATCCATCACCATCTGCGCTGCGGTCACCGCAACATCGGTGGCGGCGCAGGCCGCGGCCCACGTGCCCGGGCCGATCGGCGCTGCGGTGTCGGCGGTATGCCAGCCGAGCTTGCCGACGATGTGGGTCGGATAGGTCGCGGCATGGCGCACGGGATGGATATTGCCGATCATCTCCGGGCCGGAATCGCCGAGCGCCGTCCAGGCGTCCCAGGCTTCGCTGAGGAACGACAGGTATTCCGGACTGTGAACGCGTGCGCGCGGACCGGGCCCGAACTTGGTTGGTTCGACCAGTTGATGCCTGCCGTCCTTCAATCCCCTGAGCAGGCGATCGGCGCGCTCGGGCTGCTCTGTGGTGCGCTTGACGACACCACGCACCAAGAAGAATTGCGGGTCGTGGCTGCGGTGCAGTTCGGTATGGACGGCTTTCACTCAAACACCCCGTGGTCGCCTGCTACTGGACGTGCCGCAGAGTCTTGATCGCCACGGCCGCCGGATGCAAGCAAGAAGAATGCCGTCCATCGTCGCGCTGCCCTGCGCGGAAAGCAGAGCGCTTGCGAAGCTCAGCAACGGCCGCGCTGGAGGCAGTGCTCGCGGCCCTGCTGGTCGGTGCGGAAGGACTCGATGAAGCCACCCTGGCGCTGGGTGACGAAGACGGTCTTGCCGTCGCTGCCGCCGAAGGCAATGTTGGTCGGCTCCTTGGCCTTCAGCGGGATCTCGCGCTCGACCGCGCCGGTCGGCTTCATCAGCGCAATCGTGCCCTTGAGAATGCGCGCGACGTAGAGGCGGCCGGCAACGTCGGTGCGCAGGCCGTCGATGGTGTCGGGCTGAAACGCCTTGACGAGTTTTGCAGCCGTCAGCTCGTTGCCGCTGATCGCATAGGACCAGATCTGGCCGCTGCTGGATTCGCCGACATAGAGCGTCTTGCCGTCAGGGCTGAGGTCGATGCCGTTGGTGGTGCCCATGGCGCGCGGCGTCGACATCACCTGCCCCCGCACCGTACCGTCCGCTCCCCTGGCGATGCGCCAGATGTGGCCTTCGCGCCCCTTCCAGTTCGGATCGCTCGCATAGATCGTGCCGTCCGGCGCGATCGTGATGTCGTTGGGCTGGCTCATCTCGCCGGAGTGAAACCACACCGCGGGCTTGGTCGCACCCTTGGGGATGGCGAAGATGTTGTGCTTCTTGTAGTCGGCGATGAACATGGTGCCGCTGCGATCGAAACGGATCGCGTTGCCGACGCTGCCTTCGGGGAGCGTCGTGAACAGCTCCGAGGCGGCGCCACCAGCGGGCAATTTGCCGATGGTGCCGGGCTTGCCGAGATTGACGACGAACAGATTGCCGTCGAGATCGGCGGCCGGCCCTTCGATGCCGAAGGTGTATTCGCTGGCGGGCGTCAGCTGTGCGCTTTCGAACAGTTTTGTTTCGGCAGCGGCCGGCAGCGTCGTGACCAGCAGGATGCTACTGCACAGGCACCAGAAGTTCCTGCCGGATGTAATAGCCATCGCCGTCGGTGCACTCGCCGTTCAGATAGGGATCGGCTGGCCGGAAGAATCGGCTGAAGCCGGGTCTGTCTACAGCGCTCCTTTGTGTCACGACGACGACCTTTCCGGCCGGTATTTCGCCGCATTCCTTGTTGGCCTTGCTGAAAAACTTCCGCTGCGGCGGGCCTGGCTTGATCCGCATCCGCGTGCCCGGCGCCATTTTGGCGACGAACAGGTCCGCGGTATCGAGCAGGCGCGTGTAACCGGGCTCGGTCTTGGGCAGGCTCTCGCCGCCCGGCGGCATCAGCTTCTCGGCGCCTAGGCCGCGCAGGCGCGTCCGCAGCCTGCCGGCGTCGGGATCGCCAGGGTAGATCCAGCCGTCCTGCGCCAGCATGAAGTGCAGCACCGCCCTGTCCTTCTCCGCATCCGATTGCCCCGCGCTCAGGCCGAAATCCGAATGGCAGCCGACGCAATGCTTCTCGACGAGGCCCTTGCGCAAGGTGGTGAGGCGAACGCCGTTCTGCGCATCCCTGGCCACGAAAGCTGCGAGCTGGTCGATCATCGCCTGGCTGCGCGTATCGCAGGGGAGAGGCGCAGGCGCTTCGCCAGCAGCGCGATCGATGCGGATCACGGTCTTGTTCTTGTCCTCGACCAGCCAGATCGCGCCGTCCTCGGCCACCGTCATGCCGACCGGCGCACCTTGCGGCCGCGCGCCGTTGACGCGGTGCCAACCTGCAATCAGCTCTTCGAACGGCGCGGCGGCGACCTCGCCGGCGTCGGTCCGGAAACTGCGGGTCGGCTCGGCCGCGCAACTGACGTGATAGCGCACCGGTGCCGCGCTGGGCTTTGGAAAGCCGTGATCGTCGACGTCATAGACCAGCAGCCGGCTCCCGGTCGGCCGATAGCCGTGCAGACCGACCAGCAGCTTGCCCTCCAGCTCAGGGAATTTGGCGCCGTGGTAATACAGCATCGCGAGCGGCGCGCCGTGCGGCGGCAGCAGCGAGAGCGGCGCCTTGTAAAGCGCATTGGCCGAGCAGAACGACTTGTACGCGCCCGATTGCAGCACGAGCCTGAATTCGGGGCTCGGCGTCGACAAATCGTAGCAATAGGGCCAGCCGTAGTGCCTGCCCTGCTCGATCGCGTTGATCTCCTCGTTCGGCTTGAAGATGTCGGGCAGGTCGCGGGCGTTCTCACCCTGGAGGAAGGCGTAGCCGGCATCCGGAAACTTCGGGTGCAGCACCAGGGCCATTGAGTTGCGCAAGCCGCGCGCATAGACGCTGTGCGGCGGGTCGGGATCGCCGGGTTTCAATGCCGGGAAGACGCCGCTTGAGGGCGGCGTGAACAGCCAGATCGAGGCCAGCGCAGACGCGCCCTCGGCCGCCGCACAGGGTTTTGTGATCGGCGCAGGCGTGATGCAATCGTCGCTGTGCGAGCCGACATTGACGAACAGCCGGCCGTTCCGGTCGAACACGAACTGCTTGAACGGGTGCGCGCTCTCATCGGTCCTCGTGCCATCCGGCAGCGTGATCCGGCGGCCGGGCAGGTGACGGATGATGGTCTCGACCGTGCTGCGTGGATTGTCCGCGAGCGGGTCGAACCGGAAGATCGTCTCCGCGGTCGAGGCATAGAGCTTGCTGTCCGGGCCGGTGACGAGAGCGAACGGATATTCTATCCCCGTCAGCAGTTCCTTGAAGCGTTGCCCCTGCGGGGCACGCGGATCGAGCAGCAGCAGCCGCCCGTCGGTGTGGCCCCAGCCGCCCATATCGGCGACCACCAAAAGGTCGCGGCCGGGCACCTGGACGATCGAGCGCGGAAATTTGAGGCGGTCCCCCTCGCTGGCGACGAGGCCGGCGCAATATCCCGCCTTCATGTCGATCTGGATCCTGGGAAAGGCGAGATCGCCGCTGCCGCAGGCTTCCGCGCCGATCGCGTAGCCGCTCTTTCTGACCGGCTCGGACGAAGCCGGGGCGAAGCCGAGCAGCGCGGCGGCGAAGCCCGCTGCAAGAACGACCGCTGCAGGCAAGCGCAAATTTGGCCGTTCGCGATCGAATGTGAACTGGTTCACCGTGAGCCGCCTTCCCGCGGGCGTTGTTCCATGCCGCCGCGGTGCCGTCCAGTCATCACCCGCCTGTGATTAAACCTGTAACGACCTTGGGTCCGACCAATATCCGTAGATTTCCTTACCGGGCTCGACCCGAATGTTTCGCGAATGCTTGGGGTGGTATCGGTTTGCCGTCCCGATCGCTTTCTACAGGAGGCGCCTATGGTCCAGGTCTATTTTCACTGCTCCAACACCGAGGGCACGCTGATCGACCGCTACGGCGCCGCAGTCGCCAATCTGACCGAGGCGCGCGACCGCGCCGCTCAGATCATGAACTCGATGATCCAGACCCCCGGCGCCGAGGACTGGCGCGACTGGGTGATCCACGTCAGCGGCTCCGACGGCGAGGATCTGTTCGACCTCCCCTTCACCGCCATGCTCGGCAAGCCGCATTGAGGTGATGCCATGTTGCTCGCTTCATTGAGCCTGCTGCGCCAGCCCCTCAGCTTCGTCGCCACCAGATGGCAGACGCTGATCCGCGTCGCAGCCAATCCCTACCGCCCCGAGCTGCACTACATGCGCGGACCCGGCCCGAAATGGCGCGCCAAGTACCAGGCCAGCCGGCTGGATCGCATGCGCTGAGCGCGCGGCCGTAGAAATCGCACTAATCGTCGTCATGGCCGGGCTTGACCCGGCCATTCCACGTTTTGGGGGCTCGGATAGGAAGACGTGGATGCCCGGGACAGCCCGGGCATGACGGTTGGATGAGAAGCATGCCCACCTACCTCCCGGTAAACTTCGCCTTGCGCTTCTCCACGAACGCATTGCGGCCTTCCATGGCGTCCGCGCTCTTGCGGATCGTGGCCTGAAGCTCGATCTCGCGGCGGAACTGCGCTTCATAGGTCGCATGCTCGCTCTCCTCGACCAGAGCGCGGGTTGCGACCAAAGCGCGCGTCGGTCCTTCGGCGAGGCGGCGCGCCAAACCTAACGCCTCATCCATCAACTTGGCGTCGTCGACGACCTGCCGGACCAGGCCGATCTCCTGGGCGCGTTCCGCCGTCAGCGGCTCATTGAGCAGCATCAGCTCGAGCGCGCGCTGCCGGCCGATCAGCCGCGGCAAGAGCCAGGTCGAGCCGAGATCGGGCACCAGCGCGATGCGGCTGAACACCTGGATGAAGCTCGCCGACCGCGCCGCGACGATGATGTCGCCGGCCATTGCGAGACTGAAGCCGCCGCCGGCCGCGACGCCATTGACGGCAACGACGACAGGCACTCGGCATTCGCGCAAGGCCTTGAAGGCCGGCCAGTAGAAGCGCATCACGCCGGCCGCGATGTCCTCGCCGAGCGCCTCTGAGGCTTTCAAATTCTGTCCTGAGCAAAATCCCCGCCCGGCGCCCGTGAGCACCAGCGCGCGGATGGCCTCGTCCCCCGTCATTTCGCCGACGGCTAGGGCAAGTGCGCCGAGCAGGTCTGGCGTCATCGCGTTGAGGCTGGCCGGCTCGTCGAGCGTCAGGATCCCGACCGCGCCATCCCGCGCCTGTTTCACACCAGCCATGCCGCGCCTCCCTTTCGATGTTCTCGTTGGCGGCAATGTGCCATTGTCCGCGCGCTTCGCCAATCGCAGAGCTTTCAACCTCAGTGCACGACGCAACTGAATCCAGAGATCAAGACGACACCATGCCTCACCAGTTCAGCCTCAACCAGACCGTCCGCAAGCCCGCCGTCACCTCCAAGGGCGGCATCGTCGCCTCGCAATCGCGGCGGGCGGCCGAAGTCGGGGCGCAGGTGCTGGCCGCCGGCGGCGATTGCGTCGACGCGATCGTGGCGACCACGTTTGCCCTCAACGTCCTGGAACCCTGGAACAGCGGCATCGGCGGCGGCGGCGCGATGGTGCTCTACCGCGCCAAGGAAAATCGCTATGAGGTGATCGACTACGGCATGTGCGCGCCGCAAAGCCTGCGCACGGCCGATTATCCGCTCAGCGGCGAAGGCGCGTCGTCCGATCTGTTTCCCTGGCCAAGGGTGAAGGACGATCGCAACATCCACGGCCCCGGCTCGATCGCCGTGCCCGGCGTCGTCGCCGGAATGGAAGAGGCGCACCGCCGCTACGCCAAGATGCCGTGGAAGGATCTGGTCACGCCGGCAGCTCGGCTTGCCGGCGAAGGCCTGCTGGTCGATTGGTGGACGACGGTGACGATCGCGGGCTCGGCCGCCGATCTCAGACGCTACCACGCGAGCGCGGCCGCGTATCTGAAGGACGGCCTGCCGCCGACCGCGCCGTGGGGCATCAAGGCTGAGACGCGGCTGCCGCAGGATGCCCTGAAGGCGACGCTGTCACATCTTGCGGACGCGGGCGCGCGTGATTTCTATCAGGGCGATCTCGCCAGGAGCATTGCTTCCGACATCAAGGCCGACGGCGGCTCGCTGTCGGTGGAGGATCTCGCAGCCTTCCGCGCCCATCTGCGCGAGCCGCTGGCGATTCCCTATCGCGAAGGCGAGGTGTTCGCGACCCCCGAGCTCACCGCAGGGCCGACGATGGCGCATGCGCTACGGCTGTTGCAGCAGAGCTTGACGCCGGCAGACGCGCCGGATGCCGCCGCCTATGTCGAATATGCGCTCGCCCTGCAGGCCGCCTTCCGTGAGCGTCTCAAGGATATGGGCGATGCCGACGGCAAGCGCTCGCTCGGCGCCGAATATCTCGCGCCGGCCTGCACCACGCATTTCTCGGTGGTCGATCGTCACGGCAACATCGCGGCGGTGACGCAGACGCTGCTCTCGTCGTTCGGTTCGCGATACGTGACACCGCACACCGGCATCACCATGAACAACGGCATCATGTGGTTCGATCCGACGCCTGGTACCACGAACTCGCTCGCACCGGGCAAGCGCTGCCTCTGCAATTACACGCCCGTCATCGCCGAGACGAAGGATGGCAAGCGCCTCGCAATCGGCGCCTCCGGCGGACGCCGCATCCTGCCGTCGGTGATGCAGCTCGTATCCTTCGCGATGGATTACGGCATGGACCTCGACGCCGCCATTCACCAGCCGCGCATCGACGCCAGCGAAGGCGCGGTGGTGATCGGCGATGCGCGGCTGCCGGCGGAGGTGCGCAATGCCCTGGCCGCGCGCTTCGACTATGAAGAGAGCCGGGTGCAGGCGCTGCCGCAGAAATTCGCCTGTCCGAGCGTCGTGATGCGCGAGGGCGAGCTCAATTCCGGCGCGGTCGAGATTTTCCAACCCTGGGCCGATGCGGTGGCGGAGGCTTGACTTCGCTCGACATGCCAGCGCGCGTTGAGCGCCAGCGCAATTACGTATCCAGGCGAGCGTCACGACTCCTCCACATTCGCAGGGAACTTACTCTCCCACCGTTCGTTCACTGAACGGACAAATGCGCTCGCCCCACCGGAGGACATCATGAAGAAACTTGCGCTCGCCGCCTCGCTGATCATTGCGGCCGGCTTCACATTTACGAGCCCCGCACTGGCGAAGGGTGGGCACGGACATGGACATGGTCATGGCCACAAGATGGGCCATCATCACCATGGCAAGTCGTTCGGCTGGTACCACGGTCGCAAGGTCGGCTGGCGCGGTCACGCGTGCCCGCCCGGACTTTGGAAGCAGGGTCGCTGCTAAAGCCGATCTAAGATTCGAGCAAGGCGTCGCCTCACCGAGCGGCGCCTTCTTCATATGCCGAGCCGGTCCCGCACCCGGCCCGCGATCACGGCGGTGGTCACGCCGACCGGCCAGAACGCGTGCATCGGGATCGGCTTGATGCCCGTGATGGGCATGTCGATCTCGGCCTTGGTGCCGCCGATCAGGCGGCGGGCGAGCTGCGCGCCCATCGCAGTCGAAAGCGCGACACCGCGGCCATTGCAGCCGAGCGAGATCAAAACGCTCTCGGCGGGTTCGTGCACATGCGGATAATGGTCCGCAGTGATGGCGAGCCGGCTGTTCCAGCCGTGGGTCCAGGCAACGCCCTTGAGCTGCGGCCAGAGTCGCTCCGCATAACGCATGAGATAGGCGACGTCATGCGGCGACCTGATCCAGCGCATCGGGCCGCGCCCGCCCATCAACAGACGGTTCTGCTGATCGATGCGATAGTAGACCGTGATATGGCCGCTCTCGTAGAGCACCGGACGCGTCGGCATGATCGAACGGGAGACTGCGTCGGAAAGCGGCGCGGTGGCGGCGATCGAGGAAAACACCGGCACGATGGTGCGTCGGAGGGCCGGCCAGAGATCGTCGGTGAAGCCGTTGGTGGCGAGCAGGACCTTGTCGGCATGAACCACCGCCCGCGGCGTCTCGATGCGCCAGCGCGTTCCCTCGCGGCGTAGCGACAATGCCGGTGTCCCGCCATGAACCTTCGCGCCCGCCGACATCGCGGCGCGGGCAAGACCACGGGCGTAGCTGAGAGGATGCAGATCGCCGCCGCGCGCATCCAACATCGCGCCGATGTAACGATCGGTGCCGGTCATGTCGCGGAGCTGCTCGCGGTTCAGATAAGTCACCGGCATGCCGCGGCGGATGCATTGCTGCGCGGTCTTCTCGATCGCAGCGGCGCTGCTCTCATTGTAAGCTGCGCGCAACGTGCCGTTCTGCCGCGCTTCGCACGGGATCTGGTAGCGGCGGATCAGATCGTGTGTGAAGTTGGTCGTGCCGTAGGCGAACACGATCATGCGGCGGCCGAGCTCGGTGCCGAAATCGGCCTCGATCTTGTCAGGGTCGTGCTTCAGGCCGGGATTGGTGTGGCCGCCATTGTTACCCGACGCGCCCCAGCCCGGCTCCTGCGCCTCCAGCACCAGCGCCTCGACGCCCTGTTCGGCCAGATGCAGCGCGGTGGAAAGGCCGGTGTAGCCGCCGCCGACGATTGCGACCGAGACGCTCTTGTCGACATCGAGCGGCGGCGTGGCAACCGGCGCCACGGCGGTATCGGCATAGAGCGAGGGCGGCAGAGGCAGGCGCATCATGTCGAAACCGCTCAGAGCGGATGCAGCACGCGGCGCAGGAAGTCCTGCGTCCGCGCGTGCTGCGGTTGATTGAGCACCGATTTCGCCGGCCCCTGCTCGACGATGACGCCGCCATCGATGAACAGAACACGATCGGCGACGTCGCGCGCAAAGCCCATCTCGTGGGTGACGACGACCATGGTCATGCCGTCGTCGGCGAGCTTGCGCATGACGCCGAGGACGTCGCCGACCAGCTCGGGGTCGAGCGCCGAGGTCGGCTCGTCGAACAGGATCGCCTTGGGCTGCATGGCGAGCGCCCGCGCGATGGCGACGCGCTGCTGCTGCCCGCCGGAGAGCTGCGGCGGATGCGCATCGGCCTTTTCCGCAAGCCCGACCTGAGCGAGCAGCGCGCGGCCGCGCTCGAGTACCTGGGCGCGCGGCTCCTTCTTCACGAAGAGCGGCCCCTCGATCACGTTCTCCAGCGCTGTCCGATGCGGGAACAGGTTGAAGCGCTGGAACACCATCGAGACCTGGGTGCGGATGTTCACGATCGAGGGCGCGTCGCGATCGACCCTCAAGCCTTCGACGCTGATCTCGCCGCGGTCGTAGCTTTCGAGGCCGTTGATACAGCGCAGGATGGTCGACTTGCCGGAGCCGGAGGGGCCGATGATGCAGACCACCTCACCCTTCTCGACGCTCGCCGTGATGCCCTTGAGCACCTCGACCTTGCCAAAGCTCTTGTGGACGTCGCTCAGCTCGATCATCGCTTGCCGGCCCGCTTCTCGAAGTGACGGACCAAGAGGATCAGCGGAATGCTCATGGTGAGGTACATCAGGGCGACCAGCGTGAACACGCTGGTGTTCTTGAACGTCGAGGACGCGATCAGCTTGCCCTGCAGCGCGAGCTCGGCGACCGTGATGGTCGAGGCTTGCGAGGAATCCTTCAGCATCATGATCATGACGTTGCCGTAGGGCGGCAGCACGATGCGCACGGCCTGCGGCAGCACCACGCGGCGCATGGTGAGCCACCAGCCCATGCCGATCGACTGCGCCGCCTCGATCTGCCCCTTGTCGATCGCCTCGATGCCGGCGCGGAAGTTTTCGGCCTGGTAGGCCGAATAGGCGATGCCGAGCCCGAGGATCGCGGCCTGCAACGCGCTGAGCGTAACGCCGAGATCGGGCATCACGAAGTAGAGGTAGAACAACAGCACGATGATCGGGATGCCGCGGATCACGTTGATCAGGCTGGCGCTGAGCATCGACAGCGCTTTGATGCCGGAGACCCGCATCATCGCCCAGACCAGGCCGAGCACCGTCGACAGCAACAGCGAGCCGATCGTGACGATGATCGTCAGCGCGACGCCGTTCAGCAGGATCGGGAAGAACTCGACGGCGTCGCGCCAGAAGCCTTTCATCGGGCAGCCTTCGATCAGCTTCTATCGATCAACCTTGTGCTTTCAGGCCCCATTTATCGAGGATCTTGTCGATGGTGCCGTTGGCTTTCAGCTTCGCCAGCGAGGTGTTGATCTTGCCGAGCAGCGCGCTCTCGCCCTTGCGCACGCCGATGCCGACCGAGCCGACCGTGACGGGCTTGTAGCCGTCGACCAGGCGCACCTCGGGGAAGCCGCCCTGCTTCAGATTGTAGGCGAGGATCGGATAGTCGGCGTAGCCGGCCTTGAGGCGGCCGGTGTTCACGTCGCGCAGGATGTCCGGGATGGTGTCGTAAGCCTTCACTTCGGAGAACAGGCCGGTCTTCTTCAGCGCGTCGACGAAGGCGGTGCCGACTTGCGCCCCCACCGTCTGGCCCTTCAGGTCCTCCTGCGTGGCGTAAGCCTTGGTGTCGGTCTTCGGCACCACGAGGCCCTCGCCGTAGCTGTAGATCGGGTCGGAGAAGTCGATGACCTCCTTGCGCGGCGGCGTGATGAACATCGCTGCCGCAATGATGTCGATCTTGCTCGAAGTCAGCGAGGGGATCAGCGCCGAGAACGCCATCGGCTCGATCTGCACGTTGAAGCCGGCATCCTTGCCGACCTCGGTGATGAGATCGACCATGATGCCCTGGATGGTGTTGGTCTTGGTGTCGAGGAAGGTGAAGGGAATGCCCGTCGGCGTCGAGCCGACCTTCAGAGCCTGTTGCGCCGCTGCCGGCACCGCTGTGGCAATGGCGAGCGCCGCAACTGCGGCCTGAACAAAACGCTTCATCGCATCCCCCTTTTGGGCCTGGCCGGCGGCGGCGCGCGCATGTCGCGATCAAACGTTGCGGGCCGGCCCGTTTCGGCCTATTTTCACCAATATGAAAATTTGGTCACACTTTCGCGGGTGATGCAAGCGGTTTTCATGCACATGAAGGAAGCGGTTTGACGTGAGCGGTGGCAAAAGAATGCGCAATCCGGCCGCCGCAAAGCCGGCCAGGAACAGGCCGGCCAAGGTAAAAGCCAAAGCCGCTGCCAAGCCGGCCGAGCCGGCGATGGACGTTGCGGTCGGCCGCCGCATCCGGGATCTCAGGCGAGTCAGGCAGTTCTCGCTGGAGACGGTCGCCGCGCGCACGGAGCTGTCGATCGGCTTCCTCAGCCAGATCGAGCGCGGGCTGTCGTCGCCGTCGCTGCGGGTGCTGGCGACGCTCGCCGACGTGCTCGGCGTCGGCATCGCCGCGCTGTTCGGCGCGAGCCCGAGCGCCGACGGCGCATCGGATCAGGTGGTAACGCGCGGGCTGCAGCGGCCGGAATTGAAACTGTGGCGCACCGGCGTGTCGAAGCAATTGCTGAGCCCCGCGAGCAGCGACAACAAGCTCAATCTGTTTCTGGTGCATCTGGAGGCGGGCGGCTCCACCGGCGATGAGCTCTACACCCACGACGGCGAAGAGGCCGGGCTCGTGCTCGAAGGCGAGATGATGCTGACGGTAGACAGTAAGACGTGGTCGCTGAAGACGGGCGACAGTTTTCGCTTCGCGAGCCGCAGGCCGCACCGGTTTTCCAATCCGGCGCAGGATGCGAAGGCCGTGGTGCTGTGGGTGAATTGCGTCACGGGGGCGGGGTAGCTCTGTTATCAAACCGCGAACACAACTCCATCCCCGTCATTGCGAGCGCAGCGAAGCAATCCAGAGTCTCACCGCGGAGAAAGCCTGGATTGCTTCGTCGCAAGGGCTCCTCGCAATGACGAGGGACAGAGCCTTAGCCAAACCGGTGCTTGTACCGCTCCACCGATAGCGCACTGACGTCGATGTCCGGCTTCTTCCCCGACAGCATGTCGGCGAGCACGCGGCCCGAGCCGCACGACATGGTCCAGCCGAGCGTGCCGTGGCCGGTGTTGAGGTGGAGGTTGGCGTAGTGGGTCCGGCCGATCACGGGCGGGCCGTCCGGCGTCATCGGGCGCAGGCCGCTCCAGAACGTCGCCTTGGACAGGTCGCCGCCGCGCGGGAACAGGTCGGTCAGCGAATGATCGAGCGTGGCGCGGCGTGCGTCGTAGAGCTTGTCCGAATAGCCGGAGATTTCGGCGGTGCCGCCGACGCGGATGCGATTGCCGAGGCGGGTGATCGCGACCTTGTAGCTCTCGTCCATCACGGTGGATTCCGGCGCGCCGGAGGCGTCCTTGATCGGCACCGTGATCGAATAGCCCTTCACCGGATAGACCGGCAGCGAAATACCGAGCGGCGCCAGGAGCCGCGACGACCAGCTGCCGAGCGCGAGCACGTAAGCGTCCGCCTGCAGCAGGCCGGCGCTGGTGGCGACACCGCTGACGCGCGCGCCATCGGTGACGATACGGTCGATCGAGGTGTTGAACAGGAAGCGCACGCCGAGCGCCTGGGCGTGCCTCGCCAGCGCCTGCGTGAACATGTGGCAGTCGCCGGTCTCGTCCTGCGGCAGGCGCAGCCCGCCGACGAACTTCTCCTTCACACCGCCGAGCGCCGGCTCGACCGCGATGCAGCCCTCCCGGCTCAGCACCTCGAAGGGAACGCCATATTGCTTGAGCACGGCGATGTCTTCGGCCGTGCCGTCGAGCTGGGCCTGGTAGCGAAACAGCTGCAGCGTGCCCTGCGAGCGCTCGTCATACTGGATGCCGATGTCGCGGCGCAGATCACGCAAGGCATCGCGGCTGTATTCCGCGATCGGAATCATCCGGCTCTTGTTGACCGCGTAGCGCGCGCTGGTGCAGTTGCGCAGCATCTTGAGCAGCCAGACCCACATGACCGGATCGAGCTTCGGCCGGATCACCAGCGGGCCGTGCTTCATCAACAGCCACTTGATCGCCTTGACCGGCACGCCGGGGCCGGCCCAGGGCGAGGAATAGCCGGGCGACACCTCGCCGGCATTGGCGAAGGAGGTCTCCAGTGCCGGCTCCGGCTGGCGGTCGACGACCGTCACCTCATGGCCGGCACGCGCGAGGTAGTAGGCAGAGGTGACACCGATGACACCGCTGCCGAGGATCAGAACTTTCACGCTTCGTCAAACTCCCGCGGCGCTCGCCGCTGCAAGGACACAACTCGCTAGCGGCGAGAGCAATTATCAGGCCACCTTCTTGATGGCGTCGCCGAGGATCGAGATCATCTGGTCGATGTGGCTCTTCTCGACGATGAGCGGGGGCGACATCGCGACGGAATCGCCACCGGTGCGAAGATAGAGGCCGTTGTTGAAGCATTCGACCAGCATGTCGTAGCCGCGCGCGCCGACCACGCCGTTCCGCGGTGCGAGCTCGACCGCGCCCATCAGGCCGCAATTGCGGATGTCGACGACGTTCGGCAGGCCTTTGAGCGAATGCAGCGCATCGCGCCAGTATTCGGCGAGCGAGGCGCCGCGCGTGAGCAGGCCTTCGTCCTTGTAGATGTCGAGCGTCGCGATGCCCGCGGCGCAGGCGACCGGATGCGCCGAATAGGTGTAGCCGTGGAACAGCTCGATCTGGTTCTCCGGGCCGGTCATCATGCCGTCGTGCACCTTGCGGCTCGCGAACACGGCGCCGCAGGGCACGGTGCCGTTGGTGATGCCCTTGGCCGTGGTCATCAGATCCGGCGTGACGCCAAAGAAGTTGGCGGCGAACGGCGTGCCGAGGCGGCCGAAGCCGGTGATGACCTCGTCGAAGATCAGGAGGATGCCGTGCTTGTCGCAAATCTCGCGCAGGCGCTGCAGATATCCCTTCGGCGGCGGCAACACCGCGGTCGAGCCCGGCACCGGCTCGACGATGACGGCGGCGATCGTTTCCGCGCCGTGCAGGGCGACCAGACGCTCGAGATCGTCGGCGAGCTCGGCGCCGTGCTCGGGCAGGTCCTTGGCGAAGGCGTTGCGGGTGAGATCATGGGTGTGGCGGATGTGGTCGACGCCTGGCAGCAGGGTGGTGAAGGCGCGGCGGTTGGCGACCATGCCGCCGACCGAGGTGCCGCCGAAGCCGACGCCGTGATAGCCGCGCTCGCGACCGATCAGGCGGGTGCGGCTGGCCTGGCCGTTGGCGCGGTGATAGGCCAGCGCGATCTTCAGCGCGGTGTCGACCGACTCGGAGCCGGAATTGGTGAAGAAGACGCGGTCGAGGCCCTTTGGGGCGATCTCGGCGAGACGCTCGGCGAAGTCGAATGCCAGCGGATGGCCCATCTGGAACGACGGCGCGAAGTCCAGCGTCATCAGCTGGCGCTCGACGGCGGCGGCGATCTGCTTGCGGCCGTGGCCGGCATTGACGCACCAGAGCCCGGCGGAGCCGTCGATCACCTGGCGGCCATCGACGCTGGTGTAGTACATGCCCTCGGCCGAGGAGAACAGGCGCGGCGACTTCTTGAACTGCCGATTGGCCGTGAACGGCATCCAGTACGAATCGGTCTTGATGGTGTTCGGAATCTGATGAAGGGTCACGGCCGCGCTCCTGTGCTGACCCCATAGCTGAGCCATGGCTTGGATGGCGCAACAAGTCCTTTTCTGGTGACCTGCAAGCCATTGATTTAACTGGGGCTGCCGGTCCATATTTGCGCGATCCGCAACACCTGCAACACGGGACCCAGGGCAAGGACCAGAACATGAGCGTCGACATCGGTGGACGGCTGCGATTCATCCGGGCGCGCCACAAGCTGTCGCAGCGCGAGCTGGCCAAGCGCGCCGGCGTCACCAATTCGACGATCTCGCTGATCGAATCCAACCAGATGAACCCTTCGGTCGGCGCGCTCAAGCGCATCCTCGACGGCATCCCGATGGGGCTCGCCGAGTTCTTCGCGCTGGAGCCGGAGTCCAGGCGCAAGATCTTCTACCGCGCCGAGGAGCTCACCGAAGTCGGCAAGAAGCCGATCTCATACCGGCAGGTCGGCGACAATCTGTTCGGCCGCAGCCTGCAGATCCTGAAGGAGCGCTACGAGCCCGGCAGCGACACCGGGCGCGTGCATCTCGTCCATGACGGCGAGGAAGGCGGCATCGTGATTTCGGGCAAGCTCGAGGTCACCGTCGAGGACGAGCGCCGCATCCTCAATCCCGGCGATGCCTATTATTTCGAGAGCCGCCGCCCGCATCGCTTCCGCTGCGTCGGCGGCAAACCGTGCGAGGTGATCTCGGCCTGCACGCCGCCGACGTTCTGACGGTCCCTCCGCAATCGTACGGAGCCGAGGATCTAGCGGATATTGAGCCACCGCAATTTCCGCGAACCGCAGCTTGATATGTTGGGAGCCGTAGCCGAGCAGCCTCGCGCAAAGGTGCTGAGGTTATGGCCCCGGACTCCTAGGCACTCCGGGGCCGCCTGTTTCGGAAGAGCTAGAGCTACGTCAGCAGTTCCTCGATCCGGATCGGAAAGTCGCGGACGCGCACGCCGGTGGCGTGCCAGACCGCGTTGGCGACCGCGCCGGCGCTGCCGGTGATGCCGATCTCGCCGACACCCTTGATGCCGAGCGCATTCACGTGCGGATCGTGCTCCTCGACCGTGATGACGTCGAGCGGCGGCACGTCGGCGTTCACGGGGATGTGGTACTCGCCGAGATTGGCATTCATGATCCGTCCGCTGCGCCGGTCTGTGATTGCCGCCTCGTGCAGCGCGAAGGACATGCCCCAGATCATGCCGCCGAACAGCTGGCTCTGCACCATGCGCGGATTGACGATGCGCCCGGCGGCGAAGGCGCCGATCATGCGGGTGAGGCGAACCTGGCCGAGCTCGGGATCGACCTTCACCTCGGCGAACACCGCGCCATGGGCATGCATCGCATATTGCTCCATCGCCGCAGGGTTCGGCGCGCCGGTGCCGCGCGCCTCCACTTCGGCAACGCCCGCGCGCGCCAGAATCTCGGCATAGCTCTCGCTGCGGCTCTCATCGTCGCGGCGGATCAGCCTGCCGTCGCGCGCGATCACGCCGGCATTGCCGGCGCCGAACAGCGGCGAGCGCTCGTCGCTGGTGGCGAGATCGGCGAGCTTTCCGATCACGGCGGCACCGGCGCTGTGGATCGCAGCGCCTGCGGTTGCCGTGTGCGCCGAGCCGCCGGCGATGCCGGCATCGGGCAGGTCGGACGTGCCGGACCTGAAGTCTAGGCGGTCGATGTCGAGACCGACGGAATCGGCCGCGATCTGCGCCAGCGCCGTCCAGGCGCCCTGCCCCATGTCATGCGCGCCGATCTCCATCACGCCGGAGCCGTCGCGGCGGATCGCCGCGCGCGCCTCGGCCTGGAACATCAGCGCCGGGAAGGTCGCCGTACCCATGCCCCAGCCGACCAGAAGGCCGGCATCGTCGCGCATCTGCCGCGGCTGCAGCGGACGCTTGGCCCAGCCGAAGCGCGCCGCGCCCTGCTCGTAGCAGGCGCGCAGCGCCTTGGAGGAGAACGGCCGCCCCGTCATCGGTTCGACCTCGGCGTAGTTCTTCAGGCGGAAAGCGAGCGGATCCATGCCGCAGGCCCAGGCCATCTCGTCGATCGCGCTCTCGAGCGCGATCGAGCCGGTCGCCTCGCCCGGCGCGCGCATGAACAACGGCGTGCCGGTGTTGACGCGCACGGCATCGTGCGAGGTGCGGATCGCGGGCGCCGCGTAGAGCGTGTGCGAGGCATCGGCGGCGGGCTCGTAGAAATCGTCGAAGGTGCTCGACACGGTTCGCGCGTGATGATCGAGCGCAGTCAGGCGTCCCTCGCCGTCGGCGCCGAGGCGCAGGCGCTGGCGCGTCGGCGCACGGTGGCCGACCGGGCCATACATCTGCTCGCGGCGCAGCACCAGCTTGACCGGCCTGCCGACCAGCTTCGCGGCCATCACGCCGAGGATCTGCGGTCCGGTCAGGAAGCCCTTCGAGCCGAAGCCGCCGCCGAGGAACGGGCTGCGGATGTGAATCTTCTCCGGCGCGAGGCCAAACAGCTCGGCAACGCGGGCTCGAGCCATCACCATGGCCTGGCTCGGCGTGTCGAGGAAGAGCTTGTCACCCTCCCAG
Source organism: Bradyrhizobium sp. IC4060 (assembly GCF_020193715.1). NCBI lineage: Bacteria > Pseudomonadati > Pseudomonadota > Alphaproteobacteria > Hyphomicrobiales > Nitrobacteraceae > Bradyrhizobium > Bradyrhizobium sp. IC4060. The sequence continues at coordinate 26,642 of NZ_JADYVJ010000007.1, read as the reverse complement.
CGCGCCACGATCGCATGCGGCTCCATCGCGTTATGATATTGCGGCGGCGTCTCGTAGGTCGCGTCGATCTGCTTGTCGGCCGCGGCGAGGCCCGCTTCGACATCGCCGCGATGGCTTTCCGTGGGATTGCCGACGCCGACGACCGGCGGCACGAAGCTCTCGCCGGCATCGAGGCCGACGAGCGCAGGCTGCACCTCGTAACGCGGCGCCAGCTGCGCCGCGCCTTCCGTCGCGGCCTCCAGCGTTTCGGCGATCACGACCGCAATCGCCTGATTGGCGTAGCGGATATCGTTGCTCTGCAACACCTCCATCCGGAACACGAACGGATTGGTCTTGAGGTCGGGGTCGATCGCGAGCTCTGGCTTGTGATCGGGCGTCATGACATCGATGACGCCGGGATGGCGTTTTGCGGCAGCGACATCGAGCGAGACCACACGGCCCCGCGCAATGCTCGAGACGGCCATCACGGCAAACAGCATGCCGGGCGGATGATTGTCCGCGGCATAGCTTGCCTGCCCCGTCACCTTGAGGATGCCGTCACGGCGGGTCAGCGGCTGGCCGATATTCGAGCCGTGCCTGAGATGTGCGGGCGCACTGGTCAAATTGAGCTCAGACATGGACGGCTCCGGAGGTCGAGGCGAAGGGAGAGGCCGGCAGCGCGGGGATCCGCACAGGCGTGCCGGCAGCGGCCAAGGTCAGCGCGCGCACGACGATGCGGCGCGCGAGCTCGATCTTGAAGGCGTTGTCGCCGGACGGTTTTGCGCTCTCGAGCGCACGCCGGGCGGCCTCCTGGAACGCGTCCGCCGTCGGCGCGACGCCCTTGAGGACGTCTTCCGCTGCACGGGCGCGCCAGGGCTTTGCGGCGACGCCGCCGAGCGCGAGCCGCGCCTGTGCGATTCTGCCGTTCTCGATCCGCAGCGCAGCCGCGGCCGAGACGACGGCAAAGGCATAGGAGGTGCGCTCGCGCACCTTGAGGTAACGCGCATGCGCGGCAAAGCCGCGTGCGGCAGGCGGCAGGCGCACCGCGACGATGAGATCGCCGGGCTCGAGCACCGACTCGCGCTCGGGCGCATCGCCGGGCAGGCGGTGCAGCTCGTCGAGCGCGACCTCGCGCCGGCCGCCCCTGCCCTCGATCTCGACGATGGCATCGAGCGCGACCAGCGGCACGCAGAAATCCGAGGGGTGTGTGGCGATGCAGCTCTCGCTCCAGCCGAGCACGGCATGGCTGCGGTTGTCGCCGTCGCGCGCGTCGCAGCCGGAGCCCGGCGCCTGCTTGTTGCAGCGGCTGGCAGTGTCGTAGAAATACGCGCAACGCGTCCGTTGCAACAAATTGCCGCCGACGGTGGCGGCATTGCGCAATTGAGCCGACGCTCCCGAGAGCAGCGCTTCGGCCACTGCGGGATAGGACCGCGCGAACTCCGCATCATGCGCGAGGTCGGCATTGCGCACCAGCGCGCCGATGCGCAAAGACCCGTCCGCGAGAGTCTCGATCTGATCGAGCCCATCGAGACGCGTGACGTCGACCAGCCGGTCCGGACGGCTGATGCCACCCTTCATCAGGTCGAGCAGGTTGGTGCCGGCTGCGAGGTAGACCGCGCCGGGCTGGGCCGCCGCCGCAACGGCTTCAGTGACCGTGGCCGGCCTGACATAATCGAACGGTTTCATGCGGAACGCCTCTGATTGGTTTCGTCCATTTGTCCTTGCGCTTCCAGCACGGCATCGACGATGCCGACGTAAGCGCCGCAGCGGCACAGATTGCCGCTCATGCATTCGCGGACGCGCTCGGGATCGTTGCCGGCCTGGCCTTCTCTGATCATGCCGATCGCGCTCATGATCTGGCCCGGCGTGCAGAAGCCGCATTGAAAGCCGTCATGTGCGATGAAGGCGGCCTGCACGGGATGGAGCTGGTCGCCGCGCGCGAGGCCTTCGATGGTGAGGATGTCGGCCCCGTCATGGCTAATGGCGAGCGCGAGGCAGGAATTGATGCGCTTGCCGTCGACCAGGATGGTGCAGGCGCCGCATTGGCCGCGGTCGCACCCCTTCTTGGTTCCGGTCAGATGAAGGCGCTCACGCAGGAGATCGAGCAGCGTGACGCGCGGATCGTCGAGGACGAAATCGCGCCGCGCACCGTTCACGGTGAGGCTGATGGAGTGGTTCATACAAGGCTCCGATCAGATTTGGACATGAGTCATCGCGCAGCGCGCCACCGCCGTGGCCGCTGTCGAATAGCGCCGTCCGAACACGATGCGTCCGACGCTTGATCGGAAGATACGGAGGCAGCCTCCGCTTAACAAGGGCGGCGCGGAAAAATCTGGAATTCGTCAAAAGCGCGTGCGTCACCAACGCGATGCAGCCCTGCGCGGGTCCGGCGAGGGTTCAATCTAACCAATTCGTGATCTACATTGCGCGCCATGGACGACCACACCGACCAGACCCGCAAACCCCGCGCCGATGCCGTGCGCAATCGCGAGCGCGTGCTCGAAGCGGCAAAGCTGGTGTTCAGCGCGGGCGGTTCGGAGGCGAGCCTGGAAGCGGTGGCCAAGCGCGCCGGGGTCGGCATCGGCACGCTGTATCGGCATTTCCCGACGCGCGAGGCCTTGTTCGAGGCGGTGTACCGCCGCGAGGTCGAGCAGCTCAGCGAGCTGGCCGAGCAGTTGAAGAATGCCAAGGATCCGGTCGAGGCGCTGCGGCGCTGGCTGCGCTCAGGGGTCGAGTTTGTTGCGACAAAGAAGGGGATGATGGCAGCGCTGGCGCTCGCAGTGCAGAGCGGGTCGGAGCTGCATGCCTTCTCCTTCGAGCGTCTGACCAAGGCGATCGGCTCGCTGCTGGACCGGGCGGTCGCAGCCGGCGAGATGCGCGCCGACATCAGCCCGGAGGATCTGCTGCGCGCCTTCTTCGGCATGTGCTACGTGCACGACCAGCCCGGCTGGCAGGCGACCGCGCTGCGCCTGCTCGACGTGTTCGTCGACGGCTTGCGCGTGCGGCCGCCCAGCAAGGCCCGCTCGTCGATGACGACAAAGCCTGCGACGAAGCGAAAGCGCTAGGCTGGAGCTTGCCGATGGGAGCCGCTGACCCCGAGCGGACTTCGCTAAACATGGAACTGTTGTCACCTAATCCAATTTAAAGGATCATTTGATACATCGCTTCGACTTGCGACATGGCAGGTTCAGGCATGGCGCCAGTTCTCAATTTGCCCCGGCTCACCAATTCGCTCAGACAGGATCGTCTGGCGCTTCAACGTGCCCGCGAGGTCGTGGCGGAGGCGACCGAGGTGCTTCAACGCTGTCCAAGGCCGGATACGTTTCTAGGCCGTAAGACTCAAGAGCCGTTTCCGAATGAGGACGAAACAAAGTTGACCAGGGTGGCGCAGCGTTCAAGCCGCGAGCCGTTTCCAAGAACGTAAAGGCTTCATTAACACACCTGAATGCACTTCCGGGCCGTGGCAGGCATATCGGCCTCATCGGAAAACCGGATTAGACAATGCTGGCCAGACCAGATGCTAGAGCGAGCCGATGGATGCGAAAAGCTTGCTGACCTAACGCGCGACAACGTGGTGGCCCATAGCCTGCGCGAAGCCGCCCGGCAATGGCGAGCCATGGCCGTGCAGCAGGACTTGCTGAAGCGCGAACCGACCTATCGCAGATCCGTAACCGCTCTGATTAGAGCAACTTCAAAGGATTGCTGCGCCGAGTTTGCTGAGATAACTTGCCTGTCATCACCGGCCAAGGCCGTGCCGTAGGCGTCGGTGGCTGAGAGACCAATCGTGCTCCCGCCTGCATCTATGCATGGGAGCGACAAATGGATCGCGCCATGGCGCTTCGCCATCTGGCGGAAGCCGAAGAGCACATTTCACTGGCCGACCGACACCTTTCCGAGCAGGAGGTTCGAATTGCGGACCTTGAGCTTTCGGGGCACGACACGAGCTTGGCTCGCGCTATCGGCGAAACATTTCGGCTGACACTGGCGCGGCACCTCGCGCACCGCGATCACATCTTGAGGGAGTTGACACCGTAGCTCTCGGCCCGTGCTTTCGAACATCCCTTCGATCAAAACGCCAACTATGGCGCAGTATGATCTCGCCATCCGCACTAAACAGGGTAGCGCCATTTCAACGCGACGCAGAATCAGCTTCTGGCCGATCGGCGACTTGCACGACCTCTGATGTTTGTGCCGCCGTCAGTTCAGCTGTCCTGACGCGCCGCTGGCGTTATAGGCCACCTCGCCCTTCCCAGTAGGTTGGCGTTCCATAATACCGGTGAGTTCGCGTTTCCCAGTCTCGATCTTCCCAGGAGTCATCGCTGAACTCAGGCGCATCCCTCAGTTGTTGCTCGGTGATATTGGTTCGGAAACCGTCAAGCGACGTGTCATATTTCAGAGCGCCCCAGGGAATCGGGTAGTGGCTGTGACCCAAGCCCACAAATCCACCAAAGCTCATGACCGCATAAGCCACGCGGCCTGACACCTTGTCGATGATGAGGTGATCAATCTCGCCGATATTCGTCCCATCTGCTCCATAGACCTCGGTTCCCTCAATGTCCTCGCTTGAGATGCAGTGATGATCCGGATGTGCTGTTGCACGGGCCATGACTTTGCTCCTTGGTAAGGTGGTTTTGCCGGCTTAACTCGGCCATCGCGGAGCCGTTCCTGCCTTAGGAGAACATGTCGCAGCTGCCTACTGTTGCGCCGCTGTCCCGGATGAGTCGGCATCTGGAGCGTTCAAACCCAGCGCGTGATATCTGAGTACACGCCCTGGCGGCACAGATGTGCTAGGATCGCCTTCGCCGGGTATTCAACGCGGAGCCTGTCATGCGCATCGCAGCCTTGCTGGTCGCTCTCATCATTGTTGCCTGTCATCATTCAGCGTTTGCCGGCGATGTCGCGGCTGCCCAGAGCATCATCCGCGCCCAGGAGCAGGCCTTCGTTCGCGACGATGCTGCGGCGGCTTATTCCTATGCGGCGCCGGCGATCAAGGAGATCTTTCCCGCGCCCGACATCTTCATGTCCATGGTGCAGAACGGCTACGCGCCGGTCTATCGTCACAAGAGCTTCGAATTCGGCGAGAGCAAGAGCGATGGGGGCTGGATCGCCCAGCGCGTTCATATCGTCGATGCCAATGGCGAGGCCTGGGAGGCGCTCTACACGCTCGAGCAGCAGGGCGACGGCAGCTACAAGATCACCGGCTGCTCGCTGCTGAAGGCGGGACAGGCGGTTTAAAGCATGATCCGGACCCGGAGGGCCGCGTTAGCGCAAAGTGTGTAGCGGTGTTCCGAAAAGTCCATGCTCAAACCTTAAGTGGCAAAACCCGGGCCGGTCTTGACCGAGCCCATCCGCGCGCGGATCAAGAGCAGCACGACGATGCCGATGTTCAGCGCATTCCAGGCGACGCCGTTGGCGAATGCCGCCGCATACGAGCCGGTGGCGTCGAAGATCACGCCGGACACCCAGCCGCCGAAGGACATGCCGAACACGGAGGCAAAGATCACGATGCCGACGCGGGTCGCGGCCTCGCTCGCCGGCATCGCCTCGCGCACGATGATGGCGTAGCTCGGCACGATGCCGCCCTGGAACAGGCCGAACATCGCGGAGATCAGATAAAGCGAGGTCAGGCTGTCGAAGAACAGATAGAACACCAGCGCAAAGCCCTGCGCCAGCGATCCCACCAGCAGCGTATAGATGCCGCCGATCTTGTCGGCGAGGTAGCCCGAGCCGATCCGGCTGACGATGCCGCAGCCCATCATCAGGGACAGCATCTCGGCGCCGCGAGCGACGCCATAACCGAGATCGCCGCAATAGGCGACGATGTGCACCTGCGGCATCGCCATCGCCACGCAGCAGGAGATGCTGGCGATCGAGAGCAACACGGTCAGCGTATTCGTCGACAGCCTGAGATCGACCCGCGGCGGCGGCGCGTTGGCATGATCGTGGACCGTGTCGCGCCCCATCTGCGCGCGCAGGATCAGCACCAGCACCGTCATCAGGCCGGCGCAGACGATGCCGATGCCGATATGGGTGTAGCGCCAGCCGATCTCCTGCGCGCCCCAGCTCACGATCGGCGGCCACATCGCGCCGGCGACATAATTGCCGCTGGCGACGATGGTCACGGCAAGACCGCGATAGCGCTCGAACCAGTGCGAGGCTTCGGCCATCAGCGGCGCGAAGGTGGCGGAGGTGCCGAGCCCGATGAAGAAATAAGCCGCCACGAACTGCCACAGCTGGCCCGACAGGCCCGCGAGCACGTTGGCAACGCCGAGGAAGGCGATGCTGATCGCCATCGCCGGAACGATGCCGAATCGGTCGGTGATCTTGCCGGCGATCACGCCGCCAAGCCCGAACCCGAACATCATGAGGGTGAAAGCCAGCGACACTGCGCCGCGCGTGGCAGCGAACTCGACCTGCACGATCGGAATCACGACCACGACTGCCCACATGCCGACGGCCCCGATCGAGCCGATCAGGAGCGCAATGACGAGCCGCACCCAGGCCTGACGGGAGTCAGGGGTGAAGGCGTCAGGTGTTTGCCCTGGATGATTTGGCGCGTGCACGGCAGGACCATGTTCGCGGACCGCCGCATGGTCAACCATCTTGCCGCGATATTGGGCATGCGCGGTGCGCTGCGGTAATAAGCTCTTGGCGAATGCGTCTTTTGCCATTAGTTTGCAACAAGCGTGTGCAACATTGCCGCGCGAGGAGCCTATCAGCGGAATGTTGATGCGATTGACGCGATCGATGCGGATCAGGGTGGGGCGGATCATCGCCCTCGCCTATCTGTTCTGCGTGCTCGCGCCGGCCGCAAGCCTCGCCTGGGGCAGTGCTGCGCCCTGCCTCGGCGACGATGCCCAGGCTGACCTCGTTCCGGCGCATCACCATATGGCTGCGAGCCATGATATGGCAGCGAACCCTGGCGATATTCCGCACGAGCACGCGGGAACCCCTTCGGAGACCGCTGCGAAGGACGCACCTGCTCCGAAGCATCACGACGGCAAGGGAACAGCGGGCCCCTGCTGTGCGATGATGTGCGTCAGCGCGCTGCCGGCCGATCTGCCCAGCGTCGCCACGCCGCTCCGGCCGATGTCGACCTGTGCGCCCGAGATCGTGCCCAGCCTGCACAGCGCGGCGCCGCCCCAGCACTACCGTCCCCCCATCGCCTGATCTGACATGACGGCGTCGGTTTCGATGCGCGCTTTTGCGCGCGCGAACCTGTGGTCTCCAGATCAGGAATTAAGACATGGTTGCGCTTTCCGGGGCGAAATCTGCCGCATCCGCGGTGGGTGATCGACACTCACGTTTCACTTGGCTGCTGCTGGCCTTTGCCGGGCCGACGCTGTCCGGCTGCGTGCCGACAACGACGCACATGGCCAGCGCGGATCCCGCAGATCCGGCGGCGAAGGTGGCCCCAATCGGCTATCGCTCGACCATCGCGCCCTATACCAGCCTGCGGCCTGCGACCCCGGCACCCTGGCGTGGCCGCAACGAGGCGGTGACGCCGCAGCCGAAGCAAGAGCGGTAGGAGCGCGCCATGTCACAGCATTTTGCGCGAGGCCTGCTCGTGCTCGCCGCGCTCGGACTTTCCGGCTGCGCCGCGTTCTCGCCCGACAGCGGCATGAGCGCGGTCTCCGATCTGACGAGCCAGGCCATCAACAAGGACGTCGCCTTCGTGCGCTCGGCCGAGGGTGCCGCCGCGGTCGATGCCCGCGTCCGCCAGCTGCTCTCGCGCACGCTCAGCGTCGACGCCGCCGTGCAGATCGCACTGCTCAACAACAAGGGACTGCAGGCCGCCTACAACGAGCTGGCGCTGGCGGAGACCGAGCTGGTCGAGCAGAGCCTGCCGGCCAATCCGGTGTTCGCAGTCTCTCGCATCACCGGCAATGGCGCCAGCGAGATCGAACGCCAAGTGGTCGGCGACATCCTCGCGCTCGCCACCCTGCCGTTCCGGTCCGAGATCGCTCGGGAACGCTTCCGCGGAGCGCAGCTGCGCGCCGCGCTGGCGACGCTGCGGCTCGCCTCGGACGTGCGCCGCGCCTATGTCCGTGCGGTTGCCGCCAACGAGATGGTGGGGCTGCTGACCGACGCGAAGGCGACGGCGGAATCGACCGCACAGCTCGCGCTCAAGCTCGGCGAGACCGGCTCGCTCAACAAGCTCGACCAAGCCCGCGAGCAGGTGTTCTATGCCGAGACCACCGCCGACCTCGCCAGCGCGCGACAGGCAGCGGGAAGCGCGCGCGAAAGGCTGGCGCGCCTGATGGGGCTGTGGGACGACGGTCTCGACTTCCGCCTGCCCAATCAACTGCCGCCGCTGCCGCGCCGGCCGCTGGCCCTCCCCACGATCGAGGCCGATGCGGTCGCGCATCGCCTCGACCTGCAGGTCGCGCGGCTTGAGCTGGCCGCGCTGGCGAAGGCGCTGAACCTCACCGAGGCGACGCGCTTTGTGACGCTGCTCGATATCGCCGGCATCTCCCGCCGCACCCAGGATCCGGAAGGGCCGCCGTTCCGCGAGCGCGGCTTCGACCTGCAGTTCCAGATTCCGATCTTCGACGGCGGCGAGGTGCGCGTGCGCCAGGCCGCCGAGACCTACAACCTCGCGTTCAATCGCCTGACCGAGCGGGCCGTCAATGTGCGCTCCGAGGCGCGCGACGCCTATCGCGTCTACCGCTCCACTTACGACATCGCCGGCCACTACCAGCGCGAGATCATCCCGTTGCGAAAGATCATCACCGAGGAGATGCAGCTGCGCTTCTCCAGCATGCAGGTCGACATCTTCGCGCTGCTCACCGAAGCGCGGCAGCGCCTCGCGGCGCTGCGCGGCGCGATCGACGCCAGGCAGAGATTCTTCCTCGCCCAGGCCGATCTGCAGACCGCGGTCAACGGCGGCGGTCTGCCCGCCGGCGGCGCCGACAATCCAACCACCGTTGCCGCGGCAGCTCCTGCCGAAGGCGGCGGCCACTAAAGACGGAGGCCAAGATGTTTTCTCGCCGAGGATTTTTAGGCACCGCCGCGCTTGTCGGCGCATCGGCCATTCAAGGCCGCGTCCAGGCCGCGTCTATCCCGGAAGCCCCCACCATGGACAAGGTGGTGATGCAGCCGCCGCTGCATCCGACCAGCGGCCCGGATTATCGCCCCGTGGTCACGCTGAACGGCTGGTCGCTGCCGTTCCGCATGAACGGCGACTGGAAGGAATTCCATCTCGTCGCCGAGCCGGTGGTTCGCGAGTTCGCGGAAGGAATGAAGGTGAATTTGTGGGGCTACAACGGGCAATCGCCGGGCCCGACCATCGAGGCCGTCGAGGGCGACAAGGTCCGCATCTTCGTCACCAACAGACTGCCCGAATACACCACGGTCCACTGGCACGGCATGATCATCCCGAGCGGCATGGACGGCGTCGGCGGATTGACCCAGCCGCACATCCAGCCGGGCAAGACCTTCGTCTACGAGTTCGAGATGAAGAAGAGCGGAACCTTCATGTACCACCCGCATTCCGACGAGATGGTGCAGATGGCGATGGGCATGATGGGCATGTTCATCGTGCACCCGCGTGACCCGAGTTTCCGCGCCGTCGACCGCGACTTCGTGTTCGTGATGAGCACTTATCGCGTCGACCCCGGCACCTACCTGCCGCACGTCAATGAGATGACGGACTTCAACATGTGGACCTGGAACGCGCGGGTCTTTCCTGGAATCGATCCGCTGCCGGTCAGGCTCGGCGACAAGGTGCGCGTGCGCATCGGCAATCTCAGCATGACCAACCATCCGATCCATTTGCATGGCCACAGCTTTGCGGTGACCTGCACCGATGGCGGCTGGATTCAAGAGAGCGCGCAGATCCCGGAGACGACCACCGACGTCCCGGTCGGCGCCATCAGGGTGTTCGACGTGCTCGCCGACAATCCCGGCGACTGGGCGTTCCATTGCCACAAGTCGCACCACACCATGAATTCGATGGGACACGACGTGCGCAACCTGATCGGCGTGTCGCGCAAGGACCTCGCCAAGGCCGTCGGCAAGCTCGCGCCCGACGGCATGGCCATGGGCTCGACCGGCATGGCGATGGGCAACATGGAGATGCCTGCTCCCGACAACACGCTGCCGATGATGACCGGCACCGGCCAGTTCGGGCCGATCGAGATGGGCGGCATGTTCACCGTGATGAAGATCCGCGAGGACCTCGCGCGCGACGATTACCGCGATCCCGGTCCGTACAAATTCCCGAAAGGCACTGTCGCCTACGAAGTCGCCGCACCCACCCCGGAGCCAGCGCGGCAGAAATCCGGCAGTCCGCCGATGAAGCACAAGATGTGAGCGTTTCGATGAACCACCAACCGGAGACCACGATGAAGACCACGATCAGGCTCGCCCTCGCGCTGGCTGCGCTTTCCACCGCGCCAGCCTTTGCGCACGACAAGCACGGGCACGGAAACTATTCAGCCGGCGAGCCCGGCGATCCCAAGAAGCCCGCGCGCACCATCGAGATCCTGATGAACGAGATGGACTACACGCCCGCGAAAATCGAGGTGAAGCGCGGCGAGCAGATCCGATTCGTGCTGCGCAATGTCGGCAAGGAGGACCACGAATTCCTGCTGGCCACGACCAAGGAGAACCTCGCGCATGCGGATCAGATGAAGAAGCATCCGCACATGGAGCACGACGAGCCCAATGCGGCGCGGCTTGCCCCAAAAAAGACGACCGAGATCCTCTGGAAGTTCAGCAAGCGCGGCACCTTCGAATATTCGTGCCTCATTCCCGACCATCGCGAGTACGGCATGGTCGGCCAGGTCACCGTGAAGTAACGCGAAAGGAGATCCACATGAACCGCATCATCCGTATCGCTTCGGCGCTGGCGCTGACCGTCGGCCTTGCGACTGCAACCCTCGCCGCCGAGGGCGCCGCGATCAGCGGCGAGGTGAAGAAGATCGACGAGGGCGCCGGCAAGATCACGCTCAGGCACGGACCTGCGAAGAGCCTCGGCATGGAGGACCCCATGACCATGGTCTATCGTGTCAAGGATCCCGCCATGCTCAAGCAGGTGAAGGTCGGCGACAAGATCACCTTCGAGGCCGAGGAAGCGGCGTCGGGCTACACGGTGACCAAGATGCAGAAGGCGAAGTAGGGCCTTTTTCCGCGACAGTCATTCCGGGGCGCGCCTCTTGGCGCGAGCCCGGAATCCATTGCACCACCATACCTGCGGCCCGATGGATTCCGGGCTCGATGCTCCGCATCGCCCCGGAATGACAACCCGCCCCCGAAACACGCCGGTCTGAGCTCCTCCCACCCCCTCCGTTAACGCTTTGCTAACCATACACCGGGCAAAAATTGCCGGGTGAAGTCGAGTGTCGTCAGCCGCGTAGAACGGGAGCTCCCGTGGACGCCAGTGCGGTGCCTCACTTTCGGAACGGCGGCCCGTCGGCCGCCGCGCAGACGTTTGGGGCGCGCGGACGGCAGTCGCGCGGGGAGGCAGCTACCATGGTCGACGTCACGGCAGGACAGGGCGTAGGCAGCGCAAGGCCCTCGATCCCTTCCCTCAATGACATCGTCACCGTCCTCAAGCGCGGCGACATCGCGCTGGCGCTCGGCGTTCTCACCATCCTGGTGGTGCTGATCCTGCCGCTGCCCGCGATCGTGCTGGACGTGTTCCTGGCGATCTCGATCACGCTCTCGATCCTGATCCTGATGACGTCGCTGTTCATCCAGACGCCGCTGGAGTTCTCGGCCTTCCCGACCGTCCTCCTGATCTCGACTATGCTGCGGCTCTCGCTCAACATGGCCTCAACCCGGCTGATCCTGTCGCACGGGCACGAGGGCACGGCCGCCGCCGGTCACGTCATCGAGGCCTTCGGCAACTTCGTGATGGGCGGCAATTTCGTCATCGGCATCATCGTCTTCGCCATCCTGATCATCGTCAATTTCGTCGTCATCACCAAGGGCTCGGGCCGCATCGCCGAAGTCGCCGCCCGCTTCCACCTCGACGCCATGCCCGGCAAGCAGATGGCGATCGACGCCGACCTCGGCGCCGGCCTGATCGACGAGAAGGTCGCCAAGGAGCGGCGCAAGGAGCTCGAGGACGAGAGCGGCTTCTTCGGCGCCATGGACGGCGCCTCCAAGTTCGTCCGGGGCGACGCCATCGCCGGCCTCCTGGTCGTGTTCATCAACGTCGTCGGCGGCATCATCATCGGCGTCGCGCAGCAGGGCATGTCCTTCGCCGACGCGGGGCGCACCTACACGCTGCTGACCGTCGGTGACGGCCTTGTCACCCAGGTGCCGGCGCTGATCGTCTCGACCGCGGCCGGCCTGCTCGTCTCCAAGGCCGGCGTCTCCGGCGCCGCCGACAAGGCGCTCATGAAGCAGTTCTCCGGCTATCCGCAGGCGCTGGCGATGTCCTCGGCGGTGATGCTGGTGCTGGCGGCGCTGCCGGGCATTCCGACCCTGCCCTTCCTCGCGCTCGGCGCCGGCGCCGGCGCGCTGGCCTGGAACGCCCGCAACCGCAATCGGGTGGCGGCCAAGGCCGAAGCAGCCGTTCATGCGGCGCCCGCGCCGGGAACGCCGGGTGCGCCAGGCGCTGCCGCGACCGAAGAGCCGATCTCGGCCGCGCTCAAGATCGACGACCTCAAGATCGAGCTCGGCTACGCCCTGCTGCCGCTGGTCAACGGCCCCGACGGCACCGACCGCCTCACCGAGCAGATCAAGGCGCTGCGCCGCTCGCTCGCGATCGAGATGGGCTTCGTGATGCCGGCGGTGCGCATCCTCGACAACGTCCAGCTCGAGGCCAACACCTACATCATCAAGATCAAGGAGGTCGACGCCGGCACCGGCAAGATCTGGCCGAACCAGTTCATGGTCATGGATCCCGGCGGCAGCCAGGTGCAGGTGCCCGGCATCCACACCACCGAGCCGACCTTCGGCCTGCCCGCAACCTGGGTCGATGCCAGCCTCAAGGAAGAGGCCTCGCTCAAGGGCTACACCGTCGTCGACGCCGCGACCGTGCTCTCGACCCATCTCACCGAGCTGCTCAAGGCCAACATGTCGGACCTGTTGTCCTACGGCGAGGTGCAGAAGCTGCTCAAGGAGCTGCCGAAGGAGCAGAGCGAGCTGGTCAAGGACATCGTCCCGGGCCAGGTCACGGTCTCCGGCATCCAGCGCGTGCTGCAGCTGCTGCTCGCCGAGCGCATCTCGATCCGCGACCTCTCGACCATCCTCGAAGGCATTGCGGATTCCCTCGCCTTCTCGCGCAACCCCGCGACCATGGTCGAGCACGTCCGCGCCCGCCTAGCGCGGCAGATTTGCGCGCAGAACACCTCCTACGCCGGCTATCTGCCGCTGATCGCACTGTCGGCGAAATGGGAGCAGGCTTTTGCCGAATCCATCATCGGCCAGGGCGAGGAGCGGAGCCTTGCCATGCAGCCCTCGAAACTTTCGGAATTCATGACCGCCGTGCGCGAGGCTTTCGAGCGCGCCGCCCGCGAGGGCGAGGCGCCGGTGCTGGTCACCTCCGCTTCCATTCGACCCTTCGTGCGGTCGCTGGTGGAACGGTTCCGGGCCCAGACCACCGTGCTGTCGCAGGCCGAAATCCACCCCAGGGCGAGGCTGAAAACCGTCGGAAGCATCTGATTTGCCTTAAGAAGCCGTGTGTTTTTCAGCCACAGGCAAATGGTTTTTGAGTTCCTGGCGCCTTGTCCCCCAAAGGCCTCAAAAGCCCGGCATAGGCTCATTACAGCTTTGAAATAATTATACAAAAGAACGATCAAGGGTCGCCTTTGATCGCGATCTATCACGTCATATCACGCCCTTGTGATGGCCCCTTGGGAACGAATCCCCCCGATACTAGGTTGATGGGCACCGGAAGCATGAACCTGCCTCAAACGGCCGGCGACTACTTCGGGTAGATGGCGGCAGGAGGCTTCCATGAACCACTCGATTTACAGCGCAGATCGCGCGACCCATTTGAAAATCGTGGTCGTCGCCCTCGTCGCAGGGATCGCGGTGGCTGGCCTCGGCATTACGGCACGCTCGGGTTCGGATGAAGGCCTGACCCAGACCGCCCGCGTCATCAAGGCCGGCAAGCCGGTCGTTGTCACCAGTTCGAACGCGTCCCTCGTTCGCTAAGGAGATCTGACGAGTTTTGTGAATTCACGCGGCTCTTTACCAGCCCCCCAAAGTCGCCACGTGGATATGTAGACGACCCCAACCCCAAGTCGACTACAGAAAGCGCCCGCCCCCCACGGGCGCTTTCCCATTTCTGGTATCTCGTCATTGCGAGCGCACGCGCGTCCAATTCGTCATTGCGAGCGCAGCGAAGCAATCCAGACTGCCTCCGCGGAAAGACTCTGGATTGCTTCGCTGCGCTCGCAATGACGGAGCAAGCGGCACGGCCCTGCCAACTACCTTCCCCCATACGTCGGCGGCGGCGCCTGCACGGTCGGCGCGGCCGCCGCGAACAGCTCGTCCTTGTGCCCCGAGAGCGGCGGATAGATGCGCTTGCGGTTGATGGTCTGTTTGGTCGCCTTTGCCGCCGCGCCGGTGGCACGGACCTCGCGATTCCATCCTTCGGTATAGAGCGCGCCCCAGCCGCCGAGGTCGAGCACGGTGACGTACCAGTCGATCCGCAGCGGCAGCATGGGCAGGCCGACGAGATCGGCGACCACGTTGTGGCCGGCGAAGCGGCCCATGGGACGGGCGAACTGGCAGGACATCACCGTCGGATGCAGCCCGTCGATCACGCTCGAGGCGACGTCGCCGGCCGCGAACACGCCGTCGACATCGGCCACGCGCATGAAGGGATCGACGAGGAGACGCCCGAGGGAATCGCGCCCGCCCGGAAAGCTCGCGGCCAAAGGGCTTGCCCGCATGCCCGCGCACCAGATCACCGTCCGTGCCAGAATGAATTCGCCCGAGCTCAGGCGCATGCCCGCGGCCTCGATCGCGGCGACACGCACGCCGAGCCGCGTCTCGATGTCGAGCGAAGCCAGGGCCGTCTCGATCACCGGGCGCGCGTTCGCGCCGATGCTGGCGCCGACGCTCGGATTGGGATCGACGAGGACGATGCGGCGGCGGCCGGTGATCCCTGCGCGCGCCAACTGGTCCGGCATCTCAGCTGCGACTTCGATGCCGGTGAAGCCGGCGCCGACCACGACCGCCGTTGAATGGCCCGGAGACGGCGCGCTGCGTCCGAGCGAAACCAGATGATCTTCAAGGCGGAGCGCCGCGGCATAGGTGTCGACGTCGAAGGCGTGCGCGGCAAGGCCGGGAATGTCGGGACGCATCACCGCGCTGCCGAGCGCCAGCACGAGGCGGTCATAGTGCAGCGTCTCCTTGCCGGCGCTGGTGACGAGCGAGATTTCGCGCCGGGCCGGATCGATCGCCTCGACCTCGCCAAGGCCGTGGCTGACGCCGATCGGATCGAGCAATTGCGGAAGCGGAAGCGCGACCTCGGCGAGATCGGCCTCGTAATTGCGCACGCGGATATTGTGATAGGGATTGCGGTCGACGAGACGGATCTCGATGTCGCGATCGCTCGCACCGATCTCCTCGCGCTTGCGCGCGGCGCCGATGGCCGCCCACAACCCCGCAAACCCGGCGCCGAGCACGACGATACGCGCCATCTCCGCCTACTGCGCTCTCCAGACACCCGCGGTCAGCCCGCAGAAACAGACTAGCTCAACAGCAGGCGGCGACCAAATGCGGCGGCGTCCGCGCCGCTGCACAAAATCGCGATTTACGCCTCGCGCAGCTCCGACGGCGTCGTGCCGAAGCGCTTGCGGAAGGCGCGGTTGAAGTAGGACAGATCGGAGAAGCCGGAGGAATGCGCGATGTCGCTGATCTTGCGCATCCTGGCGCGGGGATCGCCGAGCAGCTTGCGCGCGTGGAGCAGGCGCTGCTCCAGCACGAATTCGGTGAAGGTCGTGCCGGCCTGCTCGAACAGGCGCTGGGCCTGGCGCGGGCTCAAGCCCGAGCGCGTCGCAACTTCGGCGAGGCAGAGATCGTTGCGGCCGAGTGCGGCCATCACGTCGGCGCGCATGAGATCGAGGCGCGCCGCCGCCTGCCCGCGGCCGCGGGCGCGGCTTGCGTGCTCGGCATCGGTGCCGAGCAGGAGACCGACGAGATCGACCATGTGCTGCGCGGTCAGGCGCTGGCCGACCGCATCGAGATGCGGCGCGTGATTGGCGGCGAGCGCGTGGTAGCGGAAGATGGTCTCGGCGACTGCGCCGTCGACGAGCACCTGCGAGAGCTTGTCCTCGGCGCGTGGATTGATGTCGAGCAGCGCACGGCGCGGCATGCGAATGCTGGTGAAGCGGTCTGCCTCGGTGTGGCCGACGGTCCCGGTCACGCTCATGTCGACGAGCACCATCTGGGCGGGCGTGAGCTCGACGGTGTGGCCGTTTTGCCCGACGCGGACGAGCCCTGCGTGGGCCGCGATCAGGACGAGATCGTCGCTGCCGTCGGCAAGGTGGCTCTGCGTGCGGGAATATTGCGCCGAGGCGCCTTCCGGAATGGCGAGCGTGATGTTGTCGACGACGCTGATCTGCAGCCGGCAATCGATGCTGTCGCCATGGCTCGGCCCGATATCGAGGCCGCAGCGACCGACGGCCCGCTCGCGCCAATGCTCGAAGGCCGGACCGTGCGGCAGGCCTGCATATTGGTGAAGGAAGATGCCCGGCGTTCTCGCTGCATCCATCTGATTTTCTCGCCCTTTCCGGCATCAATCGCGTTCAAATTCCGGGAATTTGACGCCGTGGACCGAGGCGAGGTTCAAATCGAGGGCGGATTCGGGAGCACTTGTCGGGCTGCGACAGCGGGATGGACCGTGGCGACAGTCGCCGTGGCACCTATTTTTGCGCGGGCGCCTGCGGTTGGGCCGGCGGCACGGTCTCGATCAGCTTGCCGGAAAACACCGGGGCGGAGGTCGGCTGGCCGTTCGGCGAGCCGCCCGCCTGCTCGATGGTGACGGCGAAGGTCGCGCTATTGACGACCTCGGCATCGTAGGAGGCGAGCAGTGGACGCGCGGTGAAATCGCCGGCGCCGATCACGCCGAGCGAGCGCGGGCGCGGCAGCTTGTCCGAGATCAGCCAGAGCTCGAAGCTCTTGCCGGGCTCCGGCGTCGCGCCGACCTTCCGCACCGTGAAATTCCGCGTCGCGCCGTCGATGGTGAGGATGAAGGCGGGGCCACCGCCCTGGCCCTGCAGCAGCGCAACATATTGCGCGGAGGCGGCGAGCGGCGCGGCCGGCGTCTTCACCTCGACCGTCTGGATGCGCGGCGGGGGACGCAAAGCGCCCGGCAGCGCGTCGGGCAGCAAGATCTGCAGCGACAGCGTTACGAGCAGCGCGGCCGCGAGCGCGCCCATGGCGGAAGCGATGGTGCGCCAGCGCTTCACCCGTCTCTCGAGACGAATCACATTGCTGTCGTCGACCACCGGCGCTTGGGCCGCACGGACGAGGTTGGCATCCGGCGCATGGACTTGCGGGATGAATTGCGGCGCGATGTCCGGAACAGCATCAAACTCGGGACGCGGCGCCTCAGGCGCGGCGGCTTCGGGCTGCTGCACCTCAGCCGACTGCGAGCTCTCGGGCGGAGATTCCGCAGCTGCCAGTGAGGGCGTCTCGGGCACAGGCGGCTGTGGTGGCGGCGAAGCTTCGGCAGGCGCAGGCGGCTCCTGCGCGGCGATCGTGCGCGCGATCTCCGCCCTGATGTTCTCCCACACGATCGGACGCGGCTCGACCGAGCCGACCATCTGGTTGAGCACGCCGAGCCGATAGGCCCACGCCTGCACGATCTCGGCGAACGCCGGGTCCACCGCCATCATGGTCTCGACCTGCGCGCGCTCGTCGGCGCCGAGCGTCCCGAGCGCATATTCCGCGGCGAGCGCGATATGGTCCTCCGTGTAGGCCATCAATTGCAGTCCAGAACCACCCTCATCATCCAAGCGATCACAGTCCGAGGCACTCCCGGATATCCAGCATGCTGCGCCGCAGCCACGTCTTCACCGTGTTGACCGGCGCTGAAAACTTCTCCGCCAATTGCTCGCGGCTCCACCCGTTGTAATAGGCGAGCAGCACGAGCCTCTGACGGCCCGGCTCGAGCCGGCCGATGCATTCCAGGAGCCGCTTCAGCTCCTCGGTCATCTCGCGGCGGGCCAGCGGATCGGGACTTTCGGCCGCGACTTCCATCGCCTGAGGCTCTTCCTCGATGGAGGCTTCCGACTTCTTGCGGACGATGTCGATGGCGCGGTTGCGGGCGATCGAGGCCATCCACGTGATCGGCGAGGACAGGGCCGGATTGAACTGGCCGGCGCTGTTCCAGATCTTGACGTAAGTCTCCTGAATGACCTCCTCCGCGAGATCCTGCCTGCGCAAGATACGGAGCACGACGCCATAGAGTTTCGCGCGCGTGGCGGCGTAGAGGCGCTCGAACGCGGCCTGATCGCCCTTCGCCACCGCCTCAATCAACCCGACCAGCTCCGCTGGCGTCAGCATTCAGCCCCCCAACACGCGGCCGTCGCGTTCGGCGCAGACCCCGGCACCGCACCACCATAGCGCGCAGCCAAGCCGACCACCAAGGGGCGCGGCGCCACACTGTGGACAGCACATGCGAAAACCCGGACCTTGCGGGTCCGGGTTCTGGAATTCCTAGATGATCTGGTGCTAGCGGCTCAGGCGACGGCGCCGATACGGGCACGCATCAGGCCGATGCTGTCGAGGTCAGCCTGCTCGCGGGCGTTCTCCTCGGCACGCTCGCGGGCCTGGTCGCGCTCGTCGAGCAGCTCGACCTTTTTCAGTTCCTCGAAGGCCTCGGCCAGTGCGGCCTTGGCTTCCTCGAGCTGGCCCTTGAGCTCGTCGGCCGAGCGGGTCAGGTTCTCGCGGCGCTGGATCGCGGCTTTGGCGTAGGTCGGGTAGGCGAAGTGCGAGGGATCGTTGATCCCGGCGCGCTCCTGCTCGGTCTGGATCTCGCGTTCGAGATCGACCGACATGCGCTGGAAGTCGGCGATCATGGTCTCGATCTGGGTGACCCGGCGGCGCTTCTCGTCGACCTGAAACTTCTTCAGGCGGATGAGGGTATCTCGTGACTTCATCGACTCGTACTCCCCAGAAGTCCCCCCGCTGCACGTGGGACGATACCGGTCACCCCACGGGCCCGAAGGGGGCCCAGACCGGCTCTGCTACTCTGTGGGATCGGATGATGACCGGACAAAGTTAGCGTTCCGTTTCCAAATTGCCGAGGATTTGCGCCAATTGGCGATAGCCCTCCGCGAGCGATGCCTTTTCGTCCTTGCGCTGGCGCAGGAAGGCTTCCAGCGGCTCGTTGAGGCGGATGGCCTCGTCGACCTCGGGACTGGAGCCGGCGCGGTAGGCGCCGAGACGGATCAATTCCTCCATGTCGGCATAGGTCGCCATCACCTGGCGCGCCCGCTGGATCACCGGCCAGAACTGCGGATCGGCCGATTTCGGCATCGTGCGCGAGACGGATTTGAGAATGTTGATCGCGGGATAGCGGCCGCGCTCGGCGATCGAGCGCTGCATCACGATGTGGCCGTCGAGGATGCCGCGGACGGCATCGGCGATCGGCTCGTTATGGTCGTCGCCGTCGACCAGCACCGTGAAGATCGCGGTGATGGCGCCCTCGCCCAATCCCGGCCCGGCACGCTCCAGCAGCTTCGGCAACTCGGTGAAGACGGTCGGCGTGTAACCCTTGGCCGTCGGCGGCTCGCCGGCAGACAGGCCGATCTCGCGCTGGGCCATCGCAAAGCGCGTCACCGAGTCCATCAGGCAGAGCACGTCCTTGTCCTCGTCGCGAAAATATTCGGCGACCGCGAGCGTGAGGTAGGCCGCCTGGCGGCGCATCAGGGCCGGCTCGTCGGAGGTCGCGACCACCACGACTGAGCGCGCAAGGCCCTCCTCGCCGAGATCGTCCTGCAGGAATTCCTGCACCTCGCGGCCGCGTTCGCCGATCAGCCCGATGACACTGACATCGGCATCGACGTTGCGCGCCAGCATCGACAGCAGCACCGACTTGCCGACGCCGGAGCCTGCGAAGATGCCCATGCGCTGACCGCGGCAGCAGGTGAGGAAGGTGTTCATGGCGCGCACGCCGAGGTCGAGCGGGCTGCCGACGCGCTTGCGCGAATGGGCGGGCGGCGGCGTATTGCGGAACGGCATCGGCGAAGAGCCCTGCGGCAGCGGCCCCTTGCCGTCGATCGGCTCGCCCAGCGCATTGACGACGCGTCCCAGCCAGGCCGCGGACGGCCTCACCTGGTTGGCGGCATTGGCGATGACCGCCTTGCAGCCGCGGCGCACGCCCTCGAGGCCGGCGAACGGCATCACCACGGCATTGTTGCCGGAGAAGCCGATCACCTCGCACGGAATGGTGCGGTTGGCGCCGGTCTCGATCACCAGCCGCGCGCCGACCGACATCGCGTGGATAGGGCCGGCCACCTCGACCATCAGACCGCGAACGCCGACCACGCGGCCATAGATGTTGATGCCGTCGATGTCGCCGATCTGTTCGGCCAGCGCCTTCATCGGGGGGCCTTCATCAGCAGCGCACCTTCATATGAGGGTCCTCATGAGATGGTCGCCTTCGGTGATCCCGGGACATCACGGTGAAAACCTTAAGTTTCGCCATATTTCTGAACGGCGCTTAACTTCGTGTTTACCCGCATCATTAATCATTGCGTCACTGTCTTTGAGACTGAGCGTGCCTCCCCTTCAGAAGAAGGCTGAGTCGCGGGAGTCGGTTAGGCCCGTCTCTTAAAGTGGAGCTTGAACGGAATCGGGTAACGAAAGCTGCTTCGTACGCAAGACCTTAGGGCGATTCGACAAAAATTGCACCGGGGGGACTTGCGTTCCAGAATCAGACTTTGTTAACCATCTGTTGTCAGGATCCGAATCAGTTGTTCAAAGGCGTTTTGTTGAGTGCCGCGAATGCGGCCGACCTGACGCCCAGGAGCGGCGACTATGGGGAACTGGCATGCGCGTTTTGCTGATTGAAGATGACAGCGCCGTCGCGCAGTCGATCGAGCTGATGCTGAAGTCGGAGAGCTTCAACGTCTACACGACCGATTTGGGGGAAGAAGGCGTCGATCTCGGTAAACTATACGATTACGACATTATTCTCCTCGACCTCAACCTGCCCGACATGTCCGGCTACGATGTGCTCAAGCAGCTCCGGGTCTCCAAGATCAAGACACCGATTCTGATCCTCTCCGGCCTCGCCGGCATCGAGGACAAGGTCAAGGGTCTCGGCGTCGGCGCCGACGACTACATGACCAAGCCCTTCCACAAGGACGAGCTGGTGGCCCGCATCCACGCCATCGTGCGCCGCTCCAAGGGCCATGCCCAGTCGGTCATCCAGACCGGCGACCTCGTCGTCAACCTCGACACCAAGACGGTGGAAGTCGGCGGTCAGCGCGTGCATCTGACCGGCAAGGAATATCAGATGCTGGAGCTGCTCTCGCTCCGCAAAGGCACGACCCTCACCAAGGAAATGTTCCTCAACCACCTCTATGGCGGCATGGACGAGCCCGAACTGAAGATCATCGACGTCTTCATTTGCAAGCTCCGCAAGAAGCTCGCCAACGCCTCCGAGGGCCGCAACTTCATCGAGACCGTCTGGGGCCGCGGCTACGTGCTGCGCGAGCCGCACGAGGCCGACGAGCGCATCCCCGCCTGATCCCTGGGTTACGTCGCGAGCCCAGTCAGGCTCGCTCCTCCCAGCCTGGACCCCGCCGCAAATGGCGGGGTTTTCGTTTTTGGGGGGACGCTTCATTGGAAGCTTAACGTTTGAACCCCTAGCCTTCCCCTGCCGACGAATGGTCGCTGCACGATGGGGGAACGATGATCCTGCAATCACTCGCCGGCCTGCCCGCCTTCCTGGTCTATTTCTGCACCGGGCTGATCGTGATCGTGGCCTATCTGTTCGTCTACACCCGCATCACGGCGCATAACGAATTCCAGCTCATTCGCGACAACCAGCCGGCCGCGGCGATCGCGCTTGGGCTCAGCCTGCTCGGCTTCGTGGCGCCGCTGGTCAGCGCCATCGCGCATTCGGCCAACGTGCTGGACTGCCTGATCTGGGCGACGATCGCGCTGATCGTGCAGGTCATCGTATTCTATCTCGTCAAGGTTCCGGTGCCGGACTTGTCGAGGCGCATCGATGACGGCGAGCTTGCCCCGGCGATCTGGCTCGGCCTGTCCTCGCTCGCCGCGGGCCTGCTGAACGCCGCCAGCATGATCTACTGACATGGCCGACAAACCCGCGAAGAAGGAGTTCGGCAAGCGCCGGCCAGTCGCCGAGCCGCCGCGACCGCCGGTGAAGCGCTCCGGCCACGTCGCGCTGCTGGTGATGGGCACGATCGCCGTCGGCACCACGGCCTATACCTTGATGCCGCGGCAGAACTGCGAGCCCACGCCCGGCGCCGTGCCGGGGCAGACGACCACGACCTGCACGAGCAGCAGCAGTTCGTCGGGCGGCAGCAGTTCGCGCTGGTCGTCGCGATCGAGCTTGTTCAGCGGCGATTCCTCCAGCCATTCCTCGTCGGGAACGTCGTCCAATGTCAGCCATAGCAGCGTGAGCCGCGGCGGCTTCGGCTCGTTCGGCCACGGCTTCTCGGGCGGCGGCTGATCCATGCAGCGCATCACCTGCCTCGAGCGCGACGACTGGCGGGAGACCGCCGCACGATGCGGCTTCGTCTTCCACACCATCGACGGCGAGCGCTATTGGGACGAGCGCGCCTATTATGGCTTTACGCTGGAGGAGATCGAGCGAGGCATCGAGGCGCCGACCGGCGAGATCGACGCGATGTGCCTGGAACTCGCCGGCCGCGTCATCGGCGACGAGCGTTCCTTGCGACGGCTGAAGATTCCGGAAGCGTTCTGGGGCCTGATCGTCGAGAGCTGGAAGCGCGACGACCGCAGCCTCTACGGCCGGCTCGATCTGAGGTTCGACGGCAAGTCGCCGGCAAAGCTGCTCGAATACAACGCGGACACGCCGACCTCGATCTTCGAGGCCGCGGTGTTCCAATGGACCTGGCTCGAACAGGCGATCGAACGCCGCGTCATCCCCTCGCGTGCCGACCAATTCAACTCCATCCACGAGCGGCTGATCGCGGCATGGAAGGAGATCGCTGGGAGCCGTCACGTCCATCTCACAGGGATCACCGGCAACGAAGAGGACGCCGGCACGCTCGCTTATCTCGAAGACACCGCGCGCCAGGCCGGACTCTCGACGACGCTGCTCGACATCGAGCAGGTCGGCTGGCGCGACGAGGCCGGCGGCTTCGTCGATCTCGGCGAGAACGACATCGCGCTCGCCTTCAAGCTCTATCCCTGGGAATGGATGTTCCAGGACGCCTTCGGCGCAAAGCTGAAGGATGCGCCAACGCGCTGGATCGAGCCGCCGTGGAAGGCGGTGCTCTCCAACAAGGGCATCTTGCCGCTGCTCTGGGAGATGTTTCCGAACCATCCCAATCTGCTGCCGGCCTTCTTCGAGGACGATCCGCGCGCCGCCGAGCTCGGCACGTCCTATGTGCGCAAGCCGCTGCTGTCGCGCGAAGGCGCCAATGTCACGCTGGTCTCCGGCGGCATGCCGCTCGACGAGCAGACGGGGCCGTACGGCGCCGAAGGTTTCGTACGTCAGGCGCTGGCACCGCTGCCGAACTTTTCGGGCTGCTATCCGGTGATCGGAAGCTGGCTGGTGAACCACGAGCCCTGCGGGATATCGATCCGCGAGGACGAGAGCCCGATCACGGGCAACCGCTCGCGGTTCTTGCCGCATGCGATTTTGTGATTTTCTCATTCCGGGGCGCGACAAAGTCGCGAGCCCGGAATCCATAACCACAGTCGGATGAAATGGCCCTGGTCTAACCGCCTGCCTATTTCGATGGCCTGTGGTTATGGATTCCGGGCTCCGCGCTTATGCGCGGCCCCGGAATGACAAAGAGAACTTCATCTCGCCGCGGCGACCTTCAGCGGCTGCGGCATCAATCCGCCCATCGGACGGCCGGAGCGCGCGGGGTTGAGCTGATAGAGGCCGCGGCGATCGGCGATCGGGCGGAATGCATCGGTGATGCCGACGACGGATTCGGCAGCGCCCAGCAGCAGCGTGCCGTCGGCTTCCATTGCCTTCGCCATGCGCTCGAAAATCACCGCCTTGGTGTCCTGGTCGAAATAGATCAGCACGTTGCGGCAGAAGATCACGTCGAACGTGCCGAGATGGGAGAAGTCCTGCAGCAGATTGAGCTGGCGGAACTGCACCATGGCGCGAATGTCGGCGTTGAGCTGCCAGAGCTCGCCGGTTTGCGTGAAGTATTTCACCAGATGCTGGATCGGCAGGCCGCGCTGCACCTCGAACTGGCTGTAGAGGCCCGCCTTGGATTTCTCCAGCACCTCCTGCGACAGATCGGTGGCGACGATCTCGATGCGCCACCCCGCGAGCGCCGCGCCCATCTCCTTCACGCACATCGCGATCGAATAGGGCTCCTGCCCGGTCGAGGCGGCCGCCGACCAGATGCGAAGCGACTTGCGCGCCGCGCGCGCCTGGATCAGGCCCGGCAGGATGGTGCCGCGCAGGTGATCGAACGGAATCTTGTCGCGGTAGAAGAACGTCTCGTTGGTGGTCATCGCTTCGACCACGTCGGTCGCAAGCCGGCCGTCGCCGTTCCTGATCTTCAGGACGAGGTCGGGGATGCCGGGAACGCTTGCCTTGCGGGCGAGCGGCAGCAGCCGGCTCTCGACCAGATATTGCTTGTCGGCGGAGAGATCGAGACCGGAGCGCTCTTTCAGGAACTTGCGCAGATAGTCGTAATCTGCGGGCGTCACGAGCGGTCTCCAGCGAACAGGCGGTTGACCTTGGCGCCGATCTGGTTGAGCGGCAGGATCGCCGCGCAGATGCCGGCATTGGCCGCCGCGCCGGGCATGCCCCAGACCACGCTGGAGGCTTCGTCCTGCGCAATCACGCTGCCGCCGGCCGCGACGATGTCCTTGCCGCCGCGCATGCCGTCCGAGCCCATGCCGGTCAGGATCACCGAGAGGATGTTGCCGTGCCAGACGTCGATGGCGGAGGTGAAGAGCGGATCGACCGCAGGCTTGCAGAAATTGACGGCGGGGCCGTCGTCGAGCGCGATCACAGGATCGGCGCCGCTGCGCGTGACGCGCATGTGCTTGCCGCCCGGTGCGAGGTAGATCCGTCCCGGCTTGACCGGCTCGCCGTCGACCGCCTCGGCCGCCGGCCGGCGGCTCGAGCGCGCCAGATGCTCGGCCAGGATGGTGGTGAAGGTCGGCGGCATGTGCTGGGTGATCAGCACCGGGAAGCGATCGATCACGGCGCTGAGCTCGGTGACGAGCGACATCAGCGCCTGAGGACCGCCGGTCGAGGAGCCGATCAACAGCACCTTGGGCGCCTGGGTCGAGAACGGACGCGTTGACACCGAGCCTGACGAGGGGGCCGGAGCGGGCGCAGGCGCGGCAGGCCGCGCGACAGGACTGCGCGCGACGGGAGCCGGGCTCGCCGGCGCCAGCGGCGGACTCGCAACCGCAGACTTGCGACGCAGCCGCGCGCCGAGATGGCGGATCTTCTGGATCAGGTCGTGATGGAAAATGTCCGCGGCCGACGCCTCACGCGTCGATTCCGGCTTGGGAATGTAGTCGGCTGCGCCGAGCGACAACGCCTTGAAGCTGATCTCCGCGTTGCGGCGGGTCAGGGTGGAAGCCATGATGATGACGAGATCGCGCTTCTTGGCGAGCAGTTGCGGCAGCGCCGAGAGGCCATCGAGCTCGGGCATTTCGATGTCGAGCACGGCAACATCGGGATTGATGCGGTCGAGCTGGTTGACCGCCTCGAGCCCGGTGCGCAGCGAGGCCGCGACCTCCATGTCGTGCTCGGCACCAATCCAGCGCGAGATCAGACCGCGGATGACGACCGAGTCGTCGACGATCATCACCCGCAGCGGCCCGGTTTCGCGCGACGTGCTCGTGGTCGAATTACCTGCGAACGCAACACTCATTACACACCAACTCAGACTGAAACGGTTCAGTTGAAAACAAGCGCCGAAGGATCCGTTCAGCCTCCGGGAGATCGCTCAGATCAGGCCGACTTCCTGAAATTTCGCCGTCACGATGTCCTTGTCGAACGGCTTCATGATGTATTCGTTGGCGCCGGCGTGCAGAGCGCGCGCGATATGCGCGACGTCGTTCTCGGTGGTGCAGAACACCACCTTGGGCTGGTCGCCGCCGGGCATGCGCCTGAGATGGCCGAGGAACTCGTAGCCATCCATGACCGGCATGTTCCAGTCGAGCAGCACCGCGTCCGGCAGGCCGCGCTTGCAGGCCTCCAGCGCCTTCTCACCGTCCTCGGCTTCGAGGATTTGGAAGTCGAGCCCCTCCAGGATCCGGCGCGCAACCTTTCGGATGACGCTGGAATCATCAACGACGAGACAAGTTCGCATGTGAACCTCTGCTTCCTTTCCCCTTTGCGGGGCACTTCCAATCGCAAGTCCCTCGGCGGCAATGCCGCCGTATCAGGCCGCCATCATCTCGGGCGCGAGCTCGAGGACGCGGTCGACGTCGAGGACGACCATGAGCTGTCCGTCGAGGCGGTGGACGCCGCCGGCGAGCTTGGCCATGCGGGGGTCGAGGTTGACGGGGTTTTCTTCCTTACCGTCCTCGGG
>NZ_JADYVJ010000075.1:0-474 GCF_020193715.1 Bradyrhizobium sp. IC4060 | reverse complement strand
CCCGAGGTGGTCAGCAGGTCGATGTTGTCGCCCTTGACGTAGCGGGTCATGAAGGTCAGGCCGGGAATGCCGACGCCGGCGAAGTTGTAGTCGTAGCGCGCCTGCCAGGATTTCTCGTCCTTGTTGGCGAAGTCGCCGATCTGGATGAAGTTCACCAGGTAGGGGTCGGCGCCGTTGATGTAGGCGAAGCCGGTGTCGCCGCTCATCTTCTGGTAGCCGACGCCGAAGGCGTGGTAGCCGAGGCTGTAGGTGAACATGGCGTTGAGCGCCTTGTTGTCGACGTTGCTGGAGCCGTCGTCGGTGGAGCGCGCCCAGCGGATGTCGGATTTCAGCGACTGCTTGTCGGCGATCGGCAGGGTGTGCACCAGGCCGAGGTAATGCTGCTTGTAGAAGTTGTCGAGCTTGCCGTAGTGGTAGCTGGTGCTGAGGTTGTCGGTCCACTTGTAGCTGCCGCCGGCGAAGTCGAACTTGTCC
>NZ_JADYVJ010000074.1:0-475 GCF_020193715.1 Bradyrhizobium sp. IC4060 | reverse complement strand
GTCGGCGTGCTGCTCTCCGGCGGGGTCGATTCGAGCCTGCTGGTGGGCCTGCTGCACGAAGCCGGGGTGGACAACCTGCTGACCTTCTCCATCGGCTTCGAGGATGCCGGCGGCGAGCGCGGCGACGAGTTCCAGTATTCCGACCTGATCGCCGAGCGCTATCACACCCGCCACCATCGCCTGCGCATCGGCGAGCACGAAGTGATCGAGCAGTTGCCGGCGGCCTTCCGCGCCATGAGCGAGCCGATGGTCAGCCACGACTGCATCGCCTTCTACCTGCTCGCGCGGGAAGTCTCGAAGCACTGCAAGGTGGTGCAGAGCGGCCAGGGCGCCGACGAGCTGTTCGCCGGCTACCACTGGTATCCGAAGGTGGATGGCGCCGACGACGCCTTCGCCGCGTACCGCGCGGCGTTCTTCGACCGCGACCACGAGGAATACCTGGCCACCGTCGGCGAGCGCTTCCGCGTCGAGGACG
>NZ_JADYVJ010000073.1:0-476 GCF_020193715.1 Bradyrhizobium sp. IC4060 | reverse complement strand
GTGTTCGAGCGGCCGTTGCCGAGGTCCACCTGCCGGATGAGGCCGGCTCCCCGCAGCACGCGGAAATGATGGGTGCGCGTGGCCTTGGCCACCGGCAGGCTGAAGGTGGCGCACAGGCACGGCCCATCGGCGCGGGCGAGCTGCAACACCACGCGCCGCCGGTGCGGATCGGCCAGGGCCGCCAGCACGCGGTTCAGCTCAAAATCTTCGGCGTCGGGATGCCAGAGGGCCTCGTCCAAATTCCCGTCCTCAATCCATCTCTGCCGTCTTGCGGGATCGCAGCCTTGGGCGCAAGGTACGATAATATCGTACCATAGAGGCTGCACCATGACGACCGCGCGTGCTGTTCGCATTCATTCCTTTGGCGGGCCAGAGGTGCTCCAACTGGAAACCGTGGAGCTTCCGCCGCCCGCGGCCGGCGAGGTGCAGGTGCGCCAGACGGCGGTCGGCTTCAATTACATCGACGTCTACCAGCG
>NZ_JADYVJ010000072.1:0-476 GCF_020193715.1 Bradyrhizobium sp. IC4060 | reverse complement strand
GATCTTTTGTGCGACGACAAAAATATCGCCAGATGCCACGGCGATCTCTCCGGTCTTCGCGCCATCCGCGATGACACCAACCAGATCGTCGCCAGGCCCCACCAGAGGGATCCCGGGAAGGGCGCTGTATGTGATGCTCCTCGTCATCGCGACTTTTTCCTCCTTCGCCGCTGCCCACACGTCTTGTTGTTTCTGGCGCGGGGCATCTCTCCTCGAATACGATCTCTACGCGCCGTACCCGAAATCAGTTCTGTATCCTATCTGCTTCTCCCTTAAGCAGACCCTGGCACACCTCCTGGATAAGTCTTCGACGTTCGCATCCTTCAAGCGTGCTGACGCGCGTTTCCGTGCTATCTCTTGCCCTTATTCCGAACTCCGCTTCGCAACGGAGAGGCTAGCCATGAAGCGCCGCCGGAGAAATTGACCGCTTTATGACAGTGCGCATTGCGAAACTCGATTGCAGTCTTGCCACCCCC
>NZ_JADYVJ010000071.1:0-479 GCF_020193715.1 Bradyrhizobium sp. IC4060 | reverse complement strand
CCGGATGGGCAAACGCCAGGTAAAGTAGACGTTGATGTGACAGTAACGTATCCAGATGGTTCCACAGATCACATTTCAGTTCCAGTTTGGACAAACAAGCATCTGGATAAAGACAAATATAACCCAATAACGACTGGGGTATCGAAACCATTTGGAATCCCAGTAACGCCAACTGATGTAACAGATTCAATTCAAGTACCGAACTATCCATTGGAAGGGCAACAACTGACAGTAACAGTGGATGATGAAAGTCAATTACCAGATGGAACAACAGAAGGTTACAAGGATATAGATGTAACAGTGACATACCCAGACGGAACAAAGGATCGTGTCAAAGTTCCAGTCGTAACGGAACAACAATTAGATAGTGATAAATATGATCCGGTCGCAACAGGTATCTTGAAACCGTTTGGTACTCCAACAACAGAGGAAGACGTTATAAAATTAGTGGAGATACCGAAATATCCAACAGACTTAAC
>NZ_JADYVJ010000070.1:0-491 GCF_020193715.1 Bradyrhizobium sp. IC4060 | reverse complement strand
ATGCTGAGGCCTGGCCTTTGCGTAGTGCACGCATCACCTCAATACCTTTGATGGTGGCGTAAGCCGTCTTCATGGATTTAAATCCCAGCGTGGCGTTGATTATCCGTTTCAGTTTGCCATGATCGCATTCAATCACGTTGTTCCGGTACTTAATCTGTCGGTGTTCAACGTCAGACGGGCACCGGCCTTCGCGTTTGAGCAGAGCAAGCGCGCGACCATAGGCGGGCGCTTTATCCGTGTTGATGAATCGTGGGATCTGCCACTTCTTCACGTTGTTGAGGATTTTACCCAGAAACCGGTATGCAGCTTTGCTGTTACGACGGGAGGAGAGATAAAAATCGACAGTGCGGCCCCGGCTGTCGACGGCCCGGTACAGATACGCCCAGCGGCCATTGACCTTCACGTAGGTTTCATCCATGTGCCACGGGCAAAGATCGGAAGGGTTACGCCAGTACCAGCGCAGCCGTTTTTCCATTTCAGGCGCATAACGC